>NZ_CAUERC010000005.1:0-125089 GCF_959020155.1 uncultured Bifidobacterium sp.
TCTGACGGCTGCTCTTGCTCTGACGGCTGCTCTTCTCCCACCATCAAATTTTGTTCCACCGGCTGTGAATCCTCTTGCCCAGATTCTTGCAATACCGGCTGCTCGATTTGTTGTTCCAAGGCTCCCGTGGCATCTTCCGCCGCCGCTGACGAAGCAGTGACGCACCCCACGCCGGCGAGCATTGCGACCGTCGCGACGGCCGCAATGACACGACGCGTGAACAGACCTGTGCCCCTCGCCCTGTTTCGCTCAAAGACGTGTCTCATACGCCTACCCCCTTGTACCGTTAAGCGATCGGGGAAATACCTTCCTCCTTCGACCGGTATATTTGATGCGTCTTCGCTTCACATACCGTCCGACAATCGCTTCGTTGCCTAAACCTTAAGGAGAAAAACAGAGGGATACATACCCTCCCAACGAGGTAATCAAGGGGATATACTTTCCTTGAAATCGCACATATCATCGCGATTCTAGAGTATTCTTGCCCCCGTAAATCGCGATGCAAAAACTATAAGCAAACGTTGTCATGTCTCTTTCAGAATTTTCCCCGACAAAAAAGCATCTGTCAAGTGCAACATTAACGCCATCAACCCCTAGTTGCGCTTTGGCCACCAAGCGGCATGCCTACGGACATGCCACGGACAGCGGAGCAGCCAAACCAACAACAAACCGACCAGCAACGTGGCAGCTGACACCACGCCCGCAATCACACGCACATCTTTTGCCGCATCATCCTCCGCGGGAATCTCTTCGGGAATGGCGGAACGTAATGCCGAAACCAACAGACGATGCGTATTCACACCGTACGGAGTGCATGTCATCAACGTGACCCGATCCTCGCCAGAGGTAATCTTCAATTGCGATGTGTCGTTAGGTTCGATTTCGGTAATACGATCCACCATATAGCCAAGCGTATGGCCCATCACATCGATATAGAAGTAATCACCAACCCGCATCTCATCCAAACGCGTAAACATTGAGGCTTCAACCAAACCCCGATGTCCGGTAATCACCGCATGCGTATCCTTGCCACCCACCGGCAGACTACTGCCATACAAATGCCCCGCACCGGACGCAAGCGTCTGCTCCGACGTGCCATGGTAGATCGGCAAATCTACAGAAATCTTTGGAATGCGGATGGAACCCATCACGCCATCGCCAGTATCCAGCAAACGCTGGTATTCCGCGTCTTTGGAGCTAGCGGAATCCTTGTTACCATCGCCAGTGGCGCCTGCGCCCGTCGAGCTGGAACCGGAACCGTCGCTGGAGTCGGACTGATTGTTGTTGTACAACTCGGCGAGCGGATCCTCAGCCTCGCCAATCACCGGCTGCCCCGATTCGGCGAGACGCTTGTTGTACGCCCCAGCTGCGGCGAATGCCTCGTCGGCCTGCGGATACGGCCAGCCCGCGACGCTCTGCTCGGAACGGGCGGACGTGCTCGCCAGCTTTTGCGCGGACTGGTATTGCAGCACTTTCGGGAAAAAACCAATGCCGATTGCGGAGAAAATCAGCACCGCCGCAAGCACACGCAGGGCAATGGATCTACCCACGTCGGCGCGACGCTCGCGAATCTCTTCGGACACATCGGTCGCCTCGGCGAACGTCGGCGGAACGTAGGTGCGTGTATCTTGCGACCCGCTGCTTCTCGACCCGCCGCACGTGCCCCCTCGCAAAATGCCTGCCATCAGTTTAAGCCCCCTTGAACCACCTAGTACAGGGACATTATATGGCGTTCCGGACGGACTTTGCACCCTACCTAGTGCGCTTACAAACAAAACAGTTCCGCCATTTTCCACGGATAATAAAAGCTTATAGAACCCCCTCCCCCATAAAATTAACAAAAACTTAACCTCACCCCCAGCGCGTCATGGGGGTCACCGCGTATCCGAGCACCGTCACGCAGACTCACTAGGCTGGAAACATGACGCAAGAGCTTGTTTCCCTGACCATCATCATGGCGGTGGCGGCCGTCAGCCCGATTGTGGCGCAGCTGATTCCGGGAAGGTTCATTCCACAAACCGTACTGCTGCTCGCCGCCGGAGCCGCACTCGGCCCGTACGGACTGGGCGTGATCGAAGTGAACGACGCCGTGAAACTCTTGAACGAGCTCGGCATGGCGTTCCTGTTCCTGCTCGCCGGCTACGAAATCGACCCCAAACGACTCGCCGGACATCAAGGCAAAGTCGGACTGCTTACATGGGGAATCACGCTAGGCCTCGCCTGGCTGGTCGTGACATTCCTTCCGTTCTTCACCAAGCAAGGCATCAACGGCATCGCCACGGTAATCGCACTTACCACCACCGCTCTCGGCACGCTCATGCCGATTCTCAAGGAACGCAGCCTCGAAGGCACCCCCATCGGCGACGCCATCATCTCGTACGGAACGTGGGGCGAACTCGGCCCAATCCTCGCCATGGCCATCCTGCTATCCACCCGAACCGGCTGGCAGACCATGCTCGTGCTCGGCGCGTTCCTCGCCATCTGCCTACTGTGCGCGATGCTACCTACGAAAGCACTGAAAACCGGCCATCGCCTGTACCGTTTCCTTACGGAAAACGCGAACACGTCATCGCAAACGCTCATGCGACTGACCACATTCCTGCTCATCTTCCTTGTCACCATTTCCGCACTGTTCGAACTTGACGCGGTGCTCGGCGCGTTCGCCGCAGGCTTCATCCTGCGTTACATCATCCCCGACGGCAGCAAGTCGCTGGAAATGAAACTGGAAGGCGTCGGCTACGGCTTCCTTATTCCTGTGTTCTTCGTGGTGTCAGGCGCCGCGATCAACGTGCGCGCCGTGGCAGGCCGGCCCGCACTGCTCGTCGCGTTCATCGTCATGCTCATGCTGATTCGCGCGGTGCCCGTATATGTTGCGTTGTCGCTCGACAAACGCGAGAATCCGCTGTCATCGCATCATCGCGTCACCGTAGCCCTGTATTGCACGACCGCGCTGCCGATCATCGTCGCCGTCACGTCGCTGGCGGTGAAGGTCGGCACCATGCAAAGCGACACCGCGTCGACACTGGTCGCAGCCGGCGCGATTACAGTGTTCCTAATGCCGCTGCTCGGCTCGATTACATATCAGGTGGCCGACGTGCATCCGGTCACCGCGGTTCGGGAGATTGCGCACACGCCATCCGATTGGCGGACGATCGTACGCGAACATGCACAGGTGCGTGCGCTGCTGCACCATCAGGACCGGCTCAAGCGTATGGCGGAGATGTTGGAATCGCTGGAAAAGCAGGAGGGGCTGAACGGTTTGGACAGCCGTCGCGCCGAACTTGTGGAACGTGCGCGCCTCGAAATCGACCGCCAACTCAAGGAACTCGGCCTGGACCCGCAGCTCACCACCCAACTCCCCCACAACTACCGCTACCCGAAGAACTGAGAGGGCTTCGGAGGGGCGCTACTCCACGGACTTGAGGGAGCTGATGGGGTCGATGCGGTCGAGGACGGGGTTGACGAACAGCTGCACGAGCAGCGCGAAGGCCATGGTCGCCACGGCCGCGATCACGTAGCTCAGCGGCTTGACCTCCACCTCGAAATACAACGAGGGCATGTTGAGCGCCATCGTCAGCATGCCGCCGACGAGCCGGCCGAGCGGCAGGCCCAGTATCACACCCATGACGGTGAGGATCATCATCTCGCGGTTCACGTAATGGTGCACTTCGCGGTCGAAGAAGCCAAGCACCTTGAGCGTGGCCATCTCGCGCACGCGTTCCGACACGTTCGTATTGGCGAGCGTGAACAGCACCACCAGTGCCAGACCGCCGGCAAGCGCCACGATCAGCGCCACCACCGCGCCCATGAGGTCGAATTTGAAGCTGTCGGCCATGTGCGCGCAGCTTACGGCCTTCATCACCGAACTGTCCTCTTCGAGCGATTCCGCATAGTCGGTTTGCGAAGTGTCGGAGCCGGAAAGCTTGGCGAGCATGGCGTTCCACGTCAGAGCCTCGGAATCCTCGGAACTCTTGGAATTCTTGGTGTTCTTCGCGTCTTTCGAGTCGAAAAGCTTGGCGTAGTAGGTTTCGCTTACATACACATCCGAGCCGATGAGGTTGCGATTCACCGCGCTCACCTTCGCCGTCGCCTGCACGCCGTCGCCGTTGGTCAGTCGCACCTTGGAACCGGCCTTGACGCCCAGCGCGCTTGCCGCCGACTGCGCGACGATCACGCCATCGTCATCGAGTTTCAGCGAACCGGTTTTGCCGACGCCGGACGTGCCCAGTATGCCGGACGAGACCGGCTGCAACGTGACCATTTCGCCCAAATCGGACAGATGCTTTTCCGGCACCGCGACCAGCTGGATGCTTTCGCTGCCGCTGCTGCCGGCCTTGCCGCTGTCACCGTCGCCACTGCCCGCAACCGTCAAATCGCCCGACTCTATGCGCACGTCAAGCGATGACGTGACGCGCCCGTCTGACGCGACTTTCGTGCGCATCGCCGACGCGTCCGAATCGTCGGAAACCACCATCAGGTCGTACTGGTAGATGTCGCGGTATTGCTTGATGCCGAGGTCGGCGACGGTGTCGTTGATGGCCAGGCCGCAGACGATCAGCGCGGTGCAGCCGGCGACGCCGCCGACCGTCATGATGAGGCGCGACTTGAAGCGGAAAATGTTGCGCGCGGTCACTTTGCCGAGGAAGCCGATGCGATTCCAGACCGGCCGAATCCGTTCCAACAGAATGCGCGAGCCGGCGCGCGGCGCTTTCGGACGCATCAGCGCGGCGGGCGTCATGCGCATCTCCTGCACACACGCGTAGATGGTGGCGGCGAGCACGCCGACCACGAACAGCGCGATGCCGAGCGAGCCGTACAGCCAGTCGTATTCCAGTCGCAGGCCGGGCATCACATACATGCCTTGCAATACGACCAGCAGGAACGCAGGAATGCCAAGGAAGCCGGCGATCAGGCCGAGGCCGCCGCCGATGAGGCAGGCGAGCAACGCGAACAGCAGGTAGCGCGACGCGACCGCCAGCCGCCCGTAGCCGAGCCCCACGTACGTGCCGATGAGCGAGCGGTCCTCTTCGACCATGCGCGCCATGGCGGTCAGGCTCATCATCACGGCCACCAGCAGGAACACAATCGGGAACGCGTTGCCAAGCGATTGGATGGAGTCGAGGTCGGATTTGAGCGCGCTGAACCCGCCGAGCGACTGCCGGTCCTGCACATACCAGCGCACTTGCGGAATGCTGGTTTTCAGCTCGTTTTCCTTGGTTTTCAGCGTTTGTTCGGTACTTGCCTTCTGCTCGTTCAATTGCGATTGCGCCTGGTCGAGCTGCTGCTTGGCTTGCGTCAGTTCGGGACTAGCGGCGATGATGGTTTCACGCATTGTTTCACGCGTGGTTTCGTCAAGTTGGGGGGTAGTTGCACCTGCGGCCGCCGCCGCACCTGCGTTCGCGCCGTTTGTCGCAGCTCCCGCAGCAGCCGCGCTTGCCTGCATGTCGACAATCTGGTCGACCTGCTGGTTGAATTGCTGCCGATTCGCGTCGATTTGCGACTGCGCGTCCGCGAACTTCTTGTCGGCTTCCGCACGCGCGTCGACGATCTTCTTGTTGCCCGCACCGAGCAGTTCCTGCCGACGGGCCTTCTGGCGGTCGGTTTTCACGGTGCCGTCGATGCGGTCGGTCACCTGCTTGACGGTGTTTTCGTACGATTCGTCGAACGTGCTTTCGGCGGCCGTGCCCTTGACGAGCAGCGTGGCGGACGTGTAGAGGGTGCCGGTCACGCCATCGGACGGCGCGAAGAACGTGTAGTCGGTGGTGGCGGTGGAACGGAACGAGGTCATGGCGGAGTAGCCGTCCGGGTTGCTCAGGTTCTGCGGATCGAGCACCACGCCCACAATGGTGAGCTTGGTCGGGAAGCTCGGCGCCTCGTCCGTGCCGTTCGTTTCATTCGTGCCGGAATTATCAGTGCCGGAATTATCAGCATCGGAAGTATCGGAGGAAGCCGATTCGGGGGTTACGGTGAGGCGGCTGCCGATATGCTTGCCCGAATCGCGAATAAATTTTCGGGTTACCGCGATTTCGCCGGCTTTTTTCGGCATGCGCCCTTCCTGCAAGTATGGCTGGTCGATGCCGTTCGTGCCGATTTCCTGCATGGTCGCCGACTTGCGGCCGTCCAAATCGAACGTCACTTCCTGCGACCGTTCCGCCTGCACTTTCGCAACACCGTTCACCTTGCGCAACGCGGCGATATCGCCGTTCGACAGGCCCGCGGTGGACAGCACCTGGACGTCGTGCAGGCCCTGCGCGTCGAAAAAGCGGTCGGTGCTGCGGAACGCGTCACGGCAGCCCGCGTAAATGCCGGTGAGCACGGCCACACCGAGCAACGTGATCATGGCGATGGAAATGAATCTTTTCCACGAATGCGCCCACATTCGCAGCATGTCCTTGACGAATGCCATGTCGACCTCCGTTCGTAGCCCCTCATTCCATTGAACACCATGAAGCTTGGAAAGACGCGCCAAACCGCACATCCGCAACACGTGTCCAAATCGCGCGTTCGAATCGCACAGCAATCGCGCGAATCGAACTTCTAAACCAAACAACCCGTTAAGCAAACCAGACATTCCGGAACGAACAAACCAACACTTTGCCCGCCGCTTCCCGCTACAATCGGAAACGTTCCCTCACAAAGGGCGAATCGCAAAAAAGCAAGCAAAACAAGCACATGCAAGCGTGCAACAGCACGCAACGCAAGCAGCGAGCGCAACGCACAACGCGCAATCGCAAGGAAACAGAGAAGAGGAAATCTCCATGAGCGACGTCACCGCCGCAAAGAAGCCGCGTGGAACCGACGACGTGCCGGTTCCGCCGACGCTCCGTAAATCGTTGAAAAACCGCCATATCCAGCTCATCGCGCTGGGTGGCGCCATCGGCACCGGCCTGTTCTACGGCTCCAGCGAATCCATTCAGCTGGCCGGCCCGTCCATTCTGCTCGCCTACCTCGTCGGCGGTCTCGCGATCTTCATGATCGTGCGCGCTCTGAGCGAGATGGCGGTCGAGGATCCGAAGGCTGGCGCGTTCAGCTACTACGCGACGCGCTACTGGTCACGGCGAGCGGGCTTCATTTCCGGCTGGAACTACTGGTTCAACTACGTGCTGGTGGCCATGGTGGAGCTTGCCGTGGTCGGCTCGTTCGTGAACTACTGGTTCCCGAACATTCCGAAGTGGGTGTCGGCGGCGGTGTTCCTCGTGGCCATCGCGGCGCTGAATCTCATGGGCGTGAACAAGTTCGGCGAATTCGAATTCTGGTTCGCCATCATCAAGATCGTGGCCGTGCTGGCCATGATTCTCGGCGGCCTGTATGTCGTGATCGCCAACGTGCCGACCGCGTCGGGCATTCGCGCGAGCTTCGCCAACTGGTTCACCGTGGACGGCGGATTCCTGCCGCACGGCCTGATGACCCGCAACGCCGACGGCACGTGGACGGGCCTCTTGATGGCGCTCGTCGTGGTGATGTTCAGCTTCGGCGGCACCGAACTCATCGGCATCACCGCCGGCGAAACCGAGAATCCGCGCACCACCATTCCGAAGGCCACGAACGGCATCATCTGGCGTATTCTCGTCTTCTACATCTGCGCGCTCGGCGTGATCATGGCGGTGATTCCGTGGAGCAAGATCGACGGCGATTCCAGCCCGTTCGTGCAGATCTTCGATTCCGTCGGCGTGCACGCGGCCGCCGGCATCCTCAATTTCGTGTGCCTGACCGCTGTGATGAGCGTCTACAATTCCGGCCTGTACGCCAACTCCCGCATGCTGTATTCGCTGGCAAAGCAGGGCAACGCGCCGGCTTACCTGGGTAAGCTCAGCAAGAAAGGCGTGCCGGTTGGGGGTGTTATCACTTCCGCGATAATTATTGCGATTGCCGTTGTCGTCGTGTTCGTATGGCCGGAATTCGCGTTCAATTACCTGATGTCGATCGCCACGATCGCGGCTGCGATCAACTGGATCATGATCATGATCACGGAGATCAAGTTCCGTCGCATGGTTGCGGCTGGCGATGGCCCGGCCGAACTTAAGGGGCTGAAGGGCAAGGAAGCGCTCGACAAGATCGCGTTCAAGCTGCCGTTCGCCAACGTGACGCCGTACGTGGTGATCGCGTTCATGCTGCTGGTCGTGGTGCTCATGTGCTTCTCCGCAAGCTATCGCATCGCCGTGATCGCCGGCGTCATCTGGCTGGCGGTGCTGTTCGCCGCCGCCCAGCTTGCGCTTGGCAAGTCCGGCAGCGAGCGTGGCGAGGACGCGGCGGTGATTGTCGACGCGACTGCTGCAACCGCTGAGTAATCGCAAGAAACACAAAACGGCCCCCTCTTCCGGCTTTTGTTACCCGAATCGGCTGGTTACGGTAACAAAAGCCGGATGGGAATGCCGTTTTTGCGATTAGACGGGGCGATTAGACCGGCGCGACCAGACCGACGGCCTCAGTCAGCGGTGCCGTCGGGGGTGACGGGCTCGGCGGACTCGACGGGGGCGGTATGGTCGGTCAAATCCAAACGGAACGGCTGCGCGGGCAGGCCGTCGTCGTTGAACAGCGGAGCCGGACCCCAGCTGCGCCAGGCGTATCGCATCGCCATCGGCTCCGGCACATCCGGAGTCGCCAGCGTGATCGTGCCGATGCTGCGGCTGTTAATCGGAATGCCGAATTCCGTGGCGTTGTAATCGACCACGTTCACTCTGGAATTGACGAGATCATCGATGTCGCAATCCACGAAAATCGCGGCGGTCGCCGGGTGGAACATACCGTCGGAACCGGCCAGTTCGAAGCCGGAACGTTCCGGCACGCGCACCAAAGTCGGCAGCTGGCCATCGAAATCATCGTCGCCGCCGCCGGGCGTGGTGCCTTCGAAATGCAGGCCGTGCGCATAGCGGAAGAACAGGCGTACGCGGCCGTTCGGGTCGCATCGGAAGCCCAGCACCGTCGGGCCGTGCACCGGAACGCGATCCATGCCGTAGATTTGCCGCAGCGCGCAATTGGCAAGGCGTTCGCCGGGCGTGCGCTTGTCCAGCGGGTGGATGTTGTCGTATTCGCCGCAGTCGATCGTGCAGATGGCGTACACGTTGTCTATGGACTGCGCGGCGTCCCATTGGGCCTCACGCAGCACCGGCCAGCGCATCGGATCGTTGCCGTCCGCAGCCGTCTTGCCGTTGATCCATTGCGGCAACTGCACGATGAGGAACGGCAGATTTTCGCTCCACAGCGCACGCCATTCGCCGATCATCATGCCGAGCAGCTCGCGGTAGGAACCGCTGTATTGCTCGTCTTCCTCACCCTGATACCACAGGAAACCGGCCAGCGAGTAGGGCATGATACGTTCCAGCATGGCGTGGAAGGGGCCACACGGACGCCATTGCGATGTAGGGGTGAGCGGCGGCGGCCACGGGCAGGTGCCGCACTGTTCGCTCAACTCGCTGCTCGTTGCGTTCGGATTGGTCTGACGCACCGTTTCCACAGCCGCGTTCCATGCGTCCATCTGCGACTGCCATTCGCTGGTTTCCAGTTCGAACTGCTGTTGCGTCTTGCCGGCGATCGCCCGCTGGTAACGCGTCAGATAGTCGCGGCCGGCATCGCTGGAATTGAGTGCGTCCTCGCTCATCCAGCAGCTGATCGACGTGCCGCCGATATAGCAGTCGACAATGCCGACCGGCAGATCGGGGTCGAGTTCGGAGCGCAGCTTGCGTGCGAAATAGTAGGCGACGGCGCTCATCACGCCACTGTTTTCCGGCGACGATTCCTGCCAGCTCGACGTATTTTCCGCATTGCGATTGATTACACCGGTTTTGGGCACATTGTAGAAACGCAGCAGCGGATCGGCGCAATCCTCAAGTGCTTCGTCGGCATGCTCGCTGTTACGCAACTCAAGTTCCATATTGCTTTGGCCGCCGGCGAGCCACACTTCGCCGATAAGCACGTCGTCGAATTCGATGGCATCATTGCCCGCGACGATACGAAGCGTGTACGGACCGCCTTCCGGTTGCGCGGGCAGCATCACGCGCCACTGCGAAAAGCCGTTGACCACGTTCTGCGAAGAATAAGCATGTTCCTGCGCGATCAGGGAGCCGTCAAAGTCGTGTATTTCCGCCACAACCTCCATACCGGCGCAATCGGCAGCCAATGCGCCGAACACCGCGATGGGCTTGTTGCGTTGCAATACCATGTGCGAGCCGAAAATCGCGGCGACATGCAGCACGCCCGAGACATTACGCTCCTCCACCTGCTCCATCTGCGCCGTCATTTCGGAACCAGGCGCAATCCCCGTCGCAGTGACCATTGCTTCAGCTTCCTCATCAAACAATCCTACGTGCCTATCCTAAGCCACTTTCCTACCAAAATGCATGAAGCGTCACCTAAATAAGCACATGCTTGCCCACACAAACGTCATTTTCAGCGATCGAAACGTCGCTTCGGTAGGGGCTTAATCGCAATTCCCAACGGAAACAACATTCCAACGGCCCGAAACGTCGCTTCCGTAGGGGTTTCGCAGGAAAGGTATCACGATTGCGCCGCGACGAATTTTTTACGATTTCGCGGCTCACTTTGTGGACTGGATACGTACCAAAACGGCCGCTCCGGTAGGATGGACCCCAGTTTGCAGGACAAAATCCATGCACGAAACCACGAATTTCATCTGCGAATGGTAGAAACCCGAACGCTTTCCAAGCGTTCACCCCACTACACAAAAGGAGTGCCAAGTACAATGGCTGCACAAATCTGGTATGAGAACGACGGTGATCTCTCGGTCCTCGAAGGCAAGAAGGTTGCCATCATCGGTTACGGTTCCCAGGGCCACGCCCATGCGCTGAACCTGCGCGATTCCGGCGTCGACGTCGTCGTCGGCCTGCGCCCGACCTCCAAGTCTGTCGAGCACGCCAAGGAGCAGGGTCTGGAAGTCAAGTCCGTTCCGGAAGCCGCCGCCGAGGCCGACATCATCATGATTCTGGCTCCCGATCAGTACCAGCGCACCATCTGGGCCAACGATATCGAACCGAACATCAAGCCGGGCGCCGCCGTCGCCTTCGCTCATGGCTTCAACATCCACTACGGCTACATCAAGCCGACCGAGGACCACCCGGTCTTCATGGTCGCCCCGAAGGGCCCGGGCCACATCGTGCGTCGTGAGTACGCCAACGGCCGTGGCGTCCCGGTCGTCGTGGCTGTCGAACAGGATCCGCGCGGCGACGCTTGGGACATCACCCTGGCTTACGCCAAGGCTCTGGGCGCCCTGCGCGCAGGCGCCATCAAGACCACTTTCACCGAGGAGACCGAGACCGATCTGTTCGGCGAGCAGAACGTGCTCATGGGCGGCGTGAACAAGCTCGTTGAAATGGGCTTCGAGGTCCTCACTGACGCTGGCTACCAGCCGGAGATCGCTTACTTCGAGGTCTGCCACGAGCTGAAGATGCTCGTCGACCTCATGAACGAGGGTGGCCTGAACAAGGCCCGTTGGTCCTGCTCCGACACCGCCCAGTACGGCGACTACACCAACACCGTCATCAACGAAGACTGCCGCAAGCGCATGCAGTACCATCTGAGCCGCATCCAGGACGGCTCCTTCGCCAAGGAGTTCATCGACGATCAGGACGCTGGCGCTCCGAAGTTCAAGCAGCTGCAGGAAGAATATGGCAACGTGCGTATCGAGACCGTCGGTCCGAAGCTGCGCGCCATGTTCTCTTGGAACAACGGCAAGGATGACGACGCTGACATGGCCACTTTCACCGGCAAGATCGCCCGTGGCTGAGTAACGTCTCGCATTCATTGCGATTAATCGCATTAACTGCGATTGAAGGCCGCCGCCCAAGTTGGGTGGCGGCCTTTCGTTATGCCGGAACGTACGCAACCGTCGCACGCACGACAATATGCAAAAAGCGCCGTCCGCACGAAGCGGGCGACGCTTTCTAATTCGCTAAATAGCTTATGCAGCTAGCGAAGCAATCTCACTGAACCTGGGTACGAGCGATCTTGCCGTTGAAGGACTCGGCCATATCGGCATCGGCGTCCGTCTGGTTGTTCCAAGAGAACATGGCGCGCAGCTTCGGGCCAACGGTCTCCAGGTGCGGGTGGCTGTACTCTTCCTGCAGCTTCTTGAACTTCGGAGCGCCAGCGGCCTGGTCATCCATGAACTCCTTGGCGAAGGAGCCGTCCTGGATGCGCTTGAGCTGGTACTGCATGCGCTTCTTGGTCTCGTCGGTGATGACGGTGGAGGTGTAGTCGCCGTACTGGGCGGTGTCGGAGCAGGACCAACGGGCCTTGTTCAGGCCACCCTCGTTGGCCAGGTCGACCAGCATCTTCAGCTCGTGGAACACCTCGAAGTAGGCAATCTCCGGCTGGTAGCCAGCCTCGGTCAGCACGTCGAAGCCGAGGTCGCACAGGTGGTTGATGCCGCCCATGAGGACGTCCTGCTCGCCGAACAGATCGGTCTCGGTCTCCTCGGTGAAGGTGGTCTTGATGGCGCCTGCACGCAGCGCGCCCAGAGCCTTGGCGTAAGCCAGGCACAGCGGCCAGGTCTTGCCATCCGGATCCTGCTCGACGGCCACGACGACCGGGACGCCACGGCCAGCGGCGTACTCACGACGCACGATGTGGCCCGGGCCCTTCGGGGCGACCATGAAGACCGGATGGTCCTCGGACGGCTTGATGTAGCCGTAGTGGATGTTGAAGCCATGAGCGAAGGCCAGAGCAGCGCCCGGCTTCAGGTTCGGCTCGACGTCCTTCTTGTACACGGCGGCCTGGTACTGGTCAGGCAGCAGGATCATCACCACGTCGGCTTCGGCAACGGCCTCGGCAACAGGCTTGACCTCAAGGCCCTGCTCCTTGGCATACTCCACGGACTTGGAGGTAGGACGCAGGCCGACGACGACGTCGACACCGGAATCGCGCAGGTTCAGCGCATGGGCGTGGCCCTGGGAACCGTAACCGAGGATGGCCACCTTCTTGCCATCGAACACGGACAGATCGGCGTCCTTTTCGTACCAGATAGTTGCTGCCATAATTGGCGCTCCTTTATTGTTTTTTGCGATTCGGAACTTGCTTTTTCCGAACAAACTCGCTATTTTCTATTCTTTTTTCGGTTGTTATCACGGCGAGTGATTCCTAGGATGTTGCTCCCCCCGGATTGTGTCCGAGGAACCACTCCGCCTCTCCTGCGGAACTGTTCTAGTACCGCTTTCTTTATGATGTCTGTTGACGTTCACATAGTGGCTATATTCACGTCAAACGTTTTTTCTAAGGCTCCGAGCCACCCCAAGCGAAGCAGCCCGGCAAGCCGGTCGGCGTCACTTGGTGAAGTCGACGTTCTTCGTTTCCTTGCAGCTCAACACCGCGATGAGGCAGCACAGGGCCATCACACCGAGGTACAGGCCCACGGAATGCACGCCCCAATGATGGGACAGCCAAGTGGCGATGGTCGGCACGAAGGCCGCGCCGACGATGGCAGCCAGGTTGTAGCCGATGCCGGAGCCGGAGTAACGCACGTTCGCGTCGAACAGTTCCGGCAGGAAGGCGCCGATCGGACCGAACGCGGTACCCATCAGAGCGAAGCCGATGCACAGGAACAGCAGGTTGGTGGCGAAGTTGCGCTGACCGACGACCGCCGGATCAAGCAGGAACGGGAACAGCAGGGCGAACGCGATGAGGCAGCAGGAGGAGATGATGATCACGCGCTTGCGGCCGAACTTGTCGGCGTTCACGCAGGAGATCACGATGAACGCGGCGAACACGCAGACAGCGATCATCAGCATCAGCAGATACTCCTGGTTGGTGAAGCCCAGGTTGCCACCACCCTGCTCGACGGTCTTGGTGCCCCAAGCGAGGGACCAGGTTGCCAGCGTGTAGAACAGCGTATAGGTGACGGCCACCAGGAACGTGGCCTGGATGACTTCCTTCCAGCTCTTCTTGAACACTTCGGTAAGCGGGGACTTGACGACCTTCTTCTGCTCTTGGGCCATACGGAAGATCGGGGTCTCCTCCATCTGGACGCGGACGACGAGGCCGACGATCACGAGGATGGAGGACAGCAGGAACGGCACGCGCCAGCCCCAGGCAAGCATCGCGTCATTGTCGTTGAAGGTCTCCAGCAGGAAGTAGGTGCCGTTCGAGAGGAAGAAGCCGATCGGGGCGCCCAGCTCCGGGAAGGAGCCGTACAGCGCGCGCTTGTCTTCCGGAGCGTTCTCGGTGGCCACCAACGCGGCGCCGGACCATTCGCCGCCCAGGCCGATGCCCTGCACGAAGCGGCACAGGCACAGCACGGCGACGGCCGCGACACCCCATTGGTTGTAGGTCGGCAGGCAGCCGATCAGGAAGGTGGCAATGCCCATGGTGAGCAGGGAGACCACCAGCGTGGTCTTGCGGCCCATACGGTCGCCGAAGTGGCCGAACACCAACGAGCCCAGCGGACGGGCGATGAACGCGATGGCGAAGGTCAGCAGGCTGGCCAGCAGCGCGACGGTCGGATTGGTGGTGTCTCCGAAGAACACCTTCGGGAAATAATTCGCAGCGGCGGTGCCGTATGCGTAAAAGTCGTAGAACTCGATGGCGGTGCCGACCATGGATGCTGCGATCACGGTTTTGACCGAATCGCGGACCATCGCCTGCGCTTTGCCAGCGGCCGCTTCGACTGTACTCATTGATGTACTCCCTGTACGTCCTGCTACCGGTTCCCAACTTCCGCCGATAACGATGTTGTTTGTAGTTTTTCTGTTTTCTGTTGTGCGCTATGCCGGCCGGCTTCAAAAGGTTTTCGCTGCGTCTGCCTTGTGGGCTGCAACAAAAATGGCCCCGCATTATGCAGGGCCATCAACGTGTATTCCATGCGCGCCTCAAACCCTGCCTTCGTTGGCGAGGGATTGAAGCCGCAATGCTCGAATCAGTCCGCCAACGAAAGCGGAATAATAATTCGTGCGGACAGCAGTACGTGTGCGACCATTCCGTTCATCGTGGCGAACCTCCTTTCGCAAAGTCATTTCCCCGGGCGGGATTTCCGCTCGAACTAAGCCGTAAACATAGGCGCGTCCATCTCCCCTATCCACTAAAGGTTCACTATGTGGACGCGCCGTTTCGCTTTATTTTCCAATCATTGGCGATCTAGCACTGTCATAGTCGCCGTCATTGTTGCGATTTCAACCGCAATGTCAGCAGACCCGCCAACAGCATCGAAACAGTGGCGACAGCGAAGATCAGCACGGTGGCACCGGTCGCCACAATCACCGCGGCGCAGGCAGCGACGCCCAGTATCGTGCCGAACGTATTGGCCAGACTATAAGCGGCAAGCGATCGGCCCACGGAACGCACATCCGGCAGCATCGCAAGATCCAAGCTTTGGCTGGCGCCATCGAACACCACGTATGCGAAGCCGGCAAGCAGGGCGTACAGCGCAACCGCCAGGAAACCGTCGTCCATCAGCAACGGCAGCAGCGCAGCGACCATGAACAACACGGCGGACGCGACGGCCGGAATACGCAGATCGCCAAACAGGCTGACGATGCGGCCAAGCAGCAACGCCGCAATCAAAGCACCGACAAACGTGCAGATGGCCATGACCACAACCACCGATCCGGCACCGGCAATGCCGAACAAACCGGCCTCATCGGTATTGCCGACGATATTCGGCGCCAGATACCACTGATATACGGCGATTCCGGCTGTGGCCGCAACGGCGAACATGCGGGCCGCGAATGCCACAGAAAACTTCGGCGCGTTCTGCGGCGGACGGTATTGCGAGAAGAAATCGCCTTTCTCAACATCCCTACGCGGCAGGTAGCTGCTGGCCCCTTCGAACGGCAATATCAACAGCGTAACGACGGCCGCGACGACAAGCCAACCCGCGAATACCAGCATCGCGAAACCCGTAGTGCCATCCCAACCTTCGCCACCGGCATGCGGCGTCAGCGCAACAGCCACGGCGACGCCGACCAGCTGGCCAAGCGCCAGCCCCTTGCCGTGCCACGAATCGGCGCGGTCGCGGAACTTGTCAGGCACACGTTCGCCGAACGCGGCGGCGAACGGTATGGCCGCCATCGCATACGCGGCCTGCGTGGCCAGCCAGAAGAACACGGCCCACGGGAGAAAATCACATACGGAAAGAATCGCCATGCAGATAGCCGCCAATACGCTGCCGCTGACGATCCATGGCGTACGGCGCCCGAACCGGCAGTAGGAATGGTCAGAACCGACGGCGATGCATGCGTTCAGCAGGAACGTCATGATGGCACCTGCGATGACGAGCATCGCCAAATCCGTGACGCGGTTGATTCCCGACAAACGGCTGACGGTTTGCGGAATGAGCACCGTGTTGAACGCCGCCATCGGAGCGGACAGCAGCATTGAGCCAAGCGCAAAACCCGCAACGAGCCGGTTGGCCTGCATTGCGGTCGGCCTGGTGCCGTCCGGAGCGGTCATCGGGTCGCGCAGGTCGAGGAAGGACGATTCGAGGTTCGGCACAGCCACGTCAAGATGCGCGGCCGCGGTTAGGGGCGCTCCACCTTCCGATGCGATGCGCGCGGCCTGGGTTTCCGGACGCTCGTTGGACGCTTCCGGAATACGCGGATGCTGCTGCACCGACAGCCGGCGCATGGCCGCCTTCGCTTCGGGAGTCAGGGTCTTCTCATAATCGGGGCGATCGTCGATGCCCGGGCGGATGAACACCTGGCCGGGCAGCGGCTGCGGTTTGAATTCGTTATTCTGATTGTCTTCGGTCATATCTGCTGTTTTCTTGGCTTATCGCGTTTTCTGCTTGTCGCGTTTCATGTGCTTCGATACTCCACGCATGCGCCCGCCCGCTACGAGCGACACATACGAAAATCGCCCGGACGCATTGCTTCAGCGCATTCGGGCGATTCTTCAACGCAACTTACGATACCAACACGTGCGGCCACTGCCGTCCGCCCGACGGACCGGGTGCGACGGACCGGGTGCGCGACCGCAAGGTGGAACGCAATCGCAAGGCCGTACGTAATCGCAAGAAATTTTCCGTCAGGCGACGACAGGCGGATTGGCGATCAGATCATCCGAACGGTGGTCTCCCGCGGAATCCTCCCATTCCAACATGGCGACCGGCGTAGTGTTGTCCACACCGAGACCGCGCTTCGGCTCGAACGTCAGCGTGGCCTGGCTGGTTTCGCCGCGCCAGGTGAAGCTGATGGACGTGTCGTCATCGGTGGTGTACGAGAACGTGCCGTCGAACGCGTCGAGCTCGTTGCGGAACTTCGCGAGCGCGTTCAGCGCCTTGACCACCGGACGCTTAAGGTTCTCGTCGATTTCCGCGGTGGAATAGTAGTGGCGGTTGATGTCACGGCCGTTGTTGGTTTCGTGCAGCAGCTTCATGTCGTTACGCCCGGCGAGCGCGCCGACGTAGTAGACCTGCGGCACGCCCGGCAGGAAGAACTGCACCGCGCGGGCGGCGATGTAGTGCTGGTCGTTGCACCCGAGCGCCGAATAGTAGGTGCTATTGACCTGGTAGAGGTCGAGATTGGATGCGGCGGCGCCAGTGGCTGCCTGGGATTCGCCGTGGGTGTTGGCGTGGATGGTGTTGACGAGGTTGTCCACGTCCTCATCCGGCACCAGGCCCTTGAGCGAGCGGTCGAGCTGGTCGGAGCCGATGTCGATCACGCCGATGCCGTCGTGCGTGTCGAGCACGGTGACGGCGTTGTTCGGGCGTATGTCGGTCCAGTGGGCGACGGGCTCGACGTGGCCGGTGCTCAGCGCGTGCAGCAGCAGCGGAGGCAGGGCGAAGTCGTAGACGCGGTCCACCTTGGATGCGATTTCGACCTGCTTCTTGTAGTAGGAGTGCACTTCGATGAGGATTTCCAGACCGCGCTTGACGCCTTCCTCACGCAGACGGGAGATCAGCTTGAAGGTCTTCGGGGTCATGAAGCAGCTGGTGCCGGCTTCCTTGGCGCCATAGCCGACGGCGTCGAGGCGGATGTAGCTGACGTGAGAGGCGGCCATCTGGTCGAAAATCGACATGAGGTATTCCCAACCCTTGTCGGAATCGGTGTCGATGTCCACCTGCTGCGGGGTGAAGCTCACCCAGACCAAGCGCGTCTTGCCGGCGAACTTGTAGTGGGTGAACGGCAGGCCCGGACGCGGACGGTAGATGCCGGCCAGGTCCTCTTCGGTGGCGCCGTTCGGGAACACGGAGCTCATGGTCAGAAACATCGGGTAATACTCGGATTCCTCACCTTTTTCAAGCACATCTTGGAACTGCTTGGATTCCCAACTCATGTGGTTGACGATGGCGTCGACCATGATGTTGTGGGTCTTGGAGAGTTCGGCGACGTCGTCCCAGCTGCCGAGACGTTCGTCGACCTTGGTGTGGTCGATCGGGTCGAAGCCTGCGTCGGCGCCGTCGAACGGGGTGAAGAACGGCAAGATGTGAACGCCGTCGTACACGCCGTCGAAGCGGGTGCGCAGAATGTCGGTCATCGACTTGATGGTGCCGTCGCCAAGGCGGTCGGCGTAAGTGATGAGCTGCACCTTGTTTTTCATGGAGCCTCCTTCGGTTCCAAAAAGTCGTTGCGAGATTCTTTGCGGGAGTCCTTACGGCCATTCCCACGGTTGTGTCGAACCGGTTCGATATTACCGCAAAATGGGGCTCGACACCAAAACCGCAACCGGTGTTCGGGCGTGTCGAACCGGCTTTCGGCCGAATCGCGGCGCATGTCTCCGGCGCCCGATTCGAAAGCGACGGACATGCGGGGGCAGCCGCGAGCGCAGGGCCCTCAGCCTTGGGCACAGGACTTCAGCTGCGGGCGCAGTCCGTAAGCTGGCCGACCTGCTTAAAGTAACGGTCGGGTTCGAGGCCGTCGACGGTCGCCACGTTCGTCATATGCACGCCGTCGAGGCCGCCGTATTCGACGATCACGTCCAGCACGCGCTCCTGCCACGTCGGTTCAAGATACGGGTCGACGGCGTTGCTGCCCAACGCGCGCATCGCACAGACAAGCGCGTGCGCGCCCCAATTCGACGTGCCGGCCACCACCAGCTGGTCGGTCGGCACCGTGCAGGCGATGTTCTCTCCGTGGTCGACCACCCCTTCGATGGCGTAGTCCTCCACACGGCCCATGCCGATCTCGTTGCCGCCGTCGCCCACGCCGATCGTGTGCAGGCCGAGCAGCGTGAGCTGGCTCAGCGGCGCGGTCCATTCGGTGATGTCGATGCCGCGCCCCGCAACCTGCCGCTCGGCCTCACACCATGTATTCCAAATCGCGTTTGCTGGTGATGAACATGTGCCCCGGCGCGTGCGTGATCGCGAATTCCGGTTTGGACGCCATCACCGCGGCCTGCGGGGTCACGCCGCACGCCCAGAACACCGGCACATCGCCCGGCTCCAACACGGGGGCATCGCCATAGTCGGGATGCATGATGTCGTCGATGCCGATCGCGTACGGGTCGCCCACACATACGGGGGCACCGTGCACGGACGGTTAATAGCCGGAAATCCGGCATGCGTCGGCCACCTGCGTAGACGGAATGCCACGCATCGACACGACCATCGTCGAATGGAACGCGCCGGCCGAACGGCACTCGATCGACGTGTCGTACATCGGCACGTTGCGGCCTGCCGTGATGTGCCGCACCGGCACGCCCGCCTCCATCACTTCCAGCAGCGGGCAGGGTTTGGGATTGCGCTGCGCGAACAGCAGAAAATCGAATGCCTGCTCCTTGGGCAGAATCATCAGATTCGCCTGCGCGTAGCCTTGCGCGATGCCGCAGGTCGGGCGGACCAGGCCGTCACGGAACGCGGCGCGCGCCTGTTCGGGCGTGCTCGCCGCGCCAAGTTCGGTTGTTCCCATATCGGACATCCCATCCACCATTGCGCTCACCTTTCCCGTCGGCCGCCGTCCGGCCTTTTCCGAACGAACTGCCGACGAACCCCGAAATCAGATTCCGCAGAAACGGACGTTCAGAGTCGCTTTCCCTCACCTTGGTCGCCGAACGTTACGGAAGCCGCGCGATTCATGACGCGTATGTTTCCGCATTGCAAATTGGCGGTGCCAAGTGGAAACAAACCATGGTTAGGTTGGACGCCGAAGACGCACGCGAACGCTGACGCAACACAACAGCGCAACAGCAATAAAGCGGCAATCAAAAGACGCGGAGCGCGGAAGAGAGGTTCCCATGAGTTCGATCGTTCTGGCAGTCGGTAACGGCAAGACGCTATTCGGAGGCGCAGGCGTGGCGCCCGACGCGGATCTGGTTCGTTTCGTCGATCCGGAAAGCCCCATCATCAACGCGTTCGATTTGTGCGCACTGCGTGGCGACGGCATTTTCGAAGCGACCACGGTATGGAAGGGTTTCCCGGTTTCGTTGGAGAACCATCTGAAGCGTCTCGCCAATTCCGCCCGCCTGGTGGACATGCCCGAGCCGAACATTCCCGCGCTCACCCGCGCGGTCCAGCTGGTCATCGACCAGTATGACGATCCGGAACCCGGTCCGATGCTGCGCATCATCGTCTCCCGTGGTCTCGATCCGGACACCGGCGTGGGCAAGGCGGCCGACCGCACGCCGACCGTCTACATCTTCCTTGACGCGAAGGGCACGCTGCATTCGCTGGAGCCGATCACCATGGCTTCGATGACGCGCGGCTACCCGTCGGACATCACCGCACGCGCCCCGTGGCTGCTCAACGGCGCGAAGACGCTGAGCTACGCGTTCAACTGCGCCGTGCACCGCGAATGCGCCCGCCGTGGCGTCGGCGACGCGATTCTGTTCACGGAGGACGGCTACACGATGGAATGCCCGAATTCGTCGATTGTGGCACGCTATGGCGATACGTTCGTCACGCCCGACCCGCGCATCGGTATTCTGAACGGCACATCACAGCGCGAAATGTTCGCCTGGGCGCTCGAAGAGGGCAAGAAGGCGGAGTACAGGAAGCTGCCGATCGCCGAGCTGCGCGAAGCGGACAGCCTGTACATGACGCACGGCGGATGGTCGATTCCGATCAGCGCGATCGACGGGCGCGCACTTGCCGTGGATGCGACGGAGATCCAGGCGATCAACGATGCGATCCATTCGGGCCGCACGCACGAGGACGCGTTGAAGATCGGTCCGACCGGCGATTACGAATAAGGCGAAACGACCCGCTTAGCAGGTAAAACGGCCCGTCCAATGATGGGCGATACGGCCCGCTTAGCGCGTGGTATCGCCCAGTTTGCGCGTCACGGGAATCAGCACGTCCGGCTCGTACGGCTTGCGTCCCGTGGCGCTTGTCGTATCTGCCTTGGCATCCCCTTCCTTGGCGATCGCACGAACGATATTGCCGACCGCGACCTGCGCGATTTTGTCGAAATTCTGCGCCACCGCGGTCATTTTCATACCGGCCAGGTCGGTCAGATACGTGCCGTCGTAGGCGATGATCTGCAGGTCGCGCGGAATCGAAATATGCCTCCGCATCGCTTCGCGCACGCAAAGCGCGGCACCGATATCGGAGCTGACCACGGCATCGACGCCGTCCACCGGCATACTGTTGAGCACAGCATTCACCGCGTTCTTATACCCTTGGAAATCCTCCACATTGCCGGCTTCGACGTACTCGTACCGCACGCCGGCCGCTTTCAGCTCCTGCTCCAACGTAAGGTAGTAGCGGACGGCCGGGAACGTTGTCTTGTGCAGGTCGAAATCGTCCGGGCTGTCTCCATTGCGCGCCGCCAAATCGAAGAACTGGTCGCGCGGGCCGCCGATCATCACCACGTGGTGCGCGCCGGTGTTGACCAGCATGTGCGCCATGAGCCGGCCGCCCTGCTCATGGTCGGAGCCGATCGACGCGATGCCGCCGCCCAGCACACGGTCGAAGGCGACGATGGGGCGGTGGATGGACGTCCAGTAATCGTTCGGATGGGTGGTGTGCGAGCAGACGATGATGCCGTCCATCATGTGACGGCGCAGCATGTCCACGTATTCGACCTCGCCGTTTTCCGCGTCGGCGGTGGAGCACAGCATGGTGCGCAGTCCTTGCGCGGCCAGCTCGCGTTGCAGATGCGCGGTAAGGGTGGCAAAGAAGGGGTGGCGGATGGTCGGCACGATCACGCCGACCAGGTTCGTGCGGTTCTTGTACAGGTTGCGTGCCAGCTCGTTGGGCACGTAATTGAGCTCTTTCATGGCGGCTTTGACGCGCGCGCGCATGTCGTCGGACACGTAGCCCGTCTTGTTGACCACTAGCGAAACCGTGCTCAGCGAGACCCCGGCCTCTTTCGCCACGTCACGCATGCCGACCATTGCCCAACACCTCTCCCCCGCATCGTCGGGATGTTTCCTTACAAATCGCGATATTATGTGTTATTTTACATGCATCTGTAACGTTTCTTTGCAATCGTCCGCACAATATGAACTATCAATTGACGAAAGACGCCCTCCCCCTCTTCAATTCCCCCGAAAAATCCACTTTTTCACCCGTGAACGACGTATGTTTCACGACGCGTTCCACGCATCTTCCACGCACGCTCCGCATGTACTCCACACGCGTTCCGCCCGCAAAAGGGGCGGTGCGACACTTGCGATCATCTCGCTTGCGTCGCACCGCCCCTTGCGTTGCGTGGCCGCCGTCGATCCAGATGTGCCGGACGTGCCGCTGCCGGTGGAATCGCCAGCTTGGTCGAAACGGACGACTCCGCGCTGCTTGTCGAAGCTGGCTTTCCTGATCGTCACCGTTGCGCTGCTTGCCTTCAGACCGTGCTCTTTCGCAACGGATGCGTCGATGGTGACGGTGTAATCGCCATCATCGGCAACGGAAAACGCCCACTTGCCGTCCGCCGCGGTTTTGGTTTCCGCGGTTGCCTTGCCGGACAGCGTGATGGTGACGTCGGCGATCGGCTTCTTGTCGGCGTCCTGCAGGATGCCGTTGACGCAGCCGTTGCTGGCGGTCGGATTGCATTCATCGACGGCCTGCGCGCCGGAATCGGCTGCGGACGCGATGGCGGGAGGGAGTACGAAAAGCATCGAGAGAACGGCGACAATCGAACAGAGTATGACGATTCCCGGTCGACGATGCCGTGTGAGATACGTTACGGCTGTCATAGGTTTTTCCTCTCTTGTTGTTTTCACAACGTAGGAGAGGAAACAGCTCGCGCGGTTGCGCTCAGATTTCCTGAACGTTACCCGATGACCGCCCGTGTAACGTGAAAATTACGCGAGGCTGAGCCGGTGACAGCTATGCGTGGCCGCCCAGCATGGCGATGCCGAATCCGAGCGCCACGCAGGCGAGCGGCACCGCGACCGTGGCAGCGCCATAGCCCAGGGCCATGGCGAAACGGCGTTTGCGAATCAGCGACAGCACCTCGTTGATCGCCGACGAGAATGTTGAGAATCCGCCGAGGAACCCCACAACGAACGTCATTACCGTGCCCATATCCACCGACTGCGCATAGTACGACATCATGGCGATGCCGGCGCACAGGGAGGCGACGCCGTTGATGACGAGCGTGGCCAGGGGGAAGCTGTGGTTGCCGTCACGGTTCCAGCTGCGTTGGATCGACACGTCAAGCACATAACGGGCCATGGCGCCGATGCCGCCGAACAGGCAGATCATCCAGGTCATCAGCGCACCTCTCCTGTGGTCGGGTCGGCGACGAGCGGGATTTCCGCGGTGACCGGCTTGGGTTCGAAGCTGGGCAGAGGTGCGACGGGTTGCGATGACTGCGGCTGCGATTCGATTTTCGGCACCTGCCCGGTCTGCGCGACCTGCTGGGCGACCTGGGCCGCCTGCTGTGCCGCCTGCGCGGCCTCCAACGCGGCCTGCGCGGCCGAATGCGCCGCATCCGCCACCTTCACGTGGCGCACGCCCTGCGCGTCCGGCACGTTGTTCTGCACATTTTGCGCGGCCGGCACGTCCGATTCGCCCGAATCGGCCATGGGGACCGTCTGCGTAACACTCTGCGTAGCCGATACTGCAGTGTCGGTCATCTGGACGTCCTGCACGATGCCGTACGCGTCCGAATCGCCCGAATCGGACATTGAGGATACGGAAGCCGTGGAGGCATCGGCGATCGCGTTACGGACCCGCTTGCGTGTGCCGCGCGCCAGCAACGCCTGCATCAGCGCCACGCCAACCGCGGCCGCGATCAGACCGCCAGCGAAACTTCCCGCAAGATAGCCGAGCGCGCTGCCGAAACGCTGCTCGCGCATGCCTTCCATGGTTTCCAACATCACGCCGGACATCGTCGACAGTCCGCCAAGCAAACCAAGCCCGACGCCACGGCTGACGACCTGCCGCACCCTGCGGCGCAGCCACGACGCGGTCGCCATGTATTCGGTCAGCATCGCAAACAGGAAGCAGGCGAGCATATTCGACACGAACGTGCCCACCACGAACGGCGAACCGTTCACCGACGGCAGCAGCAGGTCCGTGGCACGACGGAACCCGACGCCGACGAAGCCGCCGACGAACACCACGAGATACATCAGACCATCGGCAAGAGGGTTGAATCGCGCCTGCATGCGTTTCATCGGCGCGAGCGGAATCTGCGGCGGATGCTTGGATGCGGCGGCACCGGACGGGCGCACATCCGCGCGCGCCACTTCGGCGACGTCGATCGACTGTGTGGCGGGATTCGGCTCATCACCCGCGTTTGGCGAGTCTGCCGCCCGTTGTTCTTGCGATTCCATCACGTTCCCCTTGTACTTGGCTTTCCGCGGACAGCGTCGTTCCGCCCCAGCCATACGGCAACGAGCTGGCCGCAGGTGCCGTCTTCCTAACCTTGTACGAGTCTACACGTGCATTGCAACCAAACATCGAACATGTCCGATTCGGTGGATAACTGTGGATAACTTCGGGTGGCCCTAGACGTCTACGAATGGTTATGGAAGACAGTAAGGCCGCGTCAGACGGACACGTCGCACAGCCGCCGCATCGCATGCCGTGCGTCGCTTTCGTCCTCGCCGCTGAACAGCACGACCAGATAGTCGCCGGCACGCAGCCGCGTATCGCCATGCGGCACGATCTGCCGTTCGCCGCGACGCAGGCCAATCACCAGACAGCCGTACGGCCAGCGCACGTCACGCATCAGCTTGCCGTCCGCGGTCGCGCCCATTTCCACAGGCAGTTCCATGATGCCGTTGTCGATGCGATTGGCGATTGCCGTCGTGCCGCCTTGCGCGCGCATGTACCGTTCCAGCAGCTCGCCGTAGATCGGTTTCGTACGCAGCAGGTCGGAGACGAGCAATGCGATGAACGCGACGGCGGCGACCGGCAGCATGTGCGTCAATGTGCCGGACATTTCCACGGCCAGCAGAATCGACGTGATCGGTGTTTTCACGGACGCGGCCAGCGTGCCCGTCATCACGCATACCGAGAAAATCGCCACGGAATCGGACGGCAGGTTGCCGAACTGGTGCAACGTCTCGCCGCAGATACCGCCGGCGAGTGAGCCAACCGCGAGAATCGGCATGAAAATGCCGCCGGGAGTGCCTGAACCGAAGCTGGTGGAGGTGAACAGCACTTTCGCCACGAACAGCACGCACAGCATGCCCAAGCCGACGCGCGCATGCTCGGCCATGGCGATCAGGTTCGAGCCGCCGCCGAGCACGTCAGGCAGCCAAATGCCGATTGGCAGCGCGAGTGCGATCGCGATCAAAGGGCGGCTCCATGCGGGAAGCTTGCCGTACAGCGTTTGGAAGCCGAGCAGCGAACGGTTCATCAGCGAACCAACCAAACCGGCCACCAATCCCAGCGGAATCAGCCACCCGTATTCGCCGAGCGGCAGTTGGCCGATGGCGCCGAAGTCAAGCACCGGACGCAGGCCGAAACAGTATTTCGATACGAAATCGGCGGTCAGGGACGCGGCGGTGGCGCCCATCAGAATCGCGGGCGAAAAACTGCGATGCACCCCTTCCAAAGCGAACATCATGCCGGACAGCGGTGCGCTGAACGCGGCGGACAGGCCGGCCGCGGCACCGGCGGTGACCAGATAATGCTCCTGCACGTCCTCACGTTTCTTGCCGCGCAGCCGGTGCGATAGGAACTGCGCGCCCGATGCGCCGATTTGGATGGACGGTCCTTCGCGGCCGAGCGAGAGGCCGAAGAGCGATCCGAGCAGGCCTCCGATGAAGCGAACCGGCAGAATCGTCTGCCATCGCATTTTCAGGCCGCAGATCACCACGCCGTTGGTTTGCGGAATGCCGCTGCCGCCGGCCATCGGCTCTTTTTTGACCATCCATGCGATGGCGAGCGCGGCTGCGATTGCGGCGACCGCCCACGGTGCGACCAGCCACGGGGTTTCGCGGATGCGCGCGTAGATCCAGCGCGCGGTGTCGGTGCCGTATTCGATGCCGAGACGGTAGAGGACGACGAGGAAGCCGGAAATCAGGCCGACGAGAATGCCGGCAGCGGCCATCTTCCATTTCAGGTGGTCGAATCGCGGGACCAGTTTGCTGAACCTGTCAAACCTGTCGAACCTGTCGTTAGGCGGCATTGCAGTCATCGCACTCCCCTTTTCCGTTCCTCCGCCGCGCACCCCGTCGGTGTGTATGCGGTGTGCGTCATACGCGCACGCCATCGCACGCACCATACGCAAAGTGCCGGCAGGCACAGGCCCACCGGCACTTGTCATTGACGTTCGTTACCGACGTTCATATCGACGAATCAGCCGAATCAGCTTCAGTCGATCAGCGAGTTGATCTGGATGATGTGGTCGCGCTGCGGGCCGGTGCCGATCACGGAAATGCGGCAGCCGGACAGTTCCTCAAGACGCTTGACGTAATCCTGGCAGGTCTTCGGCAGATCGTTGAAGTCATGGACCTGGGAAATGTCCTCGTCCCAACCCGGCATGGACTCGTAAATCGGCTTCGCGGCGGCGAACTCGGCCTGGTCGGTCGGCATATCGTCGCGACGCTCGCCGTTGACGTCGTACGCCACGCACAGCGGGATTTCCTTGAGGCCGGTGAGCACGTCGAGCTTGGTGAGCACGATGTCGGTCAGACCGTTG
This sequence comes from uncultured Bifidobacterium sp., assembly GCF_959020155.1. Lineage (GTDB taxonomy): Bacteria > Actinomycetota > Actinomycetes > Actinomycetales > Bifidobacteriaceae > Bifidobacterium. The sequence goes on from NZ_CAUERC010000005.1 coordinate 26,919, forward strand.
ACCTGGGCCGCGTAACGGTTGACGACCGCGTCGAACCAACCGCAGCGACGCGGGCGACCGGTGGTCACGCCGTACTCGTGGCCTTGGGCGCGCAGCCATTCGCCGTCCTCGCCGAACAGTTCGGTCGGGAACGGGCCTTCGCCCACGCGGGTCACATACGCCTTGGAGACGCCGATCACGCGGGTGATCTTGGTCGGGCCAACGCCGGTGCCGGTGCAGGCGCCGCCGGCGGTCGGGTTGGAGGAAGTCACGAACGGGTAGGTGCCGTGGTCCACGTCGAGCATGGTGGCCTGGCCGCCTTCGAACAGCACGGTCTTGCCCTCGTCGAGCGCCTTGTTGAGCACCAGGGAGGTGTTGGCAACGTACGGCTTCAGGCGTTCGCCGAGCTTGAGCAGCTCGTCGGTGGTCTCGTCCACGTCGATCGGGCGACGGTTGTACAGCTTGACGAGCATCTGGTTCTTCTGATGCAGGCTGGCCTCGACCTTGTCATGCAGATGCTCCGCGTTGAACAGGTCGTGCACGCGGATGCCCACGCGGTTGATCTTGTCGGCGTATGCCGGGCCGATGCCACGGCCGGTGGTGCCGATCTTGTGCTTGCCGAGGAAGCGTTCGGTCACCTTGTCGAGCACGCGGTGGTACGGGGCGATGATGTGCGCGCTTTCGCTCACCAGCAGTCGGGAGCAGTCCACGCCACGGCTTTCAAGGCCGTCGATCTCCTGGAACAGCACTTCCGGATCGACGACGACGCCGTTGCCGATGACGGGGGTGGTGTTGGGGCTGATGATGCCGGACGGCAGCAGGTGCAGTGCGTACGATTCGTCGCCGACGACCACGGTGTGGCCTGCGTTGTTGCCGCCGTTGAAGCGCGCAACATAGTCGACCTTGGTGCCGATAAGATCGGTCGCCTTGCCCTTACCTTCGTCGCCCCACTGAGCGCCAATCAACACGATTCCCGGCATAACGCACCTCCACGATGTTGCCTTGTTTCCGCCGAAAATAGCGTACCGTGAGCCCTCTACTGCGTGGCGGTTTCTCGTCACGCAACAGCGGCATAATGGAAGCATGACTATCGCAACACCTGAACGTTATGCCGAGATGCTGGATACCGCCCGCCGCGGCGGATACGCGTATCCCGCGATCAATGTGACGAGCACGCAGACGCTGAACGCGGCGTTGCAGGGCTTCGCCGAAGCTGAATCCGACGGCATCATCCAGGTGTCCGTGGGCGGTTCCGCCTATTTCTCCGGCCAAAGCGTGAACGACCGTGTGGTCGGATCGCTCGCCTTCGCCGCGTTTGCGCACGAAGTGGCAGCACGTTATCCGAACATCACCGTGGCCCTGCACACCGACCACTGCGCCAAGCAGTATTTGGACGAGTGGGTGCGGCCGCTGCTCGCGCACGAGGCGGAACAGGTCAAGCGCGGCGAGGAGCCGACGTTCCAATCGCACATGTGGGACGGTTCGACGGTGCCGCTTGAGGAAAATCTCGACATCGCCTCGGAACTGCTCGAGAAGTCCGTGAAGGCGCACACCGTGCTGGAAATCGAAATCGGCGCGGTCGGCGGCGAAGAGGACGGCCATTCCGCGGAAATCAACGAAAAACTGTATTCCACCCCGGCCGACGGCGTGCGCGTGGCGGAACGGCTCGGCTTGGGCGAGCACGGCCGATACATGGCCGCGTTCACGTTCGGCAACGTGCATGGCGCGTACAAGCCGGGCATCGTCAAGCTGCGTCCGCGACTGCTGCACGACATCCAGACGGAAGTGTGGAATGCGGCGCATGACGGGCGATTGGGCAGTGCCGAATCGGCGCATGTCGCCTCCTGTGCCCTGCCGGATATGCCGGAAGGCAAGCCGTTCCCGCTGGTGTTCCACGGCGGTTCCGGATCGACGGCCGCGGAAATCGCGGAAGCGGTCAGCTACGGCGTGGTCAAGATGAACATCGATACCGATACGCAGTACGCGTTCTCCCGTGCGATCGCCGGACACATGTTCCGCAATTACGATTCGGTTTTGAAGATCGACGGCGAAGTCGGCAACAAGAAGCTGTACGACCCGCGTTCCTGGGGCCGCGAAGCCGAAACGGCGATGGCCGCGCGCGTGGTCGAGGCGTGCCAGCAGCTCGGCTCCGCCGGTCGCGCGCTGAAGTAAGTTTTCTCTTATGTTCGTGTTCGCCCGGCGCCTACGGGTGCCGGGCGAAGCTGTAATCGCCGGGCTACGACCGCCGGGCGAACCAGAGGTTGATAAGCGAGCCGGCCACCACCAGTGCGACGCCAATCCAGAACGGCATGCCCAACGCCACGCCCAACAGCAGCGTGCTGGAAGCCGTGGAGAACAACGGGGTCGCGTACGAGCCGATCGCCAACGTTTCCATATTGCCGTGCAGCATGCCGTACCCCCAGCATGCGTAGCCGCCGGAAATCGAAATAGCGCACGCAAGCAGCGCGGCATAACCGCCGATGCCGGGAGCCGTGGCGGGCAGGCCGTCGCCCGAAGCGAAGTGGATGGTCCACAGCACGACGGCGACGCAGCAGAAGAAAATCGTCGTACCGTCGTAGCCTTCGGACAGCGACGGTGTGAAAGTCGCGTAAATCGCCCAAATAAAGGCGCCGGCGAGCGCAAGCGCGAACGGTAGGGGGTTGCTGGCGATGTTGCTTACCGCCTCCTGCACGCTAAGGCTTTCGCCGCCGACCGCCATCGCCACGCCGATAGTGGCTACGATCGCGCCCGGAATCGCTTTGACGACGGCACCATGTTTGCGCGATACGGCGGCCGTCATCAGCACCAGCAACGTCGGCCACAGGTAATTGACGAGGCTGACTTCCACGGATTGCGCGTTCGTGGTGGCCAGGCCGATCGACAGCGAAATCGACGCTTCGTACGCGATGAACATGACGCCGCCTGCGATGAGATACTTGCGTGGCGCTTGGCTGATCGGCTTCGGCCGGCGCACGATGAACAGCAGCACGCCGCCGACGGTGTAGATGAGCGCCGACCCGAGCGTGGCGCCGAACGATTCGGAGACCAGTCGCACGAGGCCGGCCATGAAGCCCCACAGGACGATTGCGAACAGGCCGATGAGTGTCGCCGCGTGTGATGTGGCATGGCCGAGTAGCGGATTGCAGGAGTTGCCGGTGGGGTGGTTTGCGCCGGAATCGGAGGGGGACTTCTGGTTCGTGTTCACGGGCTCCAGCCTACCCATCGCCCTCCACGAGTGTCCGATTCTGCAGAATCGGACACTCCTGCAACCTGCGATGCCGCGAACCCGATTACCCCCGGAACCGCACCAACAGCAGAGTCAACCACCCCATCCGACGCTGCCACACCAGCCGTATCGGCAGCCAAGTCCATGCGTCCCGCATCCACACAGCCCACGCGTCCCGCACCTCCACGGCCCGCCGACGCGCACACGTCGCCCATGACCAAATCATCCAACGTCACACCGAACATGTCGCAAAGCATCAGCAGCTTGTCACAAACGTCGCGTTCCACGCCACCATCTTGCGGTTGCATTGCGATTCGCAACCAAATTTTGCGACGCAACCGACAGTTGCGCGACGCGAAGTTGGCTTCACGGGTCTTTTACGACAATAGAAAAACCCTTGAAATTCCAACGATTCCAAGGGTTTCGAATGGAGCGGATGACGGGAGTCGAACCCGCCTTTAAAGCTTGGGAAGCTTTCGTTCTACCGATGAACTACATCCGCAAGGTGTGCCTTTTGGGCACGAGCCATTAGTCTAGCACGCCATTCCCGCTATATGTGGCAGATTGTCCGGTTCCGCAAAATCGATTTGCGCTATATGTGGCAGTTCTCCGCGGGCAAGAGCTGTTAGAGGGTACGAAATCGAAGGTATGGGGGCATCTTCGCGAAGGAAAGTGCCACATATAGCGGAAATCACTTTCTCGGCAGTCTCTTATCTGCCACATATAGCGATTTTGGGAGTCGTCAGCACAGCAAGTATGCGTCCGCAGCAACATCAGTACCGGAAAAGGCTGAAAGTCGGGGCAGGAACCACCGGCGCGGGAGGCTGTGCGGGCGTCAGCGCGATCCTCTTCTGCGCATGGGGCGTTGCGAATAGTCGCGCGAATATCCACCGGTCGAACCCGCCGAACCCGCCGGACCCGAACCGTACGAATCGTAAGCGGAACCATACTGCGAGCCGAACTGCGGCCCGTCGTAACCGCCCTGTCGAATGTCGCTTGCGGCAACGCCGGTCGTTGCGTATCCGCCGGCCAGGTAGCCCGACTGCACGCCCTGCTGCCGCATCTCCTGGCCCATCTGCATGAGCCGCGCAATGCGGTCCTGAATCGGCGGATGCGTGGAAAACAGGCGCGAGAAGCCCTCCGCGGAGAACGGACTGGCGATCATCATCGCAGCCACCGACTGCGTGCCGGCGGTCTTCTCCATCGGCATCGCGGCCGCGCCGCCGGAAATCTTGCTCAACGCGGAAGCGAGCGCTTCCGGATCCTCCGTCAACTTGGAACCGTCTTCGTCGGCGTCGTATTCGCGTGTGCGGGAGATTGCCATCTGTATCAGCGACGCTGCGATCGGCGCCAGAATCGTGCTCAGCAGCACACCCAGCAATCCCAAGCCGCCGGACGCCGAATCGTCGCGGTCGTCACGCGAACGGCCGCCGCCGAAATACATGAGCGAGTAGCCGAGGTACGAGATGACGGTGGCCATGGCGGAGGCGATTGCGGACGTCAGAATGTCGTGGTTGTAGACGTGCATGAGTTCGTGTCCGAGCACGCCGCGAATCTCACGTTCGTTAAGCGTCTGTAGGATGCCTTGCGTGCAGCAGACCGCCGCGTGTCGTTCGTTGCGCCCCGTCGCGAACGCGTTGGGGCTCATGGTGGGGGCGATGTAGATGCGCGGCATCGGCTTACCTGCCTTCGCCGATAGCTCGCGGACGATCTTGTATAGTACGGGGGCTTCCTGCTCGCTCACCTGTCGAGCGTGCATGCTGGCAATCGCCAGTTTGTCGGAAAACCAGTAGGAGACGAACGTGGAGCCCAGGCCGATGAGAATGTAGTAGCCGAGCGTGCTTTGACTGGCGCCGGTCGCCCACCAGATGAGCATGATGACGCCCCACATCAACGCGAACAAAAGCGTTGTTTTCAAGCCATTGCAATGGCCGTGCACCTGCAATTTGCCGTTCATGGCCACCAGCCTAGGAATTCAGGCTGGGATTTTGCTGTATACAAGCTGAAGGGTGGATTTGCAACATCTAGAAACATGCCACGCAACGACGCTACAGCATCGGCCATAGACCTATCTGCGGCACGGCGAGAGTCACCCCAACTTGAAACGTATTACCCCCGCATATCCCCCGAATGCACTGCGTCGAGCGTGCCGATCAGGCTGGTCAGCAAATCGTTGCGGCCGCACGCGTTCGTCAGCACCGCCAGCACGTACGCGCCCGACTGCGACATCACCAGTCCGGCATCGTTCAGCACGTACAAATCGCCTTCGCCGTTGATCCATCCGGCCTTCGTGTACACGGTGTCCGCATCGCCAAGGGCCGCGTGGATGCAGGAGTTCAGCGAATTCGTCATGTCTCCGGACAGCCATTGCAGCGATTCGGGCGTGATGTTCTGCACCCCCGCCGTTTGCCTGGCGAACAGGAAACCGTATCCGGCGGTCCACAGTTTGGCCATGTCGCGCGCGGAGGTGAACAGGTACCCGCCGCGATCACCTATTCTGGAAGCCGCGCCCGCCTGTTCGGCCCACGTGTTGAAGCAGTCGAGGCCATACGTTTTGTACAGCCAGTCGTAAGACGCGTTGTCGGAATTGCGCAGGACGGCGTCGACCTTCTGGTGGACGGTGGCGGACTGCGCGTCAGCGGATTGGGCCACGCTGTTCAGGTCGACGGTGCCCGTTGAGAACAGCGATATCAGGTATGGCGCCTTCGCCGACGAGGCCGAATAGATCTGTGCATCGGCGTTGTATGCGATCGTGCGGCCGGTCGTGATGTCGGCGAGCACGAATGATGCGGTATATCCGTCGGCTTCGAAAGTGGCGATTTGAGACTGCACGGCGGCCTGCGAATCGGCGCTTAGCGTGAAGCCCTGCGTTGTGATCGTGGCGCTGCCCTCGACTGCGGAAATGCCGTCCAGCGCGACCTGCGTCGGCGACGAGACGGCTTGTGTCTGCGATTGCGGCGCGCTGTTTTTCTTAAGCGCGCCCGACGTGGAGGACGTTTCCGAAGACGTTCCCGAGGACGCCGCTGCGTGGGCTTCCTCTTCGAGATGCACATCGACAAGACCCACGCCCATGGCGAAGCCGATCAGGCAGGCGATCAGCAGGCCCACGACGGACACGGAACAGCAGTACAGTGCCTTGCGCTTGACGTGTTTTCCAAAGTTCATGCCGACTTCACAACCTTAGATTTCAATGCCCGCATCCGTTTGCGATGATATTGCGCACCGCGTTTCACTGGGGTCAGCCTAGCGCATGGACCCGAACTTCGGGGGTAATAGGTCAAAACGACCGCGTATGTCCGATTCTGGAGAAACGGGCGGTTGTGCGATCGAAAACGCACGCTACGCGACCAGTCCGCCGAAAATCGACCACTAAAGCGGCAAAAACTAACGCCCTGCACGTCCGATTCAGAGGAATCGGACGTGCAGGGCGTTACTAGATCGCGTTAAAAGGCTTGGAGTTAGGGTGTCAGGAAGTCAGCACTCCCACCCTAATTCCAGCCGGCCCGATTCAGGCATGCGCCAGCGCGCGCATCTGCTCCGGGTCGATGACCTTCTTGTGCTCGCGGCCTTCCTTCGCGCCTTCGGCACGTTCGAACGCATCGACCTTCTTCCAGCCGGCGAAGTCGATCGGCTTGACACCGCGGGAAGCCAGCAGACGGTCGATGGATTCCGGATCGCGGTCAGCGGCCACGCGACCGCCTTCGGCGGCCTTGGACAGGTCCTCCAGCATGTTGGTGACGATGAGCAGCGCGTCGGACTTGGTGGAGCCGATCAGGCCGACCGGACCACGCTTGGCCCAACCGGTGGCGTACAGACGCTCACGCACCTGCGCGCCCTCGCCGGAGGCCTCCGTGGTGATGCGGCCGTCGCCGTTCGCGTTGGCCAGGTGCGCGCGACGCTCGTCGTACGCGATGCCCGGCGCGGTGGCCGGCTTGTAGCCGATTGCGTGATACACGGCCTGCACCGGGTACTCTTCGAATTCGCCGGTGCGAGTCATCTTGCCGTCCGCGGAAGTCGTCGTCTTCTCCACGCGAATCGCCTTGACCTTGCCGTCCTCGCCCAGCACTTCGACCGGAGCGGAATTGAAGTGGATGTAGTACTTGCGATCCGCCGGGTTGCCTTCGAAATCGGTGTCGCCGTCGTCTTCCATGTCCTCGGCCATCTCGCGGATGGTGAACAGCTCCTCGACCATCTGACGGGTCAGCTTGTCCTTGCCGGCCTCCTCGATAGTGTCGTCGTCCAGATCGAAGTCGTCTTCGTTGATGATCAGCTGCACGCCCGGCAGCTTCTCCATTTCGCGCAGCTCCTGCACGGAGAACTTGGCCTGAGCCACGCCACGGCGGATGAACAGATGCAGAGTCTTGGCCTTGTTGGCCTTGATGCCTTCGTACACGTTGTCCGGAATGTCGGTGCGTTCCTTCAGGTCGTCGGCGTTGCGCATCAGCTCGCGCGCCACGTCCATGGCCACGTTGCCGCCGCCGATCACAGCGACTTCCTCGGCATCGAGCGGCCATTCGCGGGCGCCGGTCGGGTAACCGTCGTACCATTCCACGAACTTGGCGGCACCGTACACACCGTCCAAGTCGGCGCCCGGCAGGCCGAGCGGCTTGTCTTCGACGGCACCAGTGGCGAACAGCACCGCGTCGTAGCGTTCGAGCAGCTCGTCGAGCGTCACGTCCTTGCCGAATTCCACGTCGCAGTACAGGTGGATGTCCGGGTTGTCGAGCGTCTTCTCGAGAGCGGATGCGATGAATTTGATGGAAGGGTGGTCGGGGGCCACGCCGTAGCGCACCAGGCCGAACGGCACCGGCAGCTTTTCGAACAGGTCGATGCGGGCCTTGGTGCCCAGTCCCAGCTCTTCGCCGAGCTTGCCCAGCTGGCGCAGGAAAATATCGGAAGAGTAGACGCCTGCGGGGCCGGCGCCGATTACAGCAATACGAAGTTCGTTGGTTTCGCTCATATGTTCCAGCCTAATATATTCCCTGCATTTCCAACAGGGGGCATACGGCACTTTCTTGCGATTCCCTTACTTGCCTCGCAACGCGCAGCCCGGCCCATGTGCCGGCGCAGGAGAACGTACAATCGCAGAAGATCACAATCGGTCCCTCACTAAAGAAGGTCCTTATCGTAAGAGGGTGGGCATATGCGCATTCACATCACGTATACCGGCGGCACCATCGGTATGGTCGAGTCACCGAACGGTCTGGTTCCGGGCGCCGATATGCGCGGCTGGCTGCGCCGGCTGATTGAGGACGCGCATCTGGACTCGAGCTTGTTCTCGTTCACCGAGCTGGACCCGCTGATCGATTCGTCGAACGCGACGCCCGACAATTGGCAGACGATGGCGGACGACCTGCGCGCGCACCGCGATGACGCCGATGCATTTGTGGTGTTGCACGGCACCGATACGATGAGCTATTCGAGTGCCGCGCTGTCTTACGCGCTGACCGGTTTCGGCAAGCCTGTGATTTTCACGGGGTCGCAGCATCCGCTCGGCAAAATCGAATCGGACGCCACCGCGAACGTCACGGGTGCGCTGAACGCCGCGATGAGCGGACGTTTTCATGGCGTCGGCCTGTTCTTCGGCCATCATCTGTTCGCCGGCAACCGTGTGAGCAAATCGTCAAGCTGGGCGTTCGAAGGGTTTTCGGCGCCGTCCACCGGCCCGCTGGCACGTACCGGCACGCCGTGGCATTGGTATGCGGGCGATTCGGCCGGCTCCGGTTGCGGTTGGGCGTCGCCGCTGCCCTACTCCCGTCACGATGTGGCCGTGATCGACATGGCTCCCGGCATTTCCGCCGCGCGATTGGCCGCGATGCTCGACCCTCGTCCGGAAGCGGTGCTGTTGCGCGCGTACGGCGTTGGCAATGTGCCGAGCGACGAGCCAGGACTGACCGACGTGATCGCCGACGTGCTGCATGACGGCGTGCCTGTCGTCATCGCATCGCAATGCCAGCAGGCGGAAGTGCTGCTCGGCCATTACGAGACGGGCGACGCGATCGCCCGCGCCGGCGCGATCGGATCGGGCGACATGACGCTGGAAGCCACATACGCGAAGATCATGTTCCTGCTGTCGCAGGGCGTGGATTCGGCCGATTTCGGCACGTGGATGCGCCGGAACATCACCGGCGAAATCTCGCCCAGCTCGATGTAGCACGGCGCAACGCGGTTCAGCCTAGTTCCGCACGGCTCGTCGCCGCAACCGGCGCTACTCGCGGTCGAGCAGGGCGGTGAGCGCCCACAGGATGCTGACCACGTCGATCGCTTCCTGCATGAACGCGCCGACGACCACCGGAATGAGGTTGAACGCGGCCGCGACCATGCCGATAATCGCCAATCCAAGGCCGACCAGCACCGCCTGCAGCATCACTTTCTTCGTGCGGCGGGCGATGGCGATGGCGCGCGGCACGGAGGCGATGTCGTCGTTCATGATGACCACCTGCGCCGATTCGGACGCGGCGGTGGACGTGCCGTCGGTCATGGCCATGCCGATGTCCGCAACCGCCAGCACGGGGGCGTCGTTCACGCCGTCGCCAACCATCATCGTCACCTGTCGGGTCATGGATTCGCCGACCACGCGCTGTACGACCTTGTCCCACGCCGGCTGGTTTTGGTGCGCGTCTTCCGTGGCGTTCTTGACGGCCGCGACCTTGCCTTCGGGGAAGAGTTCGGATTGCACGTCGTCGATGCCGACCTCGCCCGCGATGATGCGTGCGGAAGCCTCCTTGTCGCCGGTGAGCATGGACAGTTTCTTCACGCCGAGCCGGTGCAGTTTTTCAAGGGACGATTTCGCATTTTCGCGAGGCACGTCACGCAGCACGATGCGCGCGGCGAGCTTGCCGTCGATCGCCACGTACGCGGCCATTTCGTCCGGCTCGAGAGGTGCGAACAGCGAGTTCACCTCCGGCTTCTTGGAAGCGCCGGCAGCGGTACCGGTCGCCGAATCGCCAACCGCGCTATCGGCCACAGCACCAGCCGCAGTACCGGCCGCCACCCCTGCGCCCAGCACATGCGTGAAGCCGGCCTCGTCGGCCGTCACGTACGCGAAACGACCCACGCGCACGGCATGCCCGTTCACCTCGCCGGACACACCCTTGCCCGACTGTTCCTCGATGTTCTTCACCACGGGGTAATCGCGTCCATGCCCCGGCAGATCGCGTTCGGCGCACAGCCGCTGCCCGTTCTCATAGCGCGCGTACAGTTCCTGCATGGCCTTCTGCCCGGCCGCCGCGATGCCCTTCGACAGAATGTGCACCGAGTAGCCTTCCACCACGCCGGCCATCATCAGAATGTGGTTCTCGTCGTACGGCGAGCTGTTTTCGAACGGCTTCTCGACGCGCACGACCTGCGGCTGCTTGACGGTAAGCGTGCCGGTTTTGTCGAAGAAGATATGCGATACGCGGCCCAGGTTTTCCAGCACGTCCTGCGCTTTGATAAGAATGCCCGCCTTGGCAAGGCGACCGGTGCCGGCCACGTACGCGACGGGAGCGGCGATCAGCAGCGGGCAGGGCGTGGCCAAAACCAGCACCTGCGCGAATCGCAATGGCGTGCCTGCGACGGCCCACGCGATGCCGGCGATCGCCAGCGAAAGAATGGTGAACGGCACCGCCAGCACATCGGCGGTTTTGACGACGGTCGGGCGCGATTCCTGCGCCGACGACACCAGTTCGAGGATCTTCTGATACTGCGAATCCTGCGCCAATTGCGTGGCACGCATCGTCAGCGCGGTCGATCCGTTGACCGCACCCGACAGCACGCGCGCGCCCGCATACACTTCGCGCGGCACCGGCTCGCCGTTGATATTGCTCAGATCCAACGTGGCGACGCCCGACAGCAGTTCGCCGTCGACCGGCACCGTTTCGCCCGGCAGCACGAGGATCACGTCGCCAAGCTTGACCTGGTCGACCGGAACGGTTTCGAAATGCTCGCCGGCCGCGTCGTAAGGCTTGGTTTGGATGGTGGACTTATTCGTTTCCGCAGCGTTAGGCACATCCACACTGGCGACCTTGCGAAAGCCGTCCGCCGTCATGTCGCCCTCAGCATCACCGGCAGTACCGTCGGCCCCGGCAGCCGCCGCACGTGCACCCACGCCCGGCAACGTCACCACGTGCGCGGTCCGCGGCGCCGCATCAACCAGCGCCGTCAGGTTGCCTTCCGCCTTCGACTGTGCGAATTCCTCAATCGCCTCGCCGGAGGAAATCATCAGCACCACGGCCCACGCAGCCCAGTATTCCTGCACCGCCACCGTCGACGCGATCGCAATAACCGCAAGCAAATCCACACCGACGTGACCGTGCCGCAAATCGTCAATCATGCCGATCACAGTCACCACAATCGTGTACACGACCAGCGCGATCACGATCCACTGCCCGACACCCGGATTGAACGGTCCGAAAGTCAGCGAGACGCCCGCAGCCTCCCACGGACGCCACGAACCCAGCAATGCCAACGGAATCGCGGCAATGATGGCGATCGGCAGCAGCGGAACTTCTTTGCAAATGGAAATGATTCTACGCATGAGAATCTCCTTACGCTCGGTTCGGACGCCTTGTTAACCCACCGGCGCCCCGCCTGCGCGGACCATCGATACACGGCGTAAAAAGATATTTCCAGCATAACAGAGCATTGCGATTGCCGCGGCCGTTTGCGTGTGCTTCCGTTCGTCGCGCGCGTTCCGCGCATACGAAAAGGGCCGTGCGATTGCTCGCATAGCCCTTGTTTTCCGCCGTTTTTCGGCTTGTTCAGCGTTTTCCGCGATTACGCGGATTGCGGTTGCGGCTTCGCCGTCAGCCTATCGGGTGGCAGCCACCCGTATCGCTGTCGGCATGAACGCCGCACACCGTACGTTGCCGTACGATGCCGCGCATCCGGCTTTACCACAGACCGAACGGATCGAACAGGCCACCGCCGTCGCCGTTGTTGCCGTTACCGCCATTCTGGCCGTTCTGGCTGCCGCCATTCTGGCCGTTGCCGTTATCGTCGTTGCCGTTGTTCTGCTGACGCTGTTCCTGCTTGTTGGAGGAGTTCGTCTTGGTTTCCTCCTGATCGAGCGTCACCTCAAGATCCATGGTGTTGCCGCCGCGCACAACGGTCAGCTTCACCTTGTCTCCCATGGCGGAGGCGCGCACGTAACCGAGCAGCGAGTAGTTGTTGTTCACTGCCTTTCCGTTGAACGCCACGATGGAGTCGCCGGCCTTCACGCCGGCCTTGGACGCCGGGCCACCGTCGGTCACGGCCTGCACCTGGGCGCAGCCGCGGGTCACACCGTCCGCTTCCACCGAGGAGCTCTTGATGGTGATGCCAAGCACCACATGCTTCACGGAACCGTTGTCGATGATCTCGTTGGTCACGCGCTTGACGAGGTTCGACGGAATGGCGAAGCCGATGCCGATGGAACCTGCCGTGCCGGACGAGCTTGCGGTGGAGGCGATGGACGAGTTGATGCCGATCACCTGGCCGGCCGCATTAAAGGTCGGGCCGCCGGAGTTGCCCGGGTTGATGGCCGCGTCGATCTGCACGGCGTTGGTGACGATGGCGTTGTTGTCGTCATCGGTCACGGTCACCGGGCGGTTGAGCGCGGACACGATGCCAGTGGTGGCGGTGTCGTCGTAGCCGAGCGGATTGCCGATCGCCATGACGGCCTCGCCGACGGCGAGATTGTCGGAATCGGCGAATTCCGCGACTTTCAGATCGCTCGGCGGATTGTCGAGCTTGATCACGGCCAAATCGGTGGTGGTGTCGGTGCCGACCACCTTCGCGGAATAGACGGCGCCGCTGGCGAGCGTCACCTGAATCTGCTGCGCGCCGGAAATCACGTGGTTATTGGTGGCGATATAGCCCTTGTCGCTGATCACCACGCCGGAGCCCTTGGCTTCGCCGTCGCTGGTCGCCACGTCGATGGCCACCACGGAATCGGACACTTCCTTGGCCACCGCGCTCCAATCGACCGCCGTACCGGACTTCGCCTTGGCGGAACCGGAACCGGACGTATTGGACTTGACGTCGGACAGCGAGCTGGAGGTCGGCACATGCACCCAACCGTTGGTGATCGCGGTGAAGCCGACGCCGAGGCACAGCGCGCCGGACACCAGTGCGGCCACAACGGCGGTGACCACATGGCTGGTCATGCCGGACTTCTGCTTGGTGACGACCGGCGTCTGGTTCGGCTGGTTCGGGAAGCCCTGCCCCGGAGCGCCGAACGGATTGCGGTTGCCCGGTCCCGCAGGGGGCATGTTCGCGCCGTACTGCGGCTGCTGCTGATTGTTCTGCTGCGCGCCGTTCTGCGCGGACGAGCCGCCAAACGGATTGCCGAACGGATTGCCATTGTTCCGCTGATTGCCGGTCGTATACGGGTTGCCGAAAGCGCCGAAGAACGACGAACGGTTGTCCTGCGGCTGACCCTGCTGCTGCGCGCCGTACTGCGGTTGCTGGGCGGTCTGGCCGCTGGCATCGCCAGCCGGCGGCGTCGGCACCGGACCGTACGCGCCGTATTCGGGCGCCGGACGGTACTGTTCGGTCGGCGCATCCTGCGTCGCGTTGTTGATCACCGTGCGTTCACCGGCAGCGGAAGCATAATCCGGCGTATCGTCAGCGGTATTGCCTGCCGTGCCATCCGCCGCGTCCACGGTAGGAAGGGCGGTGGTGGGCTGCTCGCCCGCGTTCGGCGCTGCAATCGGTTCGGTAACGGAAGTCTGTGCTTCGTCGGCGACGTTCTCGCTCGGCGTCTGCGGCGCGGTCTGCTGCGTGCCATCCTGCGGCTGGGCGATGTTCTGATCGCTATTATCTTCAGCCATTGTTGCTCCTTATTCGTCTCGCGGCATTCAACATGGTCAGCAATCGTGCCGCTCGAACTGCTATCTAAGAGTAAAGATACCTGCTCTGGAAGTTTCCTGAATGTTTGTTGAAAGTAGCAATCGAATCGCTTGGCAGTTTGCTCCATACGATGCCACCGTCGACCGCCGATGGCGCCACCGCGGCAATCGGCGCTATCGCATACAGTTGAGAGCATGACAAGCTTGAACGAACCACAGACCGGCGCGGTGGCGCACGAGACCTCAGCGGCCAACGCGGCAGCCGGCGCAACGCACGACGCAGCAGGCAACACGACCAGCGCGGCATCGACCGAAAACCTTATCGAACATCCCCGCGGCGCGGAACCCGGCAAGCCCGGCCGCCGCGACGCATTTTACTTTGAGCAGAAAACCCGCCTGCCAGATGCGGCTGACGGTAAGGGACGCGGCGGCGCACGATACGGCCGCACCGGCATCATCCACACCCCCCACGGCGACATCCACACCCCGGCGTTCGTGCCGGTGGCCACGCAGGCCGCGATGAAAGCCGTGCTGCCTGAAACCATGAAGGATCTCGGCGCACAATGCTTGCTGTCCAACGCGTTTCACCTGTATGAACGTCCCGGTGAACAAGTGCTCGACGAAGCCGGCGGCCTTGCCAAATTCATGAATTGGAACGGTCCGACCTTCACCGATTCCGGCGGTTTCCAAGTGCTTTCGCTCGGCGCGGGCTTCAAGAAGACGCTCGCCATGGATGTGACCGGCATGAAATCAGACGACGTGATCGCCGAAGGCAAGGAGCGCCTCGCGTTCGTGGACGAGGACGGCGTAACGTTCAAATCGCCGCTCAACGGCTCACTGCACCGTTTTTCCGCCGAAATTTCAATGGGAATCCAGCATAAGATCGGCGCCGACATCATGTTCGCGTTCGACGAGCTGACCACACTGATGAACACGCGCGGCTACCAGGAACGTTCCGTGGAACGCACCTACCGTTGGGCGCAACGTTGCGTTGCCGAGCATAAGAGGCTTACCGAGGAGCGTCTCGGCAAGCCGTACCAGGCGCTGTATGGCGTGGTGCAGGGCGCGAATTATGAGGATCTGCGCAGACATGCCGCCGAGCAGATCGCTTCGCTTGATTTCGACGGCGTCGGCATCGGCGGCGCGATCGAGAAGCGCATCATCGGCGACACCTGCGCCTGGATCTGTGACGCGATGCCGGAAAGCCGTCCGCGCCATGTGCTCGGCATCGCCGCGGTGGACGACATCTTCGCCTGCGTGGAGAACGGCGGCGACACCTTCGACTGCGTGGCCCCCGCGCGTTGCGGCCGCAATGGTGCGATCTTCACGCGCCACGGCCGCTACAACATCAAGCGCGCACAGTTCAAGCACGATTTCGGTCCGCTTGAGGAGGACTGCGACTGCTACACCTGCACGCACTATTCGCGCGCATACGTGGACCACGCGCTGCGCGCCCGCGAATTCAACGGTTTCACGCTGGCGACGATCCACAACGAGCACTTCTTCGTGAAGCTGCTCGACGATATCCGAGCATCGATCGACGGCGGCTATTTCAACGAATTCCGCGACGAGACACTCGCCAAGTTCTACGAGAACGGTTCGAAGGGCTGAGCCAGAGGAGCTGGATGGAAGTCGCGGGGCTTGAGCATTTGCTACGCAAACGCGGCTTTTTGAACAAAGGATGGCTCCATCGTCTGGAGGTCCACAGGGCCTCCTCCCTCCTCGCGTCGCACCGCTTTGTGCATTCGCTTTGCGAATACGGCGGTGCGACACGCCGATTTGTGCCACAGATAGTAAAGGTGTAAATTAGTCGATTGTCTGCGAGCGTGGCGGAATGGTAGACGCGCTGTCTTCAGGTGGCAGTGAGTGTATGCTCGTGGGGGTTCAACTCCCCCCGCTCGCACGGGCCGAAAAGGGCTGGAATCCAACGATTCCAGCCCTTTTGCTTTATCCAAAACGTATGAAATGTGACAAAAAAGTACTAAAAATGCGCCGAAAGCCCAGCTATCTCAGCAGAAACAGACAAACGGACATCCAAACCCAAAACCAGCACCACAAATGTCCGATTCCAGAAAACACAATCCGAATAACCAATTCGGCAGAATCGAACACATAGCCACCCAAAACCACACTTCACGTGACCGGTTGGAAAAACAGATACGTAACGCATTGCAGACCAATCCCATGCGTCCGATTCTGAAGAAAAACGAAATTCGCCGTACGACTTTTCCGCGCACGCAATCGCAAGCATTTCCCGGTATTTCACTGTGAGCATAACCGCGGAATGAGCAGGACACGGAAGAGTTGGGTGAAGTGAAAGGTCAAGGTCAGGAGCCCGGGAGGGTTCCGGATGCGGCAACGAACCCGGTCGCCGATCTCGCTGGATGGTGACGCCGCAGCGATAATCGCACGGCCGGCTGCCAAGCCGCATTACTCCGCGCACAGAACGCGCATTTGCTTAAGGAGTACCGATTATGGCAATGTTTCCGGCTTTGATGAATGACACGATGTTCTCCGATCTGTTCGACGATCCGTTCTTCGAGGGTTGGCGCAACATGGACCGCGCAGCCGCATGCGATCCGAACATGTCCGCAGGCATGATGAGCACCGATGTGCGTGAGACCGACAAGGGCTACATGGTCGACATCGACATGCCTGGCTTCAAGAAGGACGACATTTCGCTGGACCTGCAGAACGGCTATCTGACCGTTTCCGCGCATCGCAACAGCTCGCACGAGGACAAGGACGACAACGGCCGCTGGCTGCGTCGCGAACGCTACGCCGGCTCTTGCTCTCGTAGCTTCTACGTTGGCGAGGACGTGAAGGATTCCGACATTCACGCCAGCTACAAGGACGGCACCCTGTGCCTGGAAATGCCGAAGCCCGAAGCGCAGCAGCAGGTTGAGACCAAGCATCAGATTGCGATTGAAGGCTGATTTTCCAGCTGCCGTACGTCATATTCGCACGTCGTAAGTCACGGTAATCGCTAAGCAAAGCGAAGCCGGACGCCCGTAAGTGGATGTCCGGCTTTTTTGTTTGTCCGCACGCCGCCGCCCGAAAAGCAACGCCCGTCACGGCACTTAACGCACCAAAAACACCATGATGAGAATCATCACGAATCCAACCAAATCGGTCGGTTCGAACACCGCGTCCGTCCATGCCACCGCGGAAATCGTGGCCATCACCGGTTCGCTGGTGCCGAGCATGGTGGCACGCATCGAACCGACGCGCACCACGCCGGCCATGTACAGCCAGAACGCGCCGAATGTGCCGCCGATCACGGTGAACGCCATCAGCCCCACACCCAGCCAATCCAACTGCGGCGCCGTAGCCCACGGCCGCACGAACGGCAGCAGCACAAGCCCGGAAATCAGGAACGCGATGCCGTTGACGGTGAAGTTGCCCCAACGTTCGATGAGCTTGACCGGAAGAAACACCATGGCCGCCGTGGACGCCGCGTTGATAGCGCCCCAAATCAGGCCGACCGGCGGCAGTTTCAGCGTGGTGAAGTCGCCGCCGGTCGCAATCAGCACGGTTCCCGCGAAGGCGAGCGCCACGCCGATGCCTTCCCGTACGCCGGGCAGTCGCCGCCCGCGCAGGCATACGACCCCCAAGACGAACAGCAGGTTCAGGCTTTGCAGCACGGTCGCGGTGCCGGAGTTGGTCCAGTTGATCGATTCGAGGTAGGCGACCTGCACCAGCAGCACGCATACGATGGCGGTGGCCAGCAGCCGCGGATATGATTTGCGATCGCGTAGCGCGCCGGTAAGCAGTTTCGGCGTCATGATGGCCGAGCAGGTGAGGAAAAGCACGCCGGCTGCCAGTTCGCGCACGCATGCGATCCACAGCGGCGAGGCATGATACGTGCCCATGAGGATTTTGGAGACGGTGGCGTTGACGCCCCACAGCACGCCGCCGCACAGGGTCATCGCAATGCCGATAATCAGGTCTTTCGGCGTGCGTTCGAACGTTTTTTCCGCCACTGCGGCTCCTTCCCCTTCACTGTTCGCTCATCGCACACCGTACACGCCTGCAGTGGCAGCCGCTCACAGACTGTCCGCGGGCGCGCTGAGGAAGTCGAGAATCTTGTTCACATACGGTCCGACCACCGTGTTCGGCATGGAGAAGATCTCGTGCAACGACTTGCCGTACCGTATTTTTTCGATTGATCCGCCGCCTTCGCGCACGCGTTCCACGAAATCGTCCTGCGGACCGTTCAGGACCCAGACGTCACGGCCCGCTTGGAACAGCAGCGTCGGAGTTTCGATCGCACCGCACATGTCCGGTTTGAGTACGGCTCGAGACAATGCCATCGCCTGATGCGCCCATTCGAAGGTGGCCGCGTTGGTCTGGCATGCCACGTCGTCGACGCGCTGCTTGTGGAACCAGCGAACGCGCGCCTCGGACGCGCCCTTATGCTCGTCGAGATCGAGTTCGGGGGAAAAATCGGTGTGACCGAATACGCGCGCTTTGCCGAATCCCAAGCCGCACAACGCGCCTGTAGCGATGCGTGCGATCCATGTCGGCATACCGACGACGGGGGCGATCATGGGTGCGGACAACACGGCCTTGTCGAACAGGCTCGGATAGTGTTCCATCACGGCCGCGCCGATGCCGCCGCCCATCGAATGGCAGTACAGGTTCAGTGGCTCGCCGCACGCGTATTCGCGGCCCACAGTGTCGGCGAAGGCTGCGAAATCGGACACATACCGGCGCCAATCGTCGATCCACACCAGGCTGGGATTGTCCACGTCATGCACGGAATGACCATGCCCGCGATGCTCGAGGATGCATACGGAATAGCCGGCCAGCAGGAAATACCATGCCATCTCGCTGTATTTTCGCGCGAATTCGGTGAATCCGTGCGAAATGACGATCGCACCGCGGAACACGCCCGAAGCGCCGTCCTCACGCAGCACGTCGAATTTGGCCGCGTCGTAACAGCAATAGTGCAACCGGCCGGGTTCGTCCAGTTTGGGCAGCGCGTCGCCGTTCCAGTCAACGGTGGCTGGATCCATCCAGCCTTCCGTCATGCAGGCGTGCAGCGCGGGTAGTACCGTGCCGTCCATCTCGGCGTCGTAATGAGCCTCGTCGATAAGCGTGAAAGTCATATTCCCATCATAAGGATTCCCATATGACGGACACCCTCGTGGATACCGCGTCGGATGTCACGGCAAGCGTCGAGGTCGATCCAACAATCGTTGCCGTTAACCCGGCCATGGCCGCGTGTATCGCGTCAATGGCGTGCGGGAACGGTAGGAACGGATAGCGGATTGGGAAGAATTCCAGCAACATCCGCATCGGGATTGCAGACCGGGTATCTGGCTATCCGACCCACGTGCACGGCACCTCCTCAGTTACCGGAATCGCGGAACATTCGCGCGCAGAACAGCTTGGAACCATATCCCCGTACAATGGCAGCATGAGAATCGCATCACTGCTTATGACACTTACCATGCTGATCGCCGGAGCTCCGGCAACGACCGCGTACGCCGCCGATGACACGACGCCATCCGACGTGTACGTCATCGACTGCCCTCCACTGTTGCAGTGGCTGTGCGGGAAGTAATGAGCGCTCAGTACACGTCTGGCCTGGTGCCCAAAATCCATCGCATCGCGCTGGTCGACAATGATCCGCGCGCGTTGGAATCATTGAGCTATCTCATCGAAGCCAAGGTACCCACCGCCTACGTGGTGTGGACGGCCACATCCGGCAATGAAGCAATCGAACGGTGCCAGGAGACTGGCAACAATCTCAGTTTGCTTATTCTCGACATGTCCATGGAAGGATTGCAGGGGCCAGCCACATGCCGTCGTATCCGTCTGGTGGACAGGCATCTGCCAATCCTCGGCGTCACCAGCTTCTCCATCAGAAGCTACCGCGACAAGCTGATGGAGGCCGGAGCGCAAGGGCTCATCAGCAAAGAGGACTCAGACCAGCTGGCCCAAGCCATCGAACGACTCTGCGGCGGCAGTGTGATGGAAGGCTTCGAATCCCCCGCCTTGGCCAATCTGCGCATCAGCCGTGAGGACGAGACCTCACCGCAGCTCACTGTGCGCGAGGAGCAAATCATCTCCCTGTGCGCGGACGGTCTGTTGGATAGGGAGATTGCCGAGCAACTGGACATTTCTGAAAGCACTGTCCGCAAGCATATGCAAAGCATCCTCAAAAAGCTCAACTGCAAGACGGCCCGTCAAGCGGTGGCATTGTGGGTGAGGTCCCATGCTGTCTGAACTCGGCGCGAGATTCCGTTCCTGGCGCATACGCATGCGCACTGACCACCCGAATCTGTGGCATCCGATTCGCACGGGTCTTATGATCATCACCACATGCTGGATATTGGCGTGCATGGCGTACACTCCACCGCGCACCCCACTCATGCTGGCTTGGGACATCGTGGCGATAGTGCTGCTACTGCTTTCCACGTTGTTCCCGAAGTCCGCGTCGGCATTGTTCCTGATGATTGCCGAATTCGGCTCATACTGCATACCCGGAACCAACGCCAACTCGTTGCCGGGCATCCTGTACGCGCTGGGTCTGCTGTCGTTCGAAACCAGCAATCTCGTCGCGTTGCTGCTGTTCGCGTTCTTCACGCTGGATGAGCTGTTCAATGCTCTTGTGCGCAATCAGACCAACACCAACCCCGTGTCCATCATCGCCATGCTGGGCATGGTGGCCCTGTTCGGCTGCGCATTGCGTTGGAATGAAACAACCACGAACAGCCGTATGGAGGCCGAGCAGACCAAGGCAAGACTGCGGGAGATGGAAAGCCGCAACCGCATTGCCAAAGCCATCCATGACGCCGTGACCGGAGACCTGTCCGCGGCGGTGTTCGTGGCGCAACGGCACGCCGGCGCGGATATCAACACAAACGAATCGGACGCCAAGGATTGGAACCAAATCAATGACTATGTCCGTTCCGCTTTGACCAATGTGCACCGCGTCATCGATGAATTGGATATGGATGTCACATCGCTCGACGAGGACGATGATGGCAGAGCCCTCGCCGACCTGCTCGACACCACCATGAATAACGGCGATCGGCGTCTGCGCACGCTTGGATTCGACATCACCTCCGTCAACCATGTGGCAGGCGGCAAACCAAGCGCTTCACCAACCATGGCCAAACTCGCCAACGATCTGCTCCGGGAGATTTACGCCAACATCGCACGGCATGCCCAACCTGGCAGCAAAGTCGACCTGTCGGTGATGCTCAAGCCGAACGCCATTGAAATCACGCAAATCAATCTCACGCAAACCAAGCAGAACGGCGGCTCGCTCTCGGGAGGCCATGGCCTCGCATACTTCGGCAAGCAGCTTGAATCATATGGCGGCACGCTCACCACAACGCTTCATGATGGCGATTGGACGCTATTCGCCTATCTGCCGATGCCGATGCCCGACACCGCTCCCGCAGTCACCGAACGGTTCCAAGCGTGATGACATCCCGTATAGGGGGGACTACACAAATGTGGTACCCCCTGACTTGCAAGGGTGTCTGGCACCGTTTTATCTTCCCTACTGAGAAGGGCATGCGTTTCCTTGTGGTCCCGCGGATACTTGGCAATCCACGGTCTCGCAGGGAAACGCGTTTTTATTTTGTAAAGGCTGGCGACCGCAATCGACGCGGCCGCCAGCACCGCATGCTCGCTCAACGCAACGCGTCGGCAAGGAAATCGCGTTGCAGCAGCAACAGGTTGCGCGCCACCGTCTCGTCGTTGGTCATGTGCGTGATGCCGTTGAGCGGCAGGAACGTGTGCTTCCTGCCGGCCGCCATCAGCGCCTGGCTCAATCGCAGGCTATTGGCGATCGTCACATTGTCGTCGGCGAAACCGTGGATGAGCATAAGCGGGCGACTGAGTTTCGGCGCGTCCGCGACGATGCTGTTACGTTCGTACGTGGCCGGGTCGAGTCCCAGGTAGCGCTCGGTGTAATGCGTGTCGTACAGCGTCCAGTCGGTCGGCGGGGCGCCGGCGCAGGCCGCGGCGAATGCGTCGGGCGCGTCCAGCACGGCGAGCGCGGATAGGAAGCCGCCGTACGACCAGCCGATCATCGCCACCTTGTCCAGGTCGGGTTTCGGCATGGAGACACCGGTTTCGGCGGCGAGCGAGGCGATCGCGTCCGGCAGCGCATGCACGGCGTCGACTTGGTCCTCAAGCGTCACGGCTTTCATGTTTTCGTAGATCGCGCGATCCCACTTCGGTCCGCGGCCGGTGGTGCCGCGACCGTCGGCGGTGACCACGATGTAGCCTTGGTCGGCCCACCACTGCGCGTCCCAGTAGAACGACTGGCTTTCCACGACCTGCTGGAAACCGGGGCCGCCGTAAGGCTTCATAAGGACCGGCAACTGGTCGGCATGCGCGTATGCGCTGTCGGCCGACGGCAGGATGACAGCCGCGTACAGGCCACGTTCGCCGAGTCGGGTGAATCGCACGTTCGGTGTGAAACCGGGGATTTCAGAGTGGTTTTCGATTGGCGAGACCACCATCGACATCATTTCCGCGCCGTCCGCAACACCGTCCGCAACGTCGCCTTCCGTCGTGCGCACGTTCATGCAATGCTGCATCTGCGACCGCGCGTCGTCCATGCCGCGCCCGGTCACCACGCAACCGTCGCCGGAACGGGACATCGTCCATTGGCCGGGCGTGCAGGTGAGCGGCTCCCAGTCGCCGTCGTAACGGATCGAGACCACGTCGAAGCTGCGGGCGTCGTGATCGTCCGCGTTGGACTGCCACAGGAACGGCAGATCGGCGGCCGGCAGCAGTTCCGGCGTGCGCTGCACCACGCACAGCACGTCGTTGTCGGTCACGTCGAGCACTTCGCGCACCTGCAGGCCCTTGGGTGTGAATGGCGTGCCGTCCACGGTCAGACGGTTCGTGTCGGCGTCCATGTCGTTCATCGCGCACACGAGACGGCCGTCAGGCGTGTATGCGGGGGTGCCGGCGATCAGGTCGAGCCAGCAGTCGTTGCTATGTTCCTCAAGCACGCGCGTGGTGCCGGGTTCTTCGCCGGGCGCGTATTCGGGGATGGCGATGGAGAAGGTCTCCACTTCGCTGCCGTCCTCGTCGGTGAAGCCGTTTTCCGGCGCGCTCATGGTCACGATAGGCTCGCCCACGTGGACGGCGAGCACCTGGTCGTGCTGCTGAAGCCGGTCCTGCACAAGTAGCAGCGGCTCGTGGCCTTCGGTCCAGCTGACGGCGGCCAGGTATTCGTACGATTCGCGGTCCCATTCCACGTTGTGTGCGATGCCGCCGTAGTAGCAGCCGTCCGTATCGTAGCCGAGTTCCAGCAGCGTCAGATGCACGTCGGCGTTGGCCGTCATCGCCTGCGGATAGCGGCGGGCCTGCGCGGGTTTCGTCGGATCGGCCGGGTCGGCGATGTACCAGGTCTGCTCGTGGGATGCGTCGAAGGTTTCGAAGAGCACATACTTGGAATCAGGCGACCACCAGAAGCCGTCGTAACGGTCCATTTCCTCACCTGCGGCGAATTCGGCGAGACCGATTTTCCATTCGCCTGCTTGCGATTCGGCCGCGTCGCTTTGCGCGTCATCTTGCGTGCCGTCCTGCGTATCGGCAACGTCGTCAGCGTCGTCTTGCGGAACGGACGCGACGATGGACACCGCATCGCCCGCGTCTTCGGCTGCGTCCGTCGTGTCCGACACGTCCGCAAGATCGACGTCCACCAAATACGTGCCGGTCGTATACATGATATGTCGTCCGTCGGGGCTGATGCGCGGGTTCAGCACCGGCTTGAATTCCGGTTCGTCGATGGCGATGCCGCGCGTCACGCCGGCCGCGATATCCGTCAGGAACAGCTGGCCGTTGATGGCGAACGCCACGCGGTTGCCGGCCGCATCGACCGAATAGCCGACGATACCGGAACCACCTTCACGCGCACGTTCGCGGCGCGCCTTTTCCTCAGCCGGCACATCCTCGGCGTCGGCGTCAGCCAGCAGCGTACGCGGATCGGCAAGCAGAATCTCGTCGGTATCGCCATCGCTGCCGATCACGCTCATCCACAGGGAGGTGACGGTGTCCTCCGGACCGTCCGAACGCAGGAACAGCGCACGCGAACCGTCGCCGATCGCGCGGGCGGAACGTGGCGCGCCGCAGGTGAATCGCAAGGTACGGGCCTTCAGCCCAGGAAACTCATCAATCGCATCATTCATACCTTCCAATCTACCGACCATCACGCACCACTCGCCGCCAATACCCCGGACGCAACCCCCTTCACATGAAATTTTTGCAAGCAAGTAGCCTTCGAATTGGCGCTCGGCAGGCTACAGCGTAGGATAGTCAAGGACAGAAAGGGACAAGTATGAGTGTTCTCGACCGATTTGAGAAGAGCGTGGAAGGCGCCGTCAACGGGGTTTTCGCGAAGTTCGGGTCTAAAGACCTGAAGCCCGTCGACCTTTCCAGCGCTCTGGAACGCGAGATCGACAAAGAAGCCATGCCCGTCACGCGCGATCGCACCGTAGCCCCGAACGAGTACCGTTTCAAGCTCAGCACTCCGGATTTCAACAACATCGTCGAGTGGGGCGCCGAAACGCTCGCCAATGAACTTGCCGACAACCTCACCCAGTATGCGAAGAGCCAGAACTACGCGTTCGTCGGCCCGGTCGTGGTGATCTTCGAAGAGGATCTTGAACTTTCCAAGGGCGATTACCGGCTTTCCAGCGAATCCGTGCAGGGCAACACCGTGCCGGTCACGACCGACGCGCAGACCGAGGATTGCCCGATGCTGGAGATCGGCGAGCACCAGTATCTGCTCACCGAGGAAAAGACCATCATCGGCCGTGGTTCTGATTGCGACATCGTCATCGACGACCCCGGCATCTCCCGTCGTCACATGGAGATCGACGTCACCGACAACGGCAACACCGTCATCGCCCGCGACCTGAACTCCACCAACGGCATGTACGTCGAAGGCCATCATGTTGAGGCGGCAACGCTGCTCGACGGCAACACGATCACCATCGGCCGAACCCGCATCCTGTACTGGGCCTCCTCGCAGGAGCAGGAGTAATCAGCCCCAACCTGGAGAGCCGCCTTTTATGCTCACTGAATTAACGTTTGCGATCCTCAAGTACGGGTTTCTCGTACTGCTCTGGATCTTCGTGGCCTGTACGGTACGTTCGCTGTACAGGGATATCGAAACGCTCAGCCCGCGCAAGTCGCGGGCTCATCGTCGTAAGGAGCGTGCCGCGCGCAAGGCCGTCGAATCGCCTGCGCCCGTAGCCGCCGCAGCCCCTTCGGCAAGCGCCGCAACCAATGCCAAACCAACTCTGCTGGTCATTATCGATGGCCCCCTTGCCGGCAGTTCCGTCCCTCTGGCCGGCAACACCATCACACTTGGCCGTTCCGCTTCGAACACCGTGGTGCTGGATGATGAATTCGTTTCCTCCCACCATGCGCGCGTCTACACCGATCCCGCCACCGGCCGTTGGGCCATCGAGGATCTGGGATCCACCAACGGCACCGTCGTCAATCATCAGCGTCTGAACGCGCCGATGATTCTTGGCGCGCGCGTGCCTGTGCGCATCGGTGCGACCACCTTCGAATTGAGGTGACGTTTTTGCCGACTTCCACCGCTTCGCAACAATTGTTCATGTATTCCACCGTCGTCTCCGACGTGGGCACCGTGCGTTCCAACAACCAGGATTCCGCGTTCGCCGGCGAGCATCTCATCGCCATCTGCGACGGCATGGGCGGGCATGCCGGCGGCGACACCGCCTCCACCATCGCCATCCGGTCGCTGGCGCATATCGAACAGGACAATGTTGACGGCGACGTGCAGGTCGTCTCCCATATGATGGCGACTTCCGTCATGGCCGCGCACGACGCGATCGTCGGCAAAGCCAAGCGTGAGCGTCGTCTTGCCGGCATGGGCACCACCGTCACGTCCGTGGCGCTGGTCGCCGGCTGCTGGGTATTGGCGCATATCGGCGATTCCCGCGCGTATCTGCTGCACGACGGCCATCTGGTCCGCATGACCAGCGACCACAGCTACGTGCAGCATCTCATCGACACCGGCCGTATCAGCGAGGCCGAGGCGCGCAACCATCCGCAACGCAATGTGGTGATGCGCGTGCTGGGCGATTTCGACATCGATTCGCGCCCTGACATCGCCATCCGCAAAGCGCATCCGAGCGACCGTTGGCTGCTGTGCTCCGACGGCCTGTGCGGCGTGCTGGAGGATTCCACGCTTGAAGAAGTGCTGTCCACCTGCGCCGATCAAGAGGAGTGCGCGCAGCGGCTCGTATCGATGGCGTTGCGTGCGGGCAGCACCGACAACGTCACCGCGGTGATCGCCGACGCGACGCTCGCGCTCGACGCGGACGCGTTCGACCTGCCGCATCAGACGCCGCTGATCGGCGGCGCGGCCAGCGCAAGCTTGGAAACCATCGCGGACATCGTCAACGAACCGGTCGCTTCCGCCCCGCCTCTGCGCGAAGGCAAACAGTCGCCGGCGGCGCGCGCCGCGGCCCTGCGCAGCGGCAAGGATCCCAACGAGGAGCCGAAACAGCCGGAACAGCGCGTCGCGCAGCCGTCGTCGGTCCGCGAAGACAATGGCGACCGTGTCAATACCGATACCGGGGAAATTCCGATTGTGCAGAAGCGCAACGGGCGTATTTCCGCCGATCCGAACGATCCGGAAGTCGCCAAGGCGATTCGCAACGAACATATCGAGGAACGTAAGACGAAACGGTCGCGCAAATTCCGCAACCGCATCATCACCATACTCATCATCATTCTGGTGCTGCTTGGCGTTGCCGGCGTGGGCGTGGGCACCTACCGTTGGAGCCAAACCAAGTACTACATCGGCGACAACAACGGCAAAGTGGCGATTTTCCAAGGCGTGCCGACGAGCATCTTCGGTGTCAAACTGTCACATGCCGTCACCGACACCAATATGAAGACCAGCGATCTGCCGCCAAGCTGGCGCGAACAGCTTGACCAGGGCATCTCCTTCGACACATACGGCGAAGCGAAAAGCCATACCCGTCTGATCAAAAAGCAGCTGAACGATGCGAAGCGCAAGCAAGAGGCGAAGCAGCAGGAGAAGGCCGAAGCCGAGCAGAAGGCGAAGGACGAAGCAGCCGCCAAGCAGAAGCAGCAGGAGGAAGCGGCGAAAAAGACCGCCGATCAGGCCGCGCAGACCAACAAGTCGGGCGGTGACAAGTCATGATCGCAACACGCTTGAGACAGCTTGGCATGCTGCTGTTCAGCATGCTGCTGTGCGCGGTGGCGTTCTTCCAGATGTTTGAACGCACCACGAACGGCTTCCCGCAAAACTATGTGTGGATGCTCGCGTTCGTAAGCGCGCTGTTCCTGACCGCCTGGGGTCTGCTGCTGCGATTCCAGCCGCACGCCGACCAATCGGTCATGTGCTGCGTGCTGGTATTGACGGGCATCGGCGTCACGATGATCGCACGCCTCGACCAAGACACCAAAACCACAGTGGCGTTCCGACAGTTGCTTTGGTTGGCGATCGCACTGGTGTTTGCCAACCTGCTGGTGGTGTTCATGAGGGATTACCGCGTATTGCGGCGATTCTCGTACGTCAGCATGGTGATCGGCATCGTGCTGTTGCTGTCGCCAATGCTGCCGGTGGTCGGTTCCGAACAGTACGGCGCACGCAT
Organism: uncultured Bifidobacterium sp.; assembly: GCF_959020155.1. Taxonomy (GTDB): domain Bacteria; phylum Actinomycetota; class Actinomycetes; order Actinomycetales; family Bifidobacteriaceae; genus Bifidobacterium. The sequence goes on from NZ_CAUERC010000005.1 coordinate 54,578, forward strand.
CTGGGTGAAGATTCCCGGCTTGGGATCGTTCCAGCCGAGCGAATTCGCCAAACTGTTCCTGGCGTTCTTCTTCGCTTCGTATCTGTTCGACCATCGCGACCAGCTTGCCGTCGGCGGAAAGAAGATTCTCGGCATCCAACTGCCACGCATCAAGGATATGGGACCGATCATCGTGGTGTGGATCGTCTCCATGGGCGTTCTGGTCCTGCAGCATGATCTGGGCACGTCACTGATGTTCTTCGCCATGTTCGTGTCCATGCTGTACGTGGCCACCGGGCGTAAAAGCTGGATCGTCATCGGATTCATCGCCTTCGCCGCCGGCGCGGTGGCGGCGGCAAGCATCTTCAGCCACGTCGGCTCGCGTGTGGACGCCTGGCTCCACCCGTTCTCCGCGGCTCAATACAACAAGGAATACGGCGGCTCATACCAGCTCGTCACCGGCATTTTCGGCTTGGCTTCCGGCGGTCTGATGGGCACCGGCCTCGGTCAGGGCCACCCGTCGATCACCCCGATCGCAAATTCCGACTACATTTACGCGGCATTGGGCGAGGAGCTGGGATTGACCGGCCTGATGGCCATTCTCATGCTGTATCTGCTGATCATCGCAGCCGGCATGATCACCGCGATGAAAATCAAGGACGGCTTCGGCAAGCTGCTTGCGTCCGGCTTGGTGTTCACCATGGCCTTCCAGGTGTTCACCGTGGTCGGCGGTATCACGCTGGTCATTCCGCTGACCGGTCTGACGCTTCCCTACATGGCGGCCGGCGGTTCGTCGCTGATCGCAAACTACATGCTGGCCGCGCTGCTGATCGTCATCTCCAATTCCGCGAACAGGCCGGAATCCGAGATCGACAGCGACACATTCCAGCAGGAAGCCGTCAGGGTGTTGCGCGAACGCGAGCGGAACCGTCGTACCGAAATCGCCGGCAATACGCGTTCGGGTGCGGCGAAGGCTTCGGCCATCCCGGCCGTGCCGGCAAGCCATGCGGGCGCAGCCGGGCAAGCAGGTCATGCCGTGCCCGCCAATCGAACCAGCCAAGCCGGCCAGACCGATCAATCCAATCCGACGATTCCGATAACCGGAGTCCTGCCGACGATCGACCAGCAAGGAGCATCGCATGAATAAGTCGCTCCGCCAGCTGTTCACCATCGTGGTGGCCTTGTTCGTCATTCTGGGCATGTCCACCACCATCATCATGGCCATCCGAGCCAACCAGCTCACCAACGACGCACGTAACGTCCGCGCGCTGTACCACGAATACGGCGCACCGCGCGGGTCCATTCTCGCCGCGGACGGATCGGTCATCGCAAAATCCGATCCTTCCAACGATTCGTTCTCGTACCAGCGTTCCTATTCCGCCGGCGAACTGTATGCGCCGGTCACCGGATTCTTCTCCATCAGCCAGCGTGGCTGGAGCGGTGTCGAAGCGTCCCGCAGCTCGCTGCTGTCGGGCCAGTCGGAGCAGCTGCTCTGGCAGCGGTTCAAGTCACTGTTCACCGGGCAGGAGAACAAGGGCGCCAATATCGAAACGTCCATCGATCCGAAGATTCAGCAGGCCGCATACAACAGCCTCGGCAGCACGGATGGCGCCGCAGTGGCCATCGAGCCGAAAACCGGCCGTATCCTCGCCATGGTCAGTACGCCCAGCTACGACCCGAACCAGCTGGCCAGCCATGACATGAGCCAGGCGAACAGCAACTACGGCGTGCTGTCCCAGGACGCCACCAATCCGATGCTCAACCGAGCCACTTCGCAGCTGTATCCTCCGGGGTCCACGTTCAAAACGGTGGTGGCCGCCGCGGCTTTGGAAACCGGCCAATACCAGCCGGATACGCAGATTCCGGCAGGAGCAAGCTACACGCTCCCCGGCACCGTCACGCAACTGACCAACGCCGTACCGCAGGCCGACGGCGCTGACGGCAAGATCTCCATGGAGGACGCGCTGGCATATTCGTCGAACACCGCGTTCGCCCAGTTGGGCGTGTCGTTGGGCGACAACGCCGTCTCGTCCATGGCCAAGAAACTTGGTTTTGACAGCCCGATTACCGTGGACGGTTCCGATTACACCGGAACCCCGTGGGTGTCGGTCACGTCGAAGTTCCCCACCGACATCAACGACGACAAGCTCGCATTGGCGTCTATCGGCCAGGGAGACACCGTGGTGACACCGTTGCAGAATGCTATGGTGGCCGCCGCCATAGCCAATGATGGCAAGCTTATGCAGCCCACGCTGGTCGACCGCGTGCGTTCCGCCGACTTGTCGGTCATTTCGCAGACCAAGCCCACGGTCATGTCCCATGCGTTCAGTGCGGATACGGCCAACAAGCTCACCCAGATGATGGAGGCCGTGGTCACCAAGGAGAACACGAATCTGGCCATCAACGGCGTGCAGGTGGCCGTCAAGACGGGTACCGCGCAGATTGGAAACGGCAATACGTCCATCGACGGCTGGGTGATCGGATTCGCACCGGCGGACGATCCGAAGATCGCGGTGGCGGTCGTGGTGCATAACGTGGACCTGTACGGCTCGTTCGCGGCAGGACCGATTATGAAAGCAATGATGCAGGAGGCGCTGGCAGAATGAAACTGGTTGAAGGACAGCTCATCCACCGACGCTACAGGTTGGATTCCCGCCTGGCCCAAGGTGGTATGGGTGAAGTGTGGAAAGGCTATGACATCCAACTTGGACGTCCGGTGGCCATCAAGGCGCTACGTGGCGATTTGGGCGTCACCCAGGAGGCCAAACTGCTTCGTCTGCGCGCGGAAGCCCATAATTCCGCCAATCTTGCGCATCCGAACATCGCTGCGCTGTTCGAATATTACGAGCATGACGGCATCGGATTCCTCATCATGGAATACGTGCCGAGCAAGTCGCTTGCAGACCTGTACCACGAGCAGAACGGCCCGATGGACCCGATCAAGCTGCTGCCGATCCTCATTCAGACCGCACGCGGCCTGTTCGTCGCGCATTCCCATGGCGTGATCCACCGTGACGTGAAGCCGGCGAATATCATGGTGTCCGATTCCGGCGAGGTGAAGATCACCGACTTCGGCGTCTCCTACTCCACCAATCAGGAGCAGATCACGCAGGACGGCATGGTCGTGGGCACCGCGCAGTACATTTCCCCGGAGCAGGCGCAGGGCAAGCATGCCACGCCGCAATCCGATATCTATTCGCTTGGCGTCGTCGCCTATGAGGGCCTGTGCGGACACCGTCCGTTCACGGGCGCCACACCGGTCGACATCGCCGCAGCACATGTCAATAATCCGGTTCCGCCGCTGCCCGACACCGTCGATGTGCAGTTGCGTGAATTCGTCATGTCGATGTTGGCCAAGGACCCGCTGGACCGTCCGAAGGACGCGCTGGTGGTGTCACGCACCCTGTCCCGCATCGAACGCCGTCTGCTCGACCAGCAGACGCAGCTGGCCGACACGATGATCGTCTCTTCGGGAGGAAGGCTTCCCCGACGTGTGGTCAGCAAACCCCATATCTCCGTGAGCAATGATTGGAAGGAACAGGGATGAACATCAACATGCCTACCTCTCTGGCCGGGGGCCGTTATCAGCTCGGCCAACTCGTCGGCCGTGGCGGCATGGCCGAAGTGCATGTGGCGACCGACACGCGTCTGGGGCGTACCGTCGCCGTCAAGATCATGCGCGCCGATTTCGCCACTGACAGCATCTTCCTTGAGCGTTTCCGCCGTGAAGCCCATTCCGTCGCGCAGATGAACAACCCGAACATCGTGAACATCTACGATTCGGGCGAGGAAACCGTCACCACGGAAACCGGCGAGATCGAGCATCTGCCGTATCTGGTGATGGAGTACGTCAAGGGCCAGACCCTGCGTGACATCCTCAAGGTGAATGGCGCGCTGAGCCAGCGCGACGCCGAGCAGGTGATGATGGGCGTGCTCAACGCGCTCGAATACTCGCACCGCATGGGCATCATCCACCGCGACATCAAGCCCGGCAACATCATGATTTCCGAGCAGGGCGTGGTCAAGGTCATGGACTTCGGCATCGCCCGCGCGATCGACGATTCCGCGGCCACGATGACGCAGTCGCAGGGCGTCGTCGGCACCGCGCAATACCTGTCTCCGGAGCAGGCGCGCGGCGAAAGCGTCGACATGCGTTCCGACCTGTATTCCGCCGGCTGCGTGCTGTACGAAATGCTCACCGGCCGGCCGCCGTTCACCGGCGATTCGGCGGTGGCGATCGCCTACCAGCATGTGTCGGAAGTCGCCACTCCCCCAAGCACGATCGTGCCGGGCCTGCCGAAGATGTGGGATTCGATCTGCGCGAAGGCGATGGCCAAGGATCGGCAGAACCGTTACGCCACCGCTTCCGAGTTCAAGAACGATCTGCTGACGTTCATGAACGGCGGTGTGCCGATGGCTGCCGCGTTCAACCCGTTGACCGACCTGACCAACATGAAGGCCCGCAAGCAGGCCGAAATGGATGCCGCCACCGTGCCCATGGCGCCGGCGACGGATGCGCCGACGCAGGCGTTCAATCCGGTCACCGGCCAGTTCGAGGCCGTGCCGAATCCGAATGTCGGAGTCGAAACGAAGACCCGTGCGGAACAGCGTGCCAAGGCCGCGCAGGAGCGCAAGAAGAAGCAGATCATCATTGCTTCCGTAATCGGCAGCATCGTTGTTTTGCTGGCCGTCATCGGTATTTTCTTCGCGTTGAACGGGCATAAGAACACTGCGGATCTGGTGTCCGTGCCGGACTTCACCGACACGTCGAACATCTCCCAGGCGCGTGTGGAAGAACAGCTTAAGACCCTTGGTCTGAAGCTTGACGCCCGTGACGATGCCACGTCCAGCCAACCGAAGGGCACCATCACCAAGCAGAACCCGAAGGGCGGTAAGAAGGTGGCGAAGGGCTCCACCGTCTCCATATGGTTCTCCACCGGCCCGCAGGCGGTCAGCGTGCCTGACGTGTCCGGCAAGACGCAGGAGGAAGCGAAGGGCATTCTTGAGGCGGCAGGCTTCAAGATCGGCAATGTCATGACCGTGGACAGTGCCTCCATCGAGAAAGACAAGGTGGTGAACACCAATCCGGCCGCGAATTCGAAGCAGACCAAGGGCACCATCATCACGCTGTACATTTCGTCCGGCATGACCAAGATTCCGGATGGTCTGGTGGGCCAGGCCAAGGATTCGGTCATCGCGCAGCTCAAGCAGGCTGGTCTGACGCAGATCACCATCGAAAGCGAGTATTCCGATTCGGTGCAGTCCGGTGCAGTCACCCGCATCGATCCGGGTTCCGGCAGCACCGTCGAAATGGGCACCGCGGTGACCATTTGGGTGTCCACCGGCAAGCAGCAGGTGAGCGTGCCGTTTGTTACCAACTCCACACTTGCCGAAGCAAAGAGCATTTTGGAGGCCGCCGGATTCCAGGTAAGTGTCAACGGGCCACAGGACGACGATGCGACCGTCGTGTCGATGTCTCCGAATGGCGGCAGCCAGGCCGACAGCGGATCGACCATCACGCTGACCACCAAGAAATCGTCCAGCGACACGAACAACACCGACACGAACAACAACGGCAACACCAACAACCAGCAAGGCAACTAACAAAATCAGGGGAGGGAGCGGCTCGAAGCCGCTCCCTCCCCTTTCTCTTTCCCTCAAAAAACAAAAGCAGCCGAAGGCAGCTCCATAAAGCCAAAGGAGCTTTGCTTCCCGCAGGTCCTGTTCACGACCGTAAGCTTGGCCGAACGGCCTTGAGTGTGTCGTGAACAGGACCTGCGGGAAGCAAAGCGGCGCCGCAAGCAAGCAACACTGCGAGCCAAACAGCAGCCATCACCCATCACTCATTCATCGCAAAAAATCGCAATTCAGCAAGCTCAAAAAAAGAAAACTACTCGCTCACCTTAGGCTGCAATCCAATCGACTTCTCAACCGCGGAATCCTGCCCGCACACCTTCAGCCAGTTGGCCAGCAGACGGTAGCCGTCCTGGGTCATCACGGATTCCGGATGGAACTGCACCGCGTACATCGGCTTGCTGCGATGCTTGATGCCCTGCACGATGTGGTCGCCCTGCGTCCACGCGGTCACCACCAGATCGTCCGGCACGGACTCCGGTTCGACAGCCAGGGAATGGTACCGTGTGGCGACCATCGGGTTGGCGACGCCTTCGAAAATCTCATCGTCGATATGCTCCACCAAACTGGTCTTGCCATGCATGATGGTCGGCGCGTGGCTCACGGTGGCACCGAACACTTCGGCGAGCGCCTGCATGCCTAGGCATACGCCGAACATCGGCTTGTCGAGCTTCGCGCACAGGCGGATCATGTCCTCGCTGGCGCCGGATTCGGCCGGAGCGCCGGGGCCAGGAGAAATCAGCACGCCGTCGTATTCGTCAATCACGCCCGGCTGGGACGGGTCGATCGCGTCGTTGCGCACCACGGTCACCGTGGCGCCGAGCGTCTTGAGATAGCCGACGATCGTATAGACGAACGAATCGTAATTATCTACCACCAGAATGCGTGCGGAATCGGTCATCATGCTCCAATCAACGTTTGAACAGCAGTGTACGTGCGTTCCGTGCCGCAGCAACGTCCGCGTCTCACGCAGCGGCAGCCTTTAGATGGCCGTGTAGTTCGACATCTCCTGCAGCATCGGAATAGTCGACGCGGCCCACGGGAACAGCCATTCGAAGCACGATGCGGCCGCTGCGAAAACCAGCAGCAGCACCAGCAGCAGGCGGATCGGCAGCACGCCCGGCTGCAGTCGCACCAGGCTGCCGTACAGGCTGAAATCGGCCTTCTTTCGTCTTCCTGCGCGCACGTCGGCGAGATACGGCCATCGCCAGGCGACGGCGGCGGAAATAAATATGATCACGTATGCGGCGAGCGCGCCGAAGATCCACGGTTTCAGCGTATCGATCGACGACAGGAACGACGACTGTTCGTTGTTGACGAATTTGACTGTGCCGTTGGCGTTTTGGGAGGCCAGTTCCTGTGGGATGCCGTCGGAGACCTTCGCCCAGTAGGAGAATTCGGCGTAGCTGATCCAGCGGTGCGTCGGCGTGGAGTATTTCGGTTCGCAGGTGGTCATGGTCAGCATGCGTTTGGTCGGTGTTGCGCCGGGGTTTTCGGGGTTGGCCGCCACCACTTCGGTCTGTGTCGGCAGCACGATTTTGTAGCTGGTGTAGTGGTACACGTACCAGTAATCCTGCGTGCGGACGATGATCGGGTCGCCTTCCTGCAGTTTGTCGACGTCGCCGAGCGGCTGCCCGTAGCCGTTGCGGTGGCCGGCGAATGCGAAGTTGCCGACCTGGCCGGGCATCTGCGAATCCGTGTAGTGGCCGAGGCCGTGCTTGTTGAGCTGTGTCAGGTCCGTGCCTTCCACCAGGTTGCGCTGCCATTGGCTGCCGAATCGCGGTATGTAGATTTGGGCGATGAGTTCGCCTTCCGTGGCGCTTTGCGGCTGTACAGGCGGGTCACCCTGCTGTGCCTTCGCCACGGTGACGTTGCCGGACTTTCCTAGATCGGACCAGGATACGGATTGGCGGGTTTCGATCTGGTTATGCTCCGACTGCACGCCCGTCCACCACATCTGCCATGCGATGTACAGCGCGCAGATGGCGGCGGCGGTCAGCATGAGTTCGGCGAGGATGCCGAGTATCGTCCACAGCGCGCTTTTGGTGCGTCCGCCACGGCTTGCCACATATTTCATCGATTGTTATTTCCCCTCTTGCGAGTCGCCGTTCTTGTCGTTTTCGAGCGCTTTCGCATACTGCAACGGCTGCTGCAACGCGTCGGTCGCGTCGAAATGCAGTTTCGTTTTCTCGTCGACCTGCCATCCCAGGCCGAACGCGCTCACGTACTGCTTGTAGATGGACACTTCCTCGGAATCGTCGAGCGCTTTTCTCATGCCCTCCACTGGTCCGATCGCCGAGATTTTGAACGGCGGCGAATACTTCTTGCCTTGCAGCAGCAGCACGTTGCCGGAGCAGCGTACGGCGGAATTGAACAATACGCGCTGGTCCATGATCTGCATGGATTCGGCGCCTCCCGCCCACAGCGCGTTGACCACGGCTTCGATGTCCTGCTGGTGCACCACGTAATCGTTGATGTTGGCGCTGGATCCGTTGGCGTCGACCATGTTCTCCCATAGCGGCGAATCGTCGAGCGTCACCACCAGTCCCGGGCCTTCCACGGCGGGGAGCATGGTGCCGTTGCCGGCGCTTTCGCTGTCTTGCGATCCGTCGGCGTTCTGGCTGTCGAGTGTTTTGCTCAGATCGTTGACTCTGGTGCTCAGCGCATCGATTTCGGACCGTAGCGAGTTCACTTTTTTCACGCGCTGTTCCACGAGTTCGGCGGTATCGTTGCTCACCACCACGGAACGGTTGACGCGCAGGTTGGTGGACAGCAGGAATCCGGAGAACAGCAGCACGAGGAACGCCGCGACGCCGGCCGCCTTCGACCGTTTCGCGCTGTGCTTTCCGGTATGCTTCGCCATACGCGCCTTTCCAAACCTGCCTGAATCCGCCGGGTTTCACTGAACAATTGTCCTGATTTTGAACAGTTTTACGCCGTGAGTTCGCCGCTTTCGAGTCTACCCACTATTATGACTTTTAGCCTATTAAAGGAGACTATGCTGATGGCTGACGAAGAGCTGCACGAAACCACCGCGGATGACCAGAAGGATCTGCAGTCCGCCGACGACACCGCTGCCGTCGAGGAAACCACCGAAGATGTCGTCGACAAGACTTCTGTTGACGAGGACCAGTCCGACGATGACGATCTCGATATTCCTATGGACCGTGTCGAAGCGGTGCTGAACGCCACCGTTGATAAGGATTCGCTGTCACCGCAGATGCAACGCATGATGAACCGTCAGGCGGAGAACACCCGCCGTGTGGAGGAAAGCATCAAGGGCACCAAGTCCAACCCGCGCTGGTTCGTGCCGCTGTTCTGCGCGCTGATGATCATCGGTCTGGTGTGGGCCGTGGTCTACTACCTGACCACCGATTATCCGATTCCGCACATCGGCGCTTGGAACCTGGCCATCGCGTTCGCAATCATCATGGTCGGTTTCATTATGACCATGTGGTGGCGCTGAGTCGGTTTTCTCCGTTTCGCCTATTCCATCGAAGCTTATGTAAGAGACGCCGGGTCCATTGCGATCCGGCGTCTCTTTTATCCGCTTCAACCACTTTACTTACCGCGTCTGCATCGCCCCGCTTCAGCTTTAGGAAAAGCGGTTTCCTGTCGAGTGGAAAGCCGCCGCTTACCCGCCGATTATCTGCTGATTTTTGCCGTCCGAATCAGCACGTGGTCGCCGCCTTGCATGGTGGTGCCGAACAGGTAGGCGTCGCCGCCGTCGGCGAGCTTGAGTTTCTTGCGCAATTGCGGCGCGGTGAGTGGGAAATTACGCACGGCGATGTTGGCACGGTCCAAGCCGGACAGCAATCGCTTCAGCTCCTTCTTGCCCATACCGCCGATCGTTTCAATCGCAAAACCGCGCCCCGGAAAACCATCGACCGGCTCGTCCGATACGAACAGGTGGCTGCTCGGGCCGATCTGCACCGCCCCGAATCGCGCTTCCACCACGTCGAAGCAGCCGGCCTTCATGATCGACGCGTTCGGCTCGTACAGGTAACGCAGCTCGTGCGGCAGCGGCGCGTCCCCGATGCGCAGGCCGCGCGTATAGGCGGCCGCATCGTAGTCGAGCCGCTGATCGTCGTTCACGCAGTACACGTGCGGCGCGCGCGTGTCTGCCGCTGCGGCATCGGACGTTATCCCGGCAACCTTGCCGTCCAGCACCAGCAGCAGTTCCTTGCATTCGTTGCCGGTGGAGACGATGTGCACTTCGGCCACAGTGCCCGCGAAATCGTCGACCGCCTTGCGCCAGTCGAGCATCGGCGACAGTTTGATCATCACATATCGCGCCTTAGCCAGCAGCAGATCGCGCAGCGCCAGCACGTCGGGCGTGCAGTCCTCGATCGCGTAGGTGCGGGCGCCGTGCTCGTCGCGGCGGGCCGGGTCGATGTAGATCAGCTGCGCCGGCTCCATCGCACGTAGGTATTCGACGCCGTCGCCGCACACCACCTGTGCTTGCGTGAGGCCCAGCGCCGCCATATTGTGCGCGGCCAGTTCGCATAGATGCGATTGGCGTTCCACGTACGTGGCGTGACCGAATCCGCGGGCGAGATATGAGAAATCGACGCCGAATCCGCCTGTCAGGTCCGTCATGGTCGCGTCGTTGGCCGTCTGTCCCGCCGATTGCGGCAGAGATCGCAACAGACGCCGGGCGATTTCGGCCTTGTATTGCGCTGTGAACTGCGATGAGCACTGTTCCATGGAAATATGCGCGGGATAGACGATATCCGCGCAGGCGGCCCATTGCGGCAGTTTGTTGCGGGCGATTTGCCAGCCCGCGATCTGGTCGAGCGCGGCCGGCAGGTCGAGGTCCGCCGTCCGTTTGGTTTTGAGCGCCAGGTCACGCACGTCTTCATTGCGATGCGCCTCGGCGAAGGCGCGCGTCACGTCGTTGAGCAGTGGTCCGTCACTCATGGTTCCTCTCCCCTTCTTCGCAAGTATCTGCCATGTCGCACGCATATCGTCGCACGCGTATCCTGCGTCCGTGGCGCATCGGTATTGCGTCCTTGTCGATTGCCTTCGTCATCTTATCTTTCCTGTGGATAACAAGTGGACAAATGTGGATGAATGTGGATAACGCCCATATTTTGTGCCTGAGTCAACGTCGCACCACGAAATATCGGCGGCGATTTTCCCCATTTTTGTGGGGTGTGGATATCGGTTATCCACAATTTTCACATAGGAAATTCCTTATGTTCCGCCATTTTGTGAATATCCTTGTGGATAATCCACCACGTCATCCCCGACTTACCCACAGGTCTGACCTCACTTATCCACAAAGTTATCCACGGATGTGGAAAACTACATGTGTGTAGTTCCCGCATTACTGGTACAGAAGTGACATATGCATCAGCGGATTGCCGGCGTTGCATCCCACGATGATCGCCACGACCACCACGAACACCGTGATGCCGTACACCGTGGTGCGCCACGCCAGGCTTTTGCCGCGGAACGCATGCAGGCCGGTGACCAGCAGCCACGCAAGCACGCCGCCGACGATGAATCCGCCGACATGCGCCTGCCATGCAATGCCCGGCGTGATCACCGGCATCAGGAAGTTGATCAGCATCCAAATCAGCATCGAACGAATATCGATGCCTATTCTCCTGTACACCACCAGAATCGCGGCGAACAGGCCGAACAGCGCGCCGGACGCGCCATATGCGGCGGTCATCCATCCCGACGGCGAGCACACGGCCCACACCATCAGTCCGGCACCGCCGCCCAATCCGGACAGCACGTACAGCGCGAGGTACGGCCAATGCCCCATCATGCGTTCCAGCACGGGCCCCACGCACCACAAAGTAAGCATGTTGAACAGGATGTGCCACAGCGAGGTCGGCTGGTGCAGGAACATCGAGGTGATGAAGGTCCACGGGTGCCGGACGGCCGTGGCGGGCAGCAGCATGCCGGCGTTCACGAACGCGTTGCCGCCTTCGGGCCAGACGAGGAAGAGAACCGCTTCGATGGCCCACACCACGATGCAGATCGCCATGATGGCGGTGGTGATGACCGGGTCGCCGTTGCGCCACCGGTATCGCAGCGATCGGGCGGAGAACAGATCCTTGAACGATGGGGAATCGGGAAACAGACTGAATCGTTGGTATGCCATAGCTCAACACTACCGGCACATGCGGTATTTTCCGGCGCGTAAATCCACCCAATCGACACATTCCACGAATTAAGATAGGGAACAGAGCTGGCTTGAACGAGCAGGTCAGCCAGTGTTTGGAAACCTTGAAAGGAGCCGTCATGGAGAACAAGTCTTCTAACGGTTGGAAGTTCTTCGCACTGCTCTTCGGAGCTTTGCTTGCTGGCGTCGTCGGTCTGTACATCTACAAGCAGCAGAATCCCGACTATGACCCGTGGGAGGAACCGTGGGAGAACAGCTCCTCGCCGGTCGACCTGGGCCTGACCAAGGACGCCGAGCCGGAGGCCGACGCCACTGCCGCCGCTCCTGCCGCTGAGCCGGAAGCCGCCTGATTTCGCCTTTCCCGGCACACCTATGCCGCGTTGGGTTTGTTGCTTCGCCCTGTATCTTGCGATACAGGGTTTTTCTTTTGCTTTTGCGATTGCGATTGACTTGCGGCCTTCCGTCGTACTGTCACTGTATTGCCACGTACGTCCGGCACGTACGTTCGGGCACTACCGGCATACGCAATCGGACATGCGAAAAACATACGAAAAGGCCCTTGGAAAATCCCAAGGGCCTTCGTCGTCATCACTTATCCGCCCATTGCGAAACGGACGGAACGGAAGCGATCATGCGTACGTCGGCGATGCCGGCGACGTTTCATGACCGCTCCATAATCACTTGAGCGGACCGGTGTGCCAGATGCGCTCGAGGTAATCCTCGATGGAGCGGTCGGAGCTGAAGTAGCCGGAGTTGGCCACGTTGAGCACGGCCATGCGGCTCCACTTCATCGGATCGCGGTAGGTTTCCTCGATCTGGGCCTGGATGTCCATGTACGCGCGGAAGTCGGCGAGCGTCATGAAGTAATCCTTGTTCAGCCAATCGTTGACGAGGTCCTTGTAGGTGTCCTTGTCGCCGTCGGAGAAGGTACCGTCGGCAACCATATCGATGGCGGCCTTGAGCTGCGGGTCCTTCTCGTAGTACTCGCGGGACAGACCCTTGGCGTCGTAGCCCTTGGCGTACAGCGCGGAGACTTCCGGCTCGGTCATGCCGAACAGGAAGAAGTTCTCGGCGCCCACACGCTCGCGGATCTCGACGTTGGCGCCGTCGAGGGTGCCGACGGTCAGAGCGCCGTTGAGGGCGAACTTCATGTTGCCGGTGCCGGAGGCTTCCTTGCCGGCCTGGGAAATCTGCTCGTCGAGGTCGGTGGCCGGGATGAGGTTCATGGCCAGCTCGATGTTGTAGTTCCACGGGAAGTAGACGTTCAGCTTGCCCTTGACGTCCGGATCGTTGTTGATGACGCGGGCGACGTTGTTGATCAGCTGGATGGTCTGCTTGGCCAGGTAGTAGCCCGGAGCGGCCTTGGCGCCGAACACGATGGTGCGCGGCATGATGTCGTCGGCGGAGACCTTGCCGGACTTGATGTCGGCGTAGTCGGCGATGACGGACAGGATCTTCAGGGCCTGGCGCTTGTACTCGTGCAGACGCTTGACCATGGTGTTGATCATGGTGTTCGGGTCGATGTCGAAGCCGTACTTGCGCTTGGCGAAGTTGGAGAAGTCGACCTTGTTGGCCTGCTTGACGGCGGCGAACTTCTTGACGAACTCGTCATCGTCGGCCAGCGGGATGAGGCCCTTGAGCAGCTCGAGGTCGGACAGCCACTTGTCGGTGCCGAGGCCCTCGGTGATGACGTCGGACAGACGCGGGTTGGCCAGCTTGATGAAGCGGCGAGGAGTCACGCCGTTGGTCACGTTGGTGAACTTGTCCGGATACACGTCGGAGAAGTTCTTCAGGGTGACGTCCTTGAGCAGCTGGGAGTGCAGCTCGGCCACGCCGTTGACGTGGGAGCCGCCATAGGTGGCCAGGTAGGCCATGCGCACGGAGTCGCCGGTGTAGATGGCCATGTCCTTGATGGTCTCCTCGGCAACGCCCTTGGCCTTGAGCTCGGCCTCGAACTGGTCGTTGATCTTCTCGATGATCTCGAGATGACGCGGCAGCAGTTCGCCGATGAGCTTGGACGGCCACACTTCCAGAGCTTCCGGAAGCAGGGTGTGGCAGGTGTAGTTGAAGGTCTTGTTGGTAATCGTCCAGGCGGTGTCCCAATCGTAGCCATACTCGTCCATGAGCACGCGCATGAGCTCCGGAATGCCGATGACCGGGTGGGTGTCGTTGAGCTGGAAGTTGATCTTGTCCGGGAAGGTGGTCAGATCCGGCTTGTCCTGGCCCGGGTAGAAGACGCGGATGGCGTCGTGGATGGAGGCGGACACGAAGAAGTACTGCTGCTCGAGACGCAGCGCCTTGCCCTGCGGGGTGGAGTCTTCCGGGTACAGGATCTTGGAGATGTTCTCGGCCTCGACCTGCGGCTTGACGGCGTCGAGGTACTCAGACTGGTTGAAGGTGAGCAGGTCGAACTCGTCGTAGCTCTTGGCGGTCCACAGGCGCAGGGTGTTCACGCGGCCGGAGGCGTAGCCCGGAACCATGTAGTCGACCGGGACGGCGCGCACGGACCAAGCCGGCTTCCAGACCTTCTTGCCGTTCTCCTCGACGACTTCGCCGCCGAAGGAGACCTTCTGATCGCGGTTGTAGTCGATGTGGCCCCACGGCTCCTCGTTGGCCAGCCAGTAATCCGGGGTTTCGATCTGCTTGCCGTTCTCGTCGAATTCCTGCTTGAAGATGCCGTACTTGTACTGGATGCCGTAGCCGAATGCCGGCACGCCGAGGGAGGCGAGGGAGTCGATGAAGCAGGCGGCCAGACGGCCCAGACCACCGTTGCCCAGGCCCGGCTCGTATTCGGCGTCGATGACTTCCTGCGCATCGAAGCCGAGAGCTTCCACGGCCTTGTCGAACTGATCGGTCAGTCCGGCGTTGAGCAGCGCGTTCTCCAGCTGCTTGCCCATCAGGAACTCGGCGGACAGGTAGCCGACGGCCTTGGTGTTGCCGTTGACCATGTCGGCCTGGGTCTTCATCCAGGAATCCACGAGATGGCGACGCACTGCGGCGGACGCGGCGACGTACACATCAGCCGGCTTGGCCTGCTCGACGGTGACGCCCTGGGTGTACTTCAGCTGCTCACGGATTTCGTCAGCGAACTGTTCCGCGGTGACCGCGGACTTCGGTGCGGTAATTTCAGTCATTGATTGACTCCCTTTGACGGATACTCTCCAGGAACATTATGCCTTACTTCAGCGTCCTTGCATTTGCGGCCGCATGAACACTAAGTAACATCATGCATACGTTCTCATGTACAGCATACTACGTAATCATAAAAAGACGAAATTCCTAGCAATCGTAAGCCGGTATCGTTTGCAAAAAACATTGCAAAAACTGCAAACGCAACGTATGGCGCCCATTAAGCGAGGGCACCACAATCGCAGGAAAATCGCCCCTCAAACCCCTATTTAGTTACGACTACATCGTTTGCAAAGTTCCATCATAGTCGTTTGCGGGCTGCACAATACCGGTATGGCTGTCATACGAGAACAAGACTTGGGCAAAGGACGCGCCGCCTTCGAACAGTGGCAGGACGCGGCGCACAACATTTTCAGCGAGCAGCTGCCGGCCGATGACGACGCCGCTTTCGATTTCCGGCTCAACTTCTCGCCGCGTCTGCCGCGCCAGCTGTGGGCGATGGCGGTGCGCTACTCGCTATACCTGCTGGAAAAGAAGGCGCCGGGCGAAGGCGTGGAGGTGCGCGTGGCACCGTGGGGCGCCATCAAGATCCTCGACGGGCCGGCGTCCGATCCGCACAATCTCACGCCGCCGGACGTCATCGAACTGGACCCCGACGTGTGGATGAGGCTCGCCACCGGCATCACCAGCTGGGACGAGGAAAAGGACGCCGGGCGCATCACCGCCGTCGGCGAACGCGACGATCTGAGCGGGTTGCTGCCGCTGGCATAGGAATAGGTCGCGGCGCGGCGCGACCTGCGATGGTTGGCGGGACGAGCACGACAATCGCCCGACAATCGAAATCGAAATAATAAAAAATGGCTCGTGGTTGAAACCACGAGCCATTCGTTGAAAAAATCTGTGCAGTCAGTCCTGCTTCTTCGGCTTCAGCGCGCTGGGCACCGGCATCGGGATGGGCTTGTGAGGCTTCGGCGCGGCCTTTGCCGCCGGAAACTCGCCACTCGTGGCCTTCGCCGCGGCTTCCGCGGCCCACTTGGCGTATTCGTCAAGGTCATCGGCGGAATCGGAAGACGTTTGACCGTCCCCAACGGTCTCATCTTCGGCGTCCACATCGTGAGAATACTTGGCTTCGATATCGGCAAACGGGTCGAAGGAACCAGAACCGGGCTCCTGCGCACCGAGCTCCTTGGCAAGCTCATCGTAATCGGTGTCGGTGGTCAGGTACTTGAGCTTTCGGGCTATTTTCTGCTGTTTGGCTTTCTGACGTCCGCGGCCCATCTGACCCCCTGAGGATTACTGTGCTATCAATTCATCAAACAAGAGAGTACCACTTGTTATGCCATATTTCGTTGTCGGCTCAGACTTTTACGATAAAATCGCTGATTTTCTTAAGAAAAGGACACGTATGACGGACGAAACCCAGGAGCAGCAGATCACTGCTGTCGGCAATGAAATGAGCGCCAGCTTCCTCGCCGCAAAGAAGCGTTCGAACGCGACGCTGGCCAAGCTGGAGGAGCATCCGGAGAAGTTCACCATGCTCACCGGCGACCGTCCGACCGGCCGTCTGCACCTCGGCCACTACTTCGGCTCCATCCGCGAGCGCGTGGCCATGCAGAACCGTGGTGTGAACTCGAACATCATCATCGCCGACTACCAGGTGATCACCGACCGCGACACCACCGAGCACATCGAGGACAATGTGCTCAACCTGGTGCTCGACTACATGGCCGCCGGCATCGACCCGAACAAGACCATGATCTTTACCCATTCCGCCGTTCCGGCCGAGAACCAGCTCATGCTGCCGTTCCTATCCCTGGTCACGGAGGCCGAGCTGCACCGCAACCCGACCGTGAAGTCCGAAATGGAGGCTTCCGGCCATGCGCTGACCGGCCTGCTGCTCACCTACCCGGTGCATCAGGCTTGCGACATCCTGTTCTGCAAGGCCAACGTGGTGCCGATCGGCAAGGACAACCTGCCGCACGTCGAAATCACCCGCACCATCGCACGCCGCTTCAACGAGCGCTACGCGAAGAAGAACCCGGTGTTCCCGGAGCCGAGCGCCATCCTGTCCGAAGCGCCGGAGATCCCGGGTCTTGACGGCCGCAAGATGAGCAAGTCCTACGGCAACTCCATCATGCTGGGCGCCACCGCGGAGGAGACCGCCAAGCTCATCAAGAAGAGCCCGACCGATTCCGAGCGCCGCATCACCTTCGACCCGATTGCCCGCCCGCAGGTCTCCGCGCTACTGACCACCGCCGGTCTGGTGACCGGCCGCGATCCGAAGGACATCGCCGAGGAAATCGGCGACTCCGGTGCAGGCGCGCTGAAGAAGTACGTCATCGAATCCGTGAACGGGTTCCTGGCTCCGCACCGTGAGCGCCGCGCGGAACTCGCCAAGGACATGGATTACGTGCGTGATGTGCTCGAAGAGGGCAACAAGAAGGCCAATGCCATCGCCAACGAGACGCTGGACCAAGTGCGCGACGCCATGGGCATGCGCTACTGAGCGCGTTTGAGCCGCGCGGCCGTCGCACGCTTACGTGTTCGCACGTTCACAACGAGAAATGGGTCGGGAACCACATCGGTTCCCGACCCATTTCGCTTACAAATGGCGGATTACGCCTTCCGCCGGATGCCATCCCGCTTAGATCTGCGAGCGCTTCTCCCCTGCGGCGATTTCTGCGGCCACGAGGTCGTCGTCCACGTGGCGGTCGTCCGGATCGTCGAGATAGTGGTCGAATTCGTGCAGCACTTCCGCGCTTGGCGCAGGCGTGAGCAGCGAGATCACCACGATGAACAGCAGCGAGACGATGAACGCCGGCAGCAGCTCGTAGATGGCGAAGATGCCACCGAGCGGCTTGACGAGGTTGTGCCAGATGAGCACGGTGGCCGTGCCGGACAGCATGCCCGCGATCGCGCCGTACTTGTTGGTGCGCCTCCAGTACAGCGAGGTGAGCATCAGCGGTCCGAAGGATGCGCCGAGGCCGGCCCACGCGTACGAGACCACTTGGAAGATCGAGGAGTTCTGGTCGAACGCCACCACGATGCCGAAGATGAACATGACGAGCAGCGTGATGCGCGCCACCATCATCACCTGGCGGTCGGTGGCCTTGCGGTGCAGCAGTCCGCGGAAGATGTTCTCGCCGACGGCCGAGGCGCCGATGATCATGTACGAGGACGAGGAGCTCATGGACGCGGCGAAGATGCCGGACACGACGATGCCGCACATGAAGCTCGGCAGCAGCGCCTGCGACACCACGATGAAGATGTTCTCCGCGGCCGCCTGCGTGGCGAACTGCGTCGGCATCATGGCACGGCCGACCAGGCCGATGCACACGCCGCACGCCAGCGAGATCACGCACCACGTGGTGGCGATGATGCGGGATTTCTTGATTTCCTCGGAACTGCGGATGGACAGGAACCGCACGAGCACCTGCGGCATGCCGAAGTAGCCCAGGCCCCACGCGAGCATGGAGATGATGGTGATGATGCCGTAGTCGGCGGGCGCGCCGAACATGGCCTGTCCGGCCTTGACGATCTGCTCGCCGGCGTCGTTGAGGATCGGCGTGGCCACATGCGTGCCGTCGAGGAATCCCGGAATGCCCTTGAGGAAGGCGACGGTGTTGTCGATGCCGCCGGCGGACGCCACGGAGCCGATGAACACCACGGCCAGCGCGAAGAACATGAGCAGGCCCTGGATGAAGTCGGTCACGACCACGGACAGATAGCCGCCGATGATGGTGTACGCGAACACGATGGCGGCGCCGATCACCATGGTCAGGTGGTAGTCCCAGCCGAACAGCGTGGAGAAGAGTTTGCCGACGGTCACGAAGCAGCTGCCGACGTACACGCAGAAGAATACGAGGATGATGAGCGCAGCGATGGTGGATACGATATTGCGATCGTCATGGAAGCGCTTGGAGAAGAAGTCGGGAATGGTGATCGCGTCGCCGGCCACCACGGAGTAGCGGCGCAGACGGCGTGCGACGAGTTTCCAGTTGAGGTAAGTACCAAGCGCCAGACCGATGGCCGTCCACATCGGGTCGGCCGCGCCGGTGAAGTAGGCGACGCCCGGCAGGCCCATAAGCAGCCAGCCGCTCATGTCGGAGGCTTCCGCGCTCAATGCCGTCAGCCACGGTCCGACGCCACGCCCACCCGCGAAATACTGTTTGGTGGAGGAATTGGACCTCTTGGAGTAGACGAAGCCGATGGTCAGCATGGCCGCGAAGTACAAGACCATGGCCAGCAGCACCCAGAAATCTTTGGTTACCAAGTGTTTTTACCCTTCTGCAGGTTATTAAATGTCGTAGCGCCAGGATTTATCGGTCACTACTCGTGCCATCGCCAGGCCGATCGGCAGGCAGATGATCACCATGAACGCACGGAACGCCCAATCGAGCGCGTTCAGCGTATCGAACTGGCCGAGGTGGAACATGGCCTGGTACATATACAAACCGGGCACCATGATCACAATAGACGGAACCGTCAGGCAGATGCGCGGATATCCCAAATGCGGAGCAAGCAGGCCGTGGCGCACCGCCGAACGCCATGCGGAGGCGAGCAGGCCGGCAAGGAACGCGCCGATGAACGCGCCGGCTTCCGCGGGCACGCCCAAGTCGACGATTTCCAATCGCAAAGTATCGGTGATGGCGCCGATGGTGGCGGCGACGAGGCACATGCGCTGCGGGGAATTGAACATCACGGAGAAGCCCCACACACCGATGAACGCGAACAGCATGCGCAGCAGGCAGTTGATGACGGGGTTCAGTCCGAGCGGCTCGAATCCCTGCGGATTCAGGTGCACGATCGAAGCGACCATCCAGCCTGCCAACGTGGCCATCAGAATGATGCACAGCACGTAGGTGAGTCGTTGCACGCCTGATGGGAAGTCGATTTTCGCCATGTCAAGTCCGCCGGTTATCAGCGGGAATCCGGGGATGACGAACAGCATCGCGCCGATATACGCGGTGTCGTGCTGCAAGGCGATCGGATCGAACAGGCCAATCAGTCGCAGCATGCCGGTGCATGCCAGCGCGGCGACGGCCACGCAGACGAACGTCACGAAGAATTGGTTGAGATGGTGGGCGAACAGGCGGCGACGCAGCCAGTGGCCGAGGCCGGCGCCGACGAACGCGCCGATCATGTCGTACGGGCCGCCGCCGAGCAGGAACACGAAGGATGCGCAGGCGCAGGCGGACGCGAGTCCCGCGAAGGCCGGCGAATACAGCGGTTTGCGACGTTCGATCATGTCGAGTCGCTCGTGCGCCTGCCGTACGGTGACGCCTTGCGATTCGCCCGCGGCTTTCCCGATATGGTCGAAATGCTCGGCATATTCCTTCGGCGGTTTGCAGTTGCGGTTCTTACGCGGCTTTTCCGCGACCGAATCGCCATTGCTACGTCCGGCCGCGGCCGCCGCCTCGATATCGCGCATGTGCAGCGGACGTGCGGTGGAATCGCCTTCCTGCGCGCGTTCCGTGACCATTTCCAGCGCGTCGAGCACGGGATCGTCGGAACCTTCCTGGTTCTGCTCGGCCTTCTGCCGTTCCTTGAGCTGCTTGGACAGTTCGGCCGACACCTGCGAGGCGTCGCGCTTGTCGAGATGCTGCATCAGCCCTTCGGAAACGTCGGATTGGCTGTGGTACATCGAGCCTTTGCCGAGGTTGACGTTGAACCAGTCGGCGAAGTGTTCGAGCAGCCAGATGCACTCGGTGTTGACGCCAGTTGTGGGTAGGTCGACGACTTCGGTGATGCGGTCCTTGCCGTCCGTGCAGGATGCCTCGATGTCGGTGAGGTTCACGTCGGCGCGCACGTGCACGCCTAACGGATAGGCGATGCGGTGCATCATTTCGCGGACGCGGAAGCTTCCCGTTCCGGCGCCAAGGTCGAGCATGCCGACACGGACGATCACGCTGGCTTTCGCTGCGATTCCCGCTTCGGTGACCGGCTTGTCCCAATCGCGTTCGATGTCTTCCATATCAAGCGGAATGGAGTGGGTGTGGAATTTGCTGACCGCCTTCGCGCTGCTGTCAACGCGTTCGGCGTTCTCATCATGTTCATGTAGTGCGCTCACACTATTCAGGTCTAACGTGTGGGCTGGTCGGATATTTTCCAAACATTCCCACATGCCCATTTTCCGGACGCGCAATGTCCACGATGCGAACCTTTCCGTCGTTTCCGTAACCAAACTGTCGATTTGCCGCGCCTACAATGGTCAAGCATTTACCCACCAAGCTTAGGGCTGTGGGCTCGCAACAGACGGCCAAAACAATCGCGGAGGTGCCGCGAAGGACCGACAGACCGAGCAACCCGATGGTTTGGAGAAGGAGGTCTGATGACAACTGAAAACGAACA
This sequence comes from uncultured Bifidobacterium sp., assembly GCF_959020155.1. Taxonomy (GTDB): domain Bacteria; phylum Actinomycetota; class Actinomycetes; order Actinomycetales; family Bifidobacteriaceae; genus Bifidobacterium. The sequence continues at coordinate 75,810 of NZ_CAUERC010000005.1, forward strand.
GATCACGCCTGCGGACGCGGCTATCGTCTCGTCCGGCACCGGCACCAAGGGCCCTGAGGAGCGTGATCTTCCCGCATCCCTCAAAGAGGAAATGGATCTGTGTCTGCAGATTCTTCGCGAGGTGCTCGGTGAGTTCGATGAAAACCTGCTGGCCAAGTTCGATGAAGTGCGCGAACATGCACTGAAGGCCAGTGACGAACGTTTCTCCGGCATTCTGACCGACACGAATCCCGATCAGGACGACCTGCAGAAGGTTGTCGACATCATCGACAAGACGGACGTGCATGAGGCCCAGCTGTTGGCTCGTGCCTTCACCACTTACTTCCATCTGGCCAATCTGTGCGAGGAGAACTACCGTGTCTCCGTGCTGCACAGCCGTGAGAACGCCGTTGACGACACCCAGGCCGTCGATCCGGTGAACGAAATGACCTGCGCCTACCACCAGCTCATCAACGAGATGGGTCCGGCCAGAGCCAAGGAGCTGCTCGACCAGCTCGAGTTCCATCCGGTGTTCACCGCGCATCCGACCGAAGCCCGCCGTAAGGCCGTGGAAGGCAAGATCCGCCGCATCTCCCAGCTGCTCGAAGCGCATAAGCTGCTCGGCGGCTCGGACAAGAAGGAAAACTCCCGTCGACTCTTCAACGAGATCGACGCGCTGTTCCGCACCTCCCCGATCGCGCTGAAGAAGCCGACTCCGGTTGAGGAAGCCGACACCATTCTTGATATCTTCGACAACACGCTGTTCTACACCATTCCGCAGGTCTACCGTCGTTTCGACGACTGGGTCCTCGGAGACAAGGCCGGCCTCGTGCCGCCGGTGTGCCCGGCGTTCTTCCATCCGGGAAGCTGGATCGGTTCCGACCGTGACGGCAACCCGAACGTCACCGCCAAGGTGAGCCGTCAGGTGGCCCGCAAGTTCAGCGACCACGTGCTGGGCGCGCTGGAGATCGAGACCCGCCGCGTCGGCAAGAACCTGACGATGGAGGCCGAGACCACCCCGCCGAGCGCCGAGCTCAAGTCCCTGTGGAACCACCAGAAGGAAATGAGCGAGCGTCTGACCGACAAGGCCGCGCTGATCTCCACCAAGGAGCTGCACCGCGCCGTCATGCTGGTCATGGCAGACCGTCTGAAGGCCACCATCGACCGCGACGCCGACCTCATGTACCACTCCTGCGAGGACTACATCGCCGATCTGAAGACCGTGCAGCGCTCCCTCGCCGAAGCCAACGCCAAGCGTTCCGCCTACGGCCCGCTGCAGGACCTCATCTGGCAGGCCGAGACCTTCGGCTTCCACATGGTCGAGATGGAGTTCCGTCAGCATTCCGTCGTGCATTCCCGCGCTCTGGAGGACATCCGCGAGCATGGCCTGCACGGTGAGCGTGGCGAGCTGCAGCCGATGACCCACGAGGTGCTCGACACCTTCCGCGCGCTCGGTTCCATCCAGAAGCGCAATGGCATCAAGGCCGCCCGCCGTTACATCATCTCCTTCACCAAGAGCGCCCAGAACATCAAGGACGTGTACGAACTGAACCGTCTGGCGTTCTCCCACCCCGAGGATGTTCCGACCATCGACGTGATCCCGCTGTTCGAGCAGCTTGAGGATCTGCAGAACTCGGTGGACGTGCTTGAGGAAATGATCAAGATCCCGGAGGTCCAGGCTCGTCTGAAGGCCACCGGCGGCAAGATGGAAGTCATGCTCGGCTACTCCGACTCCTCGAAGGACGCCGGCCCGACCTCCGCCACCCTTGCCCTGCACTCCGCGCAGGAGCGCATCGCCAAGTGGGCCGAATCGCACGACATCGACCTGACCCTGTTCCATGGCCGCGGCGGCGCCGTCGGTCGTGGCGGCGGCCCGGCCAACCGCGCCGTGCTCGCGCAGCCGGTCGGCTCCGTGAAGTGCCGTTTCAAGCTCACCGAGCAGGGCGAAGTCATCTTCGCCCGCTACGGCAACCCGGTGCTTGCCATCCGCCACGTGGAGTCCGTCGCAGCCGCAACGCTGCTGCAGTCCGCTCCGAGCGTGGAGAAGCGCAACACGGACATGACCAAGAAGTACGCCGACATGGCCAACAAGCTCGACGAGGCCGCGCACAACCGCTTCCTCGACCTGCTGAACACCGACGGCTTCGCACCGTGGTTCTCCACCGTCACGCCGCTGACCGAAATCGGCCTGCTGCCGATTGGCTCCCGTCCGGCGAAGCGTGGTCTGGGCGCCAAGTCCCTCGACGATCTGCGCACCATTCCGTGGATCTTCTCCTGGGCACAGGCCCGCATCAACCTGGCCGCATGGTACGGCCTCGGCACCGCGTGCGAGCAGTTCGGTGACCTGAACACCTTGCGTCAGGCGTACGAGGAGTGGCCGCTGTTCTCCACGTTCATCGACAACATCGAAATGTCGCTGGCCAAGACCGACGAGCGCATCGCCAAGATGTACCTTGCTCTCGGAGACCGTGAGGACCTCAACAAGAAGGTCCTCGACGAGATGGAGCTCACCCGCAAGTGGGTGCTCGAGATCGTAGGCGACAAGTGGCCTCTGCAGCACCGCCACGTGCTCGGCCAGGCCATCCGCATCCGCTCGCCGTACGTGGACGCGCTGTCCGCCACCCAGGTGCTCGCCCTCGGCTCGCTACGCAAGCGCGTGGACAAGGAAGAGCTCACGCATGGACAGAAGGAGAACTACACCTACCTGATCCTGTGCACCGTGTCGGGTGTCGCAGCAGGCCTGCAGAACACGGGCTGATCTTCGGCTGACCGCCTGACAAAAGCGAGCGGGGAGGTTCCGTACCGATAAACGGCGCGGGCCTCCCCGTTCGCGTTATCCGGCGTTTTGTCCTATTCTTATGGAATCAAACATAAGATTGAAATAGCTTAGAAGAGGAGCTACAGCATTACACTAAACCTTTTCTTATACGTTTTCCAATCTGGTCGGGTTCGTCAAGGAGGACGTCAATGGGGAAAATATGGTGTCGCAGAGCAGCGGCATATATTCTTCGCATAATACTGCCAACTTCATTGCTATCACAATTAATAAACAGCGTTTTATATGGGAGATCTTCCGTAGATGGAACCATGGGAATCTGGATTAACTGCGTCTCCATAATCATCGTTTGCGTGATTTCTGCCTGTTCTACGCGCAACGGACAAGCTTGGTCGCATCATTTTTTAGGACTGCAGGTAGTCGATCAATATTCCAACCTGCCCATATCGGGAGTAAGGATGGGTTTACGCGAGATAGCTCACTGCGTTGATTTCGTGCCATGTTTCATTGGGTTTCTTTGGCCTTTATGGGACACCAAAGGACAAACCTTCGCCGACAAAATTATGAGAACAACGATAATCAGTATAGAATAGATATTCTCCACAATTATCTCAGTTTGCCTATGCACAGTTATGACCACTCCAGCCTTTGCTGTAAATTGGTGGCAGGTTGGATGGATTGTCGCCAATAACGTCATCGACCGGGTAGTCAATCTCGATGGGCAAAGTTCAAATGATCAATATTCCACCTATATGGTTTCACCTTCCATTGTTTTCAACAATGGCACCAATGGGGGCGAATTCTATATGCGCCCTCAAGTCTCCAGCCGTGTGACCAGTTTCGAAATGCACGCGCATAGAGCTAACCCCGTCGATTTTGGAGCCAATATAGTTCTAGCCTTGTCCACAACCTCAGGCAAAAGGGTTATCAATAAAACAGTAGGGACAAACCAGAAGGAGAACAGTGCAGTACATATATCTCACAGCACTTGCCCTGCTAGGATTATGTATGCTTATTTTTCCAAGGCAACTCTGGAAAATAAGCAATTTCCTCTGGACTCAAAAAGGAGATCCGAGCAATCTATACACATCCTTAATGAGAATAAGCGGTGCCGCCTTTCTTGTTTTAGCTCTTATTCTTTTCATCTTCTGCAGACTGCAGTAACACCTACCTGATCCTGTGCACCGTGTCGGGTGTCGCAGCAGGCCTGCAGAACACCGGCTGATTTTAGCCAGTTTCTTTCAGGGTCCCCGTTCGCACTGCCGATCGGGGACCCTTTTTCATACCTATATCTGCCTTATATATGGCAGAATCGGAGCCTTGTCATGAGCCTTCTCGCTTATATATGGCAGACCATCATGCGAAAAACCCACTTCGGGGGTACATTTTTCCGGTTTTTCACCTTTGGGACTGCCATACATAAGCGAAATATCACCGGACAGAACACGAAATCTGCCATACATAAGCGAGATATCGCTCTATTTCCCAGCGAACGGTCAGACCAAAACGTATGATGTTGGCTAGCCTGAACAATGAGGGGTGGAGTCAATGGCAGACGAACTGTTTGTAGACCAAGACGAGGTCGAAGGCACGGCAAGCGGCGTTTGGAGCCGCATGCTGGCAGGTAATCGCAGGTTTGCGGAGGGCAAACCGGAACATCCGAATCGTGGCGCTGAAGCACGCGAGGCACTTGTGGACACACACGCACCGGAAGCGGCCATACTGAGCTGCTCTGATGCGCGTGTCAGCCCCGATATTATTTTCGACGCAGGCATCGGCGATCTGTTCACCGTGCGCACGGCAGGGCAGGTCATAGACGATGCTGTGATCGCCTCTTTGGAATACGCGGTGGACGTGCTCGGCGTGCGCCTTTTGGTGGTACTCGGCCATCAGAATTGCGGCGCGATCAAGCAGGCATGCAAGGAATACGAGGCGCTGCTGCACGAGCTGACCGCCGACGCGGAGGATTCGCTGATGGCCGCCGACAGCATTTCCGACATCGACGAACGCATCTGCGATTCGGATTCGATCATGATGCGCACGGTCGGTTTTTCGATTTGGCAGGCGCACGAATCGGAACTGGAATCGGCGGAGGATTTCGAGCGCGTGCACATCGCACGCACCATCGAACAGCTGGTGGAACGTTCCGAAGTGATCCAGCACGCGCTGGCCGAGGATCGGCTGATGATCACGGGCGCACGCTACCAGCTCGACACCGGCAAGGTGGAAGTGCTGAGCTTCTGATTTTCTATACGATTCATGACAGACGTCGATCTGCCGTTGTACGTGCAAGCACAGCCACCGCATACAACGGTAGATCCTGTATGTCACCATCCTTGCGTGGAGGCAACGGCGAGAACCGCACAGCATGCTCAAAGCCGAATCGTTTGATGGCGGCCTTCAGACTTTTCGCGTGAAGATTGATGCCGGCCTTCACTTCAATCGGTATAACATACCGATCGTTCTGCGCAAGAAAATCAAGTTCGTTCGTCGAATTGGCATTCGTCCAATAGCGGGGCTCAAATCCGTACGAAACAAGTTCCTGACATACCAATTGCTCGGCAAAAGCGCCTTTCGCTGAACCAAATACCGAATCGCCATCCAAAATACTCTCCGGACTCGCGCCATTCATGGTACGCAACAAACCGACATCGGACGTATAAAGCTTGAACGCATCGACATCATCGAATGACTTGAGCGGATATTCCGGAGCGGTGACCCGCGCGACCTTCAATGCGATCGATGAATCAAGCAACCGCTGAATCGCTAATTCAAAATCTTTGCCACGTCCACCGGAACGCACCGCACCATAAAGAAACTTCTTATTCTCACGCGCAAGCTGGGAGGGAATTGAATCCCAAACCTGTGCAAGGCGCAAGGAAAATCCCCTCGGCATCGCATCGGCATACTTCGAAAAATCACCGCGATAGCCCTGCAGGATGTCTTCCTGCACCTGCATTATCCGATTGAAATCAGCACCAGGATATGTATCGGCGAAAATCTCGACGGCTTCCGGCATGCCACCTACCACCATGTAGTATTTCAGCCATTCCATGAGCTGCTCGTGGAATACCGACATCATGTCCAAATCCGCGTTTTCGATGATTTCCGTAAGATTATGGTAGCCAACGGCGTCCAGAAATTCCAGAAAATTCATCGGATATAGACGGTAGCGATCCACCTTCCCCACGGGATAGGAAGTGCCTGGATGCACGGTGATGCCCAACGATGATCCGGTTGCGATCAGCGCGTATTCGCAAGCTTCCTCTGCGAAATATTTCAACGCCTCGACGGCTCTGGGAATCGCCTGCACCTCATCAAGCACAATCAAAGTCTTCCCGGGTTCAATGCGCGTTCGCGAAGCCAAAGCGATACCTGCAATCAACCGTTCAGGACGTAGAGAACCGGAAAAAAGTTGATCCATAGCCTCATTGTTCTCCAGTGAGACATACGCCATCGATTCAAACTGAGTGCGTCCGAACTCTTTAACCAACCAGCTTTTACCGGTCTGTCGGGCACCGTCCAGAATCAAAGGCTTGCGATGCGCATCGTTCTTCCATGCGATAAGCCGTTTCATCATCCAACGTTTCATAGATGCACCTCGCTCGATCAACTTTCCCAATACACCATTTGCTGTCGGAATGGCGAATTGACAGGAATAGTCGTTTTAAACAAAAATACCATTTTCTAGGGGATAATTACCAGCTTAAGCTACATTTTCTAGGGGAAATTAAAAGTTTGCACATACATAATCTCCATATCAACATCATATCGACGTCATGTTGCCCCACTGGACTAGGAGCAACCGAATACCGACAAGGACCGGCTGATGATCACCGGAGCACGCTACCAGCTCGACACCGGAAAAGTCGAAGTATTGAGCTTCTGACGTTTTCCGGAAAAGACGGCTTCCAAGCTTCCAAGTCCGTTGCGTCGCGCTGTTTTGACATGCCGTTGCTTTAGATTGGAACCATGTCACTCGGTTTGAATATCCTCCTGATCTTCATCTTCCTGCTGCTCGGTTCCGTGTTCGCCGGCACCGAACTGGCGTTGGTCAGTCTGCGCGGATCGCAGATCGACCAGATGGAACAGGAGGATGCGCGCGGCAAGCGTGTGGCGCAGATCGCACGCGACCCGAACACGTTCCTGTCCACCGTGCAGATCGGCGTGACGCTGTGCGGCTTCCTGTCCGCGTCGTTCGGCGAATCCTCAATCGCCCCGTATATCGTGCCGGCCATCGAAGACTGGGGTGTGCCGCATAACGTCGCCGCTCCCCTGACCACCATCGCGTTGACGCTGATCATCTCGTATTGCTCGATCGTCATTTCCGAACTGGTGCCGAAGCGTATCGCCATGCAACGCAACGAGCAGATCGCGCGTGCCGTGGTGCCGGCCATCCATGTGTTCGCCAAAGTGTGCAAGCCGATCATCTGGCTGATCGGCAAGAACACGAACGGCATCGTGCGGCTGCTCGGCTTCGATCCGAACGAAACCGACAGCGAGGTGTCCGACGACGAGCTGCGCGTGCTCGTCAACACCAACACCAACCTCAGCAAGGACGAGCGCACCATCCTCGACGACGTGTTCGACGCATCCGAAACCATCGTGGCGGAGGTCATGCGTCCTCGTGCCGACGTCGCGTTCCTGGACGGCTCCATGCCGATTGCGGAAGCCGCCGCGTACGTGCGTGAAATGCCGTATTCGCGTTACCCCGTCACCGGCAAGGATTTCGATGACGTGCTCGGCTTCGTGCACGTGCGCGACCTGCTTGACATCCGCGATCCGAAGGCGAGAACCGTTGCCGACGTGACGCGTGAGGGCATTTCCCTGCCGGGCACGTCGAAGCTGCTGCCAAGCCTTGAGCTGCTGCGCAAACGAGGCATTCACCTGGCCGTGGTGATCGACGAATACGGCGGCACCGACGGCATCGTCACGTTGGAAGACATGACCGAGGAATTGGTCGGCGACATCCGCGACGAATACGACCTGCCGGAGGAAAAGGGCGGCGAACGCACAGAACGCGCCGCTTTCGTCAATGGCGTGGCCACCATCGAAGGTGGCATGACGATCGAGGATTTCGCGGATTTGACCGGCATCGAGCTGGAAGACGGCCCGTACGAGACGGTTGCCGGCTATTTCCTGGCGCACACCGGCAAAATGGGCGAGGTCGGCGACGTGCTGTCATCCGATGACGGTTATGACATGGTCGTCACCGAAGTGGACGGCCGTCGTATCGAAACGCTGGAAGTGCGTCGGCACACCGCCGATGAGGACAGTTCCGCGGCTGGCGATTCCGCGACGGACGGCAAGTAACCCGAGCAGCCTCTTACAGCACCACCTGCCGGTTGATGTCGCGGCGTAACTGCCTCCATTGCGGCAGATAGGCGCTCATACGCCTTTGAAAGCCCTCTCCGTGGCCGTTCTCCCACAGGTGGGTCATCTCATGCACCAGCACGTATTCGAGGAATCTAGGGGCCATTAAACCAAGCTGCAGGTTAAGTCGGATACGTCCGGTCTTCGGCGTGCACGATCCCCAACGCGAACTCATCAGACGCAACGTGATATGCGTCGGCGTACGGCCAACGATCGGGCCCCATTTGGCAAGCAACACAGGCAATTGCGATTCGATGTTGCGTTGCGCCCGCGCCTTGGCCTCGTCCGTCCATACGAAAGCGGGCGGGTTGGCGGAAGCGCCAGTATCGCCAATATTGCCGTTTTGCGCACGCTGCGCGTTGAGTTGCGCGTCTCTGGCCTGTCGCATGCTGCGTTGCGCCCGTTCGATCCACGGCTTGCGTTCCGTCACAAACCGTTCGATAGCGCTTTGCGACATTCGTTGCGGCGCGGAGATGACGATATCCGCGTTCGGCGGTTTGATGCGCAGGTACATGTTTTTGATGGGTTTGCGCACGATGGCCACCCGCATGCCGGCGATGCTCGCCGTCGTTTCGGAAATCACGCGATTGCGGTTGCGATGCCCCACTCTCCTGCCGTTGCGGCCGTTACCGCCGTTGCGCTGCCCGTATGTCATGCCTGCATTATGCCACGACACGCCGATGACACGGCGGCACTTGACTTTCCCTGTGATTCAAGTATTATTTCAATTCGTTGTGTTCAAGACACAGCAAGTTGGGCCCGTAGCTCAGGTGGTTAGAGCGCATCCCTGATAAGGATGAGGTCGGAGGTTCAAGTCCTCCCGGGCCCACAGGAAAAATGAAGCGGCCGCGAGCCGCTCTTTTTTTCTCACGGGGCTATAGCGCAGCTGGTAGCGCATCTGCTTTGCAAGCAGAGGGTCGCCGGTTCGAACCCGGCTAGCTCCACGGGGCTATGGCGCAGCTGGTAGCGCATCTCCATGGCATGGAGAGGGTCAGGGGTTCGAATCCCCTTAGCTCCACAGAATTGAAGGCTTCCGAGTAATCGGAAGCCTTTTTCGTATTCAGCCTCTTGTCGACCATCCAACGGACGCGATCGCCCGCAAACCAAATAAAACGGCCGCCTGCATACCCGCAAGCGGCCGGAATCATCAAATCAATAGGGGAGTGGCACCACGAATCGCAACTAGTTGCGGGCCGCGTTCTGCTTGGACAGCTCGTCACGAATCTGCTGCAGCAGCTGGACGGTCTGCTCTTCGGCAGACGGCTCTTCAGCGGCCTTTTCCTCGGCTTCCTTCTGCTCGGCAAGCTTGGTCTTGGCAAGCAGCGCCTCGGTCATGTCGCGGAATTTGTTGATCGGCACCAGAATGCAGAAATAGACGGCGACGGCGATGATGAGGAAATTCAGAATAGCGCCCAGCACTGCGCCGAACGAAACGGTCGCGCCGTTGAATGTGATCGCCAGCAGACCATCCATGTTCGGCTTGCCGAAGATCATGGCGATGAACGGATTGATCACGCTGTTCACGATCGAATTGACCACGGTGGTGACGGCACCGCCCATAACAACACCGACAGCCATGTCGATCATATTGCCGCGTGCGATGAATTTCTTGAATCCTTCGAACATTTTTGCTCCTGTTCTGCATTCGCGATTCCGTGAATCGCGTCAATGGACAAGTCTCTCTTTGGACGTGTCTCTCTTGCATGCCCGAATCCATCCTATATCCGCACGCTCCAGCCAAATCCTGAGCAATATCTTGTGTGTCCCTCTACCATGCACATAGAATGAAATCGCCTTATTGATAACCCAACTATCCCGAAGGGGAAAAATATGCTCACTGATGAGTACGTCAAGCGCGTGTATGCGCAGGTCGAAAAGCGCGATGGCGATCAGCCGGAATTCCTGCAGGCCGTTCGCGAGGTCTTCGAAAGCCTTCAGCCCGTAGTCGAGAAGCACCCGGAGTATGAGAAGGCGGGAGTGCTCGAGCGCCTCGTCGAGCCGGAGCGCGTGGTGAAGTTCCGTGTCGCTTGGACGGACGATGAGGGCAAGGTGCAGGTCAACCGCGGTTACCGCATCCAGTTCAACTCCGCGATCGGACCGTACAAGGGCGGCCTGCGCTTCCACCCGACCGTGAACGAGGGTGTCATCAAGTTCCTCGGTTTCGAGCAGATCCTCAAGAACTCCCTGACCACGCTGCCGATGGGCGGCGGCAAGGGCGGCTCCGACTTCGACCCGAAGGGCAAGTCCGACGCCGAGGTCATGCGCTTCTGCCAAGCCTTCATGACCGAGCTGTGCCGTCACATCGGACAGTTCACCGACGTTCCCGCAGGCGACATCAACGTCGGCGCCCGTGAGATCGGCTACCTGTTCGGCCAGTACAAGCGCATCCGCGACGAGTATTCCGGCGTGCTGACCGGCAAGGGCCTCGAATTCGGCGGCTCCCTGGCTCGTACCGAAGCCACCGGTTACGGCCTGTGCTATTACACCGCCGAGGCAATGCGCGTGCTGCGCAACGATTCCTTCGAAGGCAAGACCGTGGTCATCTCCGGCTCCGGCAACGTGGCCATCTTCGCCACCGAGAAGGCCCAGGCCCTCGGCGCGAAGGTCGTCACCGCCTCCGATTCCAACGGCTACGTCTACGATCCGGACGGCATCAAGCTCGACATCGTCAAGGACATCAAGCTCGGCCACCGCGGCCGCATCAAGGAGTACGCGGAGCGTGTTCCGGGTGCCGAATACCACGAGGGCTGCAAGGGCGTGTGGACCGTGCCGTGCGACATCGCGCTGCCGTGCGCCACCCAGAACGAAATCGATGAGGAGTCCGCCAAGGCCCTCGTCGCCAACGGCTGCAAGGTCGTGTGCGAAGGCGCCAACATGCCGTCCACCCCGGAGGCAATCGCCGTCTATCAGGACAACGGCCTGCTGTACGGCCCGGCTAAGGCCGCCAACGCGGGTGGTGTGGCGGTGTCCGGCCTTGAGATGAGCCAGAACTCCTACCGCCTTTCCTGGACGTTCGAAGAGGTGGACAACAAGCTCAAGTCCATCATGGAGAACATCGTCGCCAATTCCCTGGCCGCCGCCAAGGAGTACGGCCATGAGGGCGATCTGATGCTCGGCGCCAACGCCGCCGGCTTCGTCAAGGTCGCCAACGCCATGGTCGCCCAGGGCGTGCTCTGATCGTCTTTCACAATCCGTTTCAACGGTCCGTGCGATTCGTTCGCACGGACCGTTTTCATATGCGTTACGGCATAACGCGCAACGCAGTATGACGATTGCATAAAAGCGACCGCATAATCGCGATTACATAAGAAAAGACGGCGCCTCCCGAAGTAGGGAAGCGCCGTCTTCTTATGTTGCACGAACGGCTTACGTTGCGCAAGCGCCGTACGAACGCCGTATGACGAATCGATCAGTCGTCGCCGAGCGTCACGTGGATGCCGCCGACCAGCGTGCTCACCACGTTGTACAGCAGCGTGAGAATCACCACCAGCACAGTGAACAGCACCACTTCGATGATGGAGAAGATGGTGACCGCGCTCAGCACGGTGCTCAGCGAAAGCACATTGGCAAGGTCGAATCCGCCGGCGTCAAGACCGGTGGAGGACACGATCTGCGTCACCTGATCGAACACGCCGACCACGTTCAGCAGCAGCCACAGCAGCGTCACCGCGACAATCTGGATGATGCCTCCCGCGATGGAAAGCATGAACGCCACCTTGGCCGCGGACCATGCGTCGATGCGGGTCAGGGACAGGCTCATGCGGCGGGCGCGAGGCGCGCCACGACGCGCTTTTTCACGAACCTTCACACCGCCGGACGCGGCGGCCATGTTCTCATGCGCCTGAGACTGTTCCGTACCGCTCAACGGCTGGCTGGATGCGGAACGGGCCACGCGTGGGGCCTGCGCCCCTGCCTGCGCCTGATGGCTTTCATTGTTCTCGCTCATCGTTGCTCCTTGCAGAATCTTGCCTACTTCTAGCTGAGGCTACCAGTTTTCGCAGACGATTCCCCGCCTGTGTCTCAGGCCTCTACATTCTCGCCATCGCCGGCATCGGAAGTGGCTTCCGTACCGGTTTCAGCGGAGTTTTCAGTAGTGGTTTCGGCTTGCGATTGCGCGGCTGCGTCGTTCTGGACTGCTCCGTTTTCCGCGGCGGCCTGCTCGGCGTCATCCTCGTCGGTCTCCTCGTTACGTGCTATGGAGATGATTTCGTCGTTCTTGTCAGGCTTGGCGAGCGTCACACCCTGGGTGGTACGTCCGGTGCGCTTGACTTCGGCGACGTTGGAGCGGATGACCTTGCCGGACTTCATGATGGCCATGATCTGGTCGGATTCCTCCACGATCACGGCACCCACCAGGGAGCCACGGCCTTCGGCGAGCTGCACGGCCTTGACGCCGTAGCCGTTACGGCCCTGCAGACGGTATTCGCTGATGGCGGTGCGCTTGGCGAAGCCCTCGTTGGTGACCACGAGCAGATCCCTGTCGGAATCGCCCTGCACCACATCCATGGCCAAAAGCTCGTCGCCGTCGCGGAACTTCATGCCCTGCACACCGGCGGTCTGGCGGCCCATCGGGCGCAGCTGCTCGTCGTTGGCTTCGAACTTCAGGCTCATGCCCTGCTTGGAGACGAGGATGATGTCGTCGTCGGCGTTGCACAGCGCGGCACCGATCAGCTCGTCGGCGTTCTCGCCGTTCTCGTCGGTCATGAGTCGTACCGCGATCAGACCACCCTGACGCGGGGAGTCGTATTCGGCGAGCGCGGTCTTCTTGACCTTGCCGGAACGGGTGGCGAGCACCAGATACTTGGCCACTTCGTAGTTCGGAATCGACAGCACGGTCTGGATCGTCTCGTCCGGCCCGAACTGCAGCAGGTTGGCCACATGCTGTCCCTTGGAATCGCGCGATCCCTCCGGCAGCTCGTACGCCTTCAGGCGGTACACGCGTCCCTTGTTGGTGAAGAACAGCAGCCAGTTGTGCGTGCTGGTGAGGAAGAAGTGGTCCACCACGTCGTCCTCGCGCAGCTTGGCGCCCTTGATGCCCTTGCCGCCGCGGTGCTGCGCGCGGTATTCGTCGGCCTTGGTGCGCTTGATGAAACCGGAGTGGGTCACGGTGACGACCACGTTTTCTTCGGCGATCAGGTCTTCGACGTTCATCTCGCCGGAGTACGGCAGAATCTTGGTACGGCGTTCGTCGCCATACTTGGCGACGATTTCGTCCAGCTCGTCGCCGACGATCTTGCGCTGGCGTTCCGGCTTGGCGAGGATGTCGTTGTAGTCGGCGATCTTGCGCATGAGCTCGTTGTGCTCGTCGAGGATCTTCTGACGTTCCAGGGCGGCCAGTCGGCGCAGCTGCATGGCGAGGATGGCGTCGGCCTGCACCTCGTCCACGTCAAGCAGGTCCATAAGGCCCGTGCGGGCGGTCTCCGCGGACTCGGAGGCACGGATGAGGGCGATGACCTCATCGATCATGTCAAGGGCCTTCAGATAGCCCTGCAGGATGTGGTCGCGTTCCTCGGCCTCGCGCTTGAGGTAGGCGGTACGGCGTGCGATGACTTCGAGCTGGTGGTTTACCCAATGACGGATGAACGCATCCAGGGACAGCGTGCGCGGCACACCGTCGACCAGTGCCAGCATGTTCGCGCCGAAGGTCTGCTGCAGCTGGGAATGCTTGTACAGGTTGTTGAGCACGACCTTCGGCACGGCGTCGCGCTTGAGCACGAGCACGAGGCGCTGGCCAGTACGGCCGGAGGTTTCGTCGCGCATGTCGGCGATGCCTTGGATCTTGCCGTCGCGCACCGCTTCGCGGATGGACACGACCAGACGATCCGGGTTGACCTGGTACGGCAGTTCGGTGATCACGAGGCACATGCGGCCCTTGATCTCCTCGGTGTTCACCACGGCTCGCATGGTGATGAGGCCACGGCCGGTACGGTACGCCTGTTCGATGCCCTTATGGCCGAGAATCGTGGCGCCGGTAGGGAAGTCCGGTCCCTTGATGATGCGGATCAGGTTGTCGAGCAGTTCCTCACGGCTCGCGTCCGGATGGTCGAGCGCCCAATGCACGCCTTCTGCCACCTCGCGCATGTTGTGTGGAGGAATGTTGGTCGCCATGCCGACGGCGATGCCGGACGAGCCGTTGCACAGCAGGTTCGGGAAGCGGGCCGGCAGCACGGTCGGCTCCTGCGTCTTGCCATCGTAGTTCGGCAGGAAATCGACGGTGTCCTTGTCGATGTCACGCACCATTTCCATGGCGAGCGGCGCCATACGGCATTCCGTGTAACGCATTGCGGCTGCCGGGTCGTCGCCGGGGGAGCCGAAGTTGCCCTGGCCGTCGACGAGCGTGTATCGCATCGACCACGACTGCGCCATACGCACCAACGTGTCGTAGATGGCGGAATCGCCGTGCGGATGGTACTTGCCCATGACTTCGCCGACGACGCGTGCGCACTTGGAGTAGCCGCGGTCGGGGCGGTAGCCGCCGTCGTACATCGCGTAGATCACGCGGCGGTGCACCGGCTTCATGCCGTCTCGCACGTCCGGAAGGGCACGATCGACGATGACGGACATGGCGTACGCCAGATAGGATTCGCGCATTTCCTGCTGCAGATCCTTCTTCTGGACGCGTTCGCCGACCATCAGGCCGTAATCGGTGTTGTCGGCCTCCTGCGGGCTCAACGGTTCCATGGAGCCGTCAGGCACGAACTGGCCGTCTTCGTTGCTGTTGTTTTCGTCTGCCAATTTCTAATCCTTGCTTTGAAGTCCTGCGAAACCCTACGCGTTTACGCGTCGATCCAGCTGACGTTGCGTGCGTTGCGCTGGATGAACAGACGACGTGGTTCGACTTCGTCGCCCATGAGCATGGAGAAGGTCTCGTCGGCCGCGGCCGCGTCTTCGATCTGCACCTGCTTCAGAATGCGATGGTCAGGATCCATGGTGGTCTCCCACAGTTCCTGGTAGCTCATCTCGCCCAGACCCTTGTAGCGCTGGATGCCTTCGCCCTTCGGCAGCTGGCGGCCGGCGGCCTTGCCTTCGGCGAGCACGCGGTCGCGTTCGGCGTCGGTGTACACGAAGTCGTGCGGGCCCTTGGTCCACTTGAGGCGGTACAGCGGCGGCATGGCCACGTACACGTAGCCGGCGGTGATCATCGGGCGCATGTAGCGGAAGAACAGCGTCAGGTTCAGGGTTGCGATATGCGCGCCGTCCACATCTGCATCGGCCATGATGATGACCTTGTGGTAGCGCACCTTGTTGAGGTCGAAGTCCTCGCCGTAGCCGCCGCCGACGGCGGTGATCAGCGATTCGATGGTGTCCGACTTCATCATGCGGTCCAGGCTTGCGCGCTCGGTGTTGAGGATCTTGCCTCGCAGAGGCAGGATGGCCTGCGTGATCGGGTTGCGTCCCTGGATGGCGGAGCCGCCTGCGGAATCACCCTCCACGATGAACAGCTCGCATTCCTCCGGATTGTTGGACTGGCAGTCCTTGAGCTTGTCCGGCATGCCGGCCGATTCGAAGATCGACTTGCGGCGGGTGTTCTCACGTGCCTTCTTGGCGGCCAGGCGCGCACGGGAGGCCTCGATGGCCTTCTGGATGATGTTCTTGGCCTCGTTCGGGTGGGCGTCGAACCAGTCGCCGAGCTTGTCGGTCATGACGCGCTGCACGAAGGTCTTCGCCTCGGAATTGCCGAGCTTGGTCTTGGTCTGGCCTTCGAACTGCGGGTTGGTGAGCTTGACGGACACGACGGCGGTCAGG
Organism: uncultured Bifidobacterium sp.; assembly: GCF_959020155.1. GTDB lineage: Bacteria > Actinomycetota > Actinomycetes > Actinomycetales > Bifidobacteriaceae > Bifidobacterium. The sequence continues at coordinate 91,684 of NZ_CAUERC010000005.1, forward strand.
CCTTCGCGCACGTCGTCGCCGGACAGGTTCTCGTCCTTGTCCTTGAGGATGTTCTTCTCGCGGGCGTAGCGGTTGACCAGCGAGGTCAGCGCGGCGCGGAAGCCCTCCTCATGGGTGCCGCCCTCGGTGGTGGAGATGGTGTTGGCGAAGGTGTGCACGGCTTCGGAATACGCGGTGGTCCACTGCATGGCGATTTCCGCGGAGATGCCGATCTTCAGGTCCTCGGCCTCGAAGTCGATGACGTCCGGTTCGACCGGGGTGGCCTTGCGGGACTTCACCAGGTAGTCGACGTAGTCCTTGATGCCGTCGTTGTACTGGTAGGTGACGGTCTGGAACTTGTCTTCGGTTTCGGATTCCTCGCCGGAAACCTCGTCGCCGGCCTGGTCGGGCTCGCGCAAATCGGTCAGGGAGATCTTCAGGCCCTTGTTCAGGAACGCCATCTGCTGAAAGCGGTTGCGCAGGATCTCGAAATCGTAGGTGGTGGTTTCGAAGATCTTGCCGTCGGCCCAGAAGGTCACGGAAGTGCCGGTGGACTCGCCTTCCTCCATCGGCTTGCCCTTGAGCAGACGCGCGGTCGGCTTCTGGTCGATGTAGGTCTGGGTCCAGTGGAAGCCCTGACGGCGCACTTCGATGTCCACACGGGTGGACAGCGCGTTCACCACGGAGATGCCCACGCCGTGCAGGCCGCCGGAGACCGCGTAGCCGCCGCCACCGAACTTGCCGCCAGCGTGCAGCTTGGTCATCACGGTTTCGACGCCGGAGATGCCTTCGCCCGGCACTTCGTCGACCGGGATGCCTCGGCCGTCGTCCACCACGCGCACGCCGCCGTCCGGCAGAATCGTCACTTCGATGTGTGACGCGTAGCCGGCAAGCGCCTCGTCGACGGAGTTGTCGACGATCTCATACACCAGATGGTGCAGGCCGCGGGGGCCGGTGGAGCCGATATACATGCCAGGGCGGATACGCACCGCCTCAAGGCCTTCCAGCACCCTCAGATCGGACGCGTCGTAGTGTTCCGGAGACAGCGAATCGTCAAGTTGCGCATCTTCGAGCTGGTCGTTCTGGATCTGATCCTGAATCTGATCTTCCTGCGTGTTTTCAGCTGATTCGTTCAGCGAATCCGCATCAAGGTCTGCCACAGAGATTCCTTCCTGCATTTTTCCCGCCATCAAGGGTCATTTCCGCAGGTGATACCACCTAGAACGCAAATAAAGGCCCCTTCTAGGCGTTTACATACACTGCTGGATATTCTACTCATGGAGGGGGACAGCGCGCTATAGACATTTGTCCTTGGAATTCAACGGTTTCCAACGGCTTCGGCATGGTTCCGAACGCGTCCGACAAGCCGGAAAACCTCCGTAAACCCCGTCGCAACGGCCTGTTTCACGCGCGCCACAATCGATCTCTCCTGTCAGAGAGGTCGATTGTAAGTCGACTTCGCAATAGCCCTCAGTAGCGAATCTTCCTTGAGATACGCCCACGGCTGAACCCTTGGCTCTGCGGGCCGGTGACCCTCACCTCATTGATGGTCAGACCTTCGAGTTTCCTGCGGATGGTGTCCGTCAGCAACGGCGTCATATACGACAGGGTGGTGGTCCAGGCCGGGCTGTCGCAACGTATCGTCAGCACGCCGTCTCGCAGGCTGGCGGGGTAGGAGTGCTTCGCGTTCTCCACGCCCACCACCTGGTCCCAATGGTCGCGCATCTGCGCCATTTTGAGGTGGGGTATCCATGCGCCGTTCGATGCCAGCAGATTGAACAGGCTGCCGACGGTTTCCGGATCGCGTCCGGGTTTGCCGAAGCTTTCCCACGCCTTGCGCGCGCGTTCCTCGCGTTCCTTGAGCCGCCCGGCACGGTCGCTGATGCGGTCGAACACTTCGGCCGGCAGTTTGCGTTGGTCGAGGTTCAGCAGTTCGCAGATTGGTGGTTTCGGCATTAGGATTCGGCCTCGATTCCTTGCGATTGCGCGCCACGTCCGGCGGCAAGCATGGCCGCCATCGCCGCGATATCGCCGTCCGTCTCCTGCGATTGCGCACGCAGCGCGGCAACGTCGATGACATGCGCCTCGCCTTGCGGAATATCGCTTGCCGCGGCGACGGTGATCAGCACCTGGTCCTGCCGTCGCGCGAAGTCGAGGATCTGCCCGCGACGGGACTCGTCGAGCTGGGCGAACACATCGTCGAGGATCACGATCGGCTTGACGTCGCGCTGCGCCGAAACCACTTCGTACAGCGCCATTTTCAAGGCCAACGCCATCGTCCACGTCTCGCCGTTCGAAGCGAATTCGCGGGCTGGCATGTCGTTGAGCCGCAATGTCAGATCATCGCGCTGCGGTCCGATCAGATTCTGCCCACGGGCCACTTCGCCGGGGTAGATGCGTTGGAAATGACGGCTGATTTCCGCGGCCGGCTCGTCGAACAGAAGCACCTCGTCGAAGGACGGCTCATACACCAGGTCGGCCTGTTCCTCTTCGCCCGCCAGCGAAGCATAGATGCGGGTGAACGGCTCGCGCAGCAGTCCGATCACATCGTTCCGGTCCTTGGTCAATTGCACGCCGAGGGCGATGAATTGGCCGGTCCACACTTCCAGACCGCTCAGCACGGCCTGACGCCCGTATTCGGGGTCGATGCCGGAGCCGTCGGACAGCTGTTTGAGCAATGCGGCACGCTGTTTGGCAACGTGCGTGAACTGTTGCAACGACTGCGCATAACGGGGCAACAGCAGCGAAGCCGCCTGGTTGAGGAAGTTCCTTCGGGTGGCCGGATCGCCAGACACCAACCGCTGGTCTTCGGGGGTAAAGGACACGGAGGGGACCAAACCCACGATATCCCTCATATATTGCGATTTTCCGCCGTCCACGCGCGCCCTGTTGGCGCCTCGCGCGGCGATGGTGATCTCATATGTGCGCTGTTCGCCCGCATCTTCGACGTTGGCCCGGACAGTGGCGGAAGGGTGGCCTTTTTCGACCAGCGGCAGCGATGACGAGGTGCGGTGGCTGGAGCCGGTGGACAGCACTTCCACGGCTTCCACGATATTGGTTTTCCCTAGGCCGTTCGAGCCTTGGAGAATGTTGATTCCCGGTTCGAAATCAAGCACGCAATGGTCCCATGACCGGTAATGGTCGAGCGCGAGACGGGAGATATGCATGAAAACCGGGATTCCTTGAAGGTGATGGCATGGTGGCCCGGACGGGAACTTGCCGTCCGGGCCACAGGTGGAACGAAATCAGTTGTTGAAGCGCATCGGAACGAGCAGGTAACGGTAGTCCATGGATTCGTCGGAATCCGCTTCCTGCTGGCCGTTGAATTCCACGGGCTTGACCGCGGTGGTCATCTTCATGCGCACGAACGGCTCGCTGATGGCGCTCAGGCCGTCGACCAGATAGGAGGGGTTGAACGCCACGGTGATGTCCTCGCCGTCCATGTCGATGTCGAGAATCTCCTTCGCCTGTGCTTCGTCGGCGGTGCCGGCCGACAGCGTCAGCTCCTGGCCGGAGAAGACCATGCGGATCGGGGCGTTGCGTTCGGCGACCAGCGAAACGCGCTTGATGGCGTCGATGAGGGCCTGCTTGTTGATGACGGCATGAATCGGGTATTCATCGGCATACAGGCGGTCAACGGCCGGGAATTCGCCGTCGATGAGCTGGGAGGTGGACACGCGGCCGGCGTTCTCGAAGCCCAGCAGGGACGGGTTGTCCGCATCGAAATCGATGGTGACGTTCTGATGCTCGTCCAGCGAACGCGCCATGTCGCGCAGCAGCGAGCCACGGACCAAAGCGGTGGTGCTGATGGTCGCATCCTCCGGCGTCCAGGTGAAGCTGGAACGGGCCAGACGGAAACGGTCGGTGGAGCTCATGATGACCTTGTCGCCCTGGAACTGGACGCGGATGCCGGTGAGCACCGGACGGTTCTCCTCACGGGAGACCGCGACGGACGCCTGGTTGACGGCCTGAGCGAAGGTGGGGGAGTCCACCTGACCCAGTTTCATCGGCACCACGGGCAGATCCGGATATTCGCTTTCCGGCATGAGCTGCATGGTGAAGGTCGACTTGCCCGACGTGATGGTCATCGTGGAACCATCGGTGGAAAGATAGGTTTTCGCAGCGGGCAGCGACTTGGTGATGTCGGCAAGCAGTTTGCCCAGCACCAGAACGCTACCGGCCTCATCCACGCCGGCTTCGATGTGATGGCGTGCGGAAATGGCGTAGTTGAAGGCGGAAAGCTGGAGTGTGCCGTCAATGGCTTCCAGACGGATGCCCGCCAGAATCGGGGTTGCGGGACGTGCGTCGATGACACGTGTGGTCCATGCCACGGCATCGGCAAGAGCTTGGGAATTGACTTCGACTTTCATGGGGTATTCCTCGTTTCGTTCGATCCACATGCCATTCTAGCGATAAGAGCAACGACGACGAAAGCGTGGGGAATTCCCCGCATTACGAGAATGACGATGAAAGTAAGAAAAACGTACTTTCGTAATAATAAGCCCTGTGGATAGTGTGGATAAGCTCGTTCAGCCCAAGCGCAGCAACGTCTCAGTACGAGGCGACATCTGTGGATAACTTCTGAGTCGAATGTGGATAAGAGCATGGGTTATCCACAGGCTCATGGCCGCGCAAAACTTATCCACAATTCACTGTGAATAATCCACGAGCCATCCACTGCCGTTTTCCGTGTTTCCAACGGCTTTTCCACAGACCTTTCCCCGAAATGTGGATATGTATGTGGAAAACTCGATGTACAAGAAATTATGTCCGGGCGTGTCACGCGGATAGTAAAAAGGCTGGTAAATAATTTACCAGCCTAAGGAAAACCGTTGGAAATACGCCGTTTGTTGTGGTTGCTTCCGTTACTTGTCGTTGGAACGCTGCTTGAGCTGCAGAGTCAACTCGGTCACGTAGTTGTAGATCTCCTGCTTCTCCTGCATCTCGTCGTTGATGCGCGTATACGCGTGCATCACGGTGGTGTGGTCCTTGCCACCGAAGACCAGGCCGATGTCGTTGAGGCTCATGCTGGTCAGCTCGCGTACCAGATACATGGCGATCTGGCGTGCCAGCGCGATCTTCTTGGTACGCGAACGGCCGACGATGTCGTCGAACGTCAAATAGAAGTACTTGGCCACCTGCGTGATGATGTCCGCGGGCTTGATTTCCACGTCGGTGGTGAAGAAGTCCTGCAAAGTCTGCTCCGCAAGGGCTTTGGTGACCGGCTGGTTGCTCAGCGACGCCATGGCGGTCACACGGTTCAGCGCGCCTTCCAGCTCGCGGATGTTCTCGGTGAACCGTTCCGCGATCAGGTTGAACACGTCGTTGGGAATATTGGAGCCGTTCATGGTGGCGATCATGCGCAGAATGGCGATTCGCGTCTCCAGATCCGGCGGTTTGACGTCCACGGTCAGGCCCGATTCGAAGCGGGAGATCAGACGTTCGTTGAAGCCCTGCAGGTCCTTCGGCGGCACATCGGAGGCGATCACGATGCGCTTGTTGGCCTGATGCAGGGTGTTGAACGTGTGGAAGAACTGCTCAAGGGTCGCGTCCTTGCCGCTCAGGAACTGGATATCGTCGATGAGCAGCACGTCGACCTCGCGGTAGCGGCGGTTGAATTCCTTGATCTGGCCGGAACTTTGGTTCGTATCGGCCAGAGCCTCGATGAATTCGTTGGTGAATTCCTCACTGGTGACGTAGCGGACCTTCAGATTGGGGTCCTTGACCAGCGCGTAGTTGCCGATGGCGTTCAGCAAATGGGTTTTGCCCAGGCCGGAGCCTCCGTAGATACACAACGGATTGAAATCATGGCCGGAACCCTCCGCCACGGCCAGCGCCACGGTACGTGCGAAACGGTTGGAATCGCCGGGCACGAAGGTGTCGAAGGTGGCGTTCTTGTTCAAATGCGTTTCGGGGTCGAGCAGCGGCCTGTTCTGGCCGCTCTGGAAATGGTCCTGTTCCGGCGGCATCGTCGCGGGAATCGGCAACTGGCCTTGCATCGTCTCGTTCGCAGGGGATTTCGCCGGCGATTTCGCGGGGGAGAAGCGCGGATAGGTTTCCTCCGGCTGTTCCTCCGTTTTCGGCTTCATTTCAACGATTTTGAAGGCGGGGAAGATGTCCTGTTCGGCGGATTCGCGCAACGCCTCCATCAACGGCTTGTTCAATTCGGTCTGCAAAGCCTGCTGAGCCGCCTCACTGGGCACGCACAGCATGATGGTCGGACCCCACATGCCTTCGGGATAGACGTTCTCCAGCCAGCTTTTGTCGCGTACGGACAGCGACGGATTCTGGTGCAGCAGGGCCAAAGCGTCGGACCACACCCCACGAGCCTGCTCGAGAGGATCTGTTGTCGTGTTATCAGCCACGGATAATCCTTTCTCGACAGACGTACCACTGATGTGCAACTGTATATTTGTACTCTCTTTTCCCCGAGTTATCCACCGGCGTGCGTGTTGAAAAGATTGAAATGTGAATAACATTGTTGTAGTTTGTGGATAACTTTTGTGGGGAATTCGGCGGAATCGCAACGATTATGTGGATTGTTTTATGCGGGGAATCCCCATGAAAATGTGAAGAAAAATGGACGACGCGGCAATCTGTTCAGGGGTCAGAGTAATTTAGTAGAGCTTGACTCATGAGGAGCCGTGCCTTGGCATGGCTAAAACACCGGGAGCATTAATTATGAAGAGGACATTCCAGCCGAACAACCGTCGTCGTCACATGAAGCACGGTTTCCGTCAGCGCATGCGCACCCGCGCAGGCCGCGCTCTGATCAACCGTCGCCGCGCCAAGGGCCGCAAGTCCCTCGCTGCCTGATTTTTTAGTGGCATAGAGCGGTGGAACGGCTGAAAAGCCATCGCGATTTTGTTGCGGTGCTCAAACGCCGTCGTAGGGTATCGCGAGAAGACATCGTCGTGCATTATCTGATGCACGACGATGTCGTAACGGGCGATACAGCGACGGTGCAAGGCCGCCGTGTCGGCTTGGCCGTTTCCAAAGCTGTTGGCAACGCGGTCACGCGCAACGCCGTGAAAAGGCGTTTCCGTGTGCTTGCACGAAAGTACGAATCACTATTACCCGAATCCTGCGATATCGTGTTGCGTGCCAAGCCAAGTGCCGCACGTGCCGATTTCCTGTCGCTTGAGCAGCAGATGGCATCGTGTTTCGAAGCGGTGAAACGTAAAACCGCTTCCCGGCAATGAGCAAGGGGCATCATCGCAATTGGATGGTGCGGCTCATCCGCTGGTATCAGAAACATATTTCCGCCCATACCGCACCTCGGTGCCGGTATTATCCCAGCTGCTCCAATTATGCGATTCAGGCGATTGAACGATTTGGCTGCCTTAAAGGTGGTCTTCTTGCGTTATTACGCCTTCTTCGTTGCAACCAGTGGAACCGTGGAGGAATCGACGACGTTCCACAGCTCTATTCCTTGTTTTACAGATGTTCGTGGTCGAAGGCACACGAGGAGCCTCGTCTCACGCCTCTGGATGTAGATGAACCTATAGGCGATAAGGAGAATGGCCTGTAATGAATCAAGATCAATTCCTCCTCGATAGTGGTTTCTGGGGCTGGCTGTACAAGCTCCTGTACCCCGTCGAGTGGCTCATGACGCAGATTATGGCCGGATTCCACCGATTCATGGTGATGCTGGGCATGAACGAGATCGGTTTCTCGTGGGTCATGTCCATCGTGTTCCTGGTGATTGTGGTCCAGGCGTGCGTGTTCCCGCTGTTCTACAAGTCCATGAAGGGCATGCGCAAGATGCAGGCCCAGATGGCCGTTTTGCAGCCCAAGATGCAGCGCATCCAAAACAAGTACAAGGGCAAGAACGATCCCGCCAGCAAAGAGGCTTTGCAACGCGAGATGATGAAGCTCTACCAGGACAACGACGCGAACCCGATGGGCGGCTGCACGTCGATGCTGCCTATGTTCGTGCAGGGTCCTGTGTTCATGTGCATGTTCTACACCCTGTCGGCCATTCCATACATCGCCCGTGGCAAGTTCAGGAACGGTTCCGGCCTCGGCGCCTTCGACATCGCCACCGCCAAGCAGTTCACCTCCACCAACGTGTTCGGCGTGAACGTGGCCGAGAACTTCACCACCGCCGACATCCACGGCAAGATCATCATCGGCATCTTCGTGGCGTTGATGTGCTTCTGCCTGTGGCTCATGCAGTACAACAGCATGAAGCGCAACATGGCCCAGAGCGCTGCGAACAAGCAGACTGAAATGATGCAGAAGATGATGCTGTGGATGTTCCCGATCATGTACATCTTCTCCGGCGTCGCCATGCCGTTCGCAGTGCTGGTGTACTGGCTGACCAACAACATCTGCAACCTGCTGCGTTCCGTCTGGCAGATCCACGTCTTCCCGACTCCGGGATCCCCGGCCGCCGAAGCGAAGGAAAAGCGCGACCACGCCCACGAGAACGCCCGCCGCGCCAAGGCCGGTCTGCCGTCCCTCGAAGAGGAGGAGCTGCAGAAAGCCAAGAAGGCCGCGGAGGCGAAGGAAAAGAACGGCTTCCAGCGTCAGCAGCCAAGCCGCAAAAAGAAGAAGAAATAACATCAAGTGTGTGTCCTGTGTTTCACGTGAAACGCAGGACACACCGCTTTTGTATCGGGCGAATCGCCCATATGATACAACCCAATCAGTAGACTTTCAGTAGACTTGAAATAATACGAACCCCGCTCAAAGGAGTAAAACACCATGGCGCAGGATGCTGAGAAAACCATCGATCAGCTCAATGACGAAGCTGACATCGCTGCCGATTACCTTGAAGGATTGCTTGACATCGTCGACTACGAGGGCGATATCGAAATGGGCGTGCGCAACAACCGTCCGACCGTGCAGATCGTTGCCGACGACGACACCGACATCAAACATCTGATCGGACGCAACGGCGAAGTCGTGGACGCCCTGCAGCAGCTCACCCGACTCGCCGTACAGCAGAAGACCGGCGAGCGGTCCCACCTCATCGTGGACGTGGACGGCTATCTGAAGCGCAAGCGCCAGCGCCTGCACGACCTTGCGCTGGATGCCATCGACGAGGCGCGCGAGACTGGCGAGCCGGTGGACCTGAAGCCGATGAACTCCTTCGAACGCAAGATCATCCATGATGTGGTGCGCGAGGAAGGCATGAAGTCTCGGTCCCATGGCGAAGAACCGCATCGTTACGTCACGGTGTACGTCAAGGCTTCCGCAGCCGATGACGCCGACGAGATCAACGAAGCCTGAAATAGTTTCACGTGAAACATGAAGCGTCGCGAGTTTCTCGCGGCGCTTTTTTGATGCCTGTAGATTAGGATGGTGTGCATGAGTGATGTGAATGACGAATTGGATGGGTCGCCGATTCTTGAGGAAGTGCTTGGCGATGCATTGGGCAAGTTGAAGGTGTTTCACGTGAAACTTGCTGCGGAAGGAGAGCCGCGCGGGCTGATAGGGCCACGCGATGTCGGTATTATTTGGGAACGGCATATTCTGAACTCCGCGGCCATCGTACCGTTCATCCGTGAAGCAACGGCCAAGAGGCAATTCAAGACGGTGGCGGATATCGGCAGTGGCGGAGGATTCCCCGGTATCGTGGCGGCCGCCTGCCTGCCGGACCACCAGTTCACCTTGGTGGAACCGATGGAACGCCGTATCGAATGGCTTCATGAGTGCGTTGACGAAATGGGATTGGACAATGTCTCGATAGTGCGCTCCCGAGCCAACGCCGTAATCGAAGCCGTCCGCGGTTCGAACGGTGGCCGGAAGGGCAGGGGAGAGGATGCCGTCGATCTCGACGGGAATCCCATCCCGGTCAGGCATCCGTTTGCCGTGGTGACCTGCCGTGCGGTCGCGCCGATGACCAAACTATCCGGATGGACGCTGCCGTTGCTGGACAAAGGCGGACGGCTGGTTGCCCTGAAAGGACGATCCGCGCAGGAGGAAATCGTCAAGGCCACCAAAGAGATCTCCAAAAACGGCGGTATCCATCCCCGCGTGGTGGAGGCCGAGGTCGGTCCGGGTCTGGAACCGACGCATGTGCTGATGGTGGACAAGCGATAAGTTATCCACAAAATCGCGTGAGTTATCCACAGTATCCACAATCGCGGAAATGTGTTACGAAGCATCTTGAAGAAGCTTGAAATTGCAGCGATTGTTCTGTGGATAACTTTTGGGTGGTCGGATGAGTTATCCACCAACTATCCACCGTTGTTCACAATGGTGCACATGGCCGTGAACAGGCGAAAATCTGTCCACCCAAATGATGAAACTTGATTGTTGAATATGTATAGGAAGGCTAGTTCATGACTGGACCTGAAGAACCAGACAATTTGACGTCGATGGAATCCGCCACGGAAACCATCAAGCGAATCTTCGAAGGCTCGACATCCCCCGTAGGCGCGCAAATCGCTGATGAATCGACGCGATACAAGGCATTGGAGCATGCGGTCTGCCCGAAGCCGGCCCAAACGCGCCTGATCGCAGTCGCCAACCAGAAAGGTGGCGTCGGCAAAACCACATCCGCGGTGAACCTGTCCGCGGCCTTGGCCCGTTTCGGATGCAAGGTCCTGCTTATTGATATGGATCCGCAGGGCAACGCCTCCACGGCATTGGGTGCCCCGCACGCCTCCGGTCAGCCTTCGGTGTATGACGTCATCGAAGGACGCAAGCGCATCGCGGAAGTCAAGTGCACGTGCCCTGATTTCGACAACCTCGACGTGGTCCCCGCATCCATCGATTTGAGTGGCGCCGAACTTGAGGTCGCCGACATGGCGGACCGCAACTCGCTGCTGAAGAACGCGGTGGACGAGTTCCTCGCCACCAGCGAAGAGCATTACGATTACGTGATCATCGACTGCCCGCCGAGCCTGGGTCTGCTGGTGATCAACGCCATGTGCGCCGTGCACGAAATGCTGATTCCGATTCAGGCCGAGTATTACGCCTTGGAAGGTTTGGGCCAGCTCATCAACACCATCGGACTGGTGCAGGAACATTACAATCCGTCGCTGCTGGTCTCCACGATGCTCATCACCATGTACGACAAGCGCACGCTGCTGAGCCGCGAAGTGCATGGGGAAGTGAAGAAGCACTATCCGACAATCGTGCTCGACACCACCATTCCGCGCACGGTGAAGATTTCCGAAGCGCCAAGCTTCAACCAAAGCGTGATCGCATACGACCCCAAGGGCATGGGTGCGATCGCGTACTGCGAAGCTGCGCTGGAACTTTCGCGTCGTTCCGATACGGTGCTGCAGGCAATCGATGCAAGAAGGAATGAGAACTGATCATGGCAACTAAGTCGCGTTTGGGTAAAGGTCTTGGCGCACTGTTTCCTTCTCTTCCGGGGGAGCCGCAGCATCAGGAGCATGCGGCGCCTGCCGCTGCCGTCAAGGAAGTCAAGGCTTCCAAGACTGATGGGCATGTGGAATCCAAGAGCGCGTCCGCTACCGCACAGGCATCGGTGAACGCCGTGCAGGGGATGAAGCATGCTGTTTCACGTGAAACAACCAAGAAAAACCAGCATCGTCGTGCCAGCATGCCGTCGATTTCGTTGAACGAAAGCGCGCATCCCGCGGACATGTTCTTCGGCTCCACCGCTCAGCCAGCTTCCGAACAGGGCGAGCGGCAGGGGAGTGTTTCACGTGAAACCACGCCGACCGAACATAAGAAGGACGAACCGGAACTGCTTCCCGTGCAGGGTGGATATCTGGTTGAACTGCGTTTGAGCGACGTCGGTCCCAATCTGCATCAGCCACGTACCATTTTCGATGAAGACGACCTGCGCGAGCTAGCCGAATCCATCAAGGAAGTCGGCGTACTGCAGCCAATCGTCGTACGCAAGCGTCCGCAATCGCAAATCGAAGCCGCCCGCAGGGAAGCCGCAGCCAAACCGGCCGAACCGCACAACATGTTCGACGGGCGCATGGATAGCATGTACGAGCTCATCATGGGTGAACGTCGTTGGCGCGCATCGCAGATCGCCGGCCTGAAAACGATTCCGGCCATCGTCAAAACCACCGCCGATGACGACATGCTACGTGACGCACTGCTGGAAAACCTGCATCGCGTCGCGCTGAATCCACTGGAAGAGGCGGCTGCCTACCAGCAGATGATCGACGATTTCGGCCTGACGCAGGCCAAACTGTCCAAGTCGGTGTCGAAATCCCGTCCGCAAATCGCCAACACCTTGCGATTGCTCAACCTGCCGGCCGCCGTGCAAAAGAAGGTCGCATCCGGACTGCTGTCCGCGGGCCACGCGCGTGCGCTGCTGGGACTGCCGACGGAAGCGGATATGGAACAGCTGGCCACGCGCATCATCGCCGAGGGACTGTCCGTACGCAGCACCGAGGAAATCGTGTCGATGAAGGCCGCCGAAAGCGACCAGCCCAAGAAGCCGAAGGCCAGCAAGCTCAATCCGTGGGCTGGTACCCCCGTTCAGGTTGGTCTGGAGCAGCGTTTCGGCACCAAGGTCTCCATCAAGGGATCGAAGAAGCACGGGCGAATCGAAATCGTGTTCAAATCGGAAGACGATATGAAACGCATCGTCGACCTGCTTATGCAGCAGCAGAGCTGAACGAACCGAGCCAATCGAGCTCGGCGAGCGATAATGATTTGAACGATTTGAGCCTTACTTGAGCGAATCGAGATAAGCCTGCGCGTCCAGCGCGGCGCGGCACCCCATGCCCGCCGCGCTGATGGCCTGCCGATAGACGCTATCCACGCAGTCTCCCGCGGCGAAAACGCCGGGTTCGCTGGTGCGCGTGCTGGCGCCATCGACCGTGATATAACCGGCTGAATCGACGTCTACAAGCCCGTTAAGAAAAGCAGTGGCAGGAGTGTGCCCAATCGCCACGAAAACGCCGTTAGCGGGGATTACAGAGGTCTTTTCGGTGGAGGTGTTGCGCACCTCCACCTCCTGCACGCCGTTCTCGTCGCCGCGAATCTCCTGCACCACAGCGTCAAGCATGAAATCGATTTTCGGATTGCGTTGCGCACGCTCCACCATGATGCGGGAAGCACGGAACGTGGAACGCCTATGAATAAGGGTGACGGACGAGCCGAAACGGGACAGGAAATCAGCTTCTTCGAACGCGCTGTCGCCGCCGCCGACCACCACAATCGGCTTGTTGCGGAAGAAGAAACCATCGCAGGTGGCGCAGTAGGAGACACCTTTGCCTGCGTATTCCGTCTCGCCTGGCACGCCCAGCTTACGATAGTTTGAGCCTGTTGCGATGACCAGCGCGCGTGCGTCGTACACGTCGCCGCCGTCAAGGGTGACGGTTTTGATGCCGGAATCGGCATTCGAAGCAACCGAAACAACATCGTCCCAAACGATATGCGTGCCGAACCGTTCCGCCTGCTTGCGCATATTGTCCATCAGATCCGGACCCATGATGCCATCGGGAAAGCCTGGGAAATTCTCCACTTCGGTGGTGTTGACCAACTGGCCGCCGGGCGTCAGCGCGCCGGCGACGACCAGCGGCTCGAAGCCGGCGCGGCCAAGATAGATCGCGGCAGTATAGCCAGCCGGGCCGGAACCGATAATCACCACATCACGCATATCATTCATGGTTGCTACTGTAATGCAGTTTCCACGACGGTTGCGGGCGGTTTTGCAGATGGCGTTCAAAAAAGCGTTCAAAAAAGCGTTCAAAAAGGCGTTCAAAAAAGTCAGCTATCCGTCACGTTGTTTCACGTGAAACAAAAAGAGGGCGTGCGGAACAATCCGCACACCCTCCTTGTCTGCCGATGCGTCAGAAAATCTGCACCGAATCGATGTACAGCTGGTTGCCGGGAAGGCTGTCGAACGGCACCCACAAGAGGATGTCCTGGGTCTCCACGGCCTTGTTGAACTTGATTTCGGTGGTGCCGCTGGCGTCGAACTCGAACTGGGCGACCTGTTCACCCTGGTTCGGGCTGGACTTGGCGTTCACGCGAATGTAGCCCTGGCCGCCGGAAGAACGGATCTTGATGACCATGCGATACGCTTTCTGGGGCTGGCTGAGGTGGAGGTAATAACCGTAACCCTGTTGTCCGTCCGGATTGGACAGGAACTGGCGGTTGTCGATCTCATACGGAGTCGTGTTCTCTGGCATCTTCGGTTCCGGAACCTTCCGCACCTTCTTATCCGAAGTCACCACCTTGTCGACGTCCTTCTTGGCGGAATGGCTCTTCTTCGTGGTTTTCTTCGGCTTGCTGGAATCGGAGCTGCCGTTGTCGGAGCTGTTGGCATCGTTGGAATCGTTGTTTGCATCGCTGGCGGAGCTGCTGCCATTGCCGGAATCGCCATTATTGCCGAAAGGCACGTCGTCAAGGTTCATTTCCGGCCACGGATTGTTGGAATTCGTATTGGTGATGCCGTCATCCGGCTTCTTGGTCAAACCATGAATGGCGAATCCCAATGCGACGGTCACCACAATGAACGCGACCACAATGGCCACGACCTTGGTGGTGAGCTTGCCGAACAATTTGGCATTGGCGACCTCGGCCGGACTGGAGGAAGAGGCTTTAGGGGCAAAGCTCGGCGGCACCGCAACGGGGGCTCCGTTTTCGTTCTGATATGCCGCGTCGATCGCTTCCTGCTCCGCCTTCAACGCGCGTGCGGATTCCTCGCCCGGCTCGATGACCCGTCCGTCAGGTCCGATCACCGGAATGCGACCGGTCTTCTCCAATTGCGAATCGTCCGTATGATAATCGCCCTGCGGCGACGGCGTGGAAACACGGATGGGGAAGGAGAACGGCGAATCCACATCTTCGGAGGATCCGTCGAGGTCCTCTTCGCTGAGTAGTTCGCGGCTGTTGTTCCACAGCGATTTCACGGCACCGCCGGTCGCGGCCATACCCTTGGCCAAGGCTTCCTTGCTGTCGGAGAAATCAGTGTGTGGTTCAGGTGCTTCGAACGTCATTTCCGGAATGCTTCCGGTTTCAGCCAGCGTATCGGGCAAGGCGATGGCATCCTGCTCGAGAATCTGCAGCAGGGGCACGTTCACAATCGAGCATTCCGAATCCGCGGACGGTAACGCAATATCGGGGCCGTTAAGCTTCGCCAGCGGCTCGTAGTCGCCCAGCAACGCCTCCAATTCGGCGATGGTGGCCATCGGAACGGTCGGGAAACCGTCCTTCTCCTTGAGATCCAGACCACGCTTGCAAATCACGCGGAACTCCATCGGCACGTTCGGTGAAATCGCGTCAAGATGGTAGTTCGTGGACAGCGTCGACGGCGTGCGCGTCAGCAGGGAATACAGCAGGGAAGCGACCTGGCGAATCGCAAGCTGCTCCTGGTTTTCCACGGATTGCACGCGCGAAGTATCGGCCAGCATGATGCTTACCGGCGCGTCGGCGATTTCAATGCCGTTGCGGGTCAATCGCACGGTGTCCGTGCTGATCGAGAAATGCGTGAGATTGTCTTTCTGCAACACGTGCAGGGCTTCGACGACCTCACCAAGAATGGAACGGATCGCGGTGAAGCTCAGCGGCTTGCTGGACTGCGTGAGATACTCGCTCAACGACATGCCGGCATCGAGCTGCGTGATCACCAACGCCACCTCGCCCACGTGCTGAAGCTGCAGCACCTGCGTGAAATGGGCGTCGTGGGAAATCGCCAGCATGGAGGCCGTCGCATTGACGTCCTGCAAAGCCTTGCGGTTGTTGACGATAAAAAGCTGGCAATCCCGGGCAAGCACGTGATCGCTTGCCTTCCAAACCTGCAAGCCGGTTTCCTCGCGCAATGGCGAAACCAGCACATAGCGGTTGCTGATGGTATCTCCCAGTTGAGGTTTCATGGTTTCCTTCAACTCTGTAACGATTGTTCTACCTACGCTGTTATTCTTGGTCGCCGTTTTCGGCGGTACTTTGCTCAAGTTTACCGTTGGGGCTGGCCGTTCCGCCAGACTTAGGCTTGTTGCCAAGCCCTGGTATGCGGGCGGCGAGCATGCCCACGACCGAAGTGAGCTCCTCGGCACGCAGCGCCCACAGGCACGCCAGATAGACGATGGCGATGACGATGGTGAGCAGTATCGCGGACAGAACCGCCTGACCCCAGTTCATAGTGCCGTCGTCGGGGCCGATATGCGCTCCGACCAGCCGGTAGACGCCGTTGCGGCACAGCAGGCCAATCACGCAGGCGGCTATCGTGGCCACCAGCGCCTTCGCATAGGCGGTGATGATGCGCTTGTCGTCCACATCGCCGTCGAAACGGGAACGGAGCATGTGCGTAAGCAGCGGATACGGCAGGATGAAGCTCACCGAAATCGCCAATCCGATGACGGTGATCCACTGCGTGGGCGGCAGAATGAACGTCGACGCGATGATGACGCCACCCTGGATGGCCATGGTGATCGCCATGAAAATAAACGGATGCTTGCCGTCTTCGAACGCGTAGAACGTGCGTTGGATGACCAAATACGAGCTGGAAAGTGGCAGGCCGATGCCCAAAGCGGCGAGCGGCGCGCTGATGAGCAGCGCCTCACGCACGCTGATGGACGGCAGCAGTGCGAGGATGATCGGCAACGGAAGCACGATGAACGCCGCTGCGAAGAAGCACATGATGAGATTGAGATTACGCAGGGCCGAGCTCAGATCCTTGCGCGCCTCGTCGATATTGCGGTCCGCGATGGCTTTCGATATTTTCGGGAAGATCGCAGTGGCGATGGACACGGCGATCAGCGAATACGGCAGCATGTAGATGGTGTACGCATTCTGATACGAGGCGTTGCCGGCCACGTCCAACTGGCTCATATGCAGCTGTTCCGAAGCCCTGAACGGCGCGCTGGTGGCCACGCGGGTGACGATGATGTTGACGATCTGATCGACGCCGACGATGCCGAGGCTCCACGCGGCGACCGGTCCCATCGAACGTAGTCCGATGTCGTGAACGCCGAATTTCGGACGGTATTTCAGGCCGATTCTCGTCAAAGGAATGAACAGCACCAGCGCCTGGAACGCCACGCCAAGCGTCCAAGTGCCGGCGGTCAGCGCGATTTTCGTCGGCGTCCAGAAGTCCAGCGGACGTTCCGTGGCCCTGCCGAACATCGCGATGAACGCGCCGAAACCGATGCAGCTGATGATGTTCGCGCCGACCGAGCTCCACGCATACGTGACGAAATGGTCCTTCGCCGCGAGAATCTGCCCGATCACCGTATACAGGCCGTAGAAGAAGATCTGGGGCATGCACCACAAGGTGAAGGAGGTGGCGAGAGCCATGGTTTCGGCGCTGCCGTTGACATACAGTTTGGTCAACAACGGCGTGGCAACGGCCATGAGCAGCGTCACACCCAATAACAAGGTGATGGCAAGGGTGATGAGCTTGTTGAGCTTGGTTTCGGCGTCCTTCGATTTCAGCGTGCGCACGATCTGCGGCACAAGCACCGCGTTGAAGATGCCGCCGGAAACCAGCGTGTAGATGACCTGCGGAATCATCGAACCGGCCTGGTAGGCGTTGGCGGCATAGCCGGTGGTGCCCAAGGCCCAGGCAAGCAGGATGGTGCGGATTTGGCCGGTCACGCGCGAAGCGGCGGTACCGGAGGCCATGATCAGTGAGTTACGGCCAACGGAAGAACTCATTCGTCGGGATCCTTCTTACGGTTGAATTGACGCCACAGTCCCACAGCGCCCAAGAGCACGGCGAAGCCGATGATGACGAAACCGCTCTTGTCGCTGATCTGCAGCGCGCTGGTGATGTGGGTGACCTGCGTGGCTCCAAACGCTGCACCATTCCTGTCGAACAGGCTGATGGTGGCGTTGGCGGTGCCGGACGTGGACACACGGATGGTGAACGCCACCTGTGCCTCGCCGTGGGGCGGCACCTGCACGGTGTCGAATCGGGACGTGACGATCTGCATGGAATCGGTCAGCGACGAGACCTTCACCTTTACCGGGTACGGGTGGCTGTTGCTGATGGTCACCGGCATTTTCGCGGTTTCGCTGACCACGTTCACGCTTTCCGTCGGCGTGATCGCCACACCGTTGATCAGCAGGGCCGCGAGCTGGTTCGCGCCTTCCGCCATCGTGCTTCTGGAAGGGCTTTCGCCGCCCAACGCGTGCAGGGCCATGATGGTGTGGGCGTTCGTCAGCTGCCTGCTCCAGATGTTGACGTCGGATTCGTCTTTTCCGTTCGGCTTGACGAGGATCGACGTATTGAAACGTTTGATGTTGCTCGATGAGTTCGCCAGCGCGCTCAGAGTCTGCTGGACGTCGCTGCGCATGCTATCGGTAAGGCCGTCCGTTTGGGGAAGATCGGTTGACATGCTGGCCGCATCTTCGGAGATGTCGGCATCCTTCAACGTGGCAAGGTCAGTGAGGTTCAGCCACGGCGACTGCTCGATGTCGCTCATCAGCGCGTCTACAACACTGGGGTCGGAATCCTCGTTCAGACAGACCAGCAGGTTGCGTTCCGCATAAGGCTGTTCCATCTGGTAGAACGCGCTTTGCGCGACGAATCGCGCCAATCTGCCGGCCGTGGTTCCCTCGCTGTCGGCGTTGGCATCGTCACTGGTCGCCTTGCCTTGGGCCAGGCCGGAAAGCACATTCTGCGCGGAAAGCACGGTGACGTCCCCGGCGTCGGTGGAGACCACCGTCTTGCCGGTACGTACGGTAGCCGCATCGTCCTCTTCGAAGTCATGCGTGGCGATGACGGTGCCGTACCCCTGCTGGCGGGCCTTCGTCAACGCTTGTAGGGTCCAATTGCCGTTGCCCTGCCACGCGTATGCGGTGATGTCCGCGTTGCTGTCACCCAATGCCGATTGATAGGTTTTCCGGGCTTTGGCTGCGGACCATTGACGGTCGTTGATACCGGCTGCGCTGTAGGCCGGAGCGTTGTTCATGGCGCTGTAGGCGGTTATGTCGAACAATGCGGGCTGGGTGATGCCGTCGACCCGCGTTGGCATCGCCATCGCCTGCAGGTAGGTCGGATCTCCTACGACCTGCAGCATGTCGTGCTTGGCGAAGGTCTGCTGCAACGATTTGAGCCGTGCGTCGTCATCCTTGCTGGGCATGGCGATTTTCGCCAGTTTCGAGGAGGAAATACCCCCTTCATCGACCAGCTGTCCAAGCAGCTTGCTGTCGGTGGTCCACCCGTTGGCGGCCAGCGGCTGGGCGACGGTGATGTGCAGCGCCGGCGTGCTGGGCGTGTGGAGTCCCGCGCCGGTGCGCGTCACGAACGTATGCGATTGAGCAAGGGGGGTTCCGTTGGCGGAATAGCTCAGCAGCACCGGCTTCGGCCCCCAAGAGTTGATGGCCGCGAGCGATTCCTGATGGGCGTCCGCGTCGATGCTCACGTTGGCGCTGGCTCCCGGCTGCAACGCGGGCACATCGGCCTGTCCCACGGATTGCGGGGTGGGGATTCGCCCGTTGCCTTCAGACCAATCCTGGATGTCGTTGCGCGAAACGAACGTGTAGAAGGCGTTCATGGCCAGCGTCAGCGTTCCCGCGGGAATCTCCTGTCCGGTCGTGTTGGTCACCGTGGCGTTCAGATGGTATCCGGAGGTGTCCGTCAATACGGCCGTGGAAGAGTTGATGGACAACATACCGTCCGTCGACTCCGCCGATGTGGTCGATTCCATGGCCCTTGCCGATGGCGTGGGTGCGTATAACAACATCAACGCCATGGTCAATACCATGGCGAGGATGGATGATAACGCGCGAAGGCCACGCGAAACGTGCCGTTGTGCGGATTGATTCACTATTACGCCTGTCTGTTGAGTTTCCTTGCGTACAACCATGCTATCTTCCGTTCGTTCGGATAGCTCAGCACATCGTCCAAATCAGCAAAATCCACCCAAATGGCGTCTTCGGCCTCATGGTCGGGATCGCCTTCGACGGTCAGCTCGCCGCCGATCTGCCGCAACGCGAAGTGGTGCACCAGCTTGTGCACGCGTTGGCTGGTACCGGTGAACCAATAGTCGATGGTGGCGATGGAATCGACCACCTCGCCCAGAATGCCGGTTTCCTCATGCACTTCGCGCACGGCCGTCTGCTGCGGCGTTTCGCCTTTTTCGATATGTCCCTTCGGCAGGCACCATTCCAAATGCCCGCTGCGTGAATGACGTGCGATGATCGCCACGCGACCCTTGTCGTCGAACACCAGCCCGCCCGCCGAATACTCGCGCACCACCGGCAGCTCCTGCGCGTCAAGCGATGCGAACGTGGTCGGACCATCCGCGGTGCGCCGGCGCGGCATCATCGCCGGCGTAGGCGCGCTCGGCGTGATGATCGTGCGCTGCTGCAATTGCTGTAGTTGTTGCAGCTGCTGCAGCGAAACCGACTGCGATGTGTACAGCAGTTCGTCCGGTTCCAGCGGATTTTGGGCATGGTCGTCCGCAGCATGGGCAAGCATGCGTGCAAGGTCTGCGGGCGTAATCATGATTCCAACCATACTCAATTCTGTGTGCAGGTGGGGTAACGGTATGCTGGTAAACGGAAAACTTGTGGTGCTGAAAGGTATGGCGTGAACTTCGAAGTGTGGCCAGAGGCCATTGAATTAGGACGTATGTTTGCTGCGGAAGGCTACGAACTGGCACTGGTCGGGGGTCCTGTCCGCGACCTGCTGCTGCATCGCAAATCGCATGATTTGGATTTCTGCACATCGGCGCGTCCCGAGCAGTTTGAGCATATTCTGCGCCGTTTTGGGCATGATGGCTTCTGGGATATGGGCCGCAAATTCGGCACGCTCGGCGCGATGCGCAGGCGTGAGGACGGCACCGAGGTGAAAGTGGAGGTGACCACCTACCGTTCCGACACGTACGACCCCGACTCGCGCAAGCCGGAAGTCAATTACGGCGACACGCTGGAAGGCGATCTTTCCCGCCGCGATTTCACCGTCAACGCGATGGCGTTGCGTGTTCCGGAACTCGAATTCGTCGATCCGTTCGGCGGTGCGAACGATTTGGCCAAAGGCGTGCTGCGTACCCCCGTCGATCCGCGGCAGTCGTTCGACGACGATCCGTTGCGCATGATGCGCGCCGTGCGTTTCGTGGCGCAGCTCGGCTTCCGCATCGAGCCGGAAACCGCCGAAGCGCTGTCCGACATGGTCGATCGCATCGAAATCGTCTCCGCCGAACGTGTGCGCGACGAACTGGTCAAGCTGCTGCTGTCCGATCGCCCGCGCGCCGGCATCGAAGCGTTGGTCGATTCCGGTCTTGCCGACATCGTGCTGCCGGAAATTCCCGCGCTGCAGCTGGAAATCGACGAGCACCATCGCCATAAGGACGTGTTCGAACACACCATGATCGTCATCGAACGCGCCGTCGCCCTCGAAACCGGTTCCGACGGTCCGGTGCCGGCCCCGGACCTGACGCTGCGTCTGGCGGCTCTGCTGCACGACATCGGCAAGCCGAAGACCCGTCGTTTCGAAGCGGGCGGCAAGGTGAGCTTCCACCGTCATGACGCCGTCGGCGCGAAGATGACGCGCAAGCGTTTGAAGGCACTGCATTTCGACCACCACATGGTCGAGGACGTCAGCGAGCTGGTCAACCTGCATCTGCGCTTCCACGGCTACGTGGAGGAGCCGTGGACGGATTCCGCGGTCCGCCGCTACGTCAAGGACGCTGGCCCGCTGTACGAGCGTCTGAACCGCCTTACGCGCGCCGACACGACCACACAGAACAAGCGCAAGGCCATGATGTTCTCGGCGGCCATGGACGAGATGGAACAGCGTGTGCGCGACCTGAAAGAAAAGGAAGACTTCGACGCGATCCGTCCTGACCTCAACGGCGACGAGATCATGCAGCTGCTAAGCATCGAACCAGGCCCGATGGTCGGCAAGGCGTACAAGCACATGCTGGAATACCGCCTCGATAACGGTCCGGTGGAGCGTGACGTGGCCGTTGCCGAGCTGGAACGCTGGTACAAGGAGCAGGGCGAATAGCGATTGACATGCGGTGGTTTCGCCGCATGCATGGAACAGTGTGCTTGGAACAGCTCGAATACGAAAACCCGCGTTCCCGATTGGGGGAGCGCGGGTTTTTCATATTGCCTATATCGATTTCGATTGGCGGTCAGCTTTGCGGATTCACCGCATCATGTTCGGGCGCCTTGGGCAGGTCGGTCATCTTGTCCACCGCGACGCAGCCCTGGATGCCGGTGATCGCCTTGCCTGCGGCGGGAACCTTCTTCGTATCCTGCAGATTGTCGAATGTGGCGCCCACGATGACGTCGATCAGCTGGTCCTGACGGTCGTCCATAACCAGCATGGCATCGGTGAAATTGCTTGCCACGGTGTACGCCTGATTCACGCCGTTCTTGCCGAAGACGATCATCGTGCGATCCACCTTCTTGGTGTAGTTGTCCGGCGTCTGGGGGTTGAACTCGCGGTTCTGCAACGCGTCGCTCACCGCCTTGGCGAAGCCGGAGAACTTCGTGCCGTTGAGCACACGCAGCGTGATGTTGCGATTCTCCACATACTTGGCCTTGTTGCCGTCGGCTTCCTTGATGGGGCACGGTGCCTGCTGGCCGTAGTTCGGCTGTACGGCGGCCGACTTGACGTTGCCCAGGCCTCCGACATGGAAAAAGAACAGCAGGGACACCACCATGGCGACCACCATGACGGCTCCGACGATGCTGAACACCGTCTTCTGACGGCGGCGAATGTACTCTTTGCGCGCGGCGCGCTCGTCGTTAGCCTGGGTCATTTACGAATTCCTTTTGAACAAACCAATTGCCATCAACTTTACTGTCATGCGGTGATATGTGTCATGCGGTGATATGCACAATCGGTCGGGCTGGGGCGTTCGTGGCGATGATGCGATCGACGCAACGGCTGTCCTGCCATGCCCGCTGTACGGCGTCCGCCGCATCCTCCGTCGGCACGAACGCGATGACGGACGGGCCGGAACCGGAGACGAACGCCTGGCTGGCTCCCGCACGCAAGGCTTCCTCGATCGCCTGTCCGCTACGCGGATGCAGGGAGACCGCCGCCTTCTGCAGGTGGTTCTCATCGCCATCGCCGGCACCGATCTGATCGAATGTGGCATACACTTCCGGCGTGCGCAGTTCCGCACGGTATGCGCCGACCAGCAGATGGCCGGTAAACCCACGTTCCGTAAGATCGCGTACGATATCGCCATCGTCATCAAGCTGTTCGATGCGTTCGCCGAAACCGGTGCCGCGCGCGTAACCGCCGGTCAGACAGAACGGCATGTCCGCGCCCAGCGTGGCCGCGACTTCCTGCAGGCGTTCGATCGGCCAATCGAGATCCCACAACGTGTTCAATGCCAGAATCGTCGCCGCCGCATCGGCGGAACCGCCGGCCATGCCCGCGCCGACGGGGATGCGCTTGTCGATGTTCAACGCCACGTCCGGCTCATGGCCGCTCGCTTCGGCCATGGCGAACAATGCCAGCACGGCGTGGTTGCGGCGCATATCGCTGCCGGAAGAGGCCAGGTCGCCCAGATACGCGCCCTCGAGATTCAGCGAGAAGCCGCTTCCCGGCGCTTTGCGCGTGGCGGTGACGGTGTCGTATACGCCGACCGCGCAATAGATGGTGTCGAGTTCATGACGGCCGCCCCATTCGGCATGCGACGGGCCCACATGCAGGGTCAGATTCGTTTTCGCCGGGCAGTCCACGCTCACGGCGTTGATGGTGGCCGTTCCGATGGCGGGCGAATCAATGGTGCTCATGACGCGAACACCTCATCCAATGCGCGTGCCAACGCCACGAATTCGTCGATGGTGAGCGTCTCGCCACGACGGGTCGGGTCGATGCCGGCCTTCTCGAACGCTTCGGACGGCACGATTTTCTTCAATGCGGCGTGCAGGGTCTTGCGGCGCTGCCCGAAAGCCGCGTCGATCAAACGGAACACGGTTTCGCGATCCACCACGGAATCGTCCGCATTGTCCGCGGCGGGGGTGTGACCGCCCGGGTAGCGCTTGAACAGCACCAGCGCGGAATCGACGTTCGGGGCCGGCCAGAACACGTTGCGGCCGATGACGCCCACGCGTTCCGCGGTGCCGTACCATGCGAGCTTCACGCTCGGCGTGCCGTAGATCTTCGAACCGGGCTTCTCGCTTAAACGGTCCGCCACTTCCTTCTGCACCATCACCAGGAAGGTGCCCAGATTGTCGAAACGTTCCAACAGGGTGAGCAGAATCGGCGTGGCCACGTTGTACGGCAGATTGGCCACCAGCGTGAAGGAATCGTCATCCTTGAAATCGGGCAGATTCTCCGGATTGACGGTAAGTGCGTCGCGGTTGACCACACGGAAGCGGTCCACGGCGTCCGGCATGAATTCGGCGATGGTTTTCGGCAGGCGTTCGGCGACCGGCGGGTCGATTTCCACAGCCGTCATCGTGGCGCCGGTTTCCAGAATCGCCAGCGTCAGCGAACCCAGTCCGGGACCGACTTCCAGCACATGGTCGTCGGCGGTCACGCCGGCCTCGCGCACGATGCGACGCACGGTTCCCGGATCAATCACGAAATTCTGCCCGAATTTCTTCGTCGGGCTGATACCCGCGTCGGCGGCGATGCGTCGGATGTCGGCCGCCCCCAGCAAATGGCCCTGCGTATGCTCGTTCACGTTTTCCGTCATTCCCTCTTCTGTCATTCCCTCATTATCCGTTCATGCCGGTACGAAAATCGTTGGCGATTAGCCGGATCAGTACCATCCGGTCTGTTCGGAGTGCTGCCACGCCGCGGACGGGCTGCCGTACCGCTGTGCGATGTAGCTCAGACCCCAGTCGATCTGCACGGCGGCATCGTCCTTCCAATTCGCGCCGAACGTGGCCATTTTGCTGCCCGGCAACGCTTGTGGAATACCGTATGCGCCCGAATACACGTTTTCCGCGCTCCAGCTCCATCCGGATTCGCGATTCCAGAGTTTGACCAGATCCGTCCAGTTCTGGCCGGTCCAGCCGCGCTGCGCCGCCGCGCCGGAAGCGTAGGCCTGTGCCTGTGCCGCGGAAGGATGGTACAAGCGGCAGCCTGCGGAAGGATTGCTCGGCTGCGGCGTGGGCTGCGGTTTGGGCTGGGGTGCGGGAGTCGGCTGCGGTGCAGGGGTTGGTGTGGGGGTCGGTGCCGGATCGTCCTTCTTGGTGTTGTTGGAATTGTTATTCGAGTTGTTGTTCGAATTGTTCTTATCCGAGGAATCCGACTTGTTCGAATCGGTTTTGTCGGAATCGGACTTGTTCGAATCGGACTTATTGTCGTTTTTATTCGAGTCGTTCTTACCCGAGTCGTTCTTGCCGTCGTCCGTCTTGCCGGAATCGCCGTTATCGCCGTTGCTGTTGCCGTTGCCGCTGTTGTCGGATTTGTCGGACTTGTCGGTATCGTCCGTAGTTTTTTCCGGTCCGACCGCAATGACTTTGTCGATGGCGATTTTCGTGGTCTTCTCTCCGGTCAGCGTCTCGCTTTCCTTCACGCCATCCACGTAGGTGACGGCGTACGTCTGCTGGATTTCGCCGTTTTCGCCTTCCTGCCGTACCGTGACTTCGCCCGGCTGCAGGTTCGGGTCGATGATGGTCTGCGTGCCGAACGGCACTTCCTTCGTGCGGGTCTCCTCACCATGCGTCACGCGGCGGACGCGCAGAATGGTCGTCTTGCCGTCCTTTTCGACACTGACGCGATCCTCCTTGCCCAACGTGATGCCTTTGGCGTCAAGAATGGAGGCAGCGGGCAGCTTGCCGTTCGGCGCCACCGAGCTTTTCCCGTCCGAGATGACGGTGACGGGCCCCTTCTGGTTGATGATGAGACCGCCGGTGAGCTTGTTGTAGACGTTGCTGATATTGACGGTGATTTTCGCCGCTTCGGTTTCGTTTTGGTTGAAGAAGTCCAGCAACTGCTCGGCGCTGGACGCGACCGTCCAGAACGGCACTTCCTGGCCGTCGATGGTGATGGTGGTCTGGTACGCGCTCTGCACGTTCACCACATCATGGTTCTTCAGCATGCTGGTCGGGCTGGTCGATTCCACCAGGTCGTGCGTTTTGACTTTCACGCCCTGCTCCTGCAGCAGACGGTCCACGCTCATCGCATATGTGGTCACCGTGGTGGTCTCCCCATTGACGGTCAACGCCACGGATTTGCGCGCGCCCACACCAAACGCCAACGCCGAAGTCAAAGTCAATGAGGCCACGCATGCCATGACGCGGACACGACGAAGCGTCACGAATCTCCGAGGGGTCCACCTTCTCGTCATTTATCCTCTTTTCAGCGCTGCCTACAACGCCGTTATTGTAACGGCTCAGCTGGAACGGTCGCCGTGCTTTCCGATGGTTTTATCCATACCGCCACATTTTTGAAAGCAGGTGCGAAAAGCGAAAAATAAAAAGGGGGCAGGAGAGAAGGGGATGTCCTGCCCCCGGTCGGACGAGACAGGTTGGGGGACGCCTCGTCCGCTTTGCCAGAAGTCTCAAGTTGGGGGAAGACTTCTGGAGCACTTACCCATGGTAAGAGGTCCAAGCCCGTCATACGGGTTCGAGCCTCCTGTCGGGATCGAACCGACGACCTGCCGCTTACAAGGCGGCCGCTCTGGCCATCTGAGCTAAGGAGGCATGTCCTCTTTTGCTATGAAAACAACAGAGGAACGATGAATAGCATAACCAGCGCTTCCACCGCAGTCAACTTAGCATTGCGGGTTGAGACGCGCCGGCTGCCCGTAAGGGGTTATTCGCCCGTGGTGACGGGAATCGGCCCCTTCTTGGCTCCGATGGACGGCATCTTGCCGGCAACGCCGACTTCGCTGTCCTTCAGGCCGATCGATTCCAACAGACCGTCCTTAACCGTCGTCTGGGCGGTGGTCAGCTGGTCCATATCCCAATACTTGCCGTTGATGATCACGGTCGGCGTGGTCATGCTGCCCTTGTAGCTGCCGGACTGATGCCACAGTTCGGAACGCTTCGGCGTGTAAGTGTCGATCGCATCAAGCCATTCCTGATAATCGCGGCCAAACGCCTTGTCCGCAACATCCTTGGAAACACCCGCGGCGATCATCTGCTCCTTGATCTTGGCGTCGCTCACCGACTTGTATGCGGAGCCTTCCTCCGGCTGGAAATCCTCGGCGTAGACCTTCTCTAGGAAGGAGATCAGATGGTTCGGGTCGCTGTCATGCTCGGCCAGGTAGATGGCCGCGTTCGCCGCGCGACTGGAATACTCGTCGGTGGACCAACGGTCCATGAACGCCATGAAATGCAGGTCCAGATTGATCTGGCCGGCATCGACCATCTTCTGCAGGTCGGCGTCCAACTGGCGGTGCAGGTTGCCGCAGCCCGGGCACAGGAAATCCATGTAGAGCTCGACGGTCGGCGCGCCCTCCACAGCCTTGCCGTAGCCGTTCTTGGAAATCAGCAGGCCGCCCTTCTTATCGACGAGCTTCGGAGTGTTCTTCACTTTCTGCAACGCCGTGTACGCTTCCTGCACGGTTTCGGTGGAAGCCCTCGTTTCGGCCTTCTTATGCATGTTGTGGTACACGGTGAACGCGCCGATCGCCACCAGAATCACCAGCACCGCCACCACGATGCCGCCGATGATCGTCTGCTGCTTGCGTTCCTTCTCCATCTGCTCGGCGCGCGCCTTCATCGCCGCGGCCTCAGCGGCCCTACGCTCGGCGCGGCTGGTACGCTTCTGCGCATCCTTGCTGTTCTGGGCCATCGATATTCCTTTCGACCTTACGTTGTTATGCTGGGCACCATACTAGCGATGCCTTGCTATCGATTCGCCGGGAATTCCGTATTGCCTTGCGATTGCGTCGGCAGCTCGCTCAAGTGGCGCAGATACGGCTGTTTACGCAGTGCGCCGCCGCCCAATCGCAGTACGATCGCGCCCGGAGCGGCCACGGCCACAAGCCAGCCGATCGCGCAGAACGCAGCCTGCGCCAGCCCGCTTTCGGAAAGCGGACCGCCAAGCAGCGTCGGCATCGGAATCGTCAATCCAAATATCCACGTATCCATCACGGCATACGGAAGCTGCAGCACGACCGTGGTGAGCGACAAACCCAGCGCGGCCACGGCCAACATGATCAGCGTCCGCACGATGGCGACGCCGAAGCCCTTCACGATGTGCCAGGGCAGTCCCGCCAATCGCAGCAGCCAGTCGGAACTTTTCTTCTCGCCGCCACGTTTGCCTTCGCGCTCGAGCTGCGCCTCCGTGTTGAATCCGATGGTGGCCAGCGCACAGGCGAACAGCAACGCGGCTGCCATCGCCGTCCACAGTGAGAACAGTCCACAGACGGCCACGGGAATCGCCATCAGCGCGCAGGGGAGCATGCCCCGGCCCAACATCGCGCCACGCTTCACATCGGCGGGATTGGGTGCTTCCGCAACGTTCGGCCCATCCATACCGGGTACCGGCGGGAATGACATTGCGGGCGATTGCTGCGCCGCGGCCACCGTGGCCTGCGGTATGACGGACGGTGGCTGCCGCATGGCGATGCGTTGCAACGCGGGTTTGATGGTCGGGTCGACTTGCGTCGGCGCTTCCGCTGGATTCCATGCGTTCTGGGCCGGCAGCATTTGTGTTGACGGCATGGATTGCGGCATTACCTGCGTGCCTGTCGGCATCGCCCGCGTGCCTTGCGATTGCGGCATCGTGCGCGTGCTGTCCACGTTGGGAAGTGCGTCGGAAAGCACGCTGGTCTCGGCATCGTCAACAGGTGCGATCACCTGCGTTGCGCTCGCGTCGGATTGGCTGGTCACTTGTTTCCCGATTACTTGAGTTGCGCTCACATCGGGCTGCCCGATCGCCTGCGTTGCTTCGCTGAGCCTTGGCATCGTGCGCGTGCCGATGGCGTTTTCGCCGGTTATATCGTCCTGCAATCGCCACAACGTGCGCGGATTGTCGGGCGATTCAACAAAAGGGGGCATCGCCTCCGTATCGCCATCCGCTGCGCCACCATTGTCGGCCGCAACCCACGCCTGCGGATTCAACGCATCCACGGCGATCGCCTGCAGCAAATCGTCCGGCGTGCACCGCTTCGTCCGATCCGGATTAAGCGCCGAACGGAACGCGGCCATCGTGCCCGCAGGAAGTCCCGCAAGATTGGCGCTGCCTGCCGCCGCACGTTCCAACACGGTCATCATCGGCTTCGTGCCGAACACCGGCTCACCCGTAGCGGCGAACGCCAATACGCTCGCCACCGACCACCAATCGGTCATTTCATCCGATTCCGCGCCATCAATGATTTCCGGCGCGATGAACCCCGGCGTGCCCATCACCAGACCGGTACGCGTCACATGGCTTTCGCCTTCGCCCATAGCGATGCCGAAATCCACCAATACCGGGCCGGTGCTCGACACCATCACATTCGTCGGCTTGATATCGCGGTGCACGATGCCGGACGCATGCACGGCACGCACCGCCTCAATCAGCTTGCGTGCCAGCCGTTCCAAATCGTCGCCCACATATCGGCCATTGACGCGCACATCCTCACGCAGATTCTTGCCTTCGATCAACTCGGTCACAATAAAAGCCAACGCGTCGTCAAGTTCCATATCCACAATGCCGCACACGCCCGGATGCCGCACCTTCTGCAACGCCATCGCCTCCCTGCGCAGGCGCTCGCGTGCGGTCAACTCGTCGCGCTGCTGCTGCGGGGAATCGTCGTCGGAGAGGGAATCGCGCAAAATCTTCATCGCATATTGATGGCCGCCATCGTCCCGCACACGCCATACCGAGCCCATGGCACCCGAACCAAGCCGGGAAATCAACGTGTAGCCGCCAACCAGGCTGCCTGCTTCCAGATTCAATGCGCTTAAGTCGCTCATGCCACCCATGGTACTTGGCGTGCAGATTATGCACGCGAATTGACAGGCTGGGGAAAACGCCATGTGCCGCACGTTGAAGTCTGATGAAATCGAATCATCGACATGAAGAAGTGTCTTCACTTGCCGCACGCATCTGCAGCCACTTCACCGAAACCATGAGATGCGGGGCAGTGTTGAATGGTTTCGCGGTTCCGATAAAGGCATCGGAGCCTACGTGTCGTTTGGTTATGAGAATCAAGGAGGAGGCAGACCATGCTGCAAATCAACATGGCTGACGTTATGAACGTCATCGGCTCATTGACGCCGTACCTTATTGCGATTGGCGTGCTGTTCGCGCTCGCGCTGATTATCACTTTTGCCGTCAACAAGAAGACGGTCAAGGAAGTGGCGACTCGTAAGATCGTCCATTCCGAATCCTGGCTGGTGGCGCTTGTCGGCATCGTCGTGGCCGTGTCCATGATGCTGACCGGTCCGCTTTCCACGCTGCTCAACAACGCGACCACCACCAAGTACATGCTGTCCGACACCACCGTTTCCAAAGCCAACGAGCTGGCCAAGGAAGTGCAGTCGGAAGCCATCACCATGCTGAAAAACGACGATTCCAACCTGCCGCTGTCCAACAAGAAGGTCAACGTGTTCGGTTGGGGCTCCACCAACCCGGTTTACGGCGGCACCGGCTCCGGCTCCATGTCCGACCAGTACGAGACCGTTTCCATGCTTGACGGCATGAAGCAGGCCGGCATCGAAACCAATTCCGAGCTGACCAAGCTGTACACCGACTACCGCAAGGACCGCCCGGTCGTGGCCATGTGGTCGCAGGATTGGACCCTGCCTGAGGTTCCGGCCAAGCAGTATTCCGACAAGCTGATCTCCGACGCCAAGGACTTCTCCGACGAAGCCGTCATCACCATCACCCGCGTCGGCGGCGAAGGCGCTGACCTGCCGACGAACATGAAGGCGAAGGGCATCACCTACAACAACAATTCCAAGGACTACGAAGATTTCAAGGATGGCGAGCACTTCCTGCAGCTGTCCCAGACCGAGCGCGACATGATCGACCTGGTCACCAAGAACTTCAAGAAGGTGACGCTCGTCTACAACGGCGCCAACGCGTTCCAGTTCGACTTCCTGTCCCAGTATCCGCAGATCAAGTCCGTGCTGTGGTGCCCGCCGGCCGGCCAGACCGGCTTCTCCGCACTGGGTGAGGTGCTCGCCGGCGATGTGAATCCGTCCGGCAAGACCTCCGACACGTTCGTGAAGGACCTGACCAAGACCGCTGTGTTCAACAACACCGATGGCACCGCCGCCGGCAACGCTTCGTCCGTCGGCACGAACGGCAAGTTCACTTACGACAATGCGGATGATCTCGCTGCTTCCTACATGGGCTTCAGTGGCGACAAGGTCACGGTGACCCCGACGTTCGTCAACTACGTCGAAGGCATCTACGTTGGCTACAAGTTCTATGAGACCGCCGCCGACGAAGGTCTGATCAACTACGACGACACCGTCATGTTCCCGTTCGGCTACGGCCTGTCCTACACGACGTTCAAGCAGGAGATGGGCAAGGTCTCCTACAAGAACGGCAAGATCTCGTTCGATGTGACCGTCACCAACACGGGCGACAAGGCCGGCAAGGACGTGGTCGAGGTCTACTACAACCCGCCGTACACCGATGGTGGCATCGAGAAGGCATCCAAGAACCTGGTTGCGTTCGAAAAGACCAAGAAGCTCGAGCCGGGCGCTTCCCAGATCGTGAAGATCGAGTTCGACGATGACGACATGGCCTCCTACGACCAGAAGGACGCTAAGGCGTACGTGCTGGAGCAGGGCGATTACGACATCTCCATCCAGTCCGATTCGCACCACGTGATCGACCATCAGAAGGTCACCGTGAAGGACACCGTCACCTACAATTCCGACTCGAACACCCATAACGGCGATGCCGTGGCCGCCACCAACGAGTTCGATTACGCCGCCGGCGACGTGACGTACCTGTCTCGCGCGGGCCACTTCGCGAACTATGCCAAGGCCACCGCCGCTCCGACCAACTTCTCGATGAGCGACGAAGCCAAGGCCGAGTTCACCAACAACAGCAACTACGATCCGAAGAAGTATGACAACGATTCGGACGAGATGCCGACCACCGATGCCAAGAATGGCCTGAAGCTGTACCAGATGTATGGCAAGGATTATGACGACGCCGATTGGGACAAGCTGCTCGACCAGCTCACCTTCGACGATATGGACAACCTGATCGCCAATGGTGGTTACGGCACTCCGGCTGTGAAGTCCGTCGGCAAGATCCAGCTGACCGACGCCGACGGCCCGGCCTCGCTGAACAACAACTTCACCGGTGTTGGCTCCATCGGCTTCCCGGCCTCCACCGCGTTCGCCTGCACCTGGAACCGTGATCTCGCCAAGCAGTTCGGTGAGATGATCGGCGACATGGCTCACGACATGCACGTGGCTGGTTGGTACGCTCCGGCCATGAACATCCACCGTTCGGCATTCTCCGGTCGTACCTTCGAGTACTTCTCCGAGGACTCCCTGCTCTCCGGTGCGATGGCCTCCAACGAAATCGCCGGCGCCAAGTCCAAGGGCGTGTACTCCTTCATGAAGCACTTCGCACTCAACGACCAGGAGACCAACCGCACCAACATGGTGTGCACGTGGGCCAACGAGCAGTCCATCCGTGAAACCTATCTGAAGCCGTTCGAGATGAGCGTGAAGGAAGGCGGCGCCCAGGCCGTGATGAGCTCCTTCAACTACATCGGCTACACCTACGCCGGCGCTTCCAGCAACCTGCTGCAGACCGTGCTGCGTGACGAGTGGGGCTTCAAGGGCTTCGTCCTGACCGATTACTTCGGCGGCTACGGCTACCAGAACGCCGATCAGGAAGTGCGTGCGGGCAACGACTCGATGCTCGCCACCACGAAGATCACCAACCACATCACCGATAAGTCCGCCACCTCCGTGAAGGCGATGCGTCAGGCCGCGCACAACATTCTGTACACCGCCGCCAACAGCTGGCAGTACGCGAATGGCGAGCCGAAGGTCGCCACCCCGATCTGGAAGACCGCCATGTACGTGGCTTGGGGCGTGGTTGCGGTGCTCGTGATCGGTCTGGAGTTCCTGACCATCAAGCGCTACCTGAGCCGCAAGAAGGCCGTCGCCACGATTGAGCCGGCTGCAGAGCCCGCTCAGGCCGAGTGATTGGCTGATAACTGAAAACCAATAATTGAATACCAAGCCGGGAGTCTCCGTGGAACATGGAGCCTCCCGGCTTTTGTATCTCATTGCCTTCGTTCGGATCCGTGTGCTGCTTTTTCTTGGCGCTGTATTTCCTGATATTGCATTGGTGCGGTTGTCAGGCTATGGATCTCATATCGCGTTCATAGCGCAGATGGCTGCATTGTTCGCGTCTTCGCTTCATCCGCATTTGGCTTTGCGATTCCGACACGCCGTGTGTTGTTGTTTTCGCGTTCACCTGACCGTGGTTTTAGTGTCCTATGATGGTGTCATCGACGGTTTCAGGTCGCGTTTGGCTCGTTTTCGACACGCCGATGGAACGTTGGATTTCCAACGGTTCCGTGCTTCATTGCGCCCTGCGGGTTGCGCGATTGCGGGTTCTCGTGTAAGTTTATCTCTTGCTGCTCAGCACGGCGGCCTCGCTCCTTGAGTTTGGGGCGGCTTGCTGGTGCGGTGGTGGTTTGAGAACTCAAGAGCGTATTTGTACTACTTCTTTATAGTCAAT
>NZ_CAUERC010000006.1:0-82684 GCF_959020155.1 uncultured Bifidobacterium sp.
GATGGTACTGCACTCGAGAGGGTGTGGGAGAGTAGCACGCCGCCGCTTCAAACGTATCGGGCCTCCCGGTCGAGCCTTTGGCTCCCGGGAGGTCCCTTTTTTCATGCTCTCTTTCCGGGCTTCCCGGCGGGCGTCGCTCCAGGAACCTTTTTTTATCCCTGAACACAAGTAGGGCGCAAGCGTTTTATCGCAATGGGTTTATAGACTGGGCAACTATGCATTACTTCGTACCCAAACGTTGCACCGAGTCGAACAAGATCATGTATCACGACAAGGCAACGGCTCAGCAGGCCGCCGACCAGAGTTGGCGCGAACGCGGCACTGAGCTTTGGGTATACCGTTGCGATTTCTGCGGTACTTGGCATCTCACGCATCGCGATCCACAATCCAGCTACATGCATGTTCCGCTTAACCAGCAGCTCAAGCCACATTCCCGCAAGAAGGGCTACAAGCCCCGCAGAAGGTAATAGCAGAGCAATAGCAGGGCATAACAGGACAATACCGAGAACAAGGCAACATATAAAACCAAGGCCCGGCGGATTCATTGCAATCCACCGGGCCTTGTGTTGTATCAGCTTCGTATCAATGATACGAGCGCTGCCATGTATCTACCGCTCCAAACGGAAGCCCTGTCGCTTCGCCTGCACGGCAACGGCCTTGGCATTCACGCCCTCGTCAATCGCATTTGCCGCAATCTGGTCGCTGAACGTGTCCACCGGCCGTTCGGTATCGCGCAAATCGTAATACTTGTGCACTTCGGCGTCGAACGAATCCAAGCCGGACAGCAGCTTCTCATCGCTACTTGGATACTCGTTCTCGAAGAACTGCATGGAACGCGGCATACGTGGCTTGACGGCCGGCTCCTGATCGGGCTTGCCGATTGCAATGCCCAGCACCGGGTACGTGTATTCGGGCAGATTCAGCAGGTCGATCAGCGCGGGAACATCGTTGAGCAGCGAGCCGAGAATCACGCAACCCAAGCCGAGCGAGTACGCGGCCGTCTCCATCGCATGCAGTGCCAGAACCGCGTCGTTCTGCGCCTGCGTGAAACGATAGCTGCCATTGAGAGTGAACGCGTCGGACGCCACTTCCACGCCCTTACGTGCGGCGATCGCGGCATTGCGATGCTCGTCCAGCACGAACACGTACAGCAGCGGCGCGGTCGCGATATACGGCTGCCCGCCGATTTCGGCAAGACGCTTCTTGGCGGCTGGCTCGGTGACGCGGATGGCGGACCAGTCGTTCAGGAACTGGCTGCTCGCCGCATGCTGCGCCACGGTCTCCAACGTTTCGACGACGTCGTCCGGCAGCGGCTTCGGCTTGAATTTACGGATGGAACGACGCTCCAGCAGAGTGTCGACGGTTGCGTTATGAAGAATGTTGCTCATACCGCCATTGTTGTCCGCGCGGCGCGATTTTGCAAGGGAATCGGGCTAAATCCGTCTCCCTGTGAGAACATATCTACTTGAGACTGCTTTGCGATATTTGCGACGTATTTACTTGCGATGCGCCTGCCGTGCGTGCCGCCTGTCCACAATCGCCTTCGACCCGCGGCCGGACAGTTGCGATACGAGCGCGCCGAAACCGGCGGAAACCACGGCGAATACGATGCCGAGCGCCGCTTCCGCAGCCTCGTTCTTGGTACCGTCGGCACGGACGGCCTTGCGGCCGACGCTTTTCTTCCACACCATCTCGAACGCCTTGCCGAGCACCAGTCCGGCCAACGTGGGCACGACGGACTTGAAAATCTTATCGCCAAATGAATCGGGATCGTTCAGTCTCTGGTCGCGCATCGCATTCACCTTCTCGTCGACGGTGTGCAGGGCCGCCACCACGCGGTCCGCACTGGATTCCATATTCGGCATTTCACTCATGAAACCAGTGTAACGCGTCGGAAAACATGCCGGAATATGTGCGGGACACGTGGCGGAATGGGATGAAAACGCAGCTTGCGTCGGCTAGAGTAGAGACATGACTGAAACTCAACTGGGAGGCAATGCCGCTTCCGCAATCACCCCTGGCCGCTTGGTGCTGCTGCGTCACGGGCAGACCGTGTGGAGCGAATCCGGACAGCACACCGGCCGCACCAATATTCCGTTGACTGACATTGGCTGCGATCAGGCTCGTGCCGCCGGCGAACGGTTGCGTGAGGCGTTTCCCCAGGGTTTCGCGCAGGGGTGCATGTTCGCCAGTCCGTTGCGCAGAGCCCAGCAGACGGCGCAGCTGGCCGGATATGGCGATTTCGATGTGCTCCCTGAAATCGCGGAATGGGATTACGGCCGTGCCGAAGGGCGTACGCGCCAGGAAGTGAGTGCGGTGGGCGGTTTCGCTTGGGATGTGTGGCGCGACGGTCCGCAGGCACTTCCCGAATCGTTGGAAGGCGATTGGATTGAAACTTTGCCGAACGGCGAGCAGGTGCCCGTGCACAACGGTCCGGGTGAGACGGTGGAGGAAGCTGCGGCGCGCACACGTGAGGCGATCGCCACGGTCAAACCGTTGCTCGACGCTGGAAACGATGTGCTGCTGGTGGCGCATGCGCACGTTCTTCGTATCTTGACGTCGCAATGGCTCGGTGTTGATCCGCATTTCGCGCGGTTGCTGCGATTGGACACTGCGCATTATTGTGTATTAAGCCAATATAAAGGTGACAATGTCATCGAACACTGGAATTGCTGAATTATCGAACGGAACTGTTTGATATCGCTGAATATTATGGCGGTCCCTCCTTGGAACCGCCTTTTTATTGCATGCATGACTTGCCACTTTGCTGCGGCGTGTCGCAAACGCTTGCATAAAAGTATGCTCTCTAAAAGTATTGAAAATAAACGATTTTCGGGATTTCTTTCGATGGTGTGACGTCTGATTTTTGAATTCATTTTGCCTACGTTTGCAAAAATCGGGGAAATGCGGCACAATAGTGGTTGTTAGGAATCGTGATGACGCGATACCGCAAATTGTTTCCCAACGAGAAGCTGGGAACAGGAATGGAAGAGAAAGGTTCGATGATGAATCGTACTATTAAGGCAGCAGTTGGAATGGTCGCTATCGCGGCAATGTCTGTTGGCACGTTGGCTGCTTGCGGTGGTTCTAGCTCAAGTTCCGATAACGGCAAGGGCAAGGTGTACTTCCTTAACTTCAAGCCGGAATCCAGCGACGAATGGAAGAAGCTGGCCAAGGATTACACCAAGGAAACTGGTGTTGAGGTCAAGGTCCAGACCGCTGCTTCCGGTACATACGAACAGACTTTGAAGTCCGAGATTGCCAAGTCCGAGGCTCCGACCTTGTTCCAGGTCAACGGCCCTGTCGGCTACCAGAACTGGTCGTCCTACACCGAAGACATGTCCGATACTGAGCCGTACAAGCAGCTTATCAACAAGGATGTCGCCCTCAAGGATGGGGATAAGGTCGTCGGTGTTCCGTATGCCATGGAGACTTATGGCCTGATCTACAACAAGGATCTGCTGGCCAAGTACATTGCCACTGACGGCGCCAAGATCAAGAGCGTCGATGACATCGACAACTTCGATACCTTGAAGGCCGTGGCCGATGACATCCAGGCTAAGAAGGACCAGCTTGGTGTCAAGGGCGCGTTCACCTCCGCCGGCTTCGACTCCAGCTCCGACTGGCGTTTCAAGACCCATTTGGCTAACCTGCCGCTTTACTATGAGTTCAAGGATGACAACGTCACCAAGCAGCCGGAGACCATCAAGGGCACCTACCTGCCGGAATATAAGAACATCTTCGATTTGTATCTGAAGGACTCCACCACCGAGCCGACCCAGCTGAGCTCCAAGACCGGTGATGATTCTACCTCCGAGTTCTCCCTCGGCGAGGCTGTGTTCTATCAGAACGGCACCTGGGCATGGTCCGATCTGCAGAAGGCCGGCATGAAGGCTGACAGCGTTGGCATGATCCCGATCTACATCGGTGCCAAGGGCGAAGAGAAGCAGGGTCTGGCCACCGGTTCCGAGAACTACTGGTGCATCAACTCCAAGGCTTCCGACGCTGACAAGAAGGCCACCAAGGACTTCCTGAAGTGGGTCGTCACCAGCAAGACCGGCATCAAGTCTCTGTCCAGCGACATGGGCTTCACCACCCCGTTCAAGTCCTTCAGCGACGTCAAGTCCGACAATCCGCTGGTCCAGGCTGCTGTTGATGATCAGAACTCCGGCAAGACCGCAGTCTCTTGGAACTTCACCATGATGCCGTCCGAAGAGTGGAAGAACAAGCTTGGTTCCGCCCTCCTCGAATACGCTCAGGGTACCGGTGACTGGGATGCCGTCAAGACCGCGTTTGTTGACGGTTGGAAGACTGAGTACGACGCTGTTCACTGAGATTGTGTTGCACCATGAGTTGCAAATCGCAATTCAATAACTGAATAAGCTAGCTGAGGTCGAGGATTTTTCCTTTCCTCTCTTCGCCCCAGCCGGTTGTGGAGACAACGGAAGGCCGTCATCGCAATGTTCTGCGATGACGGCCTTTCTGTGTTTCGTACGTTTGCCGTGTGCGCAATGTGCGGCAAACGTCAGTGACGCAGTCTGGCGGTGGTCGATCGGACGATTAGCTGTGCGGGAAACGTCTTGAACGGCTCGTCAAGCGGCTGCTTGTCAATCAGGGCAAGCGTCATACGGGCCGCCTCGTGTGCCATCTCGACCGGTGTCTGACGGATGGTGGTCAAACCGAGATCGCGAGCGTAGGTGCTGTCGTCGTAGCCAATGATGGAGATGTCGTTCGGTATTGTGAAACCGTTGCGTTCCAGCTGGAACAGTAGCGGAATTGCGATGCCGTCTTCCTGACAGGCAATCGCCGTGGGCATGTGGTCCGAGCTGAGCAGCTGCGTGACGACTTTGCTGATGTTGTTCTTGCCTTCGTCGGTAACGAACACGCGCGGTTCGACGCCATTGGACTTGCAGCACGTCATGAACGAATCGAAACGGCCCTGCACGCTGAAGTGCAGCGTCACTTCACGGTCGGTACGGATGTAAGCGATATCGCGATGGCCAAGCGTTATCAAGTGGCGTGCGGCCAATTCGGATCCCTGCTTGTCATCGATGCGCACGGCGGCGTTGAAGCCGCGCTCTTCCGGCAAGCTCGAATTGATGCCGATGATTGGCACATCGACTGACCTGAGTTGCCTGATTTCGTTGCTGTCGATGTCGAAGGAAATGACGATTACGGCGTCGACATTGCGGCGTACCGGCAGCATGTCGAAGAACGCGCGGCGTTCCTCGGCGCTGGACATCTGATAGATTGAGATGTCGTAGCCTTCATCATGGAAGGATTCGTTCAGTCCTTCCATGATGGACGAACTGAACCACAGATTGAGTCGGCCGGAAATCAGCACCGCGATTCGTAGCGCGCGGCCGGTTTTGAGTGCTGCAGCGGAGCGCGAGATGGAAAAATTTAATTCGTCGGCGGCTTTCATGACTTTGTCACGCGTGGCTTTCGACACAAGGTCGGGACGTGTGAAGGAGCGAGAAACCGTTGAAATGGAGACGTGCGCAAGTTGTGCCACGTCTTGAATGCTGCTTTTCATGGTGACCCCTTGTATAGTAGAACTACTGGATATTCAGCATACTGTATTGAAACACTCTTGCAAAAGTTGGATTACAAACGTTTTCATTTGTGCCACAGTTGTTGCGGGGCTGATATTTACAATGCTTTCAGGCTGTCAATACTATGACAACGATGCAGAATATATGATTTATGACATGTAAAAATGACAACGTTTGACATTTCGCGTCGCGCTGTTTATTATAACAACTGTAAAAACTAAAAAGGCGAAAAACAATGCAGTGATTCGCCGATTTGGGGCAGTTGGTTTTCCATGCCGCGTTGCTGCGGTGTTGGAATGGAGAGGAAAGAAAGCAGGCAAGCTATGATCAGCATGGCCGGCAAAGCGATACGAAAGTGGTGGGCTCTGTTTGCGCTACCGACGTTCGCTGCATTTATCATCGGGTTTGTAATCCCGTTCATCATGGGTGTGTATTTGAGTTTCTGCAAGTTCACAACTGTGACTGACTCGGAATTCATTGGACTTAAAAACTATCAGAAGGCACTTGCGGATAAGGAATTCCTGCATGCGTTAGGTTTCTCGACGGCGCTGACCATTGTCACTACGGTTGTGATCAATGTGGTTGCGTTTGCCATCGCATATATGCTTACCAAGGCCATCAAGGGCTCCAACATCTTCCGTTCGGTGTTCTTCATGCCGAACCTCATCGGTGGCATTATCCTGGGCTACATCTGGATGCTGCTGCTCAACGGCATTCTCGCTCACTGGGGCCGCGCGTTGACGTATAGCGCAACCTACGGCTTCTGGGGCTTGGTCATCTTGGTGTGCTGGCAGCAGATTGGCTATATGATGATTATCTACATCGCAGGCATGCAGTCGCTGCCGACCGACGTGCTCGAAGCGGCTTCCGTGGACGGCGCAAACGGCACCCAGACCATGTTCAAGATCATCATTCCGCTGATGATGCCGTCTATCACCGTATGCTCGTTCCTGTGCGTCACCAACGGCTTCAAGCTGTACGATCAGAACCTTGCATTGACCAACGGCGCTCCGTCGAACATGTCTGAAGGTCTGGCAATGAACATTACCCGCACGTTCTACGGCCGTATGGGCTGGGAAGGCGTCGGCCAAGCGAAGGCAGTGCTGTTCTTCATTCTGGTGGCCATCGTGGCGCTCATCCAGAACAAGCTCACCACGAGCAAGGAGGTGGAGGCATGAACTCCGGAGAAAAAGTCAAGCACGGCGCACTGTGGTCCGTACTGTTCGCGGTGGTTTCGCTGGCGTGGATCTTCCCGATCGTGCTGGTGATCATCAACTCTTTCAAGCAGAAGGCGTATATTTCTCGTAACGCGTTCTCCCTGCCGACCGGTAAGGCGTTCGTTGGACTTGAAAACTATACGCGTGGCCTCGATACCACGAACTTCTTTGCCAGTTTCGGCTGGACCCTGCTCATCACTGTCGGTTCCGTGGCGCTGATTCTGGTGTGCACTTCGATGTGCGCATGGTGGATTGTCCGCGTGAACAACTGGGCTGCAAAGCTGCTGTACACGTTGTTCCTGTTCAACATGATTGTACCGTTCCAGATGGTCATGTTCACCCTCTCCAAGCTGGCCGATATGCTCAAGCTCAACACCCCGTGGGGTCTGTGCTTCGTGTATCTGGGCTTCGGCGCTGGTCTGGCCGTGTTCATCTTCACCGGTGTGGTTAAGGGCATTCCGGAATCGCTGGAAGAATCCGCCATGATCGATGGTGCTTCCGTGCCGCGTATCTTCTTCCAGATCGTTGTGCCGATCATGAAGCCGTCCATTGTGTCCGTGGCTATTCTGCAGGCCATGTGGATCTGGAACGACTACCTGCTGCCGTACCTGACGCTCGACCTGGGCAAGTACAAGACCATTTCCGTGGCGGTGCAGTATCTGAAGGGCGGTTATGGTTCCGTGGATATGGGCGCCATGATGGCATGCCTAGTTATGGCCATCATCCCGATCATCATCTTCTACCTCATCTGCCAGAAGTACATCGTCAAGGGTGTTATGGCTGGAGCCGTTAAGGGCTGATCTTCGATCAGCCCTTAGGGAACAGCGCAGTGCGCTGTTCCCAGGCTCCAGCCCGAGCGGCTATGCCGCGAGGGTAACGTTGAGCCCGCGCGTAGCGCGGTCCTTAATTGCAGGGCCGAAGGCGGCGCGGTGAAGGGCTGATTTTCACCCAGAAAAATTTAAGGGACTGATGCGAATCAGTCCCTTTTTTCGTGCCTAATTACTTGCTGATGTACTTGCGGAAGACATGCTCGAGAATCGGCGAATGCAGCATCAGCATCGTGCCATACCCCAGTATGAGCAGCAGGAACAGGCCCTGCGGCATGTAAACCCAGCTGGCCACGAGCAGCGCCACGTACACCGCGTCGATCGCAACCAATGCCAACGTGTGGCCGATGTTGCTCACGCCGAACACAAAAGCGTTGCCAAGCGTGCGCCAGAACGAGTTCTCGAACCGCGCCTGCAACGCCCACACCCATTCGAAACCGATGAGCCACACAATCGTCAACGCGAATTTCGGAATGAGCAGCGGCGTGATCTGCAGCACGATCCACGAGTAGACGCACAGCGTGCCGGTCGTGCCGAAAATCAGCCAATAGCCGGTCGATTTCGCAAAATTCGAACGGAACGCCTTGAAATAATTGCGCGTCGCCGTGCCTTCGCCGGACAGCGTGCGACGGACGGCGTCGTGGCCGGCGGTCAGTGCCGCGCCGATCGTGATGATCGGAATGCTGGTGACGAGCATCAGAATGTTGATCCAGATCGCGTCGACGGCGTCGCTCAGGCCGCGCATAAAGCCGGAATCGGGGGAGAGGAACTTCATAATCGCCTTTCGTATGGCATCCGTATAGCAACGTATGCAAGTCGAATCTTCTGCGATTCTACTCGATACAGCTGGAGTATGCACATTTTCGTCAAACGTTTGATGTGCTGCAATGATTAAGTTTTCATTAGCGTTTCGCTTTGCTTGATGTTATCGTTTTCATGTAGCGGAGACAGTGCTCCGCATCCGATGGACTACGACAAAAGGGGTTATGGTGACAGCAAACAACATGCGTGACGATTGGTGGAAGCAAGCCGTCGTCTACCAGATCTACCCGCGCAGCTTCAAAGACGTGAACGGCGACGGGTTGGGAGACATCGCCGGCGTCACCGAGAAAATGGATTACCTGAAGAATCTCGGCATCGACGCGATCTGGCTGAGCCCGTTCTACCCGTCCGACCTGGCCGACGGCGGCTACGACGTGATCGACTACCGCAACGTGGACCCGCGCCTCGGCACCATGGCCGATTTCGACGCGATGGCCGCCGCCGCGCATGAAGCCGGCATCAAGGTGATCGTCGACATCGTGCCGAACCACACGTCCAACAAGCACAAGATGTTCATCGAGGCGCTCGCCGCCGGCCGCGGTTCGGCCGCACGCGACCGCTACATCTTCCGCGAAGGCCGCGGCGAGCACGGCGAGCTGCCGCCGAACGACTGGCAGTCGCTGTTCGGCGGCCCGGCGTGGCAGCAGGTC
Organism: uncultured Bifidobacterium sp.; assembly: GCF_959020155.1. Lineage (GTDB taxonomy): Bacteria > Actinomycetota > Actinomycetes > Actinomycetales > Bifidobacteriaceae > Bifidobacterium. The sequence continues at coordinate 9,072 of NZ_CAUERC010000006.1, forward strand.
GATGACGGACAGTGGTACCTGCACATGTTCGCCAAGGAGCAGCCGGATCTGAATTGGAAGAATCCGGACGTGCACGAGGAATTCAAGAAAACGTTGAGATTCTGGTCCGACCACGGCGCCGACGGCTTCCGCATCGACGTGGCGCACGGCTTGGCCAAGGACCTCGATTCCGTGCCGCTGGCCGACATGGATCCGGCCGCGGTGCAGCATGTGCTGCCGGCGGACGGCGCGTTCAGCCCGCTGTGGGACCGTCCGGAAGTGCACGACATCTACCGCGAATGGCGTCAGGTGTTCAACGAGTACAATCCGCCGCGTTTCGCCGTCGGCGAGGCGTGGGTGAAGGCCGAATCGCAGCATCTGTACGCGTCCACCGACGAGCTCGGCCAGGTGTTCAATTTCGAGTTCGCCGAAGCCAACTGGTTCGCCGACGAGTTCCGTACGGCCATTGCTGACGGCTTGCGCGCCGCCGAGGAAACGCACGGTTCCACCACGACGTGGGTTATGAACAACCACGATGTGCCGCGCAGTCCGTCGCGTTTCGGTCTGCCGCAGGTGAAGGACGCTCCGTACCACCAGCTGGCGCACGATTGGCTGTTGCGTGACGGAGAGACCTACCGCGAGAATCGTGAGCTCGGCACCCGTCGCGCCCGCGCAGCCGCGCTGATGGAACTGGGCCTGCCGGGTTCCGCCTACGTGTATCAGGGCGAGGAACTGGGCCTGTTCGAAGTGGCGAACATTCCGTGGGATCGTCTTGAGGATCCGACGCCGTTCAACACCCGTCGCAACTTCACCGACAAGGGTCGTGATGGCTGCCGTGCACCGATGCCGTGGAAGGCTGCCGATTGCGGCGAACCGGCTTCGTGGAGCCCGGACTTCATCACCGGCGGCACGTTCGGTTTCGGCCCGGAGCAGGGCGATTCCGCCGACGCGCACCTGCCGCAGCCGGCCTGGTTCAAGGATTTCGCGGCCGACGTCGAGGCCGATGACAACGGTTCCATGCTGCACTTGTACCGCAAGCTGTTGCAGTTGCGACAGACGGTGCTGACGGCAACCGGAGACACGTCCGCCGACCTGCTGGACATGGGCGATACGGTGGTCGCCTACTCGCGTCCGGCCACGGAAGGCCGTCGATTCCTGTCCGTCACCAATTTCGGCGACGAGCCGATCGCCCTGCCGGACGATGCGGTCGCCATCGCAAATTCCGTGCCGTTGACGGACGACGGCAAGCTGGATAGCGACGCCTCCGTATGGCTGCTGCTGGGCTGATCGACCGCTGAACCTAACTGCTCCCAAATCGCCTTGCGTATATGAAAAATTCCGGCCCTCCACAAGGAGGACCGGAATTTTGGTTTGTAAGGAAAGGGGAATGGTAAGTCTAAACGCTACTTCTCGCCGTTCATGATGGCGGCAAGCGATTGCACGCGCGGCAGATCGAACACCTCATCGGTGTGCACCACCTTGAGGTCCGGGCCTGCCAGCGGCACACGCCAGTTGGAGTATTCACTGGACGTGCCCGGCTGGTTCTGCGTGCGCGTCTCGCCCACGCCATCCACCAGCGCGGCCTGCAGCAGCACGGACGGCGACTTGAGCAGCATCTTGTGCATCGCCTCGACGATTTCCTGGATGTGGCCTTCCACATCGCCCGCCACTTCCGGCGTGATCAGGCCGGACTCCACGAGACGGTCCATCATCGCGTCGCGTTCGGCGGTGGCGGAAGCCTGGAACTCCTCGACCGGGCCGGACAGCAGGTGCAGCTGTTCGCGCAGCTTGACGTGCTCGAACTGCAGGTAGCCGGCGGTCGGCGGCAGGTCGTGCGTGGTGACGGAAGCCAGCGCGTACTTGCGGTACGTGGACGGATCGGCGTACGGGTCGCCGGCGTTGGGGGAGTCGTCCACGCGGGCGAACCATTCCACCATGCAGCCCAGCAGGCCGTGCTCGCCGAGTACCGTGCGTACGTAATCAGGCACGGTGCCCAGATCCTCGCCGACCACCAAACCGTTCACGCGGGACGCTTCAATGGTCAGGATCGCGATCATCGCCTCATAGTCGTACGTAACGTACGCGCCACCGCGCGCGCCTTCGCCCTGCGGAATCCACCACAGACGGAATAGGCCGAGTACATGGTCGATGCGCACCGCGCCCGCGTGCGAGAACATGTTGTGCACCATCTCGCGGTACACGCCATAACCAGTTTTGGCCAGATAATTCGGATTGAACGGCGGCTGGCCCCAATCCTGACCCTGCTGGTTGTAGAAGTCCGGTGGGCAGCCCACGGTTACGCTGCCTACTGCGAAACGTTCCGGATTCCACCACACGTCCGCGCCGAGCGAGTGCACGCCCACGGCCATATCCTGCATGAGGCCGAGTGCCATACCGCTGTCACGGGCGGCGTTCTGCGCGGCTGTCACCTGCTCGTCGGCGATCCACTGCAGCCAGCATTCGAAATCGACCATATCGGCGTGCTCGCGCATGAGCTTCACCACTTCAGGCGAATCGCGGTTCGTGTCCTTGAACCACGTGCCTTCCCACGGCGCGCCCCACACCTGGAACGCCACCGACCATGCGGCGAACGCGCGCAGATCCGGACCCGCGGCCTCCTTGAACGCGTCGAACGCGGCCTGACGCTCGACGGAACGCGGCACGTTGTACACAAGCTGCAGCGCCTGGCGCTTGTGCCACCAAGCGGAATTGATGTCGAGCGGCTCGATACTGTCGTTGGCTGGCGAGACTTCCGCGTGCAGACGCGCCACTTCGGCCTGGTCCGCCTCGTTGAGTTCCGCATATTCAGCGATATCCTGCGGACGGATGTACGTCACATTGAGAAAACGACGCGATTCGGGAAGATACGGCGACGGCTCCAGCGGCGGCACCGGCGCGGTGGCGTGAATCGGGTTGATAAGCATGAAATCGGCATGCGATTTCGTTGCCGCGTCGGACAGCAGCAGCTTCAGATCGCCATAGTCGCCCACGCCCCAGGATTCAGCGGAACGGATGGAATACATCTGTGCCATCCAGCCCCAACGTTGCTTTTCCGCTACTGCTGGCGGCAGTTCGATGCGTGCCGGTGCGCAGATCAGCGCGGCTTCGGCGTGCAGCGGGCCGGCATCGACGGCCAGCGTGTGGTAGCCGGCGGGAATATCGTCCGGCAGCGTCAGTTGCAGCGAGCCGTCATCTGCGTTCGAGCCCGTCAGATACGCGGTCAGATCGCCCGCATATTCCGTGCCGTCTTCCAACGTCAGCTTCAGCGCCACGTCGTTTCCTTTCGCGCGGATTGGCGTGACGGCTTCCTTGCCGATGAACTTCACGACGGTCGGCTCAACAAGTGTGTCTGCGATGCGCTGCTGGGTCGCCGCATAGGAGGCGGTGATCGCTTCGTCGCTGGATGCGTCCACGCCGAGTGCGGCCAATACGGAGACGAGCACTTCGTCGCGGATTTCCACATAGGTGCCGAGCTGGTCGATATACGACGTGGAAATGCCATTGAGCTTGGCGAGCTGGATAAGAGGCCGTGCGATGCGTTCTGCGCTTTCGGTCTGCTGGGTCTGTGTCATAGGTCCCTTCTTTCCGCGCCGTTTGTGACGGCTGACATGCTACATTGCTTGCGATTGCCGCAGCTTCGATGCTGGTGGCATTCGCACCAAAGATAACTATATCACGGTATGATATCGTTTTCAAAGCGTGTTTTGCGGTAAGAGAGTGTTGCTATATTGCGATTTTGCTCTAATTTCAGGAATATAGATAACCGGAATTGTTTTTCCATATTGACTATCGTTTGCAATACGAAGGCGCAGCGCTCCGCATTGCAAACGATTATTCCAACGGGGCATTGCTCGTCTGCTACTCGGCTTCGAGAATTGCAAAGCTTTGCAGACCTAGACGCAGCGAAGTGCCGCTAATTTCGTTTTCGCCGATGCTGAAAATCGTCCGATAACTACCATCTGGTAGCTGCAAAGCTTTGCAATCGCGGCTTGGATTGACGGCTATGATCAGCTTCTGCAGGTGGGTGGAACGCTCGAAAACGAACACTCTATCGCGTTCGATTGCATGGAACGTAGCCCCCGACCGCAAGGCGTCGCATTCCCCCTTGACGTGGAGTATGGAGCGCACCGTATGCCACAGTGATTCGGCGTCGGCCTGCTGTGCGGCGACGGTCGGGGCGTCGGCGGACGGGTCGGCGGGCAGGTAGCTGCCACCGGTCACATCGCCAGCCCGAGTGTCCGATTCTGCAGAATCGGACACGTGAAGTGCTCCGGATGCGTCGTTCGCACCCCACTGCATCGGTGTGCGCGAACCGGTGCGCACGTAGCCGCCTTCTTTGCCGGGCAGTGCGCGGTATCGCATGCCGATTTCGTCGCCGTAATACAGGAACGGCACGCCCGGCATCGCGAACAGCGTGCAGTATGCCAGGGCGATTTCGCGCTGCGACAGTCGCGGCGCCACGCGTGCGGTGTCGTGGTTGCAGGTGATGAAATTAAAATTTCCGTCGGCCGTTTCCGCTTCGCGCAGACGCGGCTCGTACTCGTCCAGGAATTTGCTGATCGGCGTGCCGGAATCGGCGTTGAAATAGCTCTTGTCGCCCTTGCGGCTCAACGGGTCGTCCACGTTGCGCAACAGCATGTTGTAGCCGTTGGGAACGCCGTCCCAACGCCAATCGAGATAGAAATCCATGTCGAAGCCGGCGGCCATCGACTCCTCTGGCCGTCCCCATTCCGAAACGAACGCGGCTTCGGGGAAGGCCGGGCGGATCCGGGCGAACATGTACTGCCAGGTGCGGATGGTGTAAGGCTTGCCCTCATCGTCCTTTTTGACGAGGCTGTCGGCCATATCCACGCGAAAGCCGTCTGCGCCACGGGAAAGCCAGAACCGCATGACGTCCACCATCGCGTCGCAAGTGGCCTTCGCGTCCGGACCAAGGGCTGGCTTCTGCCAGCTACGTTCGGGGTGCGCGAAACCGTAGTTGAGCGCCGGCTGGCATTTGAAGAAGTTCAAGATGTAGGTACCGTTGCGGGGCGATTCGCCGCCGATGAATGGCAGTCCGTCGCCACCGGAGATCCATGAGTCTGTCCAGATGTAGCGGTCGGAATAATTGTTTCGTTCGGCCTTGCAACTGCGGTGGAACCACTCGTGTTCCTCGCTGGTGTGGCCTGGCACGAGATCGAGGATCACGTGCATGTCGCGCCGGTGGGCGGCGTCGAACAACGCAATGAGATCGTCGTTGGTGCCGTAGCGTGATGCCACCTTTTTGTAGTCGCGCACGTCGTAGCCGGCGTCTTTGAATGGCGAGTCGAAACAGGGATTGAGCCAGATCGCGTTGCATCCGAGATCCTTGATGTAGTCCAGTTTTAAAGTGATTCCGGGGATGTCTCCGATGCCGTCGCCATTGGAGTCGACGAAGGACTGTGGATAGATTTCATAAAAAATTGCGTCGGCAAGCCATTTGGGGTGGGGGTGTTTCGCGGGGGAAGGCATGAGGGTGTGTCTCCTTGATGTTTCGCGGTTTGCGGTGTTTCTTTGAAACAATCATAGCGCTGAATTGCAAACGTTGGCAGAAACGTGCTACACTAACAAGCACTGATGCATTTTCGGTAGCCCCAATGCGGTCGGCAATCATCCGAGAAACGATGATGTGAACGTATGCAGGGTTTTGGTCCATACCATCCAACCGGAGATGTTGCAGAGCACAAGGATATGTGAGGAAAGGAAGATCAATGAAGATCGATTGGAAGAAGGCAATCGGACTTACTGCTGCTGTTGCCATGCTGGTTCCGCTCGCTGCGTGCGGCGGCTCCGACAATGGTGGAAGCGATAAGAAGGCCTCCGGCACCCAGAACATCACCCTGAGCGTCTGGGCTCCGCAGGAAGACCAGGCCAAGGACACCAACTGGCTGGGCAAGGTCGAAGAGAACTTCGCCAAGGCGCATCCGGAATACAATATCACGTGGAAGAATGACGTGGTCTCTGAAGGCGATGCTTCCAAGCAGGTCAGCACTGATCCGTCCGCGGCGGCCGATGTCTATATGTTCGCTTCCGATCAGTTGGGTGTTCTAATGGACGCCAAGGCCATTGGCCAGCTGGGCACCGACGCTGAGAAGCAGGTGAAGGAACAGAACGGTGACCTCGAAGTCAACTCCGTCACCGGCACCGATGGCAAGCTCTATGGCGTGCCGTACACCGACAACACGTGGTTCATGTACTACAACAAGTCCAAGATCACCGAGGATGAGGCCAAGGACTTCGATACCATCCTTTCCAAGGCCAAGGTCGCGTTCTCTCTGCAGAATTCTTGGTACATCAACGGCTTCTATGATGGCCTGAGCCTGTTCGGCGAGAAGGGCAATGATGCTGACGCAGGCATGGTCTTCCCGAAGGACGGCGCCGATATCACCTCTTATCTGGTTGATGTGGTCGCCAACCCGAACTTCTCCAACGACGATGGCGCTTCCGGCCTCGCAGCCATCAAGGATGGCTCCGCCGACGTGCTGTTCTCCGGTACCTGGTCCGCTAAGGACGTGAAGGAGGCCCTGGGTGACAACTACGCCGCCACCTCTCTGCCGACCTTCACCGTGAACGGCCAGAAGAAGCAGATGAAGTCCTTCGCCGCCACCAAGGCCGCTGCTTACAACCCGAACGCCAAGAACCCGAAGGCCGCCGCTCAGTTCGCGGCTTACCTCGGCTCCACCGAAGCTCAGAAGCTGCACTACGAGATGCGCGCCATCCCGCCGACCGACAAGTCCCTGTCCGACCTGACCACCGACGACATCGCAGCCAAGGCCCAGGCCGACACCATGGCCAACACCGCCCTCCTGCAGTCCGGTCTGTCCGGCATGAACGATTGGTGGACTCCGGCCGAAACCTTCGGCAAGGCCCTGGTCAACAAGGAAATCACCAAGGACAACGCTGCCGCCAAGTACCAGGATTGGGTCAAGCAGGCCGGTGGCAAGATCGCTGAGTGAAATCAGTAATCCTAAAAATCCAATAACTGAAGAATGCAGGTGGTTGGCACTGCCAAATCCCCCCAGCCATCCTGCAGCTTTGAGAGATGCTTCGAGTCGCGGTGTCTCTCTCCACTTTGCATAGTGGCTCACTCCTCCTCCGAGCTTTGCATTCCCGGGCAAGGTTTTTAAATTCTCCTTCCCCTTGTCCGGGAGCAAAGCTTTTTTTATCTTTCAATATCCATATGAGAGGGCAGTCGAAATGACAGCAACAACTCTTTCCCCACGGGAGATGAAGCGCCTTCGGAAGCAGGGTGCTGATTATGTTTCTCCGTCGCCTTACACGGTAAGGGCGGCGTTCCGGCGTGGTGACCTGTTCACTAAGCTTTCCGCAGTGGTGTTTGGTCTTGGCGATATCGTGCGCAAGCAGTATGTCAAGGGCATTGCCATGCTGGCGCTGGAAATCGCATACTTCGTGTTCATGGCAATCAATGGTGTGGACTATCTTTCCAAGTTGCCGACCTTGGGCACCAATGCAGGCGGCAAGAAGCTGGTCGACGGCTTCTGGGTCTACACCGAACCTGACCGTTCCGTGGTCATCCTGTTGTACGGTGTCGCCACTCTGGTTATCACCGCTGCCTTCATCGGCCTGTGGGTCATGTCCGTGCGCTCTGCATACAAGTCCCAGGTGCTGCTCGAGGAGAACGGCAAGGCTCCGAGCTTCATGGACGATGTCCGCGAGCTGCTCGATGCCAAGGCGCACGTTCTGCTGATGTTCCTGCCCACGCTGGGCATCGTCGTGTTCACCGTGCTGCCGTTGATCTTCATGATTTCAATGGCATTCACCAGCTATGACCACAAGCACCTCGTGCTGTTCCACTGGGTCGGCTTTGAGAACTTCGCCAAGGTTTTCTCCAACAGCGGCGGCACCGTTAACGCCGTACTGTTCGGACGTGTGCTGGTGTGGACATTGGTCTGGGCTTTCTTCGCCACCTTCCTGAACTTCTTCCTCGGCATGTTCGTGGCTATGATCATCAATCGCAAGACCACCCACTTCAAGGGTTTCTGGCGTGCCTGCTTCTCCATGTCCATCGCCGTTCCGCAGTTCGTGTCTCTGCTGGTCATGCACACCATGCTCCAGCCGCAGGGTGCGGTGAACCGCATGCTGCAGACGTGGGGTTGGATCGATAGTCCGCTGCCGTTCTTCACCAACGCCACTTGGGCCCGCGTCACCGTAATCGTCATCAACCTGTGGGTCGGTATTCCGTACACCATCATGCAGATCACTGGTATTCTGCAGAACATTCCGGCCGATCAGTATGAGGCGGCGAAGATCGACGGTGCCAACTGGTGGCAGATCTTTACTAAGATCACCATGCCGTACATTATCTTCGTGCTCACCCCGTATCTGATCACCACCTTCACGGGCAATGTGAACAACTTCAACGTCATTTACCTGCTGTCCGGCGGCGATCCTACGCCATTGGGCGATTCCGCAGGCTCCACTGATTTGCTTATCACCTGGCTGTACAAGCTGACCGTGGACAAGCAGGATTACAATCTCGGTGCCGTGATCGGCATCATGACCTTCGTCGTGTTGGCCATCGTTTCGCTGATCACCTACCGCAATTCCGGCTCCTATAAGAATGAGGAGGCATTCCGATGAGCAACAAGCATTCCGCAACCAAAGTGGAAAGCCACGGCCTTCTGCACGACCAGAAGATCCGCCGTATCACCGGCGACGTGTTCGCCCACTTGTTCCTGGCCATTCTGGCCGTCATCTGGCTCGTCCCAATCGTATGGGTGTTCGCGGAGTCGTTCAATAAGAACACCGCCCCGTACACCAGCTCCTTCTTCCCGAAGGAGTGGACTCTGGACAACTATAGGGTGCTGTTCACCGACCGCAACGTGTTGGACTTCCCGAAGATGTTCGGCACCACGTTCATCATCGCCTGCTTCACCTGTGCGATTTCTCTGATCTTCGTGCTCTCTGTGGCATACTGCATGAGCCGTATGCGTTTCCGTGTGCGCAAGACTTTCATGAACGTTGTGCTGATTCTTGGCATGTTCCCGGGTATCATGGCCGTCACCGCCATCTACTTCATCTTGAAGGCCTTGGGCCTGTCAAGCGGCACCATGACTACCGTGGCGTTGATTCTCGTGTACTCCGCCGGTTCCGGCGCTGGCTTCTACGTGATGAAGGGCTATATGGACACCATTCCGACCTCGCTGGACGAAGCCGCCCTGCTCGACGGTTGCACCCGTTTCCAGGTGTTCCATAAGATCATCATCCCGATCTGCAAGCCCATGATCGTCTACCAGGCCATCATCGGCTTCCTGACCCCGTGGCTCGACTTTGTCATGGCCAAGGTGATCTGCCGTACGCAATCCAACTACACCGTGGCATTGGGCCTGTGGCTCATGCTGCAGAAGGAATATATCCAGAACTGGTTTGCCCGCTTCGCCGCGGCCGCGGTCGTGATCTCCGTTCCGATCGCCATCCTGTTCATTGTGATGCAGCGCTTCTATCAGGAGTCCATGTCGGGCTCCGTGAAGGGCTAAAGAAAGGCAAAGGATATGACGCTCGTAGACAGCTTCGCACAGCCGAACACGAGCGTCGCCGAACCGTTCCCGCTGTGTCTGGAACGGCCGCTGGGTGCCGTTGTTACTGAAACCGGCACCCAGTTCGCTCTCTGGGCTCCTTCCGCACAGAAGGTGACCCTGAGACTGTTCTCGCGTGGCTCCATGGGGGAAAGCGGCGACGCTCTGATTGGACAGTACACGATGCGTCCGGAATCCGACGGTTCCTGGACGTACGATTTCGCCGACAACAAGCACGGCGTGTATTACGACTTTTTGATTGAACGCGATTGCGGTTCCGTGGACCGCGTCGCCGATCCGTGGGCGCGCGGGGCCGGTGTGAACGGCCGGCGCAGCATGGTCGTGGACTTCAGCCGCACCAATCCGGATGGTTGGTACCGCGACCATATGCCGGACGTGCCGCTTGCGCAGACGGTGGTCTGGGAAACCCATGTGGGCGATTTCAGCAATGATCCCGCCGGCGGTTTCCCCGAATCGCATCGGGGCAAGTACCTGGCGTTCACCGACGACGGTACGTCTCTGGACGGGCATCCCGACTTTCCCACGGGCGTCGCATATCTCAAGAAACTTGGCGTCACCGCGGTGCAGCTCATGCCGATTTACGATTTCGGTTCCGTGGACGAAGAGACCTGCGATCGCTACAACTGGGGGTACGATCCGGTCAATTACAACGTGCCGGAAGGCTCGTATTCCACCAATCCGTTCGACGGGTCGGTGCGCATCCGCGAAGTGAAGCAGATGGTGCAGGCGCTGCACAACGCCGGCATCAAAGTGATCATGGACGTGGTCTACAACCACATGTTCTCGCCCGATAATTGGTTTGAGCGGTCGGTGCCGGACTATTTCCTGCGCCGTAAGCCCAACGGCGCGCTGGCCAACGGATCCGGCTGCGGCTGCGATATGGCCACCGAACGCAAGATGTTCCGCCGGTTCATCGTGGAATCCGTGACGTTCTGGGCGCGCGAATACCACATGGACGGCTTCCGTTTCGACCTGATGGGGCTGATTGACGTGGACACCATGAATGCCGTGCGTGCCGCGCTGGACGAGATTCCCGGCTGTGGACGCGACATCCTCATGTACGGCGAACCGTGGTCCGCGGGCGCCACCGCGCCGCTGCCCAGCGACACCGTGCTGGCTGACAAGTCAGGCCTGTCGAAGCTTGACAGTCGCATCGGCCACTTCTGCGACACCACGCGAGACACCATCAAGGGCCATGTGTTCTTCTCGGACCGCCCGGGTTATGTGAACGGTGGCATGCACGAGAACGTAGCGGCTGTGCGTGAGGCCGTGGACGCGTGGCGTCGCGGCAAACATTCGGAAGGAGTGGCAGGTCAGGTCATTCAATACGTGTCCGCGCACGACGACCTCACGCTGTGGGACAAGTTGTGCGCGAGCTTTGCGGCTGGTTCGTTGGGCAGCACCGTGGCCGAAGGCGTTAACGAAAATACCGTGGATGTGCCAAAAGTCATGTATGACGCCGATTTCTCGGCGGAAGGGCTGGCCGGTGTCGGTCCGCAGATTGCGGCCGCGCTGACCGACGTGATGGACGCCAACAAGCTGGCTGTGGGTATCACGCTTACCTCCGCCGGCATCCCGTTCATGCTGTCCGGCGAGGAGTTCGCACGTACCAAATTCGGCAGCTCTGATTCTTACGATTCCGCCAAAGAGCTTAACTGGCTCGATTGGAACCGTGCATGGCAGAAGCGCGATTTGATTGAGTATTACGCGAAGTTGATTGCATTGCGCAAGTCTGATCCACAGTGGTTCGACGGCAATCGCAATATCGTCGATACGGAAGGCGACGAACTCGTGTTCCGCGTCGGCGATTATCTGATGGCCGCCAATCCAAGCAGACACGTCGGCGTTATTGACGTGGCCGTAACGGGTTTGGAACCGATTGACGGAATACGGAGATACTGGTGTGGTCTCGGCTCGTCCGTCAGTCCGATGGAAGGCAATGTGAGCGCAGGTGATGGCGATTATTTGATTGTTCCACCGCATACGTTTGCAATCTGGCGGTTGCAGTAATACTCTCAGTAGGGAAGCTACAAAACGGCGACCGCAAAGCTGCGGTCGCCGTAACCGATACGGCAATGGGGCCGGAAAACCAGAAAGGATACGACAGTGGGAATCGGAGCGCGCAATCCGCGGTACGAGGTGGTGTTTTTCGACCTGTACGGAACGCTGATCGACATTCGTACCGATGAGCAGAGCGAGGCCGCATGGCAGGCGCTGTACGATTGCGTGACCGAATTGGGCGCGCAGTACGAATCCGTCGACGTGATGCGCGACCAGTTCGAAAAGCTCGAAGCCCGCGAAATGGTCCACCAAGCCGACCGTGCAATCGTTCGCAACGGGTGGGACGAATTCGACATCCTGCCGGTCTACCGGTCCCTGCTCATGAATCGCAGCGAGGAAGCGGAAAAGAAACTCGCGCTACCGCAGGCCGCGCTGAAAGCCGCATGGGCGTTCCGCCAAGGCAGCACCAGCCTGTTCCGGCTGTACCCCGGCGCGCTCGACATGATCGAACAACTGCAGGACGCCGGCATGGTCGTGGCGCTGCTGAGCAACGCGCAGGCCTGCTACACACGCCCCGAACTGGAAGAGACCGGCCTTGCCGGCGTACTGGACGACGTGATCATCTCCAGTGAAGAGAAAATCCGCAAGCCCGCACGCGACCTGTACATGCTGGCGCTCGACCGTGAATTCGTCACCGCCAAGCACGCGCTCATGGTCGGCAACGACGAGCGCAACGACATCATCGGCGCCAATTCCGCCGGCCTCGACGCGGCATACTTCCGCACGGAAATTTCACCGGCGGACGACCCGGACGTTTCGGCACATGCGGTATGTTCGTTTACCGGAGCCGACTACGACGGGCTGCTGAAATTCGTGCTGGACGCATAAGGCGCGCGGTGGGCGCTGAGCTTAAATCGCATGGGACGTGCGGGAAGCCGCTGTGGCGTGCGGGAAAGTCGCAAGTCGTAAAAGGCATACGTGCGTAAGGCGTGCGTAAGGTGCACGTGCCACGTGCGACGCGCGGAAAAATCGCAATAGGAGGACATATGGAAGGCTATGCCGAGCAGGGAGCTCGAACCGATTCGACCGACCAAATCGGATTCGGCGGCGCTCGCCGCAACAGGAAAAAACGTCGCGGACTGACGGTGTTCCAACTTAAGGTCATCGGCGCGGTGGCGTTGGCCTTGTCCGCCGGCAGCACCACCATCGTGCCGCTGTTCTTCGGCTCCGATACCAACAATATGACGTCGCTGACGGCGATGGTCCTGAGCGAAGTGGTGTCCTGGTTCGCCATTCCGATCTACGCGTGGCTGCTGGTGCAGGGTTTCCGTGAAACGCACAGCCGGGTCGCGTACGGCCTGCAGCTGTTCATTCTCGCCGTGGTGTGCGAGGTGCCGTACGACCTCGCCACATCGCATAAGGCTTTCGACCTGGGCTCGCAGAATCCCGTTTTCGGCCTGTTCGTTGCGTTTGTTGTGCTTGCCGCGCTCGACTGGGTGGCGTCGCGCTATCAGAAGGCCATGAAGGTGCTGTTGTCGGTCGGACTGGTGGTGATTGGTCTGCTGTGGGACCTGCTGCTGCGTATCGGCCTACGCCAGCACATGATGAGCATCGGTTCGGTGACGCTTGGCTTCGTGCTGATTTTCGCTCTGATGCGCCAGTATGAGAATTCGATGATGTTCACAGCCGGCCTGTTCGGCGCCGTGATGATGATCGCGCCGGGCGTGGGCGTGGCGTTCGTGCACTACTACAACGGCAAGCTGGGCTATAAGCATCAGTGGACGAAATGGGCTTTTTACGCGGTTTACCCGGTTATTTTGATAATTTGTGCGATTTGTGCAACACTGGCGTGATTTTTGACAACGTTCGCAGTATGATAGAAACAGATTGAGAGAGCATCGCCGCTCAAGCGAGTGTTTCCAAGGCTGGGAACGTTTGTGATTATGATGCAGAAACCGCAAAGGGGTTGAGAGATGGATAGAGCAGGCATTCGCGAGGTGGCCAAGGCCGCGGGTGTGTCGATTTCCACGGTATCGCGCGCGTTCACGCGGCCGGAACTGGTGTCCGAACGTACGCGCCGCAAGGTGCTGGAAACGGCGGACAAGCTTGATTTCAACATCTCACGTTCCGCGACATCGTTGAAATCGGGTCAATCGTACCGTGTGGCGATGCTGATGAATGAAGAGATCACTAGCTGGTTCAATACGGAAGTGTTCGCTGGAATCGAATCCGTCATGCATAATGCCGGGTATGACGTATCGCTGTTCCAGCACGTCGACACCGCCGAAAACCGCCGCGACTTCTTCACGAATCTGCCGGTCCGCCGCAACGTGGACGCAGTATTCGTGATATCGTTCGGCGTGGAGCCGAAGGAAATCCAGCAGCTCAAGCGCATCCACGTACCGATTATTGGCATCAATACGCCGACGCAAAACGGCTTCGACGCCACCATCTCCATCGACGATGAGGACGGCATGTTCACCGCCGCCCAGCATCTGATCAATCTGGGGCACAAGAATATCGTGTACGTGTGCTCCGATGCGGTCGATTCCATTAATTCCTCCATCGATGCGCGAGGACAGGGCTTCATCCGCGCCTGCAAGACGATGGGGGCCTCCCATGACTTCAAGTGGCGCGTCGTCTCTGTGCCGCGTGGCAAGACCTTCGCCGACTCGGCGTTGACCGCGCTGCTTGCGTTGGACGAGTTCCCGGACGCGATCTGCTGCCAGATGGATATGATGGCGATTCCGCTGGTGTTGCGTTTGGAACGTTACGGCCACCACACGCCGAGTGACTATTCGATTATCGGCTTCGACGATTCGCCGTACGCCGACACTGTGAACCTGACCACCATGCGCCAGGATCCGTATGCGATGGGTCGCGCGGCCGCACAAAAGGCCATGAAGCTTATCGAAGGCAAGCCGCTTGAGAACGCGCATGAGATTGTGCGCGCCCAGCTCGTACTACGCGGCACCGATTCCGTGTACGGCACTGGCCGCTGAGAGCCGAGTCTCATTACCCTTCCGCAGCCCGTCAATGCCGACGGGCTGATTGTGATGGCCTGGGGTGGATTGATAAGGGATACCCCCACTGTAGTCACGGTGTGTGGCATACGTTTTCAGGAAAAAAATGAAACAATTTGCAGTGATGTGTTTCATGACACGCCAATCGGGGGCTGATGAATGATGAATTTCATTCAATGATCAGCATGTGTTTTTTGATTTTGCAATCGTTGACAAACCGTTGAATATCAGGCTTTAAAGCGTTGTCCCCGTGAGAGGGGACGAAAAAACGTATCGGGGGAGGGGGTGTGGGTTCTTTCTGTTTCATTTTGTTTTCATAACTGCAAAGGTTATCATAGTAAACCGTAGGTCAGAGAAAAAGGGAAAACAGAGGTTTCCGGCTGTGTTGCCGGAGATGGGAACAGCGCAGAAGCTATACGTAAAACAGAAGTGATAACGGCATTATGCAAAGGATATCAACCCTCGAGTTGAGGGACTCAGAAGGGTGAACACTTTGCGGATAGGGGACAAGATGAGGCAATGGCGTAATGGTGTCGGCAACGCACCACGACACTATGCAGGAACGCGATCGGCAACCGGTCGCGTGCTTTCGCGTACCCGCTCCCTGACCGCCGCCGCCATAGCGGTAGCCATGATGGCCACCGTAGCAGTAACTTCCCTCCTCCCCACCTACAATGCCAAAGCTGACGAAAGTCGCAATGACGGCGCAATCTGCACACCTACCACAGAACCGTTAGGCGATCAGACCTCCGGCAGCGGTAACGATGAAGGTATCGCTACTTTCGTTGGCGGTGACATGTATGTAGGTGGCAAGAAGTCGGGCATTACTTCTGCCAATAACAACAATGCGCCTGAGGGTTCTTACGCTGTTGAGGCCGAAGGCTTGACCGCTGTGAACGGAAAGCTTTTGCTTCATCCAATGAAGCAGGCTTGGAACATCTGGAATAAGGATGGCTCATTCAATCGTTCGCGTGGTTTTCGTTGGGGCATCGTCGGTTTTGGTTCGCAGTTCCGTCCGAAGGACGGTTCGACTGTGCTTTCGGTTGGCGGCAATAGCACCAATTCCGAGTTGAATTGGTTCGGTGGTGCTCAGGGCTGGACGGATGACGCTAATCAGGGATCCAGCTGGCTTGGAACCGGAGCGGGGAATGGCGCTACCGGCGAGACGAATGACCATAACTTTAACGCGAACATTGCTGGTAATCAGACCACAGTGCAAAGCCGCAACACTTGGAAGAACGGTGAACAGTATTCCGTGTACGACATGGGCGGCAACGGCAAAGTCAACTGGAATCAGAGCAACACCGTTATTTCCGGAGTGAAGAACCCCTCGACGGGTTCGGATTACACATATTCCGAATATAAGAATTATGTGACTACGCTGTCTGGCAAGCTCGCGAAGATTTCCTCCAGCAACACTGTTACGAAGGGCAATGAGGATAATTACACAGGCAAACGTTATTCATACAGCTACAACACTTACGCAAACAACGTTTACCGGTTCGATATTGAGAACAACTCCCGTCAGACGGAAATCACGCTGACCGGCGATGGCAAAGACGAGTTGCAGGTGTTCAATTTAGACGCATCAATGCTGAATAGCATTGGTGATGCCGGCGTGGTGTTCAACTTCAAGAACATCTCCGACAATGCTTCGGTCGCCATCAACATCAACGGTAATGGCAATGATGTGAAGTTCCGTAATGGCTGGCAGTTCAAGTGGAACGACGTTGATATCTCCGACGGCTACGTCATGATGAATTCGACGGGCACAAACCGCTACAACAATACGCATGGGCAGGAGTACGTCAAGCGCGCAAGCCAGCTGATGTGGAACTTCTATAACACCAATACCCTTACGATTCTTGGTGGTAAGGGGTCGGGGCGCATCAACACCGGCTGGTACAAGGATCAGAAGCATGGCGACAAGGAAGACTGGTATGGCGTCAATGTAACTGATGATCCGTCTGCCGCATGGATGGGTTCCGTTATGGTAACGGGCAATGATTTTGGTGCCAAGGGCAATTTCCAGTCGCATGTCTCCACTAATGGTCGTGTGTGGACTACTGGCGATTTTGAAATGTACAACAAGGATGTCGTTACCACAAACAGCGGCAATTTCGTCAACGCCGAAGGCAAATATTCCACCTCTGCAGTGGATATGGATCAGGAACGTCATAACCTGTCTTGGTATGGGCAGATGACCACCTCCTGCGCCGCAATCAAGTGGGATAAGGTCGATGCCGAGGGCAAAGCCCTGAAAGGTACTTCGTGGACGGTGTACGGCACGAGGGATAATGCCATGAATGGCACGAACCCCATCACCACGGTTGCCGATGGCGGCTGGAATGATGCGGATGATGCGGATAACGGTAGCGTCACTTTGGGCAGTCTCGCAAAGAAGGCCACATACTACCTGAAGGAAAGCGGTACCGGCAGCAGCCAGTATGCGTTGAACACGAACATCTATCGCATCGTCACGCACGACAGTACGGATACCGTTTCAACCATCGACAAGGTGTACAGCGCTACTGGCGCTGAAATCACCGATGACACCGCCAAGCAGCTGCACAATGGCGCCATTGTCAACGTGAGTGCCGGTACTTCCATCGCATGGTCGAAGGTTGACGCAGAAGACCAGAACACGTTGCTCGCGGGTTCCACTTGGGAATTGACCAAGAAGGGCGATCCCGACCAGTCGTGGACTATTACGGATGATGATTCCGACAGCGAAATCGCAAACATCGTGGTCAAGATCAATGAAACTGAAGTTAGTTCGTGGAGCTTCACGAATTCCACTCCGGTAAGCATTTCTTATGTTGCCGTGGATAAGGATGGCAAGGAGCTCGCCACGAAGGTGCAGTGGAAGTCCGAAAGCCCTGCCGTTGCAGGCATTGCCAGCGATGGCACGCAGTTGCAGCCGTATAGCAACGGCACTACGAACATCGTGTTCACGGCCGGCGACAAGACTGTGACGTTCCCGGTTATGGTAACCGGCGTAACCGTGGTGGGCTCGGTCAGCATTGACAAATACACCGAAGGTCAGGAAATCAGCTTGGAACAGGGCAAGACCATGACGCTGACGGCTACCGTGGCGCCTGAAGGCAACACGGTGAACTGGACTTCGAGCAATACGGATGAGGTTTCCGTAACTCCTACGACCGGCACCATTGTCAGGGTGACCGCCAATCGGGTGACCTCGGGCTATGTGACCATCACCGCCACCGAGCAGCATAGCCGGGAGAAGGCCACCCTGAAGATCAAGGTGACGGAGCCGATGGTTTCCGTGTACTTCAAGAAGTCGAACGTGCAGTGGAACGACTATTGGCTGAAATATAAGAAGAGCACGGACAGCAATAACTGGAGCGGCGATGTGCAAAGTTCCAGCGCGTGCGGTGACTATGTGCGTTTCCAGCTGCCGAAGAGTTCTGTTACAACAAATTACCAGTTCTATCTTGGCAATGCTAAAGGGTTCGATCTGCCCAATGACGATAAGTACACCGCCGCGGATCACGGTATGTTTACCTTTACGGGTAAGGATGTTCAGGTTGTGGAGGCGTGGAATGATTTCCAAAAAGAAACAGTCCCCTCCGGCTGCACGGTGACCAGCGCATACGTGGAGAATCGTTCCCATCGTTCCGCGGTGAAGAATGCAGTGTTCTACGATCAGCCGGTGGTGCGCGCTATTACCAACACGACTGCCAAGGCAGCTGACACGCGGCAGGATGAGGATCCGAAGGGCGGCCAGTTCAAGGTGTCCGATCTTACGAATGGCACCTACACGCTGAAGGAAATCAACGCCCCGAACGGTTTCGACGCCAGCAAGGCGAAGACCTACACCATCGTTATCAAGAATGGGCAGGTCACGAGCTCCGATCTTCCCGAAAAGGTCGAGAACCCGCGTCTTACCGGCAAGGCGACCTGGCAGAAGACCGACGATTCGAGTGAACTGAAGCTGCTGGCCGGTTCCGAATGGAAGCTGTACAAGACCAAGAACTTCTCGTGGGACGCCAACGGCAACGCCGAATACACGGAAGGTGATAGCGCCACGCCTATCGCAACCATCAAGGATTGCGTGAATAGCAGTGAGAAGACCTGCTCCGCGCAGACGGAATGGTATACGGATCGTGATGGCGACGCCGGTAAGTTCTCCATCGTTGGTCTTGAGTGGGGTGAATACCAGTTAATCGAGTCCAAGGCTCCTGACGGGTACAACATCGATACGACTCCGCACGTGTTCCGCATCGGGCCGGCCGAAGGCGCGAACGTGAAAGGCACGTGGTACACGTCTTCCGGTTTCAAGCCGGAGACTACCGCCGACTATCAGAAGTCTGCCGCATTCACCGTTGACGGTGGTTCCATTACCAACACCCCCGGCGTCGTTCTGCCTGGTACAGGCGGCGAGGGAGTAAACAAGATGTACGCTGCGGGATTCCTCGCAGTGGCGATTGCCGTGGCCGGTCTGGCCTTGAGCCTCAGGAGGCGGCAATGATGAACTCGTCTAGGGCAGGGGGGCTGGACCGTAGCGTAGCGACCCAATGCCCACTAGGCAATAACTGAACACACATAACTGAAGATTCAAGATTTCAAACAAGAAAGAAAGGGAGAACAATGAATAAGGTTCTCAAGGGCCTCGTAGCCGTGGCAGCCACCGCGGCAATGGCCGTCGCCGGTTTCGCCGGCGCCTCCACCGCCATGGCGGCAGAGGGCGATGTTACTATCACCATTGGCTCGGAAACTACGCCTGCAAGCGTTGGTGATGTATACGCTGGCTATCGTCTGTTTGACGAAACCGAAGCTACTGTTGGTGAAAAGACCAACGTTGCTTACCAGAAGCGTACCAACTGGAATCATTATGATAAGGTTGCTGAAGCAATCAAGGACGTTGATTCCTCCGCTACCCTGACTGCGGACAGCAAAGTCGACGATTTCGTTGCGGCTATTGGCAAATTCGATAGTACTAAGACTAAGCGGTTTGCCGAAAACTTGTATAAGTCGCTGAAGGAAGACGGCGTTGCTGCCGATGCTAATTCCGCCGCAGTCGCTGCAGGTGCATTTTCCACTACGCTGTCCGGACCGCAGGGCTACTACTTGATTGTTCAGACTACCGCAGCTAATGACGCGGGCAAGACCATGTCCGCTGTGATCGTCAACACCGCCGGTCAGGCAGGCGTGACTGTTTCCCCCAAGAAGGATACTGTCACTGTCAGCAAGAAGGTTCAGGAGAACATGGATGGTGTCAACAATCCTGCTTCTGAAGATAACTGGGGCACCGCTGCTGATTACAACATTGGCGACTATGTCAAGTTCCAGCTGACCGGTTCTCTGCCGACCGACTACGCTGATTACACCAGCTATGAGTACACCTTCCACGATACCGCCGACCAGGGTCTGACTTTCGTCAATGACACGACCCACCCGGTTAAGGTTTACGCTGTCAATGACAACAACAAGGTCGAGCTGAAGCAAGATACTCTTACTGGTTATCAGGTCTTGACTTCAGACATTAATGGCGAGACTTTCAACGTGAAGTTTGCTGATTTGAAGAAGGCTCAGGCTGAGAAGACTGGGGACACTGTGAACATCACGTCGTCCACTCAGATTGTCGTCGAGTACTATGCTCAGTTGAACGAGAATGCTGTGCTCGGTTCCAACGGCAACCAGAATAAGGTGTATCTCCAGTTCTCCAACAACAAGTATGGCGAGGGCACTGGCAAGACCGAAGAGCACAAGGTCACTGTGTTCACCTTCAAGCTGGAAGTCACCAAGTATGGTAAGACTGACTCCGATAAGGAAGCCTTGAATGGCGCCGGCTTTACTCTGTACAAGGCCACCAAGGTGAATCCGGCTGACTCGGACTACGCTAAGGTCGGCGATGAGGTGCAGCATACTAATGGTAATGTTTTCGACTTCACCGGTCTCGATTCCGGCTATTACAAGATTGTGGAAACCACGACTCCTAAGGGCTACAACACCATCGACCCGATTACCTTCACTGTGACCGCTACCTATAATTCCGCTGATGAGCCGGGTACTCTGACTGACTTGACGGTAACTGATGTGAAGGTCGGCGGCGTTGCATCGGCTGAGCAGACGTTCACTGTTAACAGGGGAACCGGTGAGGCTGGCACTGCTCAGATCAAGACCGACGTGGTCGATATCCCAGGCAGCAAGCTCCCGTCCACCGGTGGCATGGGCACCGTGCTGCTGTACGTGGCTGGTATCGCCGTGTTCGTGCTTGCTGGCGCGACCCTGGTGATGGCTCTGCGTCGTCGCAATGCCTGATCCTCCGGATTCCATAAGAATCTGAAGTAACCATGCGAAACCCGTGAGCCGCGTTGACGCAAGTCAGCAGCGGCTTACGGGAATCGCAATACATAATTTAAAAACTAAAAGTTAAATAATAACTGAACCCACATATGCTGGGCTGGACCACCTCAATCCCTTGTACACTGCCTAATTTTCTTGAGTATCCAGCCTGGCTCCATATATTTTCCGGTTTGCCGTTGGGGGCGAATCAAACATGCTTACTTTCCAATCCACAGAAGAGGGGTCGGCAATGAAGGAACGCACGATCGCAAGCCGCGTCATCGCCGCATGCTGCGCAATCGCCGCCACATTCGCCGCGGCAGCCTGTGCATTCACTACTCGCGATGCCGTCGCGGCTCCAACAACAGACTCTGCCAGCGGCAGCATCGCCATTTCGTACCACCATAAGAGCTCGGACTCCGAAACTGGCGACGATTCTACCAACTTCGCCATTTCGGACGCCAGCTTCAACCTCTACAAAGTCGGGCAGATCCCGGCAAGCGGCGGCGCCACCTTCGAACCCGTCGCACCGTTCACCGACTCCACCGCCTACCCCGTCGACTGGTCGAAGATGACCGGCAAGGACGCGCAGGTGTGGCGAGACATGGCCAATACGCTCGCCGGACTCATCGCGGTGAACCAACCCGACGCCACGGCAACCGGCGTCACCAACACCTCCGGGCATCTGACCTTCACCGGACTGTCCGACGGCCTGTACTTGGCCGTGTCCGACAGCGTTGACGTGAAGGTCGCCAACGCTGTCGGAAAGAACCAGACATGGACGTGCTCTTCCGGCAGCATGCTCGTCGCAGTGCCCGAAGACGGCGTCTCCGGCGGGTCGCGTGTGCTGAGTATCGAACCGAAAACCGAATGTGTGGCGCAACCGCCGAAAACCGTGGAACGCACTGTGCGCAAAATCTGGAATGACCGGAACAATTCCGACGGCAAGCGCCCCGAATCCATCACCGTGAAACTCCTGCGCGACGGCGAGCCCGTGGAAAACGTGAAGCTGAACGAGTCCAACAAGTGGACGCATTCGTGGACAGCGCTCGACGCGGACCACGAATGGACCGTGGTCGAAGCGGCGGTGCCCGACGGCTACACCACCATCTCCGATGTGGAAGGCGACTCCACTGAAATCACCAACACGCACACGCCACCCACCACGCCGGACCAGCCGCACACCGGCGCCGACGTGCAGCAGGCCGCTTGGATTGCCGTGGCCATCTTGGGCGCTGGTTTGGTGCTGCTGATCGTTGCCAAGACGGCTTTGCGGAAGCGGGCGTAGCATAAATAACGTGACGGATGAATCGGACGCCAAGCCAGCTGCGCAAGTCGAATTGGATGCGCAGGTTAAACCGGGTGCGCAGGTTAAACCGGCTGCCAAGCATAAGAAATCGAATGCGCTGCTCAATGTGATGATTGCCATCTCCGCAATCGCCATGATCGGTGCGCTGGGCCTCATCGCGTATCCGACATTCAGCGACTGGTGGAACCGCATGCACCAGTCATACGCCGTAGCAGGCTACGTGGAACAAACCAAAGACATGTCCGGCGCCGAACGCAAGGCCATGCTGAAAGCGGCGCACGAATACAATGAACGGCTCGCCGCGAACGGCGATCGGTGGCACATGACCGACGCGCAGAAGCGCGAATATGATGAAACGCTCGACGTGACCGGCACCGGCATCATGGGATACGTGACCATCCCGCGCATCAAAGTGAAACTGCCCGTCTACCACGGCACCAGCGACGGCGTACTGCAGATCGCCGCCGGGCATTTGGCCGGCACATCGCTGCCCGTAGGCGGAGCGACCACGCACGCGGTGGTCTCCGGACACACCGGCCTGCCGTCCACCCGGTTGCTGACCGGCTTGGACGAGCTGCAAAAAGGCGATACCTTCGCATTCCACGTGCTCGACGAAACCTACACGTACCAAGTGGACCAGATCTCAGTGGTGCTGCCGAGCGAAATCAGCAAGCTGAATATTGAGTCCGGGGCCGATTACGCGACGCTGATCACGTGCACGCCGTACGGTGTCAACTCACACAGGCTGCTCGTGCGCGGGCACCGAATTCCGAATCCGAAAGTGCCAGACAAGACGCAATACGACGAGCCGGGCGAAATGACAGCCGTGGCGGCTGCGGTGATCGGACTGCTCGTGTTTGTGGCTGGCTGCGCTTTTGTGGGGCTCGCGCGGCTATGGCGACGCTCCTGGATTGTGCGGCACGGGTTGTGCGCCGGGGCCGGCGCGCGCCATTCGTCTGGTGTTCGGGGGTAGTGTCTAGCCTAGCGCCGCCGCAGGCCGGTGACATCGCTTCTCCGGTGTGCGGGGGTGTGCGTCTGGTCGTGCTCGGTATGTGGTGCGTGGTGTTTGTGTGCTTGTGGTACGTGTTGCGTTTCAGTGTGTGTACTTGTGTTTGCGTGCGTGTGCATGTCTGATGTTGCGCAGGGGTGTTGTTGCGGTGCGCATATGGCCTGAATCGTGCTGAAGCATGGGTTGTGAGCGGATGGGGGTATTATTCGGCCTGTTTCGGACGCTTTTGATGCCCCTTTTGCTCATGACTTGCGGTTTTGACGGTTTTGGCGCGGTTGTGAGCGGATGGGGGTACGATTCTGGATGTTTCGGGCTGTTTTGATGTTGGGTGGCCTCCCCTTTTGCTCACGACTTGTGAGTTGGGCTGGTTTTGCTTGTCTGTGAGCGGATGGGGGTATTATTCGGCCTGTTTCGGACGCTTTTGATGCCCCTTTTCGCTCATGACTTGCGATTTTGCCGGTCCGCGCGCGGTCGTGTGCGTACGGGGGTGTGTGCAATGGGTCTTGCGTGGGTGTGGGCGTGCGGGTGTGCCGGTGT
This sequence comes from uncultured Bifidobacterium sp., assembly GCF_959020155.1. Lineage (GTDB taxonomy): Bacteria > Actinomycetota > Actinomycetes > Actinomycetales > Bifidobacteriaceae > Bifidobacterium. The sequence goes on from NZ_CAUERC010000006.1 coordinate 32,814, forward strand.
AGGCGTGGGTGTAGGCGTGCGGTCGTGGTTTTGGCTGGATATCTGGCTTATAGATGGCGGATTCGGCCGGGCGTCCGGTGGTATCTCGCTTATAGGTGGCGGGTCGGTTTGGGCAATAGGTCGTTAGGGGGTAGCATGCATACCCCCTAGATGTCTTGTTTCCGCAAGGGGCCGCCATCTATAAGCGAGATACCATCCGTCGATCCCGCGAATCCGCCATCTATAAGCGAGAAAGCGCGTGAACCGGGCGCTGCGGCGGCGAAATCGCAAAATTATGGAATCGGCTGATTGCTGCGCGCGGCAGGTGGGTAGTATCGGGCGCGGAAGACGTGGAAGGAGCTGCCATGTGTGATGAAGGGGAAACTGCGGATCAGGCGGATGCCGTACGAACGGAATCGCAAAAGATGGAATCGCGAGCGGGGGAGACGGCGCTTGACGGGTCGGCACGCAGCATCATCGTGCTGATTGTGGTCGGCATGTTGGTGGGGGTGCTGTCAGGCATGTTCGGCATCGGCGGCGGCACGGTGATCGTGCCCGCGCTCGTCTGGCTGGGGCTATCTCAACGCAACGCGGCCGCCACGTCCACGCTGGCGATCGTGCCGACCTCCATTTCCGGCGTCATTTCGTACGCGACCGGCGGGCACGTCGACTGGCTCGCCGCAGCTCTGCTGTTCTGCGGCATGTTCATTGGCGGGCAGATCGGCAGTTGGCTGCTGTCACGGCTGCCGGAATTGGCGCTGCGGTGGATTTTCGTAGCGTTTCTTGTGTTTGTGGTGATCGATCAGGTGAGTTTCGTTCCGTCGCGCGACCACCAGATCGCCATGAGCGTAACGACCGGCATTGGCTTGGCGTTGCTGGGCGTGGTCATCGGCACGCTGGCGGGGCTGCTGGGCATTGGGGGTGGTGCGCTTGCGGTGCCGTCGCTGTCGATGCTGTTCGGCGCGTCCGACCTGATCGCGCGCGGAACGTCGCTGCTGGCAATGTTTCCGAATTCGATCACGACCAGCGCGGCGAACTTGAAGCGCAGGCTAGCGCATGTGAAAACCGCGCTGATTATTGGTGTGACCGCGGCTGTGACCGCGCCGCTCGGCACGTGGATTGCGGGGGAGGTTTCGCCACGAGTTGGGGCGATTATGTTCGCCTGCTATCTGTGCGTGCTGCTGGTGCGGTCCGTGTTCGTGGCCGTAAAGGCCACGCGCGCGGCGCGGGTTGCGCGGGGCTGAGTGGCGCGGGCATTTTTCCCAGTGGCTGGATGATTCTGGCGTGTGAGTGGTGCGTCAGAGGTGGTTTTTATCCAGTCACTGGGATTTTTGGCGTGTGAGTGGGGTCTGAGAGGTTGGATTTATCCAGCCAGTGGGGGATTTTGGCTTGTGGGGTGCGGTGGGGGTGTTGTTTGACGGAATATGGCGATTTTATTGGCCGTATTCCCCCTGTTCATGCGGTGGATATGTTGCGGTCATCATATGGCGATGAGTGTTCATCTGCCGTTCTTCTGTAGTGCGGTGTGCGTTGGCTTGCGGCGCATAGCGTGGGCGGTGGCATCGAAAGATCCAAGCAATGCAGCCGCGGAAAGGTTCCGCGCAGCCGGAAAACATGGTCGAAACGGGCGTTACCTAACGGGCGCAACCGAAACGGCAGGTTGGACGGCACGGAAGAAACTGCATGGAAGAAAGAAGAAACATGAGCAAGCACAAAGCTTTGAAGGGCGCGATCGCAGCGGTCGCATCCGTGGCGACGCTCGGCGCGCTCGCCGCACCGGCGCTCGCGGCCGACACCACCTACAGCCCCAACGGCAAGTCTGTCTCGGAACTCGCCAAGCATGGCGGCGCGCAGCGCATCGCCACCATCGGCAACAAGAACGCGAAGAACGTCGTCCTGTTCCTCGGCGACGGCATGGGCGATTCGGAAATCACCGTCGCCCGCGACTACCTGAAGGGCGCCAACGGCCACTTCGACGGTCTCGACGCGGTCGGCCAGCCCGGCGCGCTCGGCGACGTGCAGGCCGGCACCGGTCAGTACACGACCTTCTCCGTCGGCAACGGCAGCAAGGACAGCGCTGTCGGCAAGGATGGCGACGGCAAACTGGTAGCTAACCCCAACCCGGGCAAGCTTACCCCCGTAACCGATTCCTCCGCCTCCGGTTCCTCCTGGGCCACCGGCACCAAGACCTACAACAACGCCGTTGACGTTGATATTTACGGCAATCCGCAGCTGAACCTCTTCGAGCTGGCCAAGGCGGCCGGCAAAGCCACCGGCAATGTGACCACCGCCGAAATCCAGGATGCTACCCCGGCCGTGCTGGAATCGCATTCGTCCGAACGTGCCTGCTACGGCCCACAGGGCAAGACCGACGGCACGTCCAACAATGCCTCCAAGCAGTGCCTCATCAACCAGCTTAAGGAAAACGGCGGCATCGGCTCCATCTCCGAGCAGCTGCTCGACACCCGCGCCGACGTAACCATCGGCGGTGGTTCCAAGTACTTCCGTCAGACCGTGCAGGGTGGTGAATACAAGGGCAAGACCGTGTGGGAACAGGCCAAGGAAATGGGCTTCCAGACCGTCGAGAACGATCCGGCCGCGATGAACGCCCTGCAGTACAAGGACGGCCAGCCAGTGCTCGCCCTGATGAGCGACGGTAACATGCCGACCAAGTTCAACCCGTCCAAGGCCACCGCCAAGGATCCAGCTAAGGACGCCAACCCGACCGTGTGCACCCCGAACGCCGACTGGCTCGGCAATCAGGGCTCCTCGCTCAAGGACATGACCAAGAAGGCGCTCGATTTGCTGAATGACAACCCGAACGGCCAGAAGAACGGCTTCTTCCTGCAGGTCGAGGGCGCCTCGATCGATAAGCAGGACCACGCAGGCAATGCCTGCGGCCAGATCGGCGAGACCGACGACTTCGACCAGGCCATTGCCTACGCCATGCAGAACGTGGACCTCACGAACACGCTGGTGATCGTCACCGCCGACCACGCGCACACCTCCCAGATCCTCAACGCCCAGCCGGCTTACGCACTGTCCACCGTGCTGAAGACCGCTGATGGCAACAACATGGTCGTCTCCTACGGCACCGCCCAGGACGATTCTCGCGATGCAGACGGCGGCTACAACGGCGGCGACATGGAGCACACCGGCACCCAGCTGCGTATCGCGGCTTCCGGCCCTGGCGCACAGCGCGTCATCGGCCTGACCGACCAGACCGACAACTTCTACACGATCGCCGGCGCTCTGGGACTGGCCACTTCCGCCGAATCGCAGAAGGCACTGTCTGACAACGGCACTGTGAAGGTCTCCGCTGCCGACGGCAAGTTCACCGCGGACGTCGACGGCTTCAACGGCGACGCTGTGCTCAGCTACGAGCTGAAGGACAAGAACGGCAAGACCGTGGCCGCGTCCGATTCCTCCACTCCGCTCTCCGGCGTGCGCGTCAAGACCGCACAGACCACTCCGATCGCGCTGGACGGCGTGACCGAAGGCTCTGAATACACGCTCACCGTCACCGGCCGCCAGTCCGGCAAGGCCGTGACCGTCGACTTCCAGGCTCCGGCCGCCAACTCCGCTGACAAGAACAACGGCAAGCCGGGCGCTGGCAACGCTGACAAGAACGGCGTGATCGCTTCCGGCAAGGTCAACAACGATACGAAGGCCGGCCCGTTTGGCGCCGCACTGCTCGGCAAGACCGGCACCGCGGTGCTGGCTGCGGCTGTTGCGATCGCCATGCTGGTTGCCGTCGCGATGCTCATCAAGACCGTGAAGGCCGCCAAGAACGACCGCTGATTGGCTGAATAACCTCCGATGATCCCCAAAACCGCCGCCGCTGAGATGCTCTCCAGCGCCGGCGGTTTTGGGTTTTGCGCAAAGTTGAGTGAGGTGTGCTCAAGAATTTTTGCGATTTTGGGAATAATAACTTGCGATTCAAAGTTGAGTGGTGTAGGCTCAAGTTTTGGAAAGCATGAGAGACGGCAATCCGGAAACGGCAATCCGGAACTCGAGCGAAGAACGAAAGAACGTATAGCGAACCTAATCTGCAAAGGAGATAAGTTATGGGACGCGCAGTTGGCATCGATTTGGGTACTACCAATTCCTGCATCGCAACTCTTGAAGGTGGCCAGCCCACCGTTATCGTGAACGCCGAGGGCGCTCGCACCACTCCGTCGGTCGTGGCATTCAGCAAGTCCGGCGAGATTCTGGTCGGCGAGGTCGCCAAGCGTCAGGCCGTGACCAACGTCGATCGCACCATCAGCTCCGTCAAGCGCCACATGGGCACTGACTGGACCGTTGAGATCGACGGCAAGAAGTGGACTCCTCAGGAGATTTCCGCACAGGTGCTGATGAAGCTCAAGCGCGACGCCGAAGCCTACCTGGGCGAGCCGGTCACCGACGCCGTGATCACCTGCCCGGCATACTTCAACGACGCCCAGCGTCAGGCGACCAAGGACGCCGGCACCATCGCTGGCCTGAACGTGCTGCGTATCATCAACGAGCCGACCGCAGCCGCACTGGCCTACGGCCTCGAAAAGGGCAAGGAAGACGAAACCATCCTGGTCTTCGATCTCGGTGGCGGCACCTTCGATGTGTCCCTGCTGGAGATCGGCAAGGACGACGACGGCTTCTCCACCATTCAGGTGCAGGCCACCAACGGCGACAACCACCTGGGCGGCGACGATTGGGATCAGAAGATCATCGACTGGCTCGTCGGCGAAGTCAAGAACAAGTACGGCATCGACCTGAGCAAGGACAAGATCGCCCTGCAGCGTCTGAAGGAAGCTGCTGAGCAGGCCAAGAAGGAACTGTCCAGCTCCACCAGCACCTCCATCTCCATGCAGTACCTGGCCATGACCCCTGACGGCACTCCGGTGCATCTGGACGAGACCCTGACCCGTGCCCACTTCGAGGAAATGACCTCCGACCTGCTGGGCCGCTGCCGCACCCCGTTCAACAACGTGCTGCGCGACGCTGGCATCGGCGTCTCCGACATCGACCACGTGGTCCTCGTCGGTGGCTCCACCCGTATGCCGGCCGTCAAGGAGCTCGTCAAGGAGCTCACCGGCGGTAAGGAAGCCAACCAGTCCGTGAACCCGGATGAAGTCGTGGCCGTCGGCGCAGCCGTGCAGTCCGGCGTCATCAAGGGCGACCGTAAGGACGTCCTGCTTATCGACGTGACCCCGCTGTCCCTCGGCATCGAAACCAAGGGTGGCATCATGACCAAGCTGATCGAGCGCAACACCGCCATCCCGACGAAGCGTTCCGAGGTCTTCTCCACCGCTGAAGACAACCAGCCGTCCGTGCTCATCCAGGTCTACCAGGGCGAGCGTGAGTTCGCTCGCGACAACAAGCCGCTGGGCACCTTCGAGCTGACCGGCATCGCTCCGGCTCCGCGTGGCGTCCCGCAGATCGAGGTCACCTTCGATATCGACGCCAACGGCATCGTGCACGTGTCCGCCAAGGACAAGGGCACCGGCAAGGAACAGTCCATGACCATCACCGGTGGTTCCGGCCTGCCGAAGGACGAGATCGACCGCATGGTCAAGGAAGCCGAAGCCCACGAGGCCGAGGACAAGAAGCGTAAGGAAGACGCCGAGACCCGCAACCAGGCCGAGTCCTTCGCCTATCAGACCGAGAAGCTCGTCAATGACAACAAGGACAAGCTCTCCGACGATGTGGCCAAGGAAGTCACCGACAAGGTCAACGAGCTCAAGGAAGCCCTGAAGGGTGAGGACATTGAGAAGATCAAGTCCGCCCAGACCGAGCTGATGACCTCCGCCCAGAAGATCGGCCAGGCCCTCTACGCACAGCAGGGTGCCGCCGACGCCGCCGGTGCGGCCGGCGCTGCTGGCTCCGCTTCCAACGGCTCCGACGACGACGTGGTTGACGCCGAAGTCGTGGACGATGACGACAAGGACAACAAGTAATCATGTCCGATTTCAACAAGGACGAGTACCTGAACGACCTGCCCGACATGGATGACCTGTCCGGGCAGGCCGCCCCGGCCGCCGCTTCCGCTGCTGACGGCGCTTCCGCCGATTCCGCCGCTGGCGCAACGCAGGAAGGTGCAGCTCAGCCGGCTGCCGCGCAATCGCAAGAAAATGGCGATTCCGCTGCCGCTGACGGTGCTGACAAGGCAGACGCTGCCGACGGCAAGGCCGACGATACGCTGACCCCCCTTGGCCAGGCCAAGAAGGAAGCCGCCGAATATCTGGAGGCGCTGCAGCGCGAACGCGCGGAGTTCATCAACTTCCGCAACCGCGCGCAGAAGGAGCAGGAACGCTTCCGTCAGCACGGCATCATCGACGTGCTGACCGCCCTGCTGCCGGCCCTCGACGACATCGACCGCATCCGCGAACACAGCGAAATGGACGATTCGTTCAAGGCCGTCGCCAACAAGATCGACAAGGCGTTCGAGAAGTTCGGCGTTGAGAAGTTCGGCGAAAAGGGCGAGGATTTCGACCCGACGAAGCATGACGCGATCCTGCACAAGCCGGATCCGAATGCCGAGAAGGAAACCGTCGACACCGTGGTGGAAGCCGGCTACCGCATCGGCGACCGCGTGATCCGCGCGGCCCGTGTGGTCGTGGCTTCTCCGCAGAACTGATTGCGCATTCGCACAATCCGCGTATCCGCGCGAAACGCATGTGACGAGTAATCGGGCCCCTCTGAAAAACGAGGGGCCTTCGATTACCTGAAACAACGGTTCAACGACAACTGTTTGAAAGTTTGAAAAACTGTACTTTTTACTGCATGAAAACCTCATGAAAGGAGGCACATCATGGCTGAGAATGAATGGCTGAGCAAGGATTTCTATAAGGTCCTCGGTGTCTCCAAAGACGCCACTGACGCCGAAATCACCAAAGCGTACCGCAAGCTGGCGCGCAAATACCATCCCGACCTGAACAAGACGAAGGAAGCGGAGGAGAAGTTCAAGGACATCTCCGAAGCGTACGACGTGCTGAGCAACAAGGAGAATCGTCAGAAATACGATGCGATCCGCCAGTTCGGCATGGGCGGCGCGCGTTTCGCCGGCGGTTCCGGCCAGGGCGGCTTCGACGCGGGCGCGTTCTCCGACATCTTCGGCTCGATGTTCGGTGGCGGCGCAGGCATGGGCGGCAACGGCTCGCGTATCCGCTTCCAGACCAATGGCGGCGGCAATCCGAACCTCAACGACATCTTCTCGATGTTCGGCGGCGGTGCGGGCGGCCCGGGCGCAGGCTCCGCCTACGAACGCTACGGCACTGACGATTACGAGCAGCCGCAGCCGGAAAACGGCGAGGACCGCAACTCCAAGATCCGCCTGACCTTCCGCCAGGCCGTCAAGGGAGCCACGGTTTCGCTGTCCGCGGACGGCAAGAAGTTCAAGACGCACATCCCCGCCGGCGTGCACGACGGGCAGAAGATCCGTCTCACCGGTAAGGGCAAGCCGGGCCGCAATGGCGGCAAAAACGGCGATCTGTACCTGCATATCACCGTCGCCGAAGACCCGAAATTCACCCTGCGCGGGCGTGACATCATCATGCCGCTGCCCATCACCGTCAGCCAAGCCGTGAACGGCGCGAAAGTGACGGCGAAGGACATCGACGGCAACGAAATCACCTTCAAAGTGCCCGCCGGCTCGTCCAGCGGCGCGGAAGTGCGCATTTCGGGCAAGGGCGTGGCCAATCCGCACGAGAACGGCGATTTGGTCGGCCGTGTGGAGATCCGCATTCCGGAGCATCCGAACCTCGTTGCCAAGCATGCCGCGAAGGAATTCGACAAGGCGTGCGGTGACTTCGCCGACGAGCTCGCTCGGGAGCGCTGACCGCCATGGCACGCTCATCGCGGACTTCCCAAGCCTCCCAAGCGCGCGCCGCACGGCAGATCAAGCGGCTGTATGAAATGTGCGCCATGGCGATCGTGGCCGGCCGGGCCGACCTGGACGGTGCCGCCGAAGTCGGTTTCGACATCGAGCTGCCCGTCTTCTCGGTCGGTGCGGCCGGCGAGCTCGCCAACGTGCATCCGCAGACGCTGCGCCAGTATGATCGCCTTGGCTTGGTCGTACCGCAACGTACGGAAGGTGGCGCGCGGCGCTATTCGCTGCGCGACATCTCCCGTCTTGCGCAAGCGCAGCAACTCAGCCAGGAAGAGGGCATCAACCTGGCTGGAATCACGCGCATCCTCGAACTTGAGGAAGAGAACCGCGAGCTGCGCCGCCAGGTGGAGCGGCTGCGCAAGCCGGCCGGTTCCAGCGTGTTCGCCGCGGACGCGGACGGTGGCATCGTGGAAGTCGAGCGGTCCCAGCGCGCGCGCATGTGGCGCAGGCAGCTGCGAGCCGATGCACGGCAGCTTCCGTCGCGCGAATCCGTACGGGCGGAACGTGCGGAAGAGGGGGGCGATATGGGTTCCAGGTCAGTGGTAGTTTGGGGAATTCGCTGACAGCCCATTCGCTGACTTTCCTGAAAAGCGCTGGAAAACCCTAAAAAAATCTAAAAAAACAGCAAAATCGGGCATATATCGCGGGGGTATGCCCGATTTTTGGTATGCAACTACTCATAACGCCGCATCTGTCTCGCAATGATGTCTCTATTGTGAGAAATAATGTTACGTATCCGCATTGAAGTTCGTATTTCTTCCGACTGGCCCACAGCTTCGATGAAATATGACTGCTTATTTCCGCGAAGAATCGGGGGAGGGTATGCGGTGGATACAGAAAGGTTAGGAGCGTACAGTGCCAAGAGTTGCGTTCACCGCAAAGACCCGCAAATACCTGGGGTCTCTCGATGCTGTGGAATCAGTCACTCAGTATCGAATTCGCTATTCCAAGGAATTCCGTGACGACTGCATGCGCAGGTATGCCGAGGGTGGTTCGCCTGCCGCGATTTTCCGCGAGGCCGGCTTGGATCCGAAGATCATCGGTTACAAGCGCGTCGAGCGTTGCATCGCCCGCTGGAAGGCGGAGGATGCCGAGAAGGCCGCTCAGGAGCAGGAGGCTCAGGAGTAGTCGCACGCAAGTCTTGCGATTCGTCTAAAAGGGGTCTATGACGGATTGCTGCGATTGCGACCGACCGATTTCGTCGGATGTGTTTTTCGTTGCGGAGGCACTTGGGGGATTCCCAAGTGCCTCCGTTGCTATGGGTTGGTTGCTGCGTTGGCTTGCGCGAATTGGCTTGTGCATGAGTCGGTTTGCGTGAACCGATTGGTGCGAGCCGATTGGTATGAACCGATTGGCGGACCGGCTTGATGGAACCGTCCTGTTTTTTCTGCGCGCTGAAGCGCTTCCGTCGTGCCGCTCTGCTGAAATGGTCGTAGCTGACGAAGAATGTAGCTATCGGAGAACGAAGCGTAACGATTGCGAGGAAACGTAATGACCGAGCTGAACAACGGTATCCAGAACGGCGCCCAGGAAGTTTCGAAGCTGATGCTCAAAGCCGTGTTCTGGGACATGGACGGCACGCTGATCGATTCCGAACCGTATTGGCACGAAGGCGAGCTGAAAATCGCAGCCGACCACGGCGGATACTGGGATGAGGACCTCGCTTGGCAGGGTTCCGGAACGCCGGTTCCGGACGTGGCCCGCCGCATGGTGGAGCACGGCTGCAAGCTGTCGATCGAAGAAATCGGCAAGGGCATGATCGATTATGTGGCGCAGAAGGAATTCGAACGCATTCCGTGGATCGATGGCGTCGAGGACGTGCTGCTGTCGCTGAAGGAGGCGGGCGTGCCATCGATGCTTGTCACCACATCGCCGCGTCATCTGGCGGAAAACCTGATCGCGCAGGCGCCGGACGGCACGTTCGCCGGTTACGTGTGCGGTGATGACGATGTCGAGAAGAAGCCGTCGCCCGCACCGTATCTTGCGGCGGGCCGCAAGCTTGGCATCGCGCCCGAAGACATGAAGTATTGCATCGCGGTGGAGGATTCCATGTCCGGCCTGCGCTCCGCGGCCGCATCCGGTGCCACCACGCTTGGCCAGACCGGCTTCATGCGCATCGACAATTCCAACGGCCCGCAATTCGCCTCAATCAACGGCTACGACGGCATCACCGCCGCCACGCTCGACGCCTACATCCGCCGCCGCAACGCCTGACGCCTCCGCAATGCGTGTGGTGCGTCTGCACAACCGGCGCGCCACACGACATAATCGCCATTATTAATGTTTAATCGAAGTCGATATCGCCGTCGTTTTGCAGAAATTCCATGAGATTGAGGTGACGTACGCCGTCGCGCTGCAATGGTAGCGGATCCAATGTGAACAGGTATTTCGGATACCCGTCCGCCAATTTGCTGAACGGGCGATATTCGCGTTCCTCGACCTGCGGATCCTGAACGCTCATAGACACTTGGATATAGGCGTACTGGTTGCGCTTTCGGACAATGAAGTCACATTCAAGTTTGCCGATGGTGCCGACGCTGACGTCATAGCCTTTCGACCGCAGATGCGTATATAGCGCGTTCTCCAGTGACGGACCGTAGCTGACTCGCGTATCGGTATTACGGGCGAACCGGATACCGGGATCGGCAAGATAGTATTTTTCCCCGCCCCTGAGCGACTTGCGGGATTTCAGATCGAAGCGAGGACACTTGTAGAGGATTTTGGCGCTTTCCAGCAAACGGACGTAGCTGGCAAGCGTTTCGCGTTTGATGCTGATGCCTTCGCTGTGTTTCAGATACGCGATAATGCCGGAAAGATTCGTGGGCGCTGCGAAATTATTGATGAGATAGTCCTGCACACGGGTGAAAGTATCGCGATTGCGTACTTTTTTGTGGGCGGTGATGTCCTTGTTGAAGATCTGCCCGATGACGTCTTGAATATATGCGGCTTTTGCGTCGGGATCGTCATATTCCAGCGATTTCGGGAACCCGCCGTATGTGAGATAGTCGCGGAAGGCTTGCGATACCGGAATTTCCGGTTTGTTTAGGAAATTCCGCATGCCGAGGTATTCCTGAAAGGAAAGGGTGAACATTTCCAGCTTGATATAGCGGCCGGTAAGTTTCGTGGCAAGCTCTCCGGACAGCAGATAGGAATTTGAGCCAGTGATGAAAATGGAGCAATTACCTTCCTCCCGCCAGCCGTTGATGACGGTTTCGAAGCCTTTCACGTTCTGTACTTCATCGATGAACAGATAACGCAGTCCTGCACCGTAGGCATTCGACATGGCTTGTTCGATGAGTTGATCGAGTTGGTCCGGAGTGGTTACGTTGCGGTATTCGCGGCGATCGAGGTTGAGGTAGATGAGATTGGTTTCAGGGATTCCCTGCTCAAAGAGCTCGTTGAGAACTGTGATGAGCAGGCTGGATTTGCCGCATCTGCGGATGCCGGTGATTACTTTGATGAGACCGGAATCGTTGTAGAAAGGACGGAGCTTGGCCAAATAGTGCTCTCTGCGATAGGTGCTCATGTGGTGCTCCTTGTGACTTTTTAGATACCGATAATCCCTGAGATGTGGTTTAACGGGGTCAAAATTGCGAAAATTGCAAAAATGACCCCGTTAAAACGCTAGTTTAACGTATTTTTGGGTTTGTGTGGACTGTTTGACGTGGACTATCGTACGGGTTTTGCGAAAAATGCGATTTTAACGGGGTTAAAATCGTAAAAATCGCGAAAATAACCCCGTTAAATGGCTTTTTAGAAGTCGGCATGTATGGCGATTCGGCTGGGTTGCGTTTGCGTGGCCGGTGCGGACGGCGCGGTGCGTGCGTGCGGACGGGCGTATGCACGGTGCGAAGAGCGCTGGAAAGTGCGTATGGGAATCGCAAGAAATGCCGGAAACGGCGGAAAACAAAAGAAAAAGCCCGCTGCGGTGGAATGAATGCAGCGGGCTTCGTGGAGCTGACGGTAGTCGAAACCGCGACCTCTTCGATGCGAACGAAGCGCTCTACCAACTGAGCTACAGCCCCATGTGCGTCACCTTGTTTAGCAAGACAACTCTCGAAATATTAGTACGGAGTGTGGAAAAATGCAATTCCACACTCCGCGTGTTGTGCTTGCGTTGTATTCGCCGATATTTTTACGACGATTGAACGCTGCTTATTCGGCGTCGGCGGTTTCCGCAGTGTCCTCGGCAGCCGGCTTCTTCTTGCCGAACTTGGCCTTGAGCAGGCCGACGATCGTCGGAATCAGCGACAGCACAAGAATCGCAATAATCACCAATTCGAAATGCTTCTGCACGGCCGGAATACCGCCGAAGAAATAGCCGAGCAGCGTGAACAGTGTGGACCAGCACAGACCGCCGAGCACCGAGAACGGCGTGAAACGGCTCCAGCGCATGCCGGAAATGCCGGAAATGAACGGCATGAACGTGCGGATGAACGGGAAGAAGCGGCCAAGGAACACAGCCAGCGGACCCCACTTCTCAATCATCTTCTCGGTCTTTTCGATGCGTTCCGGAGTCATGGCCTTGACTTTGCCGGATTCGATGATGCGACGTCCGAAGAAGTGGCCGATCCAGTAGTTGCACTGGTCGCCGATGATCGGGGCGCACCAGACCACCGGCAGCAGAGCGAACAGCGGCAGCGCTGACACGCCGGTCTGTGCGTCGGGGGCGGCGAAGAAGCCGGCCGCGAACAGCAGCGAATCGCCCGGCAGGAACGGGAAGAACACCACGCCGGTCTCAATGAAGACGATAAGGAAAATGAAGCCGAGGGTCGGCGCGACGCCCATGGCAATCCAGCTGGCGATCGCGGTACGGGGGTCCTTGATGAGGTTGACGAAGAAATTGATGATATTCATAGGTCTCTCTGTGTGGTTTTGCGCGGTTGCGCGGGGTCGGTTCGTGTGGCTTGCTTTTCCATCGTGCGCAACGAATGTGCCGTTGCGAACCAATCACAGACTACCAACGGGTCTATGCAGTGTGCGTCGCAGTGCGACGACGGGTGGCAAATCTGCACAAATCGTCAATATGTGCCTATGGGCGCGTGCTTGTTGGTGGTGTCCGGCCGGTGGTGCCCGGTGGTTGTTCAATGGTTGTCCGGCAGCTGTCCAGCGTGCTCAGCGGCTGTCCGGTGCGTCCGGCGCGTCCGGCGTCCGCGTGGGGCACGCCGGCGAATCCTGGCCTGAACTCGTTGTATTACGGCGATCGTCAGATGGTGCACGAGTCGCGTCCCATCTGATTTTGGCGATTAGGTGGCGCGAAACGTCGCACGACTTTGATTTTTGGCGGTTATTTTCAAGTCGTGCGACGCCGAATACCCCCTAAGTGCCGTTTTCGCCCGGAAAATGCCGGTTAGGGGGTATTTTACTCGATTAAATGTCGCACGACTTGTTTTTTGGTCCGAAAAGCGAAGTCGTGCGACAAAAAGACGTGAAAAGACGCAGAAAAAACGCAGGAATAGCGATTATTCGGCAATCGCGACGGTCGTGGCAGAGCCGGTCGTGGCAGCGTCGGTATCCGCAAATGTACGACGCATCCACGCGATCGCAAGTTCCGGCCAGACCTGCACGCACGGTTCGATGCCGTTGACCCCCTGCCATGCGGTTTCGGCGGTGCCGAGCGACAGGCCGTGGCCGCCGCTGGGGAACAGGTGCGCCTCGACGCTCACGCCCGCCTTCTTGCAAGCGTCGACGAGCATCAGCGTGTTCTCGTACGGCACGCAATCGTCCGGAACGGTATGCCAGACGAACACCGGCGGCGTCTTCGCGTCGATATGCTTTTCGATCGAAACCGCGTCGAGCGCTTCCGGATCGGCCTTGCGGTCGCCGAGCAGCGCATCGAAACTGCCGCGGTGGGCGAGCGGGCCGGACGTGACCACAGGGTAGGCGAGCATCAGGCCGTTCGGGCGCACCGCATCCGCGTCGTAACCATGTGCCGCGAGCACGTCGTCGCTGGCGGAAGTCGCAAGATTGGCGGCAAGGTGACCGCCGGCGGAGAAGCCGATCATCGCGATCGCGTCGGCATCGCAATGCCATTCGTCGGCATGCGTACGAATCCGCCGCATCGCTTCAGCCGCTTCCAGCAACGCGACCGGGAAGATGGACGGTTTCACGGAATAGCGCAGCACGAACGCGTTGAAGCCGGCTGCAAGGAATTGCATGGCGATTGGTTCGGCTTCGCGGTCGGACGTCATTTCGTAGCCGCCGCCGGGAATCACCAGCACGGACGGGCGCTTGCGATTCGGGTCGATTTCGCTGCTGTTGTCAAGGCAGTAGCCGACGAACGTGGCCGTGCTGCCGTCGATTCCGGAAATTTCATCTTCAAAATAACGCATGATTCCATGCTATCGATGGCATGTCCAAAGTCGTGTTGAATCGTCGTCTCACCCCCGTCTGAGAAAATCCGAATCCTACGCAAAGGAAAATCCGAATGTTGTACGAAGAAAAATCCGAATGCGTGGCGGGTGGAAACCCGGATGTGTGAGGGGTGCATTTTGATTTACCGGTGAGGACGTGTGGCGTCGTCGGTGGTTTGGTCGGGTTTCGATTGGTTGGTTGCGAAAGGCGGAGAAATGGCGGGAGCTGATGGTTTGGGGACGCTGTGGGCGATACTGGAAATATGGAGAACTTGAGCGAACAGACTGATGCCGAGAAGGCTGGTAACGCCGTGAAACAAACCGTGAAAACAAATATTGGTCAGATTGCCGAAATCGGCGAGAACGCGGAAAATGCCGAGGAAACCGCGCAAGCCACGGAACGTGCCGAATTCGGGCCCGACGGACTGGTCGCCGACGTCAACATTCCGCGCGGAACGGTCGTGCTCGCCGCCACGCCGATCGGCAACACCGGAGACGCGTCCGCCCGCCTGATCGCCCTCATGGAAGGCGCCGACATCGTGGCAGCCGAGGATACGCGCCGCCTATACGCGCTCGCGAACCGCCTCGGCATCCGCGTGCCCGGCCGCGTCATCGCCTACCACGACCACAACGAACGCGACAAGGCCGACGGCCTGCTCGACCAGGTCGAACAAGGCGCCACCGTGCTCGTCGTATCCGACGCGGGCATGCCCACCATCAACGATCCGGGACTGGCGATCGTCCGCCGCGCCATCGAACGCGGCCTGCCCGTCACCTGCGCTCCCGGCCCGTCCGCCGTGCTCGACGCGCTGTGCCTGTCCGGCCTGCCGACCGACCGCTTCTGCTACGAAGGCTTCCTGCCGCGCAAGCACAGCGAACGTGTGCAGCACCTGCGCGCGCTCAAATCGGAACGTCGCACCATCGTCTTCTACGAAACCCTGCACCGCATCGACGAATCCATGGCCGACCTGCTCGACGTGCTCGGACCGAATCGCAAAATGGCGTTGTGTCGCGAGCTGACCAAGGATTACGAGCAGATCCGCCGCGGAACCATCGCCGAAATCCGCCAAAGCGTCGTCGACGATCCGCCGCGTGGCGAAATGGTGCTCGTCATCGCCGGCGCTTCCGAGGAGGAGGCCGACGCTGCCGCGCCCGCAACGCTGTCCATCGAGGATCTGGCGGTGCTGTCAGTCGACCGCGCGCAGGAAGACAACCTGCGTATCAAGGACGCGATTTCACGGGTCGTCGCCGAACATCCGCTGTCTGACGGCTCGCTCGCCAATCGCAAGCAGGTCTACAATGCCGTGCTTGCGATGAAGGGCTGATCGCTTCCGGAACCGTTCATTTCCAATGATTTCAGCAATATCCGCAGCGCTTCGGGAACACCTGGCCCGCCGACCTGCGCAAGATATTCCAGCATCGCCGGTGTCGCCGAAGGATTGGCGACCAGCCACTTGCGCAATCGCGGCGCATATTCCGCGATATGCCACAGCACATCTTGCGCGGTGTCGGCGCTGCACGCCACCAACGGCGTCAATTCGATCGGCGGCGCAGGCGGTTCGACCAATGCCCGCTGCCGCGCGTGCGGCTGATATTTCGGCGGCGCGCGACGTCGTTCGTGGCGTTTGCCATGGTGTCCATGCTGTTCATGTCGTTGCCCATGACGTTTGCTACGTTTCGCGCGCTCTTCATATCTCTTGCTTGCCGTGCGCCGCGACTGTGCCGACGCTTGCCGCGTCTGTCTCGTCTGCCGTGGTTTTTCCGACGGCCGTTGCGATTCGCGCATATCCGTCACTGCTTTCCGTCAATCGTCCGGAAAAACTGGCGTGCCCGTGGCGCGTTGCGAATATGGGTGGCCTCCTGCATGACCTGCAGGCAATCGTCGGGGCGGAACCGGAATTCCTGCATGAGCATGCATACGATTTCCGTGACCGGCGACTGCGTTTCCGGAGTGCAGTTCATGGCAAGGTCGCATGCGGTTCGTGTGGGCGTGGTGACGGTGATCGGGCCGACGTCGGTGACATGTTCGTCGGGCGCCTGTCGGTTGAAAACGCTGACTTTGCGACCGTACCTCGCCGTTCGGTAATGCGCTTTTGAAATGATGTCGATCGTGTTGGGAAACATGCCACCCAACCACACCCACGCAGCGGTGCCGGCGCACGCCACGGAACGACTCGGCATCAGCGTTGAGATGATGCTGGCGCGGCCGTACAGCGTGCGCGAATCGTGATACGAGTAGGCGTTGTCGTTGTCAAGTTTGCATACCACGCCTAGGGAATGCAAACGATTCAAACAAATGGGGCCGGGCAGGTCGGCGTCGCCCAAAAGGGGAGGGGAGGTATCCATGCGGGGTACCGTAGCTGATACGGAAAGCGGCGTGCCACCGGCTTCGCGAAAAAAGTGGATAAGTGGACGATGATTGTTGCGTGATACAACAATGTGGATAACCTTGTGGACTACCGTAGCCTGATGCAGGCCGGTCTGCGAGAACGTCATCGACCCCATCCGCCCGTCTTCCGCCAATCGGAATGCGCCGAAAACACGGGATATGGCGCTTTGTATAATCGGGCACCATGAGTCATATTTTGGTGAATGTTGCATGGCCGTATGCCAACGGCCCCCGTCATATCGGCCACGTCGCCGGCTTCGGCGTGCCGTCCGACGTGTACGCGCGCTACGAGCGCATGAAGGGCAATGACGTGCTGATGGTGTCCGGCACCGACGAGCACGGCACCCCAATCCTGGTGGAAGCCGACAAGGAAGGCGTGAGCGCGCAGGAGCTCGCCAACCGCTACAACCGCGTGATCGCCAAGGACCTATGCGATCTCGGCCTGAGCTACGATCTGTTCACCCGCACCACCACCGGCAATCACGAAAAGGTCGTGCAGGAACTGTTCAAACAGTGCCTCGAAAACGGCTACATCTACAAGGGCACCCAGAAAGTCGCCATCTCCCCGTCCACCGGACGCACCCTGCCGGACCGCTACATCGAAGGCACCTGCCCGATCTGCGGCGCCGACGGAGCCCGTGGCGACCAGTGCGACGCCTGCGGCAACGAACTCGACCCGGACGAGCTGCTCAACCCCGTATCCAAGATCAACGGCGAAACCCCGCGCTTCGAGGAAACCGAACACTTCTTCCTCGACCTGCCGGCGCTCGCCGAAGCCAATCTCGCGTGGCTCAAGACCCGCGAAGGCTGGCGCACCAACGTCATCAACTTCTCCATCGGCCTGTTCAAGGAAGTCAAGCCGCGCGCCATCACGCGTGACATCGACTGGGGCATTCCGGTGCCGGTCAAGGGCTGGATCGACAACCCGAACAAGAAGCTGTACGTGTGGTTCGACGCTGTGATCGGCTACTTGTCCGCATCCATCGAATGGGCCCGCCGCAAGGGCGACCCGGAGGCATGGCGCGCATGGTGGAACGATCCGACCACCCCGGGCTACTACTTCATGGGCAAGGACAACATCACGTTCCACTCCCAGATCTGGCCGTCCGAAATGCTGGCCTACAACGGCCAGGGCTCCAAGGGCGGCGAAACCGGCAAGCTCGGTCCGCTGAACATGCCGGAGCAGGTCGTGGCCTCCGAGTTCATGACCATGGAAGGCAAGAAGTTCTCGTCCTCCCGCGGCATCGTCATCTACGTGAAGGACATCCTCGCCCGTTACCCCGTGGACGCCGTGCGTTACTACATCTCCGTGGCCGGACCGGAAAGCTCCGATTCCGACTTCACTTGGGCCGAGTTCGTGCGCCACAACAATGAGGAGCTCGCCGCATCCTGGGGCAACCTGGTGAACCGCGTGGCCAACCTCATCAACAAGAACTTCGGCGAGATTCCGGCGTTCGACGAGGCTTCCGCCACCGACGAGGACCGTGCGCTGCTGGCCGAAACCAAGGCCGCGTTCGAAACCGTCGGCGGACTCATCGAAAACCACCGCCAGAAGAACGCGCTGTCCGAAGCGATGCGCGTGGTCGGCGACATCAACAAGTACATCTCCGCCACCGAACCGTGGAAGATCAAGGACAATCCGGCCCGCCTCGGCACCGTGCTGCACACCGCCGCCCAGGCCGTGTCCGACGCCAACCACCTGCTGGCCCCGTTCCTGCCGCACTCCGCACAGAAGGTGTGGGAGGCCCTCGGCGGAACCGGCGTCTTCTCGCCGCTGCCTCATCTGGAAGAGGTTGAGGATCTCGACAAGCCGGGCTTCACCTACCCGATCATCACCGGCGACTACGAGCTCGGCAAGACCGTGCATCCGTGGCAGTCCGAGCCGATCGTGGCCGGAACTCCGGTGCCGAAGCCGCATCCGATCTTCGCGAAGATTCCGCCGGAGGCCGTCGAAGAGGAGCTCGCCCGCTTCGATACCGAGCTGAAGGCCCGCCGCGAAGCCGAGGCCGCCCGTCTCGCCGCCGAAAAGGCCAAGCTCGAAGGCTGATTTCAACACGCAACCCCCTACATGTGTCACGATTTGAAAATTACAGCACTTTTTCAAATCGTGACATATCGCGTGGCTTTTGAATCGCCATTCTTCTGCTTTCCTATGCCTTCCGGCACATTCGCGCACTTTCCTGCAAAAATCGCTTGCCATTCATCTGCCATTTAACGCGACCGCCATTTACAATGAGAGCGGAGATATGCAAGGCTGCAGGAAGGGGCGCTTTATGCTGGATATCAAACGCGTACTGAAGGCCGCGCCTACGAAAATGCGTTCCCGTGAGCCGCTGCAGCAGTTGTGGACACCGTGGGGTGAACGAATCGACCATGAATGGCTGTCCGCGCGCGCCGGCAACAAGGCGTTCAATCCCGCCGAGGAAGGCGAACGCACGCTGGACGAGGGTCGTACCCCCATACTCGGCGAGCACCCGCGCCCGACCATGGTACGCGACAACTGCACCATGCTCAATGGCTGGTGGGATTACGCGATCGCGTCCATTCCGGAAGACGAAACCGCGCCGAAATGGCGCAAAACGGCGGCGATGCTGACCCGCGACGAAGCGGTCCGCGCAGTCAAGGAAACCGCCATTCCGCAAACGTTCGACGGCAAGATCCTCGTACCGTTCTCGCCGGAATCCGCGCTGTCCGGCGTGCACCAGACCATTTACCCCGACAACCTGCTGTGGTACCGCACCGTCGTGCATCCCGTCACGCTCGGCGGAGAGGAAACGGTCCGGCAAATCGGCGACGCGAATCGCCTCATCCTGCATTTCGAAGCGGTCGATTATGTCTGCGCCTGCTATGTCAACGGCCAGCTCGCGGGCATGCACGTCGGCGGTTACCTGCCGTTCGACGTCGATATTTCGGCATTTATCGACCCTGATGACGCGTTTGAAATCGCGCTGTGCGTCTACGATCCGAACGATTCGGGCACGCAGTTGCGCGGCAAGCAGAAAATCGAGCGCGAAGGCATCTGGTACACCGCGCAAAGCGGCATTTGGCAAAGCGTCTGGCTGGAAATCGTGCCGGAAGCCTACCTGCGCACGCTGACACTCAAGGGGGCATTCGACGGCAAGTTGTTCGTCCGTGCGGAAATCGGCGGCGACAAGCCGAACGCGAAACTGCACATCGTCGTCACCGACCCTGCGGACGGCACGGTGGTGGCGGATGAGACGCTGCCGGCGGGCGTGCGCAAGGTGCGTGCGGAAATCGCAACAGCTGCCGAACATCTGTGGTCGCCGGCCGATCCGTATCTGTATGACGTGCGGGCCGAATTGCGATACGGGTCGGCGAAACCCGCGGAAACGGCGGGTGATGCGGTGGTCGCGTGGTCGCAGCCGATGGATGTCGTAAGTTCCTACTGCGCGTTCCGTTCCGTCGAAATCAAACCGGATACGAAGGGGGTAGCGCGCTTCCATCTCAACGGCAAGCCGCTCTTCGTCAAAGGCGTGCTTGACCAAGGCTACTGGCCGGACGGCCTCATGACCGCGCCCGACGACGAGGCGCTGACGCATGACATCACGGCCATGAAAAACGCCGGCTTCAACATGCTGCGCAAGCACATCAAAATCGAGTCGGCCCGCTGGTACTACCATTGCGACCGCCTCGGCATGCTCGTCTGGCAGGACGCGGTGTCCGGCGGCGGCACGGACGGCGAATACAATGCGTGGACCACGAATCGTAAGCCGACGCTCATCCGCTCCACATGGAACAAATTCCGCGACGACACCGCCAAACATTTCACGGCGCTCGGCGCGGACGACCCGATCTACCGGCGCGATTGGTCGCGTACGTGCGACGCGATGGTGCACATGCTCGGCGGGCACCCCTCCATCGTGACGTGGACGCTGTTCAACGAAGGCTGGGGCCAATTCGACGCGTGCGACGCAGCCGAACGCATCCACGCGCTCGACCCGACCCGTCCGATTGACGCGACCAGCGGCTGGTACGACCAGCATTGCGGCGATTGCCACAGCGTGCACAACTATTTCCGTCCGCTGGAAATCTACCCGGACAAGGGTCCGTTGCGCGGATACGTGGCCGAATTCGAGAAGAAGCACCGCCGTCGCCGCAGGACCGCGCATTACGTGGTGCTGCCGGTCGCACGACACGGCGTACGCGCGTTCGTGATTTCGGAATTCGGCGGATTGGCGCAGCTCGTACCGGAGCATGCGGCGGTGTCGCGCGCCTACGGTTACGGTGAATACGATTCGATCGACGATTGGCGGGCCGCCGTGCGTTCCGTGCTCGCCTCCGCGGCCGCACTGGAATCGCGCGGACTTGCGGGATACGTGTATACGCAGGTTTCCGACGTGGAGGAAGAGCTCAACGGCCTGCTGACCTACGATCGCCGCGTCGACAAATTCGCTGAGTGAGACGCACGATTGCGTGTGAGTGTACGGCGTCGTTGAGCGGCGGTGTTGTATAGCGGCGTTTCATGACGGTGTCGGCAGATGCCGTGCAATCGTCTGTTGCCGCGCTGAACAAGCTGCAGGAAGGCCGTTGGGGCGATATTCAGTGGGATAAACCCCCGAATTCGCACCGTCGTGACATTTCCGCTACGAAATTCTCAGGGAATTGACAGGAACGCACATCGTTCCTCCAAGGGTCGGGCGGTTATATAGACCATGTCAACGGTTGCGGCTGTTGGCGAGATTCCTTTGGAATCCCATAACTGAACCCTTCTTCTCTCTTCTCTCTCAGCCGGCGGCTTTCTCTCCGCCGGCTTTCTTTTTGCCGTCTTGCTTGTGGATGGTTGACGGCTTGATTCGGTCCGCTTGCTCGTGGATATCCGAGGAGGCTCTCCGCACGAGGGAAAAGCATGTGCCGCTGGCCTGTGCTTCACGCTTTCCTGCACTGAAAAATAACCGGTAAACGTTTTCTAAAAAATCGGAGTGTCGCATGCCGCCATGACCTACACTTGAATGCAATATACGCAGCATACAAGCGCGGCAGGGTTGCTACTCAATGCGAGGCAAGACCTGGAACGACGTCACTATACGTCGTTCCAGGTCTTTTTTGTTTGCTGCGATTGCTGCATCTCATATCGATGAGGATCGATGGGAATGGAAGGTGGAATCATGACTGCGGTGCAGACGTCCAATCCAGTACACGACGCCGAAGGTGCGGTGGAAGCCGGCATCCATGAGGTCGGCGCGACGATCGACGCCGTCGAGCGGGAGGTGGGGCGTGGCGTTTCCACACGTTTCCCGCTCAACAGCGCGTTCATCTTCACGTTCGGCGCGCTGGGAGGCATGCTGTTCGGCTTCGACACCGGCATCATCTCCGGAGCCTCGCCGCTCATCGAATCCGATTTCGGCCTGTCCGTGGCTCAGACCGGGTTCATCACATCATCCGTGTTGATCGGTTCCTGCGCGGGAGCCCTGTCCATCGGCGCGCTGTCCGATCGTTTCGGCCGCAAGAAGCTGCTGATTCTGGCGGCGATACTGTTCCTGCTCGGTTCGGGCATGTGCGCGGGATCCACGGGATTCCTGATGATGGTCGTGGCCCGCATCATCCTCGGTCTCGCCGTCGGCGCGGCCTCCTCGCTGACTCCGGCATATCTTGCCGAGCTTGCGCCGAAGGAACGTCGTGGATCGCTGTCCACGCTATTCCAGCTGATGATCACTTTCGGCATCCTGCTGGCATACGCGTCCAATCTCGGCTTCCTCGGCCACAATATCGCCGGCATCCGCGATTGGCGGTGGATGCTGGGGTCGGCGCTCGTGCCGGCGGCCCTGCTGCTGATCGGCGGCCTGCTGCTGCCGGAATCGCCGCGATATCTGGTGAGTCGAGGCAAGGATCGTGAGGCGTTCAAAGTACTTACCCTTATTCGCAAGGACGTCGATCAGACGCAGGTGCAGCTCGAGCTCGACGAGATCAAGGCCGTCGCCGCGCAGAACACCAAGGGCGGTGTCCGCGAGCTGTTCCGTATCGCCCGTCCTGCGCTCGTCGCCGCGATCGGCATCATGCTGTTCCAGCAGCTCGTCGGCATCAACTCCGTGATCTATTTCCTGCCGCAGGTGTTCATCAAAGGCTTCGGATTCCCCGAAAACCATGCCATCTGGGTGTCGGTCGGCATTGGCGTGGTCAACTTCGTGGCCACTATCGCGGCCACGCTTATCATGGACAAATTCCCCCGCAAGAAGCTGCTGATCTTCGGATCGGTGACGATGACCATCGCCCTCGCGGTGCTGGCCGTGCTTAACTTCACCGGCGATGTGGCCACGCTGGCCGTGCCGACCATGGTGCTGATCGCCTGCTATATCCTCGGCTTCGCGCTGTCATGGGGTCCGATCGCATGGGTGCTCATCGGCGAGATCTTCCCGTTGAGCGTGCGCGGCATCGGCAGCTCCTTCGGTTCCGCTGCCAACTGGCTGGGCAATTTCGTGGTCTCCCAGTTCTTCCTCATGTTGCTGGCCATGTTCGGCAACAACGTCGGCGGCCCGTTCACCATCTTTGGCGTGTTCTCCGCGCTGTCCATCCCGTTCGTGCTGCGTTTCGTGCCTGAGACCAAGGGCAAGTCGCTCGAACAGATCGAAGAGGAAATGGTCCGCCGCTGATACGGCGTCGCGGCATCGACGGCCATTGAATGGGGCGGGCACTCCGGAGGAGTATTCACCCCATTCACGTTATTCAACAGCGTTCGTATGAGAAGCGGCGGATTCGATCAAGGCATTCCCGGCTTTCCTCAAGCCATGGCATGCCGATGACGAACACATGCCCCAACGTCTCATGGCGGCGCGGCTTCGGGTCGAACAATTCAAAATCGGCGCCTTTGCGCGACAAGGCGGCGGCCAACGCCAGATTGTCGGCTTCAAGGAAATCGTCGCCGCAGGTGATGATGAGCAAGGGTGGCAGATCGACGTTGAACGCCAGACCCTCAGCGGTGAGGAACTTCGGATCGGCGGCTTCGAGCCCCGCAAAGAAATCGACGCCCAACATCTGCTCAAGACCGATACGGCGGTTCGGGTCATACCCGACCGTCAGCTTGCGGCCCATGGTCTCCAACGACGCCGAACTGTACGCGCCGCACACCGGAGCGGCACCCGCGAATCGGATGCCGGACGGCTTGTCGACGCCAAACGCAGCCGCGGCTTCCGCATTGTTTTCAATGGCCAAGGTCAGTAGCGTCAACGCGCCACCTGCGGAATCGCCGGTGAGGAACACCGCGTTCGGATTGACCGGATAATCGGCCATATGGGCTGCGATCCAACGCAATGCCGCCTGGATATCGGCCAATTGCCCACGCAAGTCGGTCTGCGGCGCCGGACGATAGTTCAATGAAAACACCGCGAAGCCCTGTTCCGCGAGATGCACGTTGAAATTCCGGTTCAGCTCCTTGTATCCGTAAGTGAATCCGCCGCCATGGATATCGATGTACACCGGCAGGGTGTGCCCACCGCGCAATACCGCGTCATGCGGCAGATACAGGTCGAGCAAATGGCCGCGGCACGCTCCCGCGGCCGTATCGTACCCGCCATCCGGCAGGTAGGCGAGGTCGGCGATTACATCGATGTCTTCCGGCGTGCTCCAGCGTTCGGAACGCGGCGTATCGATGGCGATCGCGCCAAATCGCATTCCCAGAATGCCCGGCAGCAGGTTCTCGGGAACCCCTTCGAGGTCGCCCGTGGTCTCCGTCCAACGTTCCGCGTTCCTGAGCATGTCCTCCGACAGGCCATATTCCGCAGCGAACTTCGCGCGGATGCGCTCCAAGTCCGTCATCCTTGCCGTCCTTTCCTCGACGTGCGTCGCCGATGCTTGTATCGATAGTTCGAGCTTGATTCCATTATCGTGCGATGTTCCGATGCGATGCTCCGATTCCGGCGAGCCAGGCTCCGATGACGGTTTTCGCAGCACCCGCAAACCAGTGGTATGTAACGGTATATATGTTGATTTTATTATGATTGCGACACGCCGAAAACGCATCTGTTGCATCGGCGTACGGTTCGTTTAAAATAAGTCGAGTTTGCGAATCCGAACAGGGGTTTCGGCCGGCGGCGGCATGCCGGTGACGGGACGCTCGACACACGACGGACGTGAATCGTGGCGGCAACGAATGGCCGCAACACCACAACCCAACAACAACCCAACCAAGACCCAAGCAAACAATTCGAAGGAACGCTACGTATGTATGTCGATCCGAAACGCAACCAGCAGGCGGGCAACCTTGCATGGATCCTGCCGTACTGCAAACCTGACCTGCCGCGCGTGGCCGGCGCGGTCGTACTGTTCTGCGTGAACAACACCATGGCCCTCATCATCCCGCTGCTGTCCGGACTGATTGTGGACCGCGTCATCACCCAAGGCCATGTGGACGAACTGACCCGACTGTGCGTCATGATGCTCGTGCTCACCGTGGTGCGTGTCGGCTCCCGTTACGGCTGCCAAATGTGGATGGAACGCTTCGGACAGAACTCCATCTATCGTCTCGTCAGCGACGAATTCGAAAAACTCCACGAACTTGACTTCACCTACTTCAACCACACTCGCACTGGCGACGTCATGAGCCGCATGACGTCCGACACCGACGCCATCCGCCACGCACTGAGCTGGGTGAGCCTGCAAGCGCTTGACTGCGTGGTCATGTTCATCGGCGCGCTCGCCATGATGTTTTCGATTGATTGGCGACTTGCTCTTGCGCTCGCTTGCGTCACGCCACCACTGTTCATTTTGACACGCGGTCTGTCGAAGCATGCACGACCCCTGTTCTTCGATATCCGAAACTCGCTCGCCGAAATGAATTCGATGGTCGAGGAAAACATCGAAGGCAACCGCGTCGTCAAAGCGTTTGTGCGCGAATCGTACGAAACCGAAAAATTTGACGAACGCAACGACGACTATATGCAACGCAACATGGCCCAGGCATACAACAGCCGCAAATACATGCCCTGGCTTGACGGTCTCGGCTTTTCGCTGCAACTTATCACACTCGGTTTCGGCGGCTTTCTCGTCATCAAAGGGTACATGACTCTTGGCAACCTTGTGGCGTTCAACTCATACCTGTGGATGCTTGACAGCCCAATCCGCCAATCCGGATGGCTTACCAACGACTGGCAACGTTTCAACGCGGCATGCATAAAAATCCGTAAGCTGCTCACCGCCGAATCGCGTATTCGCGAAAAGCCGGAGTTTGCGGGGAAAGCCACGCAAAGCACTACGCGAGTCGGTACGCAAGGTACGCAAGGGGCGCAAGCCGCCGATAAATCGGCTAGAATCGCAGGAACCATCGACTTCCAGCACGTCGACTTCGCTTTCCCCGACGATCTGGGGACGCCTGTGCTCAGCGACATCGACTTCCACGTTCCCGCAGGCGCGAAACTCGGAATCCTCGGCGAAACCGGCTCCGGCAAATCGACTCTCGTCAACCTTATCTCCCGTTTCTACGACCCAACCGCCGGTCGTGTGCTCATCGACGGCATCGACGCGCGCGACTGGCCGCTCGCCACGTTGCGATCGCAAGTCTGCATCGTCGCGCAGGATACGTTCCTGTTTTCCGATACGATCGGCAGCAACATCAGCTTTGGCGCGGGCGACCGAGGCACCCGACTTGAGTACAACGGTCAGTACGACGGCCAGCGCAGACGACGTGGTTACGACGAACAGTACGTGCGCCGCATGGCCGCCATTGCCGGCGCGGATGGCTTC
Organism: uncultured Bifidobacterium sp.; assembly: GCF_959020155.1. Classification (GTDB taxonomy): domain Bacteria; phylum Actinomycetota; class Actinomycetes; order Actinomycetales; family Bifidobacteriaceae; genus Bifidobacterium. Next base: position 59,095 of record NZ_CAUERC010000006.1, read on the forward strand.
ATCAGCAGCATGCCGGACGGCTACGATACCGTCGTCGGCGAACGTGGCGTCGGCCTGTCCGGCGGACAGAAGCAGCGACTGAGCTTGGCGCGTGCTCTCGCCGACAATCCGTCGATTCTGATTATGGACGATACGACCAGCGCCGTCGATATGGAAACGGAAGCAGAGATTCAGCGGCACTTGCGCGATTTGGACGAGAAGAAGACGATTGTCACAATCGCCCACCGCATTTCGTCGGTCAAGGATTCCGACTTGATTCTCGTGCTGGAGCATGGGCGCATTGTGGAACGTGGCACGCACGACGAATTGGTGGCCTCGCACGGCCGATATTGGCAGATTTACAGCAAGCAGTTGGGCGTGGATGCCGGCCGCTCGCAGGGATTCGAAGCGTAAGACGCGGGGGAGGATAACATCATGGCACAACGCAACACCTTCCGTGACGATGAAGACCTTGAAGAGAAGATCAATATGCGCGACCTCGCGCGCGTCGGCGTCTACCTGAAACCGTACATGGCCCGCGTGGTCTGGATCCTCATCGTCGTGGCGGCAATGGGCTGCATCAACGTCGTGGAACCGTATCTGACGAAAATCATGATCGACAGTGTCATTCCGGCGAAAAACCTTGCGCTGCTTGGCGAGCTGGTGGCACTGCTGGCGGTGCTCATCGTCATTTACGAATTCGGTTTGCGCTACCGTACTGTGGAAATCACGCGCGTCGGCCAGCTCATGCTTAAAGACATGCGCCGCGACCTGTTTACGCACATTCAGACGTTGCCGTTCAGCTATTTCGACTCGCGTCCGCATGGCAAAATCCTCATCCGCGTGGTCAACTATGTGAACACGCTTTCGGACACCCTGAGCTCCGGTCTGGTCAACGTGATTTCCGACGTGTTCACGTTCTTCATCACGCTAGTGGTCATGTTCGTCGTGGATTGGCGTCTCGCGCTGTACAGTCTCGCGTTGTTCCCGCTGCTCATCGCGTGGGTGCTGGGATTGCAGCATTTCCAGCGTCGCGCGTACCAGGTGCTATCCAATAAGCAGAGCAATCTCAACGCGTTCATCCACGAATCGATCGCCGGCGTGAAGACCACCCAGACGTTCGCGCGCGAGGACACGCAGTTCCGCACATTCCAGGAACAGCAGGGCGCTGTGCGTTCCGCGTGGATGCGTACGGTGCATATCCAGACGCTTATGTGGCCGGGCATCCAGACGATTTCCGTCATGACGATCGCGTTCATCTATTATGTGGGCGTCACCGGTTTCGGCGGTGTGGACGTGACCACGGGCGTGCTCATCGCGTTCGTCGGCTATGCGAACAACTTCTGGAACCCGGTAATCAGCATCGGCAACTTCTACAACCAGCTGATCACCTGCTCCGCGTATCTCGAGCGCATCTTCGAGACGCTGGATGTGCAGCCGGAGATCCGCAACGTGCCGGACGCCGTCGATCTGCCGCAGATCGAGGGCCGCGTCGACTTCAACGACGTCGTCTTCCGCTACGAGCCGGACGGCCGCAACATCCTGAACCTGGTCGACCTGCATGTCGAGCCAGGCAAGACGATCGCGCTGGTCGGTCCTACGGGTGCCGGCAAAACCACGATCATCAACCTGCTGTCGCGTTTCTACGACGTCGCCGAAGGCTCGGTGACGATCGACGGCCACGACGTGCGTTCCGTGACGTTGGAAAGCCTGCGCCGGCAGATGGGCGTCATGCTGCAGGACACGTTCATCTTCTCCGGCAACGTGCGTGAGAACATCCGCTACGGCAAACTGGACGCCACCGACGAGGAGATCGTGGCCGCTGCCAAGGCCGTGCATGCGCACGAATTCATCATGGAACTGCCAGACGGCTACGACACCGTGGTGGAGGAGCGCGGCTCGACCCTGTCCGCGGGCCAACGCCAGCTCATCGCGTTCGCGCGCGTGCTGCTCGCCGACCCGCGCATCCTGATTCTCGACGAGGCCACGTCGAATATCGACACGCGTACCGAGGAGGCGCTGCAGGCCGGTCTGAACCATCTGCTCAAGGGACGCACGAGCTTCATCATCGCGCACCGGCTTTCCACCATCGAGAACGCGGATGAAATCTGCTTCATCGACCACGGTCAGATCGTGGAACAGGGCAACCATGCCGAGCTGCTCGCCCGTCATGGCGCCTACTATCGGCTCTACGAATCGCAGTACGCCATGATCAAGGTCTGAGCAGCCGGCGCCAGCCCTCCGGCGGCAGGCTTCCATACTTCCTGGCCCGTATATCCGCAATCCGAAATGCCTGTCCAACGGTCGTGCAGCCAATGCGCGGCCATCTTGGGCCGGCTGCCGCGGTGGGATTCCCGTCGGACATGCCGCCATGCGGAATGTGCTTTGGAGCAACCCGTGGAATAATGGATTGTGAGCGTTAACAAGACAACGATGCACTAAGGAGCGCTTGCACTCATGACTACCACCAATCGCACCAGCCATCCAATCGCATTGCGCGACGCCACCGTCACCGACCCGTTCTGGGCATCGCGGCAGGAACTCGTGCGCACCCAGGTGATTCCCTACCAGTGGAACGCGCTGAACGACAACGTTCCCGGCGCCGCACCCAGCTACTGCATGCACAACTTCAAGGCCGCCGCCGCGCAGAACGCAGAACACCATAAGGAAGGCAAGGCCTTCGTGCCGCCGAAATACACGTTCCGCGGCTTCGAAGCCCTGCCGGACGACCCGGCGCACCCCGATCCCGACAAGTTCTACGGCTTCGTGTTCCAAGACACTGATTTCTCCAAATGGATCGAAGCGGTCGGCTACTCGCTGACCCATCACCCGGACGCTGACCTTGAAGCGACCGCCGACACCGCCATCGATATCGTCTGCGCGGCGCAGCTCGACAACGGCTACCTGGACACCTACTACATCCTCAACGGCATGGACCGGCACTTCACCAACCTGAAGGACCACCATGAGCTGTACTGCTTCGGCCACCTGACCGAAGGCGCGATCGCCTACTATCAAGCCACCGGCAAACGCAAGCTGCTTGACGCGGCCTGCCGTTTCGCTGATTACATCGATTCCCGATTCGGCACCGCCGACGGCAAGCTGCACGGCTATCCCGGGCACGAAATCGCCGAAATGGCACTCGTCAAACTCGCCGAGACCACCGGCGAACAGCGCTATGCCGACCTCGCCGAATACTTCGTACGCCAGCGTGGCCAGCAACCGCTCTACTTCGAGCTCGAAGACCGCCGCCGCGCCCGGGAGGACGGCCGCAACTACGCGCCGCGCGAGCAGAACTACGCCTACTACCAGGCTGACAAGCCGATCACGGAACAGACGGAGGCCCTCGGACACGCCGTCCGCGCCGCCTACTTCTACGCCGGAGCCGCCGATGTGGCACGCCTGACCGGCGACCCCGACCTGCTGGCATCTTGCGAACGACTATGGCGCAACATCGTCGACCGAAAGATCTACATCACCGGCGGTATCGGCGCCACACACATGGGGGAGGCCTTCTCCTTCGACTATGATCTGCCGAACGACACCGCCTATTCGGAAAGCTGCGCCGCCATCGCGCTCGCGTTCTTCGCCCGCCGCATGCTGGAAATCCAGCCGAAATCCGAATATGCGGACGTCATGGAATCGGCGCTGTACAACACCACGCTCGCCGGCATGGCACTCGATGGCAAAAGCTTCTTCTACGTGAACCCGCTCGAAGTGGTGCCCGAGGCATGCCATCGCGATGAACGCAAGGCGCACGTCAAGCCGGTGCGCCAGAAGTGGTTCGGATGCGCCTGCTGCCCGCCGAACATCGCACGCATCGTGGAGGACGTGCAGCAGTACGCCTACACGATCGGAGACGACTCATCCACCCTGTATGTGCATCTGTATATGGGCGGCGGCGTCCATGCCAGGCTTTCCGGCACCGATGTGCGCCTTGACGTCATGTCCGATATGCCCTGGTCCGGCAAGGGATCCGTCACGGTGGGCTTTGGCACAGCCGGTTCGGCTTCCGACGCCCCCAAGGACGCGGTTTTCACGATCGCCCTCCGTCTGCCCGCTTGGGCCGGTGGCGAAACCGCTTCCGATGCGGTCACCGTGCGCGGCCGCGACGACATCTCCCGCGTCATCAGAGACGGATACCTGTATCTGACCGGCGCATGGCATGACGGCGACGTCGTTGATTTCGATTTCCCGATGCCGGTCCACATGGTCGCCGCGAATCCGCTCGTGCGCGAGGACGCCGGAAAGGTGGCGTTCGTGCGCGGACCGCTGGCCTACTGCGCGGAAGGTGTCGATAATGGCGCGAACCTGCATCTGCTGCACGCCGATACCGCGCGCATCGCATCCGATCCATCCTGCGTGTCCGTTGATCGCATCGTCTTCCATGCCGGCGCCGTCGCGCAGGACGAGCAGGGGCTCGGCGAGGTGGACGCCGTCGATATGCCGATGACCACGCTGGCGATTCCCGCTTGGCGTGAAGTGGAAGACTCCGCGCAAACCTCCGCGTTGTACCATGATTGGCGTCCCGCCGAACGCAAGACGACGACGGCCACGCTGATTCCATACTTCGCATGGGCCAACCGTGGCGAGAACGAGATGACGGTGTTCCTACGCGGGTGAGCATGACGAGTGACGAAGGGACTGCCCGACAAAGGGGCTGTCCTTGGTTTCGGCAACATCGCCAAAACCAAGGATGCGCCAGTCAAGTTCATCGCATATCTCCGCTTCGAGTAGACACGCACGTGCGATTTGCCCCATTTACCGCTTAAGCTAGTACCAGGTACGTCAATCGATGCATGTCAATGATCAGGCGGTATCTGAACACGGTTGAGGAGTCGAAGATGATAAGCGGTGCCGGTGCAATGAACCCCGTATGTCCCCGTGAGGACGGGCGTCTCGAATGGGGCAATGGCGTGGTTTCCATGCTGTTCGACACGGCAGGCGATTCCCCCGTCCGATTGTGCAACGTTGCAGGCCGCGGCATGGGGCCCATCGGCGGCCGTGTTGCCGACGATGGAAGAACCGTGCTGGAACGTGATCCGCGTCCGATCGTCGAAGTGCGTGCCGCCAACACCGGATCGCAGGACAATCGCCTCACCTTGATCGCCACGGTGGCGGGCAGCGTATTGCGATTCGTCTCGGCCGCCGCCTCCGAGCCGGAGGAAGGGTCCGCCGAACCATATCGTTTGGAGATCGTCCAATTCGCTTCGTATGCGGAACTGGAGCCGCACGGGCGCGCGTTCGAACCGACCGCCGCCGAACGGGCCGAAGCCGCCGCGCAGCCCTCGCCGGAAACCGTCCGCCATGCCGACGCCACGGCTGGGCTGGTAGTCACTTCCGTATTCGAAGCGTTCCCGGGTCTGTCCGCAGTGCGCACCTACACGCGGTTGAGCTCCGCGCGCCCGCTGCCTATCGAGGCGGTGTCGTCGTTGAATCTGACGGTGCCGATGCGCGTCAACTGCGGCAAAATCGACCATTCCCGCGTATTCTGGGGAGACTCCGCGTGGGCGGTGGAAAACGATTGGCGCAGCCGTCCACTGCGCGACGTATCGGTGCGCAATCGCAATCAAGTCATCAATCCCGGCCAATCCAGCTCGCGATTCGCCATGAGCTCCGCCTCCACATGGAGCACCGGCGTGCATGAGCCGGCCGGCATCGTACAGGTCGAGGGCTCGCGCCGCCAATCGCGTGACTTCTCCGTAATGTGGCAGATCGAGCACAACGGCCCATGGGAATGGGAGGTCGGTGAGGATGATCCCGGTTTGCACATCAGCGCGTTCGGACCGGAATATCAGGACCACCATTGGTATACGGAGTTGGGTGAAGGCCATGATTTCGAATCGGTGCCGGTCTCCTTCGCGATCGCGGCCGGCGATTGGCAGCAGTCCGTCGTCGAAATGACATTGCAGCGCCGTGCGTTGCGTGCTGCCAAGGCCCGCGAATTAGGTCGTTCCGAGCAGTTCGAACGCACGCAGGGGCTCGTCGTCTACAACGATTACATGAACACCCTGTTCGGCGACCCGCGCTTGGAGAAGGAACTGCCGCTCGTCGAAGGCGCGGCACGCGTCGGCGCGGACATCTTCTGCATCGACGCCGGCTGGTACGACAGCACGGACGGCGGCTGGTGGGACATGGTCGGCGAATGGCAGGCCTCCACGAACCGTTTCGGCGAAGCCGGGCTCAAGGGCTTGGCCGACACCATCCGCGCGCATGGCATGGGCTTGGGATTGTGGCTCGAGCCTGAGGTGATTGGCGTGAAATCGCCGCTCGCCCAAAGTCTGCCCGATGACGCGTTCTTCCAGCGCCACGGTGTGCGCGTATGCGATTCGGGCCGGTACCTGCTCGACTTCCGCTCGCCCGCCGCACGCGAGCACGTCACTCGCACCGTCGACCGGCTGATTGACGATTTCGGCGCGGTCTTCTTCAAATTCGACTACAACACCGTCCCCGGCGTCGGCACTGATCTCGACGCCGAATCCGCCGGCGCTGGCCTGCTCGGCCATTGCCGCGCCTATCTTGACTGGCTGGACGACCTGCGCCGCCGCCATCCGGACGTTATGATCGAAAACTGCGGTTCCGGTGCGATGCGCGCCGATTACGCGCAGTTGCAACGATTGGACCTGCAATCCACCTCCGACCAGTGTGATCCGCTGATTTACGCCGCGATCGCCGCCGGCGCCGGACTGACGATCCTGCCGGAACAGCAAGGCAACTGGGGTTACGCCCAGCAGGAGATGGACGATGAGACCGCCGTCTTCACGCTGGCCACGGGCATACTCAGCAGGTTGTACCTGTCCGGATTCATTGACCGCATGGACGAGCATCGGCTTGCCTTGGTGCGGGATGCGGTGGCCTTGCACCGCCGTGTGCTGACCGAGCAGCAGGAATTGGTGCCGTTCTGGCCGGCCCGTCTGCCTGATTTCGATGGCGATTGGCTCGTCGTCGGTCTGCGCCATCCGTCATTCCTCCCGTCGGAGGACGACGATCCGTGCGATTACATCATCGTCTGGCGACGCGGCGGCACGCCTTCCGTGAACGTGCCGCTGTCCGAGGACTGCCATATCGAGCAGATCTTCCCGAATCCGGCCGTTCCCGAGCATGCGCCCGACGCCAAGCCGTGGACCGTCGAGCGCATGGACCCCGAGACGGTCCGGCTCAACGCGGCCACCTCCAAGCAGCCGTCCGCCCGCATCTTCGCCATCCGCCGCGCCTGAGCGGTTGCGACGGATGGACAATCGCGCCGACTACAGGGCGAAGGCGGTTTCGATGGCGTCGTATTCGGCGGCCGTGATCGGCAGAATCGCGCCGTGACGCTTCTTCAGCGCGCCGAAATCGATATCGTCTGCGCGCTGCCAATCGGCCGGATCATGCGAGGCGAGCGAGGCGGCGCGGAACGACAGGTAGCCCTTGGACTCCGCGTACTGGTCGCACATCAGGCCGAATGGCATGGTCCTGCCGTTGACCACCTTCACGTCTTCGTCGTTGTAACGGAACAGTTCCGGCCCTTCCAAGTAGTGCATGGAATACCGGCCATTGCCGAAGATGTCGGTGAGCGTGCCCACATACGACCACTCATTCGGGTCGTCGGTGCGCAGCACCTCGTAGGTCGTCGCATACGGGTTACGGGTGCGTTCGATGGTGATTTCCGAGTCCTTGGACGCGCGGTACCACCAGCCGTCATCGTCGCGCAGCATGGTCGAATCGATGATCACATTCTTACGATCGATCCACTTGACCGGATCGGAGAACACCCTGAAATCAACGGTCGTCGCATAATACACATTCGTCGGATCGCCGAGCTCGTTGGCCAACGGATCCGCGGAGCTTTCGGCGTTGCTCTTCGTGGACCAGAACACGATCCACTGCCCGCGATCCGGATCCCAATTCGCCTCCGGAGCCCAAGCCATGCCAGCGTCCGGAATCTTCGAGGCCACGTCCACCAGGCGCGGCTCGCTCCAATGGACCAGGTCAGGGGAGTCCCAGATCACCAGGCCGGTCGATCCATTCGTGGTGGCGCCATCGTTCGGCCCCCAGCCGCCACGGTAATAGATGCTCAAATCGGTGGCCACAATGTGGAATCCACCACGTGGGTCGCGCACAATATGCGGGTCGCGCACGCCCTTCTCGCCGCCCAACCACGTCAACGCCGGACTGCCGGCCGGGCGCAGATCCCTCCAATGCACGCCGTCGCGGCTCAGCGCGAAGTACAGCTGTTCGTCGGTGGGATTGCGTTCCTCGCCGATGAAATGCACGAACAGATAGGCCTGGGTGTCGATGCTCATGATGCTCCTAGAGATTCCTTGATGAATGATGGCGATTGATTCCGATTGAGTGATTCCGATTGAGTGGGATTGGCCGCGAAGGCTGCTGCCTATGGCGGATTGCCTGCCATCGGGGCGTCATCCTCAGACCGCGGTCGATTCCCGGTCCACCAGCTGGTAGCCGATGATGGCCCGTCTTGGCGGCAACGCCTCGTCTGCTCCATGATCGATACGCTCGGACAGCATATCGACCGAGAATTTCGCGAGCTGCATGAAATCGACCTGGATGGTGCTCAACGCCGGCGTCGTGTACGACCCGGAGGTCACGCCGTCGAAACCGATCACCTTCACGTCCTGCGGCACGCGCAGTCCGCGGTCCGCGAGCCCGCGTATCACGCCGAACGCCGCGAAATCGTTGGCGCAGCACGCGCCGTCGAACTCGGTGCCACCATGTCCGCTCCGTGCGGCGAGAATACGTTCCGCAATCGCATGCCCGGCGATGATGCCATTGGCCACATCCCCGGCTTCGAACACCATCGACTCGTCATAGGGCAGTCCGGCGTCGGACAGCGCTCCGCATGCGCCGCGCAATCGCAGAGCGAACGCGTTCTGGGCATGCGCCAGATCGGCGCGGGGGGCGAACCGGTGGCCGACGATCGCGATATTGCGGCATCCGCGGTCGATGAGATGCTGCGTCGCCGCGCGTTCGGCCTCCTCGTTGGGGAAGTTCACGGCATCGACGGTCGGCGTCTCCTCGCAGGCGTCCAGCAGCACGAATGGCCTGCCGCCATTGAGTTTGGCCAGCGGCACATTCGTGCCCAAGCCTGTGGCGTGCAGGATCTCGCCATCGAACAGCTGCCCGGAGAACGGATTGCTGCTCAGCGCGTGCTCGGCAGCGTCCGGCGAATACTGCGTCTGCTCGATGAATGGAATAAGTCCGCGGGACACGATTTCGTTGCTCAACGCCTGCGTGAGCTTTGAATAGAACGGCGAATCGAATTCGTTGACGATGACGTGGATGATGTTGCTGCGGCCCGATTTGAGCATGCTGGCCGTCAGATTGATGCGGTAATTGAGTCTCTTCGCTGCGGCGATCACTTTGGCGCGGGTCGATTCCTTGACGCCTGGCTTGCCGCGCAGCGCGTTCGACGCGGTCATGGGGGAGACGCCCGCTTCCGCGGCCACGTCGCGTAGCGTCGGTGTGCTGCTGGTCATATGCCGCTCCTTGAAAACTTATGATTGATATGTAACGATATTATATTCTCTTGATTCTGTAAAATCGTTGCAAATACAAAGACTCACCGATATATTGCCTCCATTGCGGATGATTGGATTTGCGCTAGTATGTGTAACGATACATATACGGTTCGCATGACGGCGTCCTGCTTTCCGCGACACAGCCCCCATAGCGATCCCGAACGAAAAGAGAGGTTCGATGACGATCCCAACCACCGTTTCCGTCGCCCCGGCTGACGAATATCCGGCTGACGGCCACACCATGACCGACAAACTCACCGCCACACTCGACAAAGCGGGCGTGCGCGCCATCAGCACCGACCTGTGGGGCATCTTCTTCGAAGACATCAGCTACTCCGGCGACGGCGGCCTCAACGCCGACCTCGTGCAGAACGGCGCCTTCGAATACAACCGCGCCGACTCCATCGATTGGAGCAACTACAGCTTCTGGCGCAAAATCGTGCCGGAAGGCTCGTTCGCCGCGTTCTGCATCCATGACAACGACCCGGTCGCCACCGAAAACCCGCATTACGCGACGGTGGAAGTCGAACACGCCCCTGCCGCGCTGGACAACACCGGCTGGGACGGCATGGTGTTCCACGCCGGAGAAACCTACGATTTCACCGCCTGGATGCGCGTGCGATCGGAAAGCGCGATGCCGGTGACGGTCTCGCTGCGCGGAGACGACGGCAGCATCATCGCCGAAAACACCATCACCGTCTCAGCCTCGGCATGGACGACATACCAAGCCTCGCTGACCGTTCCTGAGCACGGCGATGCCGGCTCGAGCGTGGCCACACAGGGCACATTGCGCCTGACCTTCGACGGCGAAGGCGTCATCGACCTCGACTTCGTCACCTTGGAGCCACGCACCACCTACCGCGGCCTCAAGCACTTCCGCCCGGATTTGGTGGAGGCGCTCGCCGACCTCAAACCACGATTCATGCGATTCCCCGGCGGCTGCATCACCCACGGCCTCGGCATGGACAACATGTACCACTGGGACCGCACCATTGGACCGGTCGAGCATCGTCCGCACAACTTCAACCTCTGGGGCTACCACCAGTCATTCCGCATCGGCTACTACGAATACCTGTGCCTGTGCGAAACAATCGGCGCCAAGCCGCTGCCGGTGCTGCCCGCCGGCGTGAGCTGCCAAAACACCAGCCAAGGCCCGGTGCCGGTGGCGCAGGAGGATATGCCCGCTTACATCGATGAAGTGCTCCACCTCATCGAATTCTGCAACGGCAGCACCGCCACCGAATGGGGTGCCAAGCGTGCCGCCATGGGCCATCCGGAGCCGTTCGGCCTCGAATACCTCGGCATCGGCAATGAGGATCTCATCGACGACGTGTTCAAGAACCGCTTCCAGCAGATTTTCGACGCCGTCAAAGCCGCATATCCGGACATCGTCGTCGTCGGCACCGTCGGTCCCGCCCCCAGCGGTCAGGATTACGAGGAAGGCTGGAAGTACGCGCGCGAAGCGGGTCTGCCGATTGTCGACGAACATTCCTACCAGTCGTCCAGCTGGTGGTTCCACAACCTCGACCACTACGACCACACGGACCGCAAGGGACCGAAGGTCTACCTCGGCGAATACGGCTCCTGGAACACCCAACTGATCAACGGCCTGTCCGAAGCGGCCTTCATGGGACGCATGGAACTCAACGGCGATGTGGTGGCCATGGCCTCCTACGCCCCGCTGTTCGCCAAGAATGGGCACCATAGCTGGAATCCGGACCTCATCTACTTCGACAACGAACGCGCCTACCATCCCTACAGCTATTGGGTGCAGCAGATGTACGCCACCACCACGGCCGACACTGCGTGGCCCGTCACCGTCGAAGGCCCGTCCACGCTGCGTCGCAGCCTGCCGGACACCGTGAAACTACGCATCGCGGGCAACGCCAAAGCCGACCTCAACAACATCACCATCACCACCGCAGCCGGGGACGCAATCGACCTCGGCAACGTGGCCTACGACGGCAGGACCATCGACACTCCGCTCGACCTGCATGCGGATTCCTACAGCATCGACGCCACCGTCGTCTACTACGAAGGCAAATGGGGCATGGACCTCATCTGTGGCGATATCGACGGCAAGAACCACAACATCATCTCACTTGGTCGAGGACACAGCGTGCGCGTGGTCCGCGACGGCACCGCCTATGCGCTTGCCGGCACCGAAGTCTCCATGAACGAAGTGCGGCCGGGCACCACGTGGCAGGTGCACGTTAACGTCACCGACCGCGGCCAAGCCATGAAGCTGTACATCGATGGAACGCTGATTGCGGATGGCACGGAGGTTAAGGACGAGCCAAGGCGTACCGTCACCGTATCACGTAATGACAAAGCCGGAGAGACCTACGTGCGCGTGGTCAATGCCATGGACGCGCCAATAAGCGTCGACCTACGTCAGATTCTTGCCGAGTTGAATATTTCCACAGCATCGGCGGCATCCGCCACGGCCACCGTCCTAGCCGGAGACAATCCGTATGCGGGACAGGTCGGTGAGGAATCACCGACCAGGCCGCGGCAGACCGCGATTGATCTGACAGACGGCGACTACACGGCACCGGCATGGTCGTTCACCACCATCACGATTAAGTGACGTGTATGCCGCGAAACGGGCGGACCCTCGTTTGAACCCTCGAACGAGAGTTCGCCCGCAGTGCAGGGCCAATCGGGACTAATCTGGAAAACATGAGCAAGCACCACCGCAATCGCAATTGGGCCCCGGCCCCGCAGCCGCTGCCCGAAGACGCGCACGTCATCGACAACCACACCCACGTCGCATCCGTCGTGCCCTTCTCCCAAGCCATGAGTCACGAAGCCATGGAAAAAGGCCAAGGCGAAGTACCCGTCTACAGCGTCGACGAACTGCTGGAACAAGCCCAGAAAGTCGGCGTCGAAGGCGTAATCGACTGCGGTTGCGAGCTGCCCAACCTCATGACCGCCATCGACATGGCCCGCGAGTATCCCGGAACCGTGCACGCCGCAATCGCCATACACCCCAACGAAGCCGTGCTGCACGGCCACCGCGGCGCACCCGGCCCCGACGGCCTGCCCATCAAATACAAGCCCTGGCACGACATCCCCTTCGACGAAGCCATGGCCGAAGTACACCGCCTCGCCACCACCTACCCCAACCAGGTCGTCGCCATCGGCGAAACCGGCATGGACCTGTTTCGTACCGGCGAATCCGCCAAGGAACTGCAACGCGAGGCGTTCCGCGCCCACGTCGCGCTCGCCAAGGAACTCAACCTGCCCATGCAAATCCATGACCGCGACTCGCACAAGGAAGTCATCGAAACGTTGCTCGCCGATGGAGCCCCCGAACGCACCGTGTTCCATAGCTATTCGGGAGACGCCGAAATGGGTGAAATCGCCCGCGAAAACGGTTGGTATCTCAGCCTTTCCGGCACATCCAGCTACAAAGGCAACGACGGAATCCGCGAATCGGCGAAACTCGTCGGCATGAGCCACGTCATGGTCGAAACCGATGCCCCCTACTTAAGTCCGATGCCCTACCGCGGCCGCACCAACGCGCCGTATATGATCCCGTACACCCTGCAGGCGCTCGCCGACTATCTTGACAGACCGTTGGCTGAAATCGCCAAAGCCACGCGTGAAACGACGCGCGAAGTGTACGGCATCTAAAAAGAATGGCGATTTCGCGGTAATCCCGTGGCGGTTCCGTGACGGTCGCATGGGCCTCAACGTAACAGTTGCGTAATCGCCAGAAAATAAGCAAAATACAAACGATTAAGCATATGTGAATTTCATGCGTGACGTGCCGAATCACGTGTGAAGATTTGACAATGGTTTGCCAAGCTCCTAGTGTCACACCTTGCGTTTTATTTTGGGGAGCGGGTTGGAAGGCCCGCCACTTGGAGGAAGCGTTATGGCTAACGAGCCGAACGAAGAAGAACAGCCGCTGCTTCACGCAGCGACGTACACGCAGGCGCCAAAGGTCTCGCACAAGGTCCTGACCAAGGAGGAGCGCCAGACGCTCATCAAGGAGCACGAGGCGCAGCAGCAGGAAGCCGCGAAACTTGACGAGGCCGCCAGCAAGGGCCGCATCGGCCGCTGGTGGAGCCGTCTCCAGTCCGGCCCGGACAAAATCACGCCGGCCATGGCCATCGTGGCGCTTGGCGTGGTATACGGCGACATCGGTACCTCGCCGCTGTACACCATGCAGACGTTCCTCAACGGCCAAGGCGGTTTGGCGCATACGGATCGCGCCGCGGTGCTGGGCATCCTGTCGCTGGTCTTCTGGTCGATCACGCTGATCACCACCGTCAAATACGTGTTCATCGCCATGCGCATCGACAACAACGGCGAAGGCGGCATCTTCGCACTGTATTCGCTGATCCGCAAATATGGGGCATGGCTTGCGATTCCCGCCATGCTGGGCGGCGCCGCGTTCCTCGCCGATTCCGTGCTTACGCCGGCCGTCTCGATCAGCTCGGCAGTGGAAGGCTTGGAAACACTGCCGCTGCTGGAACCGATCATGAGCGAAAACAAAGAACTGACGCTGATGATCACCATTGTGATCATCGTCTGCCTGTTCGCAGTGCAGTCGCGCGGTACCGAACGCATCGGCCGCACGTTCGGCACGGTGGTCATGATCTGGTTCTCGTTCCTCGCCGTCGTCGGCTTGGTGAACCTGAGCTCCGATTGGAGCGTGCTTGAAGCGCTGAATCCGGTGTACGGCGTGGAGTTCCTCTTCAGCCACCACAATGCGGCAGGCCTCGCCGTCATGGGCACCGTGTTCCTGTCCACCACCGGCGCCGAAGCGCTGTATTCCGACATGGGCCACGTCGGCCGCGGCAACATCTACTTCACGTGGCCGTTCATCAAGATCGCCCTTGTGCTCTGCTATTTCGGCCAGGGCGCGTGGATGCTCAACCATTGGGACGACACCGCGTACAACCACATGCACGGCCTCAATCCGTTCTTCGAAATGATGACCCCGTCCGTACGCTACGTGGCGGTGCTGCTGTCCGTGTGCGCCGGCGTGATCGCTTCGCAGGCGTTGATCACCGGCGCCTACACCATGGTTTCCGAAGCGACGCGACTCAACTGGATGCCTCACCTGCAGGTGCGCTATCCGGCTCGTACCCGCGGCCAGCTGTACATTCCGGTGGTCAACGCCGTGCTGTGCGTCTCCACCCTGCTGGTTTTGGCGATGTTCCGCGATTCGGAGCATATTTCCGCCGCGTACGGCCTGGCATTGACCGTCACGATGATCACCACGACGATTCTGCTGGCCGTCTACATTTGGCACGATGGCAAGCGCGTCGGCGCGGTCGTGTTCACAGTGGTGTTCCTGGCCATCCAGTTCCTGTTCTTCTTCGCTTCGATGGCGAAGTTCCTGCACGGTGGCTGGTTCACCATGCTGCTGACATTGGCGATTCTGCTGATTATGTACACGTGGAACGAAGGCACGAAGCTGGAACGCGCGCAACGCCGGCATATGCAGCCCGCCGATTGCGTGCCGGTTCTGAAGCAGCTTCATGAGGACGATTCGATTCCGTATTTCACGGACAACATCGTCTATCTGACGTCCGATCCGGAAATGAAGCGTGTCGATACCGACATCTTCTTCTCGATTTTCGCGGACCATCCGAAGCGCGCCCGCGCATGGTGGGCGGTGTCGGTGGAAACATCCGACAACCCGTTCACGCGCGAGTATTCGGTGGAGAATTTCGGCACGGACTTCCTGTTCCGCGTGCGTATTCGCTTGGGCTTCAAGGTGTCGCAGTCGATTCCTGCATACATCCACCAGATCATGAACGATCTGTCGAAGTCCGGCGATCTGCCCAAGCAGACCACCCGCTACCCGAAGCTGGATGCCGATCCGAACATCGGACCTATCCGCTACGTGCTGATTCACAAGGCGTTGATGCCCGAGTCGAAGGTGTCCCAGAAGGGCGCGATCTCACTGCAGATCAAGTACGCGATTCGTCATTTGGCCGGCTCTCCGGTCAAATGGTTCGGACTCGCTCCCTACAATCCGCTGATTGAGATTCAGCCGCTGTTCCTCGCCACCGAGCGTCCGCCGCGCTTGAAGCGCGTGTGAATCCGCTCTGCGAGCACGGCTTATCTACGCAAGGAGGGCTGGGACATTTCGTTTGTGACCGTAGGCTTGGCCGAACGGCCTTGAGTGTGTCACGAACGAGATGCCCCAGCCCTTTTCCTTTGGCTGAATACCGCCAAGTCCGCAGGAGGACCGGCATATCCTATTACCGACACGCTCCGGGCCGCTCAGTCCGAGTTTTTACGGTCTGCAACAGGATATGTCGGTCCTCCTGCTCGTTTGCGGGACAACTTACGTTCGTGACGTGCGTTTTGCGACGTGCGATGCGTATGAATCGGCGGCTGAATCGCAGGCTATAACCAACTCCGATAACGGCACGCGCGCGTCGAAACCTGCCGTCGCTAAAGTAATCAACCATGTGCAGATTACTTGGATTCGCGACGGCAGGCAGCAACACCAACCTCAATGGCGTGCTCGGCATGCAGAACGTGCGCGATTTCCGAAATCTGAGCGAGATCCACAACGACGGCTGGGGCGCCGCGCTGATCACCGTGCCGGACGAATCGCCATACCGTCGCGACGGCGGTGCGCCGACTCCGGAAACCGGCACCGCGATCTACAAAAACACCATCGCCGCCCGTCATGATCCGATTTTCGACGAGCTCGCCAACACTCCGGCCCGCGGCGGCCTGTGGCATCTGCGCCTGGCCAGCTCCAACCTGCCGCTGATTCTTGAAAACCAGCAGCCCTTCTATGCGAACGGCCTGAGCTTCATCCACAATGGCGACATTTCTGACGACCAGGGCCGCAACATCATTACGAATCGCGCGTTCCCGGTCGATCCGAGCATCGTGCAGTCCACCGGCGGCCGTTCCGATTCCGCCATTTTCTTCGCCGTCATCCTGCAATACATCGGCTTTGGCTTCGCACTCGACGAGGCGGTGGCGCAGGCCGTGCGTGAACTGCGCAAAAGCTATCCGAAGTCCAGCTACAACTGCATGATCCAAAGCCAGGACCAGTTCATCGCCCTGTGCGCGGCCGGCCGTGAGGTCACGTCCAAGCGCATCGTCGAAATCTACGACCAGTACGGTCGTGGCGAGCAGGCGCGCGACTACCGCGTGCTGCGCTACCGTGCGCTCGGCGGAAACGACGATCAGTCGAAGGGCGTGGTCGTGGCCAGCTCCGGTTTCGACCAGCGCGCCGAAGACGGCTGGACCCGCCTCGAAAACGACCAGATGATCGTGGCTTCCAACCGCACCGGCGAATTCCGCGTCCGTTCCATCTGATTTTCCGCACATAACGTCCCCGCGTATCGTGCCGTCCGCTGCGGGCAGCTGATGAATGCTCGTTTTAAGGCGGCATTCCTTGGAACATCGTTGACAAGACGGGGAAACCGTTGAATCCGTGTCCGTTCATTCGGGATTCCCCTGGTGTGGTGTATGAATCCCTTCGGCTGTTGGGAACCGTTTTGGAAACTGCGTCAGGAACCGTGTGATGGGCGTGATGGAACGTGCCTAAGATGGGCGTATGACGAACGAATCGAACGAAACAACCGAATCGAACAAGCCGACGACCGGCTATATCCCCACTCTTGCGCAAGTGGATGAGCTACATCGCAAAATCGCGCAATCGCAAGCCGCATACGACCTCATCCACGGCCATTGCGTGGTCGTGGCCGACATCGCCCGCCGCATGGCCCGCCGGCAGAATGCACTGTTCACCCGCCGCTGCACCCTGCCGACGGACGCTCCCGAAAAAACCGGCGACTTCGGACTGGAACTGACGAAAGACAATACCGGCGAGGAATCGCTCGGCATGTTGCACATGCCTGCGGTGCCGTCCACGGAAGGGCTGACCGGAGGTACCGTTCCGCCGCGGCTCATCGACGAGCATCTGGTGGTCATTGGCGGTTTGCTGCACGACATCGGCACGTATTTCCTGCTCAAGCAGGACGGTTCCGACGGCGAACCGCTCAAATTCGACGGTCCGCACTATGTTCAGCACGGGCTCAAAGGCTACGAATACTTGCTGAACGAGGGCGTTGACGAATCGATCGCCCAGTTCGCACGCAACCACACAGGTGTGGGCCTCACCCGCGAAACCGTGGAATCGCAGGGATTGCCGTTGCCCCCGGCCGACTACGTGCCGATGAACCTCGAGCAGGAGGTCGTCATGGTGGCGGACAAGTACAACAGCAAGTCGATTCCGCCGAAGTTCCTGACCGCCGAAGCCTACACGCGCAAGGCCGCCCGTTTCGGCGAAAGCAACAAGCGCGAATGGCTGCGCCTTCTGGAACGTTACGGCGTCCTCGACGTCAAACCGCTCGCCGAGCAGTACCACATGCGCATCGCCGAGTAGCGAACCTACTTATCTCGCTTATGAATGGCGAATTTCGGTGTCTGCCGGATGCTATCTCGCTTATGAATGGCGGGTGTCTCAGGAAGACTAGGTGTTAGGGGGCAAGTTCAATCCCCTCTAAGTCTCATGCGGCAAAACCATCCGCCATCTATAAGCGAGATAGCACGCGTCGAGCGGAAAAATCCGCCATTCATAAGCGAGATACACCCGAAAATTCCTTGAAGCCTGGCTGCCGCCCGAGTTTTGCGCACTGAAAACCGCTATCTGTGGCACTTCTCTTTTCCCGCCATACATTAGGGGGTATAAAACAGACCCTCTAACTCACGAGGCGTCAAACGATCTGCCACACATAGCGGTTTGAGATTCCAAAGATGAAAGAGTCTGCCACACATAGCGCATATGACATGTTTTTAGCGGTGTGTCACCGCAAACCAGCGCGAATCGGCACGAACCAGAATCAGCACGAAAAAAGCCTTGCGGACTGGCATGCAACACCAGTCCGCAAGGCTTTCGCCTCGCAGAACGCCGCTCGCTACTCAAGCTCCGCGCAATGTTCCATCTGATCGGCGACCTCCGGATTATCGGTCACCACAATAATCGCACGCTTACGATCTTCATCGCGCTTGGCCTTCTTCAGCAGCCCCAGCACCACGGCGGCGTCGTCACGGTTCAATCCAGCGGTCGGCTCGTCGGCAATAATCACCTCCGCCTCGCAGCTCAGCGCACGCGCGATTGCCACACGACGCTGGTCCAACGCACTCATCTTGCCCACCGGCAGACCGGAAGTCACTTCCTCGAATCCCACGCGCTTGAGCAGCTCGCGCGCAATCACCGGCTTGGGCTGCAGGAAATTGCGGTTCGACGCGTCCATGGCGTACAGCACGTTGCCTTCCGCGTCAAGGTCGCCGCGCACGGCGAACCGCTGCGGAATGAAACCGATGCGGTGTCCAAGCACGTCGACCGGTGTCGCGTCGGCGAGGTTCGTGCTTTTGTGCATCACGTTGCCGCTGGTCGTCCGCATCATGCCGACCATGGTGGCCACCAGCGCCTGATGCTGTTCGACATCTTCGGCATCCACCAGCACCGCGTGGGTCGCGCCGGCATGGAACGCCAGGGAAACGTCGTCGAGCACGTCACGTCCGGTTTTGCGGTTGTGCACCGTCACATGGTCGAGCGCGAATGTCGGGTTCGCCTTGAAGAAGAATGCGTCCTTCTTGCGATGATGTTTGATTTCGCGGTCGATTTGCGATGACACGCTGGTTGCGGAGTCCGCCTGTACGGTTTCGTGCTGGTCGAGCGACTGTTCGTCGTCGGTCGCGCCCAATGCGAGCGTTTCGTTCACGCGATTCGCGTTGTCGCTGGCAACGCTGTCTTCCGTGGCGATGCCTTCCGTATTTTCCGCGTTTTCTGCCGATTCGGTTGCGATGGAATCGCCTCCATCGTCATACACCACCGCGAAATCGACCGATTCGATCGACGTGGCCATATCGGTTTCGCCCGCCTCGATGTCCGCGTTTTCCGCGTTTTCAGCGGCAGCGTTGTTCAATGCTTCGGTTTCGTTGTCTTTCACGTCTTTCTCGCTCATGCGTTCACCTCCGTACGTTCCGTCGACTCGACTGTTTCCTCCGGCTCGTCTGCGTTCTTCGCTTCGGCAGATTCGTTCGAATCGTCAGAACGGCCTGCGAACAGCTGACCCAAATCGAAGAATCCCACGCGCATGAACGCGATGATGCCCAGAACCAGGCAGGCGCCCAGTCCGTACCAGATCATGTTCCACACGGATGCGGATGTGATGGCCACAGCCTGTCCACCGGCCCATGCGGTGCCAAGCGGCTTGGCCAGCAGCGCGCCGGCAATCAATCCGATTGCCCAGCCTGGAACGGTCATCATGAACGTTTCCAGCATGAATTGCCATCCCAAACGTCCCTTGGTGACGCCGGAAACCATCGCCATGCCGATTTCGTCACGGCGTCCACCGATCGCGGCCCACAGCACTAATGCCAGCAGCGCGAGCCCGCCGACGATCAGGGTCGCCAACAACGCCGTGCGCGCGGCCTTGGCGGCGGCGTCCAGCGGTGCGATGCGCTTCTTGTACGCATCAAGCGACGGCGAGGAGATTGTGAACTTCGACGTGTCCAGCTTGGCCTTTGTCACCAGTCGCACGAACTTGTTGTATGTGGCCGGATCGGTCAGCGTGAAGATGATATTGAGGTTCGGGATGGCCCAGCCCTTGGTGCCGGCCACGTCCAGACCGCTTTGCGCGAAGTTGATGTACGACGTGTACACCACGTTCTCGCGGTTGTCTTTCGCGTATTTCGCGTCGGAACCGTATCCGGCCGGCGCCTCGCCGGTGTACTCGTAGATGCCGCGCACGGTGAATTTGTAGGTTTCGGAAGCCTTCGTCGGATTGCCGACGGTCACCTTGTCGCCCACTTTGAGATTGTTCTTCTTGGCCACTGCCTGAGAGACCAGCACGCCGTCGTTGGCCGTCTTGTAGTTCAGCTGCTTGCCCTTGACCACTTTGAACGTGCCGTAGTCGTTGATTTTCGCCGCATCGTTCGTGTAGAAGGCTTGCAACGTCAGGTTGCCGCCGGTCTTGTCCTCGCTCGTGTCGCTTTTCGCCGCGATCGCCTGCAGCGACTTGCTGGCGCGCACCGGCACCGACGTGGCGAGCGTGTATTCGAACGTCAAGTTGTTCTTCTGCACCGCTTCCGCGTACTTGGTGTACATGTCCCACGTCATGTAATTGGCGGTGTAATTGGAGTCCGCGCCGTCGCGTTTCGCAGTGACTTTCGCGCTCGGCCGAATTACCGCCGAAGCTTTCTGCGATTGGTATGTTTCGTTATTCGCCTTGTCGTCGGCTCTCAGCACCGCCAGATCCACGGCGGCTGAGAACGACACCAGCAGTGCAAGCAAAGCCGTCAGCGCGGTACGCCATTTGACGCGACCGAGCGCAGCCCATGCGTTCTTGAGAACGAACATGCGGTACTTCTCCAGTTCTCTGTAGTTACGCGTCGACGCATGCCGACGCCAGCGTTGGCCGGGACGCACACAGTCAAGCAACGACAGCGAGTACGCTCACAGCGCAATGCGCCCCGTGCAATCATCCTGCCCATCCAACGTGATTGTTTTCTTGCGCAACACTGTTATACCTCTGTGTGAAGTCTGAATACTTCCTGAAAATCGAAGGTTGGATAAGCGGCGATTTTGTTCCTGCTCGCGCTCGTCTCCGCTCTACGTCCGCCTATTCTTCCCGCGTTCCGCGTCCGTCTTGCGCCCATCCCGCGCATGTTCCATCCGTTTTTAGATGCCTTTCCAGCTTTTGTTGCCGCACGGTCCAGTTTTGAATTACAAAATGCAGGTGCGATTGCGATTTGTGGCTTGCTTTCGCGGCTTCGGCTACGATGGATGGCGATGAAGCAGCACAGCACAGACAATACGATTCCCACAGCGGCCGACGACGCAGTCGATGAAGCCGACAGCGCAGTCGCCGCAAGCAAGACGACAGACGAAACGACGGCTAAAACGACGGACAAGATATCAAGCAAGACAACGAACGATACTTTGCCTTTGCCTTGCGATTCCGCCGTTCCCCGCTTATCCCGCATCGCACTGCCGGTCTGTTCCGCCATCGGCGTCGCGCTCGCCGCCGCGGTCGTATGGGCCTGGTTTCCGCACGGTTCCGCCGCTTGGACGAACCCATTGCACGAAATCGACGCGCCCGCGCACTATTACTTCATCCGCAAGATCCTCGGCGAAGGCGTCGGCGCGGCCGCCCACCTGTGGCCGAACGACGAATACTATCCGCCGCTGTTCCATCTGCTTGCAGCCGGCCTGATTAAGCTCGCCAGCTTGTTCGGCGTCAATCTGTCGATTTACGCAGCGTTCAACACGGTCTGGCTGGCATCATCCGGCTTGGTTTGGCCGATTGCGATTCAGCTGTACGCTTCCTATTTCACGCGTCGCCTGTCGCATTCGGCACAGTCCGTATGCTTCCCCCGATTTGCGAACGCGCGAAAGTCCTCGGCCCGCAATGTCGCGTCTGTCGTAGTTCCGCTATTCCCCGCGATACTCGCGCTCATCATCCCCCCGCTTGCCGTCGCTTCCGCCTCGCACCCCTTTCAAATGCTGGCTTCCGGTCCGCTGATCGCCTTCGGCCTGGCCGCCACGCTTCTGCCGTTCTGGCTGTACGCCACACTTCGCCTGCTCGACGCGCTCGCCACCCGCGAACACCTCGTCAAATGGATCATATGGTTCTTCGTCACTGCCGGCGTCTGCATGTTCGCCCATCCGCGCATCGTGTTCACCTGGCTCCTGCTCATGGCCCCCTTCGTGCTGACGCGACTGCCATGGAAAGCCATCGCAGGCCTTGCTGGCGTAGTGGTTCTCGGCGCCGCCGTGTTCCTTGTGTACATGATGTCCAGCTACAAATCGGACCGCTACTTCAATCCCGCCAGCTGGTTCCACACCTTCGTTCCGAACCGCACGGTGCCCGAAGCGCTTAAAATCTACGTCACCGACAATATCGGCGGCGTGCAAGGCTGGTTCATGGCCGCAATCGTGCTGATCGCGTTTGCCGTCACCGTCGCAGCCATCATCCGCCCGCAATGGTTCGCCGCCAAGCGCGCCGATTCCGCTACTGTGCCCGGCGCTTCTGCGATTGACCGTGCATCCGATAGCACGTCAGCGCAACCGCACGAACAGGTTGCCGATTTTGCGGCTATGCCTGCCGATCGTAGGAATCGCAAGACTTCCGCCAGCTACCGCACTCCACGTTCCGACGCCTCGCAACTCCGCCGCGACGCGATCGCCATTCTGCTGGCCTTCTTCCTGGTCGGTCTCGTCTACGTCTGCTCGACCGCGCTGACTGGCTGGTTCCCCAACATCGTGGCCGCCGCCTGGTATCGCGCCGAAACCCGACCGCTTACCATGATTCCGTTCGGCGTGCTGCCGCTGATCGTCTTCGCCGCCGTCGTATTGTTGCGTGCCGGCCGTCTGCCGAACGTCACGAAAATCATTGCGATTGTTCTGCTTGCGGCGCTCGCCATTTCCTGCCAATTCGGCAATACTGTTCGTTCCGCCCTGTCGGATGCCGTCTATGCGAATATGACGATTGACGATGCGCGGCCGGACGAGCAGCTCACTGCCACGAAGGAGAAGATTCTCAAGAAGGTGGTGAAGGAGACTGGTACCGATTCGGTGGTGGTTTCCGATCCGCTGAACGGTTCCATGTATGCGACGGCGATGTACGGCGCGGATATGCTGTTCCCGATTTACAACGCGAAGGCCGAGAAGAATGGTGCGATTTTCGGACAGACGGAGAATGCGTTCGCGTCGGGCGACGGCAAGGCGCTGACGAATACCGTCTGCCCGCTGAGCGCGGATGGCGATGCATACTTCCTGAGCATGGGCGGCCAGGCGCCGAGCCTGCAGATGTTCACGTTCAAGCAGCAGTACGATACGTTCCACGATCAGAAGCTGATCGACCAGTACGCCAAAGATGGCACGATGCGCAAGGTTCAGGATTATTCGAATATGGCTTCATATGCGAAGGGCTGGGCGTTGTACCAGTTCAACTGCCAGTGATCACGTGTGTTGCGTGGCTGCGTGGCGTCGAAATGGGCGATTGGGAGAACAAGAGGCTCTGATTTGTCCAGTTTCGACACGCCGATGGAACGTTGGATTTCCAACGGTTCACGCGTTGTTCATG
>NZ_CAUERC010000007.1:0-68363 GCF_959020155.1 uncultured Bifidobacterium sp.
TGAGCTTGTTCAGCATGGTGGATGCGGCCAAGTACAGCACCTATTTCGAGGATCTCAAGCCGCATCTGGACAAGATGCCGAACGTCAAGAAGTTCCTCAAGGCCCAGCCGGGCGCCGCGAAGTACGTCACCGACGGCACGAAGATCGCCATGCTGCCTTCCGACCGCGGCAAGGGTTACGAGGTTTCCGGCACTCACATGTTCATCAACAAGACCTGGCTGGACAAGCTGGGACTCCAGATGCCGACCACTTGGGACGAGCTCGAGAACGTGCTCGATGCATTCAAGACCCAGGATCCGAACGGCAACGGCAAGGCTGATGAGGTGCCGATGAATATCCGCAGCCTCGGCTTCGGCCTGTGGAGCCCTCTGGCGCTGATGAACTCCGAAGGCGTGGTCACCTCCTTCATGGGCGGCGGCGCTTCCGAACAGGGCTATTATGTGGACAACGGCAAGGTTAAGAGCTATTACACCTCCGACGCGCTCAAGGACGTCGTCTCCTACCTGCACGGACTCATGGCCAAGGGCCTTATCCCGAAGGATGTGCTCACCCGCGACGCCTCGCAATACACTTCGCAGACCGTCAGTGACGGCAAGACCGCGCTGACCGGCGTCTCCTTCGGTTGGTCCAACTACGCCGAATACGGCAACGCGCTTGGCGACCAGTACGTCACCCTGCCGCCGCTGAAGAAGGACGCCTCCACGCCCGACTCCCAGGTCAAGTGGGATTATTCCCAGGACGCCTGCCGCTGGGCCTACTCCGGTTCCGGCCTGACCGTCAACCCGAACGCAGCCAACCAGGACGCCATCTACAAGGTGATCGACGCCATGTACGGCGAGAAGCTTTCCGTGGCTGGATTCTTCGGCTCTATTCCGGATATCGTTTCCGATGACGGCGACCACCAGTACACCATCGACAAGGCTAAAGCTTACGCCGAATATCCTGATACCCGCGCCGTCGCCCTGCAGGACCGCTTCGGTGGCTGGATTCGCGACGACGTGAAGATGGTCAACGACACCAACGCCGACCAGGTCACTGCGTCCGACTTGGCCATTCGTGAGGCGCGCAACCGCGTCGACGGCGTCAAGGATGTCGTACCGATTTACGTGCGCCCGAATACCGAGGACTCCAACACCCTGCAAAACAACAACACCGCCATCTCCAACTACGCGAACAACCAGATCGCGAAGTGGGTCCAGAAGGGCGGCATCGACAAGGAATGGGATGCCTACGTGAAGAAGGTGTCCGAACCGACCCTCGGCCTCGACGCCAACATCAAGATTTGGCAGAAGTGGTACGACAAGTACACCAAGTAGCCAAGTAATACCGCGGGGTCCATCGCACGGGTTCGTTTCTCTCCCGTGACTGCCGCCGGACCCCGCATTTTTGTTCCCTAGCAATCATCCTAAATTGGAGACCAACATGAGTGCACAAACATCGCAAGGCGTTGCTGCACGGACCGTGGCGATGGAAGCGGCTCCCGACCGCAAGAAACCAGGTCTGCTCGATCGCATCGCCGACCACTTCCGCCGCTACTGGCAGCTGTGGATCCTCACCGCTCCCGCCCTGTTCTTCGTCGGCCTGTTCGCCTACGTGCCGATGTGGGGCATCCAGCTTGCCTTCCGTGAATTCGACCCGACCAAGGGTCTGACCGGCGGCAAGTTCGTAGGATTCAAATATTTCAACGAGTTCTTCCATAACCCGCTATTCGGCGAGATCATGACCAACACCATTCGCATCTCCCTGTGGACGCTGGTCATGGGCTTCATCTTCCCAATCATCCTGGCCCTGCTGATCAACCAGATCGGCTCCAAGAAAATCAAGGGCTTCGTACAGACCGTCACCTACATGCCCCACTTCATCTCCGTGGTGGTCATCGTCTCGATGCTCAACATCTTCCTGTCCCCGGGCTCCGGCATCCTGGGCCGCTTCTTCGGCGACGAATCGCTGATGGGCTCCACCAGCGCCATCACCGCCGTCTACTGGATCTCCGAAGTCTGGCAGCACGTCGGCTGGAACTCCATCATCTACCTGGCCGCGCTCGCCGGTGTGGACACCTCGCTGTACGAGGCCGCGAAGATCGATGGCGCCGGCCGTCTGCAACTGATTCGTTACGTCGACCTGCCGGCGATCATGCCGACCTGCGCAATCCTGCTCATCATGAACATGGGTTCCGTGCTCAACGTGGGCTTCGACAAGATCTACCTGATGCAGAATTCGCTGAATATGCCGGCCACCGAGGTCATCGCGACCTACACCTACAAGATCGGTATTATTAACGGCCAGTATTCGTATTCGACCGCCATCGGCCTGTTCAATACCTTGGTCAACTTCGTCTTCCTGATCACCGCGAACGCGATCGCCAAGCGCGTTTCCGATACGAGTATTTTCTAGGAGGCAGCCATCATGTCTGCAACAACAACCGGGGCCGTTGCCCAAAGCAAGAACGATATTCCCTGGAACAAGCATGTACGTCAGAAGAAAACGCCAGGTGATCTGGCCGTCGACTTCGTCATCGTGCTGCTTCTGGTGTTCACCGTGGTCGCAGTGCTCTACCCCCTGTGGTTCGTGGTCATCGCATCGTTCTCCGACCCGAATGCCGTGGCCGGCGGCGAAGTGACCCTGCTGCCCAAAGGCGTGACCTTCGTCGGGTATGCGAAGGTGTTCGCCAACCATCGCATCTGGCAGGGCTATCTCAACACGATCATCTACTCGGTGGTCGGCACCGCGGTCAACATGGCCGTGACCATCCCCTGCGCCTTCGCATTGTCCCGCCGCGAATTCAAGCCGCGCCGCGTCATCATGTTCCTGTTCACCGTCACCATGTTCATCAGCGGCGGCCTGATCCCGAACTACTTGCTGTACAAGGCCCTCGGCATCAACAACACCATGTGGGTGTTCATCCTGCCAGGCGCGGTCTCCGTGTACAACGTAATCGTGGCACGCTCCTTCTTCGAAACCTCCATTCCGGAGGAGCTGCATGACGCGGCGCAGATCGACGGCCTGAGCTACTTCGGCTACTTCTTCAAGATCGTGCTGCCGTTGAGCTCCGCCATCCTCGCCGTCATCGGCCTGTACTACTTCGTCGGCCACTGGAACGACTTCATGACAGGCTTGATCTACATCACCGACGATTCGAAGCAGCCGTTGCAGGTGGTCTTGCAGCAGTTGCTGCTGGTGGCGCAAGGTACCGGTACGAACGTCAACGCCGCGGCCCAACAGCAGGCGGCCGACCAGATCAAGTTCGGCATCATCATCGTCTCCACCCTGCCTCTGCTGGTGCTGTACCCGTTCCTGCAGAAGTACTTCAACAAGGGCGTCATGCTCGGCGCCGTCAAGGGCTGATTGAAAGGGATTCGCCATGCTCGCTCGTTTTTCCGTGGCCTATGAACGGTTCTGCCGTCTGCTGCTCACGATCTTCGTGGTGAACATCGCCATGCTCGTGCACACACTGCTGGGTGCCGTGGTGCTGGGATTCTTCCCATCCTGCGCCGCCGCGCAAACCACGTTTCGCACGTGGCTGCGTGCCGAGGATCGGTCGATGCGTGCCAAGGAAGTATGGGGCATCTTCCACGGCGCATGGAAAAACGAGCTCAAGCAGGCGAATCTCTTCGGCTGGCCGTTGGCCATATGCTGGGTGGTGCTCGCCATCGACTACTACATGATGAACTGGCATGCACGCGGAACGTTCGACGTGGCGGTTTCCGGCGTACTGTTCGTGCTGGCACTGGTATTGCTGGCCTTCACCATGCTGGTCTGGGTGGTGCGCGCGAACTATGACGAACGTCCGCTGTGGATCGTCCGCACAACGCTGACCATGATCGTGGCCCGTCCGCTGTGCACCCTGCTGCAGATCGGACTCGCACTGCTGGCGATCCTTGCCTGGGCGCAATGGCCGGGTCTGCTCATGGTGTTCGGCATGTCGCTGCCGATGTTCTGCACTGCGTGGATCGTGTACTCGTTCGGCCGGATTCCGGGAATGGACATCCATGACCGGGAGCAGCCGGGCATCCGATACGCGAAAAGCTGAACGGCAGAGTGTCGCCAAAGAAAGGCGGGCATACAATGGAATCCGCTTCACAAAGCCGCCAAGCAGACAAGGCAAAACCATTGATATCGATCAAAGACATCGCAAAAGAGGCCGGCGTCTCCATTTGCACCGTGTCGTTGGTCCTGAACAACAAGGACCGCAATCGCGTCAGCAAGGCGGTGGCGCAACGAGTGCGCGAAACGGCCCAATCAATGGGATACAAGCCGAACTCCGTGGCGCGTACATTGCGCACCAGCAGGTCGTATGTCCTCGGCTTTATTACCGATGAGATCGCCACCACGCCATATGCCGGGCGCGTACTGGTGGGAGCGCAGGAGGCAGCGCGCAAACTCGGCTATATTCTGCTCACCGTCAACACGGGAAACGATCGGGAACTGGAGAACCAGGAGATCGCGGCCCTGCGGCAGTACCGCGTGGACGGTTTCCTGTATGCCATGATGTACCACCGTGTTGTGGAGATCCCCGCCGAACTCGAAGGCAGCCCCACGGTCGTCGTCGACAGCGAAGACGAGAATCGCAAGATTCCCTCGATCTACCCCGACGACGAAATGGCAGGGTACGATGCCACCAATCGGCTGATTCAGGCCGGCTGCAAACGCATCGTTTACTACGGTTCCTCAATCACCATTATCGCCCAGGGGGAGCGGTTCGCCGGGTATCGCCGAGCGCTCGCGGACGCGGGCATCCCCTTCGACGAGCAGTTGGTCGTCAACGTGGAAGAGGCCACAAACGCCGCTTCGGAAGCCGGTCGCGTGTTCGACGAGATCAAGCCGGACGGCATCTTCTGCTTCAACGATGTGCGCGCGACCTTCATCTACGAGGCGGCCAGAGAGCGGTCGGTCGGCATCGGCACAGACGTTTCCGTGATCAGCATCGACAACCAGCCGCTCATTACGGACGTGCTCAAACCCGCGTTGACCACCTTGGAGCTTCCTCACTACGAAATGGGCTTCGAAGCGGTGCATCAGCTGGTCGCCATGATCGACGATGAAGCCGCCACGGAAAGCCTTGCACGCAGTGAGGATTCGGTCAGGCGTTCGGAGAACGGCCCGATGACACCGTTGCGTTGCCGCATCATCGAACGCGATTCGATCGTTTCCTGACGGCACTGCGTCTTTGAGTATTTCCATCCATTTTCCATATTCATTTCACACGTGTAGAGGGGTCTACTATGTCGAATACCTATTCCATCTCCATCGAAACCGGCGGCTACCGGCAGCTCGATCTGTTCACCGAACGCTGTGGCGAGGGGAACGCCGTCGTTACCGTTGCGGACGGCAACGGCGTCGCAATCGCGGCGCACACCATGCCCATCGCCGAACGCAGGCATCATTTCTCCATTGCGGTGCCGCAGAAATCCACCGTCACCGTGGCGGCAAGCGGCCTGGTTGTACGCTTCGGCTACCTTTCCGAATGCGATGACCTGCTTGACAACGGCGTTCGCTACGTGAACATGAATCCAAGCGACACCGATTGGCCTGCACAGCCCACGCTGGAACAGATCTACAACCGTTTCGGGCGTTCGGGCGCGCATTTCGAACCGTTCGCACGTTGGATGAACGATCCGAACGGCCTGTGCCAGTTCCAAGGGCGCTACCACCTGTTCTTCCAGCTCAACCCGTATGGTTTCGGCTGGGACAATATGCATTGGGGGCACGCGGTAAGCCGTGATCTGGTGCATTGGACTCATCTGCCAGTCTTCCTGGAACCGCAGCCCGAACTGCACACCGACGAGCGTATCGTCGGCGGCGCGTTCTCCGGTTCGGCCGTGACCGTGGACGAGCATGACAATCCGGTCGCCGGCAACGAGGCAAACGCCATCCGCCTGTACCTGACCCGTCATCTGGAAACCCGCGGCGACGAATCCTCCGTCACCGAATACCAGACCACCTGCCTGTGCGAGGACGGCGTGCATGTTCGCGTGGAATCGCCGGTGGCGCTGCGTGCGAATGACGATTTTGGCTATGACTTCCGTGATCCGAAGGTTGAATGCGGCATGGGCGGCGAGGCTCTCGACCCGGATCGTGCCTATATGGTAACCGCCACCAATCTGCCGGTATCGGAATTTAGCGCAGACGCCGCCGATAGTGCGGTTCCCGGCATCAGCACCCAGAACACCGGCGGCTGGTTCACTTATTCTCCTCAGGGCAAGCCGGGGGTCGACCAGCCGAACAACGCCACCGTTCCCGCCATGACATTGTTCTCCGCGAAGAAACCGCTCAAGCGCAATGTGACATGGCGCTATGAAGGGCCGGTGCTCGCCGATTTCGGTCATCAGATCGCACGCACCTACGAATGCCCTGACCTGTTCCAGGTCGACGGCGTGACCGTTGCTGTGGGCGCGCTGATGCATTACCGCGACAAGCAGGGACGTTTCCAGCAGGTGCGCTGGTATGCCGGCGACTTGGTGAATACCGATAATGGTCCGAAACTGGATGTCAAGGCCAGCGACTGGTGCGATTTCGGCACCGGATATTACGCCACGCAAAGCTTCGCCGACGATAACGGCCGTCGCATCGTATTCGGCTGGTTCACCGATTTTCCGGAGATGCGTGTCGAACAGCCGTGCCTGGCCAACGGCATGATGTCGCTGCCGCGCGAATTGCATGTGCGTGACGGCAGGCTGTACAGCAAG
This sequence comes from uncultured Bifidobacterium sp., assembly GCF_959020155.1. Lineage (GTDB taxonomy): Bacteria > Actinomycetota > Actinomycetes > Actinomycetales > Bifidobacteriaceae > Bifidobacterium. The sequence continues at coordinate 6,687 of NZ_CAUERC010000007.1, forward strand.
CCGGTGAGCGAAGTGTACCGCGAGCTGCTCGGCGAGCGTCTTGCCGTGCACGGCGATGGCGGGGATATGGTCGTTACGGCTCCCGGCAACGCATACTATGCGAACGTGCATCTGGCGGATGATGCCGATGCCATCATGGTGCTGGCGAAGGGCGTCAACCCGCAGGACGGCAGGCCGACCGAACTGCTGCTGCAGCGCACTGATGGCGTGACCCGCCTGGTGGCCAAGGGCACTGCGGTGGAGGATGTCGACTTCGACAGCGGCATCACCGATGTTCGCCAGGTGGAGGTGTTCTTCGACCGCAATGTTGTCGAAGTGTTCCTCAATGGCGGTCAGACGGCAGGAAGCATGCTGTTCCAAGGCGCTGATGGCGACGGTGAGCTTCGCATCGCGTCGTCCGGCAAGATCGATGCGGTTGATGCGCGTGCATTGAACGGTATTTGGCGCTAAGACGTAGAGCCGTATCCGGCGGCCCCGTTCCTGCGTGTTCCTTGTGACACGGCGGGTGCGGGGCCGCTGCCGTATGTGCAGGGGTATGTACGCGATATGGGCACGATATGTGCGCTGCGTTGTAATTTGCCGGCGGATGTTGCATGTCATGCTGTGTTGCGACACGGCGCGGGTGAATCCGTGGGCGGTGACGACCTAGGTAAACGTTTGACTACTGACATGCGCGTGTGGCGTCTCACCATGTAATGCGAAAAGCGGGAGAGAGGGGTGTTTTGGCACGTGCCTTTCCTATACTTGAGGGCACGTCCGGCAATTCGCCGAGACGGTAACTGGATATTCGCACCTAGCATTTAGGGAGTTCCATGAACAAGGCAATCATCACCGTCGTCGGCCAGGATACTGTCGGCATCATCGCACGCGTCTGCACATACCTTTCCGAACATCAGGTCAACGTGCTTGACATTTCCCAGACCATCATCGACGGTTTCTTCAACATGATGATGATTGTGGATTATTCCAACGCGGACGAGGAATTCGGCACAGTCGTCGACGATCTCGACAAGCTCGGCGAGGAGATCGGCGTGCGCATCCGCTGCCAGCGCGAGGAGATCTTCACCAAGATGCACCGCGTCTGATCCGCGGCACACGTAAGCCATGCAAGCAACCGAAGCCACGAATCGTACCAATCGTAAGGAAAAACCATGCTGAATATCATGGAGGTCCACGAGACCAACAAGATGATCGAGCAGGAGAAGCTCGACGTGCGCACCATCACCATGGGCATCAGCCTACTGGATTGCGCAGCCGACAGCGTCGACGAGGTCTGCGAGAACATCTACAACAAGATCACCACGTACGCCAAGGACCTCGTGTCCACCGGCCAGGCCATCGAACGCGATTTCGGCATCCCGATCGTCAACAAGCGCATCACTGTCACCCCGATTTCCCTGGTCGGCGCAAGCTCCTGCAAGAGCTCCGAGGATTTTGTCAAGATCGCACACGCACTCGACCGCGCGGCCAAGAAGGTCGGCGTCGACCTGATTGGCGGCTACTCCGCGCTCGTGTCCAAGTCCATGACCCCGGCTGAGGAAATGCTCATCCGCTCCCTGCCGCAGGCCCTGTCCGAAACCGACATCGTTTGCTCCTCCGTGAACGTGGGCTCCACCAAAACCGGCATCGACATGAACTCCGTCGAACTGCTCGGCCACATCGTCAAGGACATCGCGCACGCCACCGCAGACAATGATTCCTACGGTTGCGTGAAGTTCGTGGCGTTCTGCAACGCCCCGGACGACAACCCGTTCATGGCAGGCGGCTTCCACGGCGTGACCGAAGGCGACGCGGTCATCAACGTCGGCGTTTCCGGCCCCGGCGTGGTTTCCCGCGCGCTGGACGAAGCCAAGGGCAAAGACTTCGAATTCCTGTGCGAAACCATCAAGCGCACCGCGTTCAAGATCACGCGCGTCGGCCAGCTGGTGGCCCAGGAGGCCTCCCGCCGACTCGGAGTGCCATTCGGCATCATCGACCTCTCGCTCGCCCCGACCCCCGCCGTGGGCGACTCCGTCGGCGAAGTGCTGGAGAAGATCGGCCTCGAACAGGTGGGCGCCCCAGGCACCACCGCCGCGCTCGCCATACTCAACGACCAGGTGAAGAAGGGCGGCATCATGGCGTCCTCCTATGTGGGCGGCCTGTCCGGCGCGTTCATTCCGGTCTCCGAAGACAAGAACATGATCGACGCGGCCAACAACGGCTGCCTGAAGATCGAAAAGCTTGAGGCCATGACCTGCGTATGCTCCGTCGGCCTTGACATGATCGCCATCCCCGGCGACACCACCGCGGCCACCATTTCCGGCATCATCGCCGACGAGGCGGCCATCGGCATGGTCAACCAGAAGACCACCGCCGTGCGTGTAATCCCGGTGGAAGGCAAGGGCGTGGGCGAGATGGCCAACTTCGGCGGCCTCATGGGCTACGCGCCGATCATTCCGGTGAACCAGACCAGCTGCGAGGCCTTCGTGACCCGTGGCGGCCGCATTCCGGCGCCGATCCACTCCTTCAAGAACTGACGTTCTTACGAAAGAACCCGACCTTCCTGCACGGAGGGCCGGGCTCTTTTGCGTTTGTAAAACTGTTTTTACTTACCGCCGGCAAAGTTCAACTGTCGCCAGGCTTCGTAGATGGCGATGGAGGCGCAGTTGGTGAGATTCAGGCTACGCAGCGAAGGACGCATCGGCAGACGCACCTGCTCGGCCACATGCGGGCCGGCCATGATGTCCATCGGATCGGGGATATTGCCCGGCTCCGGACCGAACAGCAGGATGTCGGTCGGCTTGTATTCGATGTCGGTGTACAGCTTGGTGGCGTGCGCGGTGAAGGCGATGATGCGCGAATCCGGCATCGATTCCACCAGATCCTCGAAATTCGGGTGCAGCACCACATGCGCCATGTCATGGTAGTCGAGCCCCGCACGGCGCAGCTTGGTATCCCGCAGATTGAAACCCAAAGGTTCCACCAGGTGCAGAATCGTTCCCGTCACGGCGCACAGGCGGATCGCGGAACCCGTGTTGCCCGGAATACGCGGGGAGTAGTAGCACAGGTGCGGGGTGGAGGTCTCCGCCTTCGCCGCGTCCTTCGCGCTCAGCATCGCGTCCACCACGGAAATCGGATTGCCGTGCGCGTCGGTCACCAGTTCGTCCGGGCCGTAATTGGACTTGCGGTACCCGTATTCGAACATCTTCTCGACCTTGGCTTCGGCCGCCTGCGTCTCGGCGTCGCGCGTTGCGCCCTGCGCGTTATCGGTATGTTCTTCGTTCGTCATAAATGCTAAGAATAGGAACGATGAACGACACGAACACCACATACGACACCGCCGTACGTGACGCCGACTTTGACGACTTTGCCGATTCCGCCACCGCCGTCACCTCCGATGCTTCCGATGCTGACGAAATCGCAACGACGCTCGCGCAATGGTGGCAGACCAACGCGCGCGACCTGCCATGGCGATTCGGCCGCACCACACCGTGGGGCGTGCTCGTTTCCGAAGTGATGAGCCAGCAGACGCAGATGGGCCGCGTCGTGCCGTATTGGACCGCATGGATGGACCGATGGCCGGACGCAGCCGCGCTCGCCGACGCCCCGAAATCCGACGTGATCACCGCATGGGGGCGGCTTGGCTATCCGCGGCGCGCCCTGCGATTGCAGGAATGCGCGCACGTCATCGCATACGATTACGCCGACGAGCTGCCGCATACGTACGACGAATTGCTTGCTCTGCCCGGCATCGGTGATTACACGGCAAGCGCGGTGCTGTCGTTCGCTTTCGGCGAACGTATCGCGGTGGTCGACACGAACATCCGCCGTGTGCTGTCACGTGCGTTCGTCGGCGTCGAATCGCTCGGCGGCAGCGCAAGTCCCGCGGAACGCGCGCTGGCGAAACGGCTGCTGCCGGACGATGATTCCGCGAAATGCCGTCGTTTCGATCGCCCGTCCGTCGTGTGGAACCAGGCCGTCATGGAACTCGGCGCGACGGTGTGCACTGCGAAATCGCCATTATGCGAAGCCTGTCCGATCGCCGGAAAATGCGCGTTCCTACGCAACGGAAGACCGGGATTGGGGCAGCGGCGTACGCGACCACGCCAACGATTCCAAGGTACGGACCGGCAGGTGCGCGGGCTGGTGCTGAACGCGCTGCGCGGCCTGCCGGATGGCGAGACGGTGCTTGATCGCAAGAGCGTCGAACGGCTGTGGAAAGACCACGTGCAGCTGGACAAATGCATCGCGTCGCTTGACGAGGACGGTCTGATCGAAATCCTGCCCGGAGGAGGGGTGCGGCTGCCGGTGTAACGTACACGGCATGCGTGGTGCGTGCGGCCGCGGTGCCGCACGGAGGATGACACGCTAGACTGGGAGCCATGGCTTACAAGACCTCCCCGCGGACCGGTAAGAAACGTACGAAACAACAGCAGGCGATGTATCGCCGCCGCCGCATCGTTTTCGGTATCGCGACGGTGCTGGTGCTGAGCTTCATCGTATTCTGCCTGTATTCGCTGACGCAGGGCGTCGTCGCTGTCAACCGCGAAATCCACCATGCCGATGTTTACGCGATCTCCCGCAAGGAGGTGCCGTCGCCGACCCAACAGCAGAAAAGCAGCGTTCCCGATTGCGACGCATCCAACGTCGCGCTGTCGCTTACTCCGGCCGCATCGAGCTTCGGTGTGGGCGGCACGATGGACTTCACCGCTTCCGTGAAATACAACGGTTCCGGCAAGGCTGGCTGTCTGATCGACGTGTCCCAGGCGGGCATGGTGCTGACGATCAAGTCGGGCAAGGACGTGGTCTGGAAATCGAACGTATGCCCCGTGGACACGGATTACCGGCTGATAGCCAAGGGCGACGAGGTCAAGCAGACGATCACTTGGCCGGGCGTGCGTTCCGGCAGCGAATGCGCCGACGCGGCGGACCTGCCGAACGTGGACCGTGGCGTGTATTCGGCCCAACTGTCGGTCAAAGGACATGCGAAAACCAAGTCGGAACCGGTCGGCATCACAGTGGAATAAAATCTACAGGTTATGTTATTCTAATGACTTTGCGTAGATGCGTGTCATATAGCGGGCACGCTGACAAGGAAGAGGCGCCCGCGTATTAGGCATATGGTGGCCAATGAGAGCGCTTCCGGGGAAACATATCGATACGATTAGCGAGCGATAAGGAACGTCCATTGGCTGAGGCTACGACGAACACCACCACCATCATCGCACGCGCCGACCAGCATGATATTGATCTGCACAAAGCGTCGGACCGTGTGAACTTCGGCTCCATCCGCGAGCCCATTGATGTACCCTACCTGTTGGGTGTACAGACTGACAGCTTCGACTGGCTCATCGGCAACGAGCGCTGGCAGAAGCGTGTCGAGGAGGATCTGGAGAACGGCACCAACACCGTGCCCCACACCTCCGGTCTTGATGAGGTCTTCCAGGAGATCTCCCCGATCGAGAACTTCGCTCAGACCATGAGCCTGACCTTCTCCGATCCGTACTTCGAGGAGCCACGCCACACCGTGCAGGAGTGCAAGGAGAAGGATTACACCTACTCCGCACCGCTGTACGTGAACGCCGAATTCGAAAACGGCGACACCGGCGAAATCAAGTCCCAGACCGTGTTCATGGGCGATTTCCCGCTGCAGACCCCGCACGGCACCTTCATCATCGGCGGCACCGAGCGAGTGATCGTGTCCCAGCTCGTGCGTTCCCCGGGCGTGTACTTCGACCGCTCCCAGGACCGTACCTCCGATAAGGAAGTCTTCGGCGCGAAGATCATCCCGAGCCGTGGCGCATGGCTCGAGTTCGAGATCGACAAGCGCGACGTCCTCGGCGTGCGCGTGGACCGTAAGCGCAAGCAGTCCGCCATCGTGTTCCTCATGGCCATCGGCATGACCAAGGATGAGATCGCCGACGCCTTCAAGGACTACCCGCTGGTCATGGACGCTCTCGCCAAGGAGACCGTGCAGACCCAGGACGAGGCCCTGACCGACCTGTACCGCAAGATCCGTCCGGCCGACACCCCGACCCCGGAAGCCGGCAAGAACCTGCTGGACTCCTTCTACTTCAACACCAAGCGTTACGATCTGGCCCGCGTCGGCCGTTACAAGATCAACCGCAAGCTTGGTCTGGAAAAGGACGTCAACGACCGCAGCCTGTCCCGCGAGGACATCATCGCCACCATCAAGTACCTGGTCACCCTGCATGCGGGCGATACCAAGTTCCCGGGCAAGCGCGACGGCAAGGACGTTGACCTGCGCGTGGACGTCGACGATATCGACCACTTCGGCAACCGTCGTATCCGCCAGGTCGGCGAGCTGATCCAGAACCAGCTGCGCACCGGCCTGAGCCGTATGGAGCGTGTGGTCCGCGAGCGTATGACCACCCAGGATCCGGAGGCCATCACCCCGCAGTCCCTGATCAACATCCGTCCGGTGAACGCCACCATCAAGGAGTTCTTCGGCACTTCCCAGCTGTCCCAGTTCATGGACCAGAACAACCCGCTGGCTGGCGTGACCAACAAGCGTCGTCTGTCCGCTCTGGGCCCCGGTGGCCTGTCCCGCGACCGCGCCTCCATGGAAGTGCGCGACGTGCACCCGTCCCACTTCGGCCGTATGTGCCCGATCGAATCTCCTGAAGGCCCGAACATCGGTCTGATCGGCTCTCTGGCAACCTTCGGACGCATCAACCCGTTCGGTTTCATCGAGACCCCGTACCGTAAGGTCGTCAACGGCCACGTCACCGACGAAGTCGAGTACATGACCGCAGACCGCGATGCCGAGCACGTCATCGCCCAGGCCAACCAGGAGCTCGACGAGAACGGCAACTTCGTCAAGAAGCAGGCCCTTGCCCGAGTCGGCGAAGAGGAAGCGGTCGATGTGCCGGTCAGCTCCGTCGATTACATGGACGTCTCCCCGCGTCAGATGGTTTCCGTCGGCGCCTCCCTGATTCCGTTCCTGGAGCACGATGAGGGACACCGAGCGCTGATGGGCACCAACATGCAGCGTCAGGCCGTGCCGCTGATCGAATCCGAGCGTCCGCTCGTGGGCACCGGCGCCGAATGGCGCGCCGCCGTCGATTCCGGCGACGTCATCCTGGCCGAGAAGCCGGGCGTGGTGACCTACGTGTCCGCCGACATCATCCGTACCATGAACGACGATGGCACCACCAGCTCCTACAAGCTGGCCAAGTTCCAGCGCTCCAACCAGACCACCTGCTACAACCAGGTCCCGCTCATCCACGACGGCGAACGCGTGGAAGCCGGCACCGTGCTGGCCGATGGTCCGGCAACCCAGAAGGGCGAGATGGCACTGGGCAAGAACCTGCTCATCGCCTTCATGCCGTGGAACGGCTACAACTACGAGGATGCTGTGATCATCTCCCAGCGCCTCGTGCAGGACGACACCCTGAGCTCCATCCACATCGAGGAGTACGAGATCGACGCCCGCGAAACCAAGCTGGGTGCCGAAGAGATCACCCGCGACCTGCCGAACGTCGGCGAGGACGCGGTGGCCAACCTCGACGAGCGTGGCATCATCCGCATCGGCGCCGAAGTCGAAGCCGGCGACATTCTGGTCGGCAAGGTCACCCCGAAGGGCGAGACCGAGCTGACTCCGGAAGAGCGTCTGCTGCGCGCCATCTTCGGTGAGAAGAGCCGCGAAGTGCGTGACACCTCGCTGCGCGTGCCTCACGGCGAGACCGGCACCGTCATCGCGGTCAAGGAAATCACCCGCGAAGACGCCGAGGAAGACGGCGACGAACTGCCGAACGGCGTGAACCAGATGATTCGCGTCTACATCGCACAGCACCGTAAGATCACCCAGGGCGACAAGCTCTCCGGCCGTCACGGCAACAAGGGCGTCATCTCCCGCATCCTGCCGGAAGAGGACATGCCGTTCCTCGCCGACGGTACTCCGGTGGACATCATGCTGAACCCGCTGGGCGTGCCTTCTCGAATGAACCTTGGCCAGGTGCTGGAACTGCACCTCGGCTGGATCGCGCACGCCGGCTGGGACATCTCCCTGGATCCGGATGCCGAGGCCGCTTGGAAGAAGTACGTGCCGCAGGGCGCCGAAAAGGGCGCTCCGGGCACCCCGGTCGCAACCCCGGTGTTCGACGGCGTCCGTCCGGAGACCATCAAGGGCCTGCTCAGCTGCACCCTTCCGGACCGCGACGGCAACAAGCTCGTTGGCCCTGACGGCAAGGCGACCCTGTTCGACGGCCGTACCGGCGAACCGTTCCCGAAGCCGATCTCCGTGGGCTACATGTACATGCTGAAGCTGCACCACCTGGTCGACGACAAGATCCACGCCCGCTCCACCGGCCCGTACTCCATGATCACCCAGCAGCCGCTGGGCGGCAAGGCTCAGTTCGGTGGCCAGCGCTTCGGCGAGATGGAAGTGTGGGCCCTCGAGGCCTACGGTGCCGCCTACACGCTGCACGAAATGATGACCACCAAGTCCGATGACGTCGACGGCCGCGTGCGCGTCTACGGCGCCATCGTGAAGGGCGAGAACCTGCCGCCGGCAGGCATCCCGGAGTCCTTCAAGGTGCTGCTTAAGGAAATGCAGTCCCTGTCCCTGAATGTCGAAGTGCTCAACGCCGACGGCGTGGCTATCGACATGAAGGAAGAGGACGACGATCCGTCCACATCCTCCGATGATCTGGGCTTCAACATTGGTGCGCGTCCTGACGCTGCCGCCAAGGAAGATCAGGTTGCCGAGGAACCCGAATTCCAGTGATCGAAAGGACCGGCCGCGCTGCATGACACAGCGTGCGCCGCGGTCGGTCCCTGAACAACGTGATAAGCATTAAGAATCGATAGACAGGACAATAGAGTGCTGGACGTCAACGAATTTGACAAACTGAGGATCGGACTGGCTACCGCCGACGACATCCGCAACTGGAGCTACGGCGAGGTCAAGAAGCCGGAAACCATCAACTACCGTACCCTGAAGCCGGAGAAAGACGGCCTGTTCGGCGAGCAGATCTTCGGACCTACCCGCGACTGGGAATGCGCCTGCGGCAAGTACAAGCGCGTGCGCTTCAAGGGCATCGTCTGCGAACGCTGCGGCGTGGAAGTCACCAAGAGCCGTGTGCGTCGTGAGCGCATGGGCCACATCGAGCTCGCCGCTCCGGTGACCCACATCTGGTTCTTCAAGGGTGTGCCGTCCCGACTGGGCTACCTGCTGGACATCGCGCCGAAGGACCTCGAGAAGGTCATCTACTTCGCGGCCTACATGGTCACCAAGGTGGACGAAGAGCAGCGTCATCAGGACCTGCCGGACCTGCAGCAGGAGTTCGACAACGAGATCGCCAACCTCGAGAAGCGCCGCAACGCCGAAATCGAGGAGCGCGCCAAGAAGGTCGAAGCCGATTTGGCCGAGCTCGAAGCCGAAGGCGAAGCCAAGGGCTCCGCACGCGCCAAGCTGCGTAACAGCGCCGAGCGTGAAATGGCCGCCATCCGTACCCGCTACGACGAGCAGATCCAGCGTCTGAGCGCCGTGTTCGACCGCTTCAAGACCCTGAAGCCGGGAGACATGGAAGGCGACGTCGACCTGTGGCGTGAGATGGAAGACCGCTACGGCGATTACTTCGAAGGCTGCATGGGCGCCGAAGCCATCAAGAAGCGTCTGCAGGACTTCGACCTTGACGCCGCTTCCAAGCAGCTGCGCGAGGAGATCGACACCGGCACCGGTCAGCGCAAGGCCCGTGCCCTGAAGCGCCTCAAGGTCGTCAACGCCTTCCTGACCACCGGCAACAAGCCGGAGGCCATGGTGCTCGACGTGATCCCGGTCATCCCGCCGGACCTGCGCCCGATGGTGCAGCTCGACGGTGGCCGCTTCGCCACCTCCGACCTCAACGACCTCTACCGTCGTGTGATCAACCGTAACAACCGTCTGAAGCGTCTCATCGAGCTCGGCGCCCCGGAGATCATGCTCAACAACGAGAAGCGCATGCTTCAGGAAGCCGTCGACTCCCTGTTCGACAACGGCCGTCGTGGCCGTCCGGTCACCGGCGCTTCGAACCGTCCGCTCAAGTCCCTGAGCGACATGCTCAAGGGCAAGCAGGGCCGTTTCCGTCAGAACCTGCTCGGTAAGCGTGTGGATTACTCTGGCCGTTCCGTGATCGTGGTCGGCCCGTCCCTGCGCATGCACCAGTGCGGTCTGCCGAAGCCGATGGCCCTCGAGCTGTTCAAGCCGTTCGTCATCAAGCGCCTCGTGGACCAGGGCTTCGCGCAGAACATGAAGAGCGCCAAGCGCCTCGTGGACCGCGCCGACTCCGAAGTGTGGGGCGTGCTCGAAGAGGTCATCTCCGAGCATCCGGTGCTCCTGAACCGTGCACCTACGCTGCACCGTCTGGGCATCCAGGCATTCGAGCCGATCCTGGTGGAAGGCAAGGCCATCCACCTGCCGCCGCTTGCCTGCGCCGCATTCAACGCCGACTTCGATGGCGATCAGATGGCAGTCCACCTGCCGCTGTCCGCCGAAGCCCAGGCTGAGGCCCGTTCCCTGATGATGGCTTCCGACAACATCCTGAAGCCGGCAGACGGCCACACCGTGACCATGCCGAGCCAGGACATGATCCTCGGTCTGTACTACCTGACCACCGTCATCGACGGCGCCAAGGGCCAGGGCCGCGTGTTCTCCTCGCTGGAAGAGGCCGAAATGGCGCTCGACAAGCACGAGATCGACATGCAGGCCAAGGTGCTCATCCGCCTTCCGCAGGACTTCGTGCTGCCGAAGGACTGGGAGCCGGGCGAGGTCAAGGTCGTCGATCCGGAACCGGGCAGCCCGGACGTGGTCAAGGAGGAGCGTTTCCATGACGGCTCCGTCCTGTTCGCCACCTCCTACGGCCGTATCCTGTTCAACGGCACCTTGCCGGTCGACTACCCGTTCGTCAACGAGCAGGCGCCGAAGAAGCGTCTGAGCAAGATCGTCGACGACATCGCGACCCGTTACTCCACCGCTCAGGTGGCCGCGACGCTGGACGCCCTGAAGGATCTGGGCTTCACCCGCGCACCGTGGTCCGGCGTGTCCTTCGCGTTCTCCGACGTTATCCAGCCGCCGGAACTGGACGAGTACATCGAAAAGTACGAAGACGAAGCCGACAAGGTCAACGAGAACTACGAAATCGGTATGCTCACCGAAGAGGAGCGCCGTCAGGAACTCATCGACCTGTGGACCAAGTGCACCAGCGAGGTCTCCGAGGCGGTCGAGGAACACTTCGACTCCAAGAACAACCTGGCCATCATCGTGCAGTCCGGTGCACGAGGAAACATGATGCAGATCAACCAGATCGCAGGTATGCGAGGCTTGGTGGCAAACCCGAAGGGCGAGATCATTCCTCGACCGGTCAAGTCCAACTACCGTAAGGGTCTGTCCGTGCTGGAATACTTCATCTCCCAGCACGGCGCGCGTAAGGGTCTGGCCGATACCGCACTGCGTACCGCAGAGTCTGGCTACCTGACCCGTCGTCTGGTGGACGTCTCCCAGGACGTGATCGTGCGCGAGGAGGACTGCGGCACCAAGCGCGGCCTGACCATGAAGGTCGGCGAACGCGATGCCGAAGGCAACCTGCACCTGGTCAAGGCCGCCGACGGTGGCCCGTACTCCCGTCTGCTCGCGGCCGACGTCATCGACCCGGCCGACGGCGAGACCGTGCTGTACAAGGCCGGCGACGCCCTGTCCATGGACGTGCTCAACGATCTCGTTGCCCACGGCGTGGAAGAGGTCAAGGCCCGTTCCGTGCTGACCTGCGAATCCAAGCGTGGCGTGTGCGCCAAGTGCTACGGCTGGTCCCTGGCCACCAACAAGCTGGTGGATGTCGGCGAGGCCGTCGGCATCGTGGCAGCACAGTCCATCGGTGAGCCTGGTACCCAGCTGACGCTGCGTTCCTTCCACTCCGGCGGCGTCGCTTCCGCTTCCGATATCACCCAGGGTCTTCCGCGTGTCACCGAGCTTTTCGAAGCCCGTACCCCGAAGGGCGAGGCTCCGATCGCGGAGTTCGCCGGCGTGGTCAAGGTGGAAGACACCGAGCGCGGCCGTCAGGTCACCCTGAAGCCGGACGACGACTCCGTCGAGCCGATCGTCTACCCGGTGACCCGTCGTGCGCCGATGCTGGTCAAGGACGGCGACCATGTCGAAGCCGGCACCCAGCTCATCGAAGGCTCCGTCGACCCGAAGAAGATCCTGCGCATCCTCGGCCCGCGCGCCGCACAGGTGAACATCGTGGAGGAAGTGCACACCGTGTACCGCTCCCAGGGCGTGGATATCCACGACAAGCACATCGAGGTCATCGTGCACCAGATGCTGCGTCGCATCACCGTGATCGACTCCGGCGACACCGACCTGCTGCCGGGCGAACTCGTGGACAAGGCACGCTTCAAGGCCGCCAACATGGAAGCCGTGAAGAACGGTGGCAAGCCGGCCGCCGGCCGTCCGGAGCTGATGGGCATCACCAAGGCTTCGCTGGCCACCGATTCCTGGCTGTCCGCGGCCTCCTTCCAGGAGACCACCCGCGTACTCACCGAAGCCGCCCTGAACCAAAAGGTCGATGACCTCAAGGGCCTCAAGGAGAACGTCATCATCGGTAAGCTCATCCCGGCAGGTACCGGCCTCGCCCGTTACCGCAATGCCACGGTGGAGCCCGACAAGGCCATCCGCGACACCATCTACCCGAACTTCGGTTTGGGCGGCGAAGGCACCGACAGCTCCTTCGGCGACACCGACCTGTCCGATGTGGACTTCTCCAACATCGACTTCGGCGACCTGAAGCTGGGCGATGACTTCAACCCGGATGACTTCCTGGACGACAACGGCGGCCAGACCGATCTGGGCGACACCCTGTGAGATTCCCCTCACGATAGTCGACAGACGAATCATCTGACATAGCGAAAGGCGGAACCGACCGGTATTGGTCGGTTCCGCCTTTCGCTATATCTATATGTCGTGGGATTGCGAGGTTGTGGATTAATCGCGGGGGAGGGTTTCGCAGTCGTCTTTTGACGTTACTTGATCTTCTCCGAAAGCGTGGTTTCCAGATCCTTCAACGAACCGCTGAGATCGGCCTCCTTCGCGGCCTTTTGCAAATCGGACTGATCCAGGGTCGGCGAATCGATGTCGGACATCTTCGCATGAAGATCCTGAAGCTTTTCGTAATCGGCGGACCCATACTCGATATCGTTGAGATTCAGATCGGCCATCTGATCCACAATGTCCTTCTTCTTGCTGACGCTTTCCTGCATATCCGCGCCATACTCGGCATAGGACTTGATGGGAACCTTGGCCAGATCGCCGGCGTCGGCGGCACAGCTTTCGAGCGCCTTGGAAAGATCGCGATAGTACGAAGACATGTCGGCGGAGTCGAATTTCGGCAGCTTCGTGCAGGTATGCGTCATCTTCATGAGCGCGGGCATGGTCTGGGCCAGATCGTTCATGTACCTCTCGTATTTCGCACGGTCCTGCTCGAACGTCTCGTACTTCTCCTTGACGTCCTTGTCTTTCTTCACGGCCTTCATGGCAGCCAGCTTGTCGCTGTCCTGCTTGAAGGTCTTCAACTTCTTCTTGCCCTCGTCATAAGCGGAGGATGAATCGTTGTCCGTTGCGCTCGCCGCCGAGCTGAATTCCTCATTGATGGCTGTATAGCTGCTTTCCAACGCCTGCGTTTGGACCAGCGCTTCCTCGTAATCGGAACGGCTGACGCGATTCGTAAGGAAGAACACCGCTGCCAGCGCGATGACGACGACTGCGGCCACCGCGCCGATGATAATGGCGACCGGCGGCTTATTTTTGGCCGCGGCGCCGGCTTGCTGGGAAGGAAAGTTGCCGGGCTTTGGCGGTTGCGGCTGACCGTATTGTTGCGATTGGGCATATTGTGGCATCGCAGGCTGTGGAACCGCCGGTTGAGACGCGGTGGGCTGGGGCATGGCGGGCTGACCGTACGGCATCGGCCGCGGCTGACCATACTGCGGCATCGGCGGCTGAGGCTGTCCATAAGGTTGCGGTTGTCCGTATTGCTGCGGCTGGCCGTACGGCATGGGTTGCGGCTGTCCGTATTGAGGCCCGCCCGGCTGTGGCTGACTGTAGTTTGGCGCCTGCGGCTGCGGAGGCTGGTTATACTGCGGTTGCCCATTCTGCGGTTGACCATACGGAGGAGTGTTCGCCATGTGAAAAGTCCTTCTTATCCTTTTTCCTTTTTTTTGAATGTCGAATCCGTGAACACGGAGGGAAACATCGACGTGTCCGTCTCTTTTGACGAGTTACAGCATAATATTTTGAGACGGAATATGCGAGCATCGTATTGCAGAATGAGTATCGTCAGACGGCATGGACGTCACCTTCCTACAATGGGAATATGAGTTTTCTACCTTACCCGCCGCCGCCCGAACCAGGGTGGTATGACGATGACGTCACGGTGATGGCGCAACCCACAGCCGAACCCGTCGACAATGCCGCCGATTCCTTGGAAACACGCGAACGGCTCGCCGCACAGAACGAGTCGGGCGACCACGATATGCAGGATGTTTCCGTTGCGAAGGGCGACGCTGCCGTTTCGGACGAGGACGATATCGACTGGGACGGCACCGTGCTTTCCGAAGCCTTCACCATGAAGCAGCCGAAGCACACGTACGTGCTGGACAACGAGCAGACCGGACAGCAGGTGATCGTGGATATGGGCGTGCTCCTTGGCCGCAAGCCTTCGGCCGAAGTGCCCGCCGGCGCCAAATCGGTCAAGCTGGAGGATCCGACGCGCACAATCTCACGCAACCATGCGGCGATCAGCTTCGACCAGGATGGCACGCTGTGGATAGAGGATTACGGTTCGCTCAACGGCACGTACATCATCCAAGACGATGTCGAAACCAAAGTGGAACACAAGCCGATGCAGCTGGAGGCGCCATGCACGGTGCGTATCGGCGACCAGTTCTTCCAATTCCGCAAACAGTGAGGGCGTTTGTCAGTGAAGACACGATTACGCTGACGGACTGCGTTGACGATTTGTGTTGACAGCGTCGGCGCGGACGGTTAGCGGTAAGACGATAAGGGGTTGTCACGGAGATTCCCGCGACAACCCCTTATGTTTCAAATGGTCTGATAATCGGCGTTAGCTCACTGCTGGCGCAGACGAATGGCCGCGTTGATGGCCGAATCGTTCAACTGGCCAAGCCAGGCAAGCAATTCCGGATAGATGTACGGATTGCGCGCAAGACACGGACGAAGCTCCGGCGCTTCGCTGGCGATACGGGCCATCAGCATCTGATCGGTGGTGGTCATGGCCAGTTCCGCGGTGAACCCCGCGTCTGCCGGCGATTCCTGGGCCGCGGCATACTGCTGTTCGGCATACTGCTGTTCCGGTTCGTTCTGCGGCTGGCTCGATGAATAATCGGCCACTTCGGACAAATCGGCGGGATTCATGTATGGGTCGACATACTCGGTCGAAGCCTCGTTAGACGCCGCATAGGCAGCGTCCTGACCGTATTGCTGGTTCACCGGCTGTTCCGGCTGATACTGCTGCTTCTGCTGGAACTGTTCCGCCACTGCCGGCTGATACTGCTGTTCCGGCTGGACCTGTTCGGCAATCGGTTCGGCCATTGGCTGGGCCGTCGGTTCGGCAATCGGCTGCGGCTGCACGCCATTTTGCGGAACCGGCCAGCCCATCGCCACCAGCTGCTGGCGGGCGCGCTCATCGCCGAATTCGGCGACCCAACGCTTCAGACCCGGGTACGCTCGCGGATTGGCAACGACATTCGCACCGAATTCCGGATTCTCGTACGCGATTTTCGCCAGGAACACGGGATCGGCGTTCGGATCCTGCACGGCCGCCACCGCGGCATCGAAATCGACCATCATGATCTCCTTGTCTCGTGGTCTGTAACCATCTTATTGAATGACTCGTAACGTTTGCAACGTACCGTCCAGCGCATCGTCGATATCCTCGTCATCGCCGATCTTGCTGACGTTCCAATCCTCGTCGCACGGCATATCGGAACGCATATCCACCACGATGACGGTGATGTTGTCGCGGCCGCCGGCGTTCAGCGCGGCGCGTACCAGCATGTCCGCGGCCATCTGCGGGTCGGCGTACGCCGCCGCGATCTCGGCAAGCTGCTCACGGCCGATCTGCGCATGCAGCCCATCGGAACAGATGATGAACCGTCCGTCCGCACGCGCGGCGTACCAGTCAGGCTGGATGCCGGCAGGCGCGCCGACACATTGCGTGATGATGTTGCGCGGAATGCAACGGCTCGCCTCATCGGGCAGCATCTGCCCCGAATCGATGGCGTTCTGCCGTTCCGAATGGTCGCGGGTGATGCACGTCAGCGAATCCGCCAGCCACGCGCCATTGCCGTCGGCGCGCATATGGTACGTGCGGGAATCGCCCACATTGACGATGTAACACCGTTCGTCGGAACATATCGCGTCATCGCCGACACGCGTCGGCAGCAGCACGCCGCTGATGGTAGTGCCCGCAACGCCGCCGAGCTGCTCACCCAGACGGAGCACCTCCTGCTGGGCAAGGATCAGCGTTTCGTCAATCGCGTCAAGATCGCGCGTCGGCAGTTCGGCCAAACGCGCGAACCGTTCCGCAACATCGGAACTGGCCTGCTTGCCGCCCTTGCCGCCACCCATGCCGTCGCACACCACATACACGCCGTGGCTTGCGCAGGCGCTGTCCTGGTTGTCTTTCCTACGCAAGCCGATATTGCTGTTCAGACCGACCTCAATATGTTTGACGTTCATGAGTCCCGCCCTTTCACACCGATTTTCCGCAAGCGGATTTTCCGGAAGTGGAACATGTCCGCAAGCGATAGTTTCGCCCGCCACCTGCGGAACGTCGGCAGCGAGCCGAGCATGAACTTTCGTTCTTCGGCGATGTCATGCCAGTAGCGTTCCGCATGCTCCTGCGTGACATCGCCTCCGGAGAAGGCCGCGTAATCAGCCTCCCTGCCCAGCGCGAGCAGTGTATCGGCTTCGAAGCCCATCTGTTCGGCGATGGCCTGCGCCTGCTCGTTTCTGGTGCCTTGGACGTCAAGGCCGCTTTGCCGGGCAAGCGCCGCGACCGCCTGCCATCCGGCAGCGACGCGTTGCGATGCGCTGCCATGCCTGCGCGCCCGAGCCAGGGCGATCGACTTGATGGCGAGCAGCAGGCCGCAGACGATGAGCACCGTCCACAGAGGGCTGCCGTAGATGGCGACTTTTCTGACGATTCTGCCGAAACGCTGCCAGAACAGGCTCGTCGGCGTCTCGTCGGCCATGCTGCCGCCAAGCGATGTTTTGCCCTTGGCTTGGTTGTCGTCACGCAGCGGATCGGTAAGCGGCACCGGAGGCTGACGCACCAAGGTCTGCGGATTGGGCGGAGTGAGATTCTGGTTCTCGTCGGGAACCTTCGTTTCCTTCGGTGTCGGGTAGAACGCCACCCATCCGTAACCGTCCAGCTTGATCTCCACCCAAGCGGTCACATCGTTGCCGGTGAATTTCGTGGTGGTGGTTTTGCCATGCTTCTCGGTGCGGCTGTCACTGATCTCGCCCTCGTCGTTCTTCGGCAGGAAGCCCAGCACTACGCGGCTCGGCAAGCCGAGACTGCGGGCCATAAGCGCCATCGCGGAAGCGTATTGCTCGCTGTCTCCGACCATCGCACTGCCGGCGAGCAGCTGGTCGATGCGATAGTTGCCGTGACCGGCCCTGGACGGGTAATCGCCATTCAAACCATGGGAGAACCAGCCGGATTCCCTGAGCTTGTCGGCAAGAGCCTGCGCGGCCTCGCCGCCCTTGGACTGGCCGCCCGCAATCGCGGTGGCCAGCTTATCCACGCAATCGGGCACATCTTCCGCCTTGGGCTGGCTGATGGAGGAAGCATTCGCCTTGGCGATCTCCTTATCCGTCGGCGTCCGCGGAATGACGCCGGTTTCCGTATAGGACAATCCCGGAGAGGTGCGCGAAGGGTAGATCGCCGACATGGTGTCGGTGTTGTAGTAGAACGAATCGGCGTCCGACGATGTGGCGAACTTCACGCTGGAAGCCGCGCCGGCCATCGGCAGCCAATAGTCGCTCAAACCGTCATTGACCGTGAATTTCGCGGTGAACCGCTTGCCGGTGGCGTTGTTTGTGATGGAATCGCCCACACGATGGTAGTTGGAGGAATCCGAAGCCATGGTGGAATCGGACAGGTTCCACACATTGCCGTCGAAACGGTCCATAACCGCCAAACGCACCGTGGAACCGGCCGGCAGATCGTCGACGGTCAGCAGCACATCGTCCTTATGGTTCTTGATATACGAACGCATGCCGCTCAACGGGCTGGTGTAATCGTACGGGCTCAGCGGCGGATCATAATGGTCGCGCAGAATGGTGCGGTTTTGCCCGACCACCAAGCATCCGCCGATCGCCACAGCCGAAGCCAGCAGCACGATGACTACGGAACTGAGCCAACGGCCCAATTCCAACAGTTTCCAACGCGCGCTGACCCAAACCACCAGCACGACCGCCATAATCGTGCCGATCGCCATACGGTAGAAGCCGCTCGACGTGCCAAGCAGCGCGCAGATCGCGAGATTCGCCACGACGGGAACGACCGCGACCATCGTAAGCCGGCCATCCTCCGCAACCGCGAAGATACCGGCCAGCAGCGCGGCCCACAGGCAAATCGTCCACACGGCGAGCAGCGAGCCGTCGCCGGTGCCGGTCGGCGGGTCGATGGCCAGCAGGTATTTGAACGAGCCGAGCATCCGCATCCACCCTTGCGTCAACGTGCGCAATGTGGGAATGACATGGGCGATGGTGGTGCCATTCAGGAAGATGACCGGGCCGACCACCAGCTGCGCACACGCCATGAACAACATCTGCCACCACAGGCGCAACGCGGGAACGAGACCGGCAAGCGCCACGAGCGAGCCGATGATGGTGGCGGGGATTGCGGCGCTCGTCCAAGACAGGGCGGAGCCGTATACGTCGATGAGGTTGCTGGCTGCGGCGATGGTCAGTAGGGCGGCGACCGTGAGGCTTGCGTATTGCGCGGCGTGCGGCTGGTTGGTGTTGGGCATGGCTGGGGACTTGCCGCTGCGGGACATCCAGATGACGGAGTGGGTGGAGTCCGCCCATGAGCCGGTGCCTGTGCCGGTTGCCATGCCAGTGTTGGTGTTGGCGGAGTTGGTGCCTGTGCCGGTGAGGTTGCCGGTGAAATTGCCGGTGTTGGTGAATGTGGTGCTCATGCCAGCACCCCCATGATCATGGGGAGGTCGTTGAGGTCTCCCACGGTTGCCAAGGTGAAGTCGGAGTAGCGTTTGATGGCGCGCGGTTGGCCGGTTGCGGCTTGAAGCACCACGCAGGTTGCGGAGCGGGGGAGTGCGAGGACCATGTGTTTGATGTCGTCGATGGTTTTGAGCCTGCCGACGGTGAAGAAGTAGAAGGATGCGTCGGGGGCATGTTCGAGAGTGGTTTGCGCGAGGTTGGGATTGTCGTCGATGTCAGGGTCGATGCCGCTGCAGCCATCGAGAAATTCCGTGGCGTTGCGCGGAATGGCGTGCGTGGAACCGGCATGCGCGGTGACTGGCCGGTTCTGCTGCAGGCATTGCACGCCGATGGAGGCGTGGACGGATACGGCCAGTTCGAATTCCTGGGAATCGATGTAATCATCCGGGTTCACGCTGATGGTCAGAGCGGTGTCGGTACGGCGGGTGGCTTCGTATTGGCGGATCATAAGCGATCCGGTTTTCGCGGAGCTGAGCCAATGCACGTTGCGTACGTCATCGCCGGGCTCGTATTCGCGCAGGCCGTAGAAGTCGAGGTCGTCGTCGACGATTTCGCCGCTTGGCTGGCCTTCCAGATCGCGTGGAATGCCGGCGTTCAGGGTGCTGAGCAGCACGGTCTGCGGATGAATGAACACGTTGATCTGGTCCACGAGTTTCTTTTCGTGGCGGATCAGACCGAACGGGTCGCCTTTGCGGATGGATAGCGGGCCGATGGGCAGCACCGCGCGGCTGACGGCGGTGAATTCCACGGTCGTCTGGCGTGACTGGCCTGCGGCGAGCATGGGAATGGCGAACCGTTCGTGGTTGTCTCCGATGGGCAGGTCGCCGCGCGCCGACGTGGTGGGGGTGCGGCCTGGATTGTCCACGCAGACGTCGACTTTCACCGTGTCTGACACCGTGACGCGTCTGCTGGACACGTCGATGGTGGCTTGGAACGAGGTGTTGCCAAGGGAAAGCATGACCGCCGCGGCCAGCATGACCGCGAACACCACCGCCATGGCCAGCAGCTCATGCCACCCCAGCAGGACGAACGCCACCAGCGAGGCGACGGCGAGCGCCGTCACCGCCCAGCCAAGCGGCGACACGTATGAGGTGGCCAGTCGCTTGATGCGATGTTTGAGGCGGCGTAGGGATCGTTGGATGGTCCGTCTGCGCTGCACTGTGTGCGAATGCCGCATTCCTTGACCTTTCGGATTGTGTGGTGCGTATGCCGGGGGCGGATTGTGTTTCAGGCGTTGGCGCCCAGGGTCGGGGCCGGCACGTCTTCGAGGATCTGGCCGATCATCTGTTCGGGGGTATTTCCGGCGAAGGTGGCTTCGGCGGTGAGGGTGATGCGGTGCGCGAGCACGGGTACGGCGAGGTTTTTGACGTCGTCGGGCACTACGTAGCCGCGGTTGTCGGAGGCGGCCCATACGCGCGCGCAGCGGGTCAAGGCGAGCGCGCCTCGCATGGAGGAGCCGACTTGGATGCGTTCGTTGTGGCGGGTGGCTTCCACCAGTCGCACGATGTATTCGAGGATCGCGTCGTCGAGATGCACGGTTTCGCTGATGTTGCGCATGCGCAGCACGTCTTCGCCGGTGAGCACCGGATGCACGGTGGCGGCGCGGTCGGTGACGTTGACCTGTTTCAGGATGTTGACGCTCACGTCGTGGCTTGGATAGCCGATGGTGGTTTTGATGAGGAAACGGTCCATCTGCGCTTCCGGCAGCTTGTAGGTGCCGAGCTGTTCGATCGGGTTCTGGGTGGCGATGACCATGAACGGCTGCGGCACCGGGTGGGTGACGCCGTCGACGGTGACCTTCTGCTCTTCCATGACTTCGAGCAGTGCGGACTGTGTTTTCGGTGAGGCGCGGTTGATTTCGTCGGCGAGCACGATGGACGCGAAGATCGGGCCTTCGCGGTATTCGAATTCGCCGCGCTTCTGGTCGTAGTAGGTGACGCCGACCACGTCGGACGGCAGCAGGTCCGGGGTGAACTGGATACGTTTGAACGACATGTCGATGGAGTTGGCAAGGCCTCGCGCCAGCTGGGTTTTGCCGGTGCCCGGGTTGTCTTCGAGCAGGATGTGCCCGCCGACCACCATGGCTGTGGCGCATTGGCGGATGGGTGCTTCCTTGCCGACCACGACCTGGGAGACGTTGTCTACGAGCTTGGCGAACTTCTCATGGAATTCGGTGATGTCTTTGCTGGGTGCGGTCATCATGGACGTGTCGACGACCGGCTGGGATTGTTTGACGGGCTGTACAGGCTGGCTGGGTTGGACGGGTTGGGTTGGCTGGACGGGCTGCTGCGCGGGCATTGCGACTGCCGGATTGGCGGCCGGTTGGCGAAGGTTCTGCGGCATCGGCTGACGGAACCGCGGCTGGTTCGGCGTTGCCGGGGCGGACTGTTGCGGCAACGCCGGTTGGGTGGTGCCGTGCGCGCTCAGCAGCGTGCCCTCCGGATCCTCATCGGCTTGCGGCTGTTCCGGCAGATTCGGCGTGTGGAACGCCGGCTGCTGCTGGCCGGGTTGGCTGGGAACGCTTGGATTATGGCCGATGGAACCCAGCTGGGTGGCGTCATCGAAATCGTTGCTCATGGGTTGCTCCTTGCTTGTTGTGTTGCTCGTGTGGATGGTTCGTTGTGTTTGCGATTGCTGTGATCGTCCGTTTCACCATCTGGCGTAGTAGGCCAGGCCGCGGATCCAAGGCTTGGATGCGCCGTCGACGGTGGACAGGGCGACGGAGGATGCCACAGGCCGGTCATTCCGCGTGGCCGCTTCGCCTTCCGTGGACGCGTCAGAATCCGATGGCTCCGACGGTTTTGATGGTTCTGAAGGTTCCGACGGTTCGGGTTTCGGCGTGGGAGCCTTGTACCTGTCATGGTCCAGCAGTGTGCCGCCATTGTCCTCGTTGTTGAGCGCGGTGTCGGTGCCCACCACCTTCGCCTTCCACGCGTAATCGGCTCCGGTCGGCAGCACGTCCTTGACGTTCAGTTTGTCGGAGCCCAATGCCCAGGCGACGTCATAGGATTTGCCGTCCGCGGTGAAGGTGATCACGGTTTTGCCGGGCTGGCCGTACATGTTCACCGATCCGCCGCTGACCTTGATGATGTTCGGATCATTGGCGTCCCACGTCAGCATCGGCGCCTTGACGGCGGCCTTCACCTTGCGGACGTATGCCGGATCGGCCCTGCCGGACTTGGAGGTGCTTGCCGCGCCATTGAAATGCTGCGTGACGGAACCCGAGGAACAGAACTGCCATTCCTTGAGCGGGAAATCGTGCGATCGTTCGGAAGCGCCGGCATGGTAGGAGCCGAGTCCGTCCGCGCTCACCGTGAACCCGTCGGCGTGGCCGTTCTCCTTCCAACTGACTACGCACACGTCGTCATGCCCCTTGACGCTGACCGATTCGGGCGCCTTCACCGCGTATTTCGGTGTGAAACGTACGGTCGAATCGTCACTGGTCGTTTTCTCCTTGCCGACCACCGCCGCCTTGATGGTGTATTCCCTGGTGTTGAGATCATGGTCCGGAATCTTGAAATCGTAGGATCCGGAACATCCGTCGATGCTTGCGCTGACATCTCCGGAAATCTCGACGGCCTTGCATCCCGCGTTGCGGGTGTTGCCCACGGATTCGACGGTGACGGTTCCCGTGGTGTCGTCGTTCGTCACGGAGATCTTCGGCGCATCGGGCTTGCCCCACGGCTTGACCGCGTCGGACGCCTTGGACGGTTGGCTCCAATTCACCTTGTTGTGGGCGCGTACCGTAGCCGTGTACGAGTCGCCGTCGGAAATCGCGTTGTTATCGAAAACAAAATCGATTCCGGTGGAATTTGTCGTCTGCTTGGACGGTGCGTTCCTGCCGGACAAAGTCACCTCGTAATTGTTCACCGACGAGAAATTGCCGTCCGGAGCCTTCCACGTGACGCTCACCGTGTTGCCCTTCACACTGGCCGTCACATCCGTCGGCGCATCAGGCAGCTTGTCCGGCGTGCCCTCGACGGCGTTGGAATCCTTGGACCAGCCGACCTCGTTCCTGGCCTGCACCTTGAACGAGTAGGTCTTGCCGTTCTTCAACCCGTCGATGAGACAGGAGGTTTTCTGCCCGCACGAGCGCTCGCCGGACGCGTCTCCGCCCCACATCACCTTGTATTCGGTGATCGGGCTGCCGTTGGCCGAACCGGCCGTCCAGCTCAGATTCACGGCGCCATCCTGCGGGTCGCCGGACACCGCGGAAAGCAGCGGCGCATCAGGCTTGTCCATCACCGAAACGCTGATGGTGCCGGTCACCTCACGTTCCTTTGTTTTGGTGGCGTCGCGCACGGTGACGACCACCTTGTTGGTGTTCGCGCCGATGTCGGAAGCCGCCCTGATGGACACCACGCCGTTGGACGGGCAATCCACCGTCAGCTTCGACGCGCCATCGGACGTGCATCCGGTCACCGTCAGCGGAGTGTCGGGGAACGGATTGTACGCGTCGGACAGCAGATTCACCTGCTCGCTGGAACCGGCCTTGATTTTCACGGTCTTCTCGGTGACACGGGCGAGCGGCCTGTTGGACGCGGTGACGCGCACGGTCATACCGGCGCTCACCGTACCCTTCGCATATTTGATCGAGACGGGCACGCTCACTGTGGTGTCCGGCGTGGCCGTCTTGTCCGCGGACACGGTCAACGTGCCGGAGGGAGACACTCTGGCATCCACACTGCCGGAATTCACGCCGCCGGAATACGAGTACTGCTTCTCATCCTCGTACAGGCCCGACGCCGAATGGGTCAGCGCCGTCAGATCGATGGTAGTGGCCTTCTCGCCGGCCACCACATCGACGGTGGAGGATGAGAACGTCGGCGGCGGAACCTCACGTCCGATCACCGTGATCGGAAGCGTGAGCACCGCCGAATTGACGATCTTCACCTTGTCGTTCTTGTCTCGCTTGCCGTCCACCGCGGTGAAGGTGATGGACGCGGGACCCGCGTAATCCTTCGGCGCGGTGAACCTCAACGTCTGGTCGTTGACGTACAGGTCGCCGTCCGCGGCCTTCGTGGCGCTCACCGAATCGGCGCCGTCCACATACGCGGTCTTGCCCGCGCCCACACGCACGTAGTCGGCGATGTTGATGGTGATGGTCTCACGCGCATTGACCTTCAACGCCGGCGCCTTCGGACGTAGAACCGGCGGAAACACGCCATATGCGGGCACTTGGATGAACGCGGTGGACGTGATGCCGTACGTCGTGTTCGTGACGGTGTACGGCACCGCGCGCGCCTCGTCGGTCAGATCAACGGTGATGATGGTGGAATCCTTGCCGCCCTTGACATGCGCATGGTCGGTCGCGGAAGGATCCACGCCCACCTGAAGCTCGTCGGCGGTGCCGGACGGATTGGCGATCCACTGCGAAACGTCCACGTCCACGGATTTCTTGTCGATCGTGGCGGCGGCCGGAACACGGTAATCGTACGCGGTCGGCGGGTCGATGGCGGCGTTCTCGTCGACATTCACCGTCAACGTCGCCGAATCGGACAGGCCGGCCTTGTCCTTGACGGTGTAGACCACGTAATACGTGCCCGCCTGCTTCGGCGTGGTGAACGACAGCATGTTGTCAACGACCTGAATGCCGCCGATGCCTTGCGATTCCACGTCCTTGGACACGGTCAGATCAGTATTGTCCCCGGAAATGTCGTTCTGCGCCACCGGCACGGTGGCCGCGGTGTTCGGACGCAGCGTGATCTCGTCGTCGCGCGCGTACACACCCGAATCGGCTCCGGATTTGAACACGCCCACACGCACCTGCGCGGTGGCCCTCTGACCGGTCCAATCCTCCACGGCGTAGGAGAAGGTGTCCGTTCCGGACGAATCGGCATACGCCTCATACACCAGATACGTGGCGCCCACCTCGCTGATACGGCCCAGTTTCGGCGCTTTGTTGCCCAAGCCGAGCAGCTGCACGTCATCGCCGTCAGCGTCGATGCCGGTGAGCGTGATCGGAATCTGCACCTTCTGACCGGCCGCCACCTGCGCCTCGACGTCGGACGGTGTCGGAGCCGCCTTGTTGGACGCGTCCTTCTGATGCACGTTGATGGTGATGGTGGCCGAGGCCGCGTTGCCGAGATTGTCCTTCACCGTGTAGGTGACGGGGAAGGAGCCGGTTTGTCTGGTGGCCTGATAGCGCACGGTGTCGCCGGACACGAACACCAGACCCTTGAACGTGTTCTTGTCATACTGCAAGTCGTTCTGCAGGCTCACCGTGGTGCCGTCGGAATACGTGACATGGTCGAGCACGTCCACGGACACGATGCCTTCGGTGCGCACCTGTGTGGTGATGTTCTCGGCCTTCGGCACGGAATTCGACGTGGTCAGCGCCGGCGGCTGCAGGACGATGACGCCGGTCGACGATCCGGCCGCGTTGGCCACGGTGTAGGAGATCCGCACCGGCTCGGTAGGCACCTGACGCGCGGTGATATAGACGCGCTTGTTGCTCACCACACCGGTTTTGATGCCGCTTTGCGCGTCCGCGGTGACGCTGGTCACCGACAGCACGCCGCCCATCGGGTCGACGTCGTTGGCAAGCGGCTCCACGATCGCGGTATTGTCCGCGCCGAGCAGCGCCACATCGTTCGCCGCGATCGGCTTGGCGGCGTCTCCGGCCACCGCCTGCACCTCCACACGAGCCAGACCGGTCGACGGAATGGAACCCTGCGTGATGGTGTACGGCACATAGTAGGTGCCGGGATTGGAGGCGGTGAACGTGATCGACATGTCGGTGGCGTTCATGGTGGTGGCCGCGCCGGACGGCGTCTCCACCGCGGTCAATTCGGCCGGTTCGACGGACGTGCCGTGCACGTACGGTTTGAGCGCGATGGTAGTGCGGGTGTCGGGCGTGGTCTGTTTGACCACGGGGTCGATGACCGCGCCCAGCGTGTTCGCCGGTTTCACGGAGAAGTAGATCATGCCGGTGCCGGTCTGCTGGCCGTCGGACACCGTGACCTCGATGCCCGCCCTGCCGGACGACATCGAACCGGCGTTGAAGACCAATTGTCCGTCGGCTCGCGTGGACACCGTCACCTGATCGGTGTTCTGCGGCGATGCCGACACCAAGGTCAGCGGATCGCCGTCGGGGTCGGAGAAGCTGCCCAACGCGTTCGCGGTGTACGAAGCACCCTGCTCCACGTCGATTTCCGGCGGAGTGTCGCTCTGCAGCGGCGCATGGTCGTCGCCGCCGGCCAGCGTGAGCGACACGGTGGCGCTGGACGTCTGCCCGCGTCCGTCGGAAATCTCATAGCTGAAGGACACGTTGCCCGCGGCGGCACCGGAGGCGTCGAGCTGCAGATACCGGCCGTCATACACGGGGGAGACGGTGATGTTCGCGCCATCCGGAGCGCTCACCGACGTGATGCGCAGCACGGAACAGTCGGTCTGCTCGTCGTTGCGCAACACGTCGAGAATCTGCTGCGATCCCACGCGCGCGCCGAACGAATCGTCCACGGCCTTGATCTGCCCCGACTGCGCCGAACAGTTCTTGCTGAAATTGTGCTGGTTGTTGGCGCTGTCGTTGTTTTGCTGCTGTTGCTTCGACTGCTTGGTCTCCACCTTGTTCCACTGGATTTTGATGACCTTGGTGGACTCCTGCGGATTCCACACATTGCCGTTGACCACGTCGTTGAGCACCACCAGACGATGGTTGGTGCGGAACACGAGCTGCGAGGTGGGATTGACATCTTCCAACGAGGAAAACTGTGCGTCCTTGTCGTTCGCCGCGCACACCCTGATGTAATTGTTGGCCTTCTGCGCCCACGCGGCGAACACGCAGCCATTGGTGGACACCGGCTGCGCGGCATCGCCCTTGCCGGCGTTCGGCAGCTGCGTGACCTTTTTGCTGCCCAAATCGACCATGGCGATGCCCCGCGGCGTGGAAACCGCCACCCAGCCAGTCTGCCTGCCATCCGTGGATGGCGCCTGCAACGTCGCCTGACCCTGCAGGCCGATATCCGCGCTGCCCTTCGGCCAGAACACCTTGCCGGCACCGGCTACGACCGGCGTCTTGCCGACCACGGTGAACGATTCGACATTCGTGGCGCCCTTGATCGTCGCATCCTTGCCGGGCGTTCCCTGAGGTCCGTCGACACTGAGCACCGCGCCGTCGGACGTGCGGTAGCCGTAGACGACACCGTCATGCGTCACCGCGATACGGCCACCCGACCCCAGCTTCATCTTCGGCGAATCGGTGGTCGGATTCATGGATTTCACATCATCGGCGGACCCGACCCACACATTGCCCGTCTTGACGTTGATGAACGCCGCGGTGTTGCCTCCGACGACGGTCCGCATATCCGATTTGATGGTGGTGTTGCCGCTTTCGCTGACGGTGGAGGCCTCGATGTTGCTGGCCTTCGTACCTTCGGAGATCACGGTGGAGCCATCATGCTGGGCCACGTCGAACCGGGCCGCAGTGGAGGCGACGCCCGCATCGGCGTCCCGGTTGCGCACGTTGAAACGGGCGGCCTTGCGGTCCTTGAGCGAAGTGACCCACACGGTGCCATCGTCGAGCTGCACGTGACGTTGCGTCACCGAACTGACGATGACGGCCCCGGCGACGATGCCCAGCAACAGCAGCAGCATGACGATCGGCGTGATCCACCGGCGACTGCCGGAAGGCAGCAGCTTGCGCAGCATCGACCCGAATCGCAACTGCCGTTCGTACGATTGCGCCGACTGGTTCTCGGCGTTCCTATGCTTGCTCATCGACTGGCTCTTCCCTGATTGTGCCCAAACTTTGCTTGACCGCGCATCCAACCGCATGCGCCTACCTGTTTGCCCGCATGCATGCCGGGCTGTATTGGTTCGTATCGGTTCATGTCACCCGCATCCGGCCGCAAACTCACGGCTTGGCCGCGCACGCGATCATGGGATTCTCGGACATCTGCCGGTCCGCGCGAACCAGACTCACCTGCACGCACGTCTGCGCGCCGTCGGCCGGATCGATTTCGATACTCGTCGACTCCGTGGTGGTGCCCTGCGCGTTCGGGTCGGTTCCCGAATCGCCGACCAGCGACCACGCGTACGAATCGCCATCCTTCGGCGAAGGATTGACCCATGTGAACCGCACTTTGCCGTCGGCGGTGTATTCGCCCGTAAGATCCTGCACGCTCGGCACACTGCCCGACGTGATCGCCGAATCGGGATCGTCCTCGGCATGGTTCTGGGCGCCATGGTTCTGCACCTGCACCTTGCTGTTGTCGGAGGACGCATCCATATTCGGCATGACGACGGTGACGAACGCCAACGCCATCACGACCACGGCGGCCGCCGCAGCAACCGTGACGGCCAACGGCTTCGCCCACCGGGCATGCTGTTTCGCAACCGGGGCGGACTGGTCGAATGCGGAAGTCTGCGCGTACATGTTCTGCGGATAATCCGGCACACCCTCGACGGTGGTCTGCACGGCACGGCCATACAAGGCCTGTTGCACGCGCTGCATGTCGCGCGCGAACTCCAACGCGGAATAGTAACGATCCTCGGGCGTACGGCTCAAGGCCTTACGCAACACCCGTTCCACTTCGGCCGGCACGTCGGGACGGTTGAGCTTGGGCAGCGGATTGTTGAGAATGACGGACTTGAGCCGTTCGGCCCGCACCTGCCGTTGGGAATCGCCCAGCACATCGGCGTAGAAATACTCGTACGGCGATTGGCCGATCAGCATGGCGAACAGCGTGGCGCCAAGCGAATAGATATCGGACGATTCATTACCGCCACCGCCTTGGGCAAGCACCTCCGGCGCGGCCCACGCGATGGTGAAGCCGACACCCGGACGCCCATAGACGGTCCCGGCGATGCCGAAATCGGCGAGCATGGGCATATTGTGCGCGTTGATGAGAATATTGCTGGGCTTGATGTCTCGATGGATGATGCCTTTGCGATGCGCGGTGAACAGCGCGCTCGCCAGATCAATGCCGACGGTGAGCATCTGGTCGGCGGTGAGACGGCCATGCTCGAGAAACGTCTTGTAATTGCCGCCCGGAGCGTATTCGAACACGGTGTAGCCGCGCCCGTTGACGGTCACGCCGTTCTCATAGACGGAAAGAATGTAGGGGTGTGTGGAGATCTGCCCCATGAAATTCGCTTCGGAACGGAAGCGGACCGCGGCACGTGGGTCGAGCGTGTTCTTGCTGATTTTGATGGCCACCTGACGGGCCGGGGAAAGCTGCTGGTACAGGTACACGTCGGCTTCGGAACCGGAGCCCAGCCGTTTGATCAGTGTGTAGCCGGGAATCTGAGGGGGAATGCTCCTTGAGGCTTCCATGCTTCCTCTTTCCTGTAGTTCCTGCCCGGTTCCGTGCGTTGCGTCTATGCTTCGACCGTACTCGTCGTCATGGGCAGGCCGTCTGTTCGCTGTTGAACCTTCCCGGGATGCGCCGCTAGTCAATCTTATTGGTGGCGGTGTCCGAAAAACTTTGTAGAGGGTATCGATGTCCATATATAAAGATGGCGGTGTCCACGATGACGTTTTCAGGACGGCTTCGGACGATGATATGCGATTCGTAGCCGGACCGTTCGGCTAAGCTGGGGAGACATGATGGATGTGGACGATCTCGATGACGCGACATTGGTTGCGGGGGCACCCCGCAGCGGCAAGACCCGGTTCGCGCTGGACATGCTGGTCGCTGCGATGAAGCGGCATGGCGACGCGTACGCCGTGATGACGGTCTCCGGCAGACAGGTGGCCGACCGGCTCGGCGACACCGTGATCCGCGAACTGTCCGCGATCTCGCAGGCACGCCCCGTCACCACCCTGCCAGCCGTCGCGTTCCGCATCATGACCGCCGTGCGATCGCATGCCGGACAACCCCTGCCGAAACTGCTCAACGGGGCCGAACAGGATGTGGTCATCCGCCGCGTGCTCGCCAAGCATGCCGAACATGCCGAGCACGGCGACGAATGCTCCACCTGCGCGCTATTGCGCACCTACTTCGTGGTCGCCGACTGGTCGGGCATGGTGGTGGACGACGCCACCGACGCCTTCGCCAACCAGCTGCGCGACATGCTTGCCCGCATGAACGAGATCGGCGCGAAACCGGAACTCGAAGACGCGCTGATTTCCCGCGCTGCCGACGAGCACGGCACGCTTGACGAACGACGCGAACGACTGCGCGTGCAATGGCGGCTCGCCTTCGCGCTGCGCGCCGAATACAACCAGGCCATCAACGAGGCATATCCGGACCAATACCGTCTCGACGCCTCGCAGCTCATGATCGACGCCGCGGCCGCCGTGAACGAAGCCGAAACGTCCGACCTGCCGAAACTCGTCATCGTCGACGATTTCCAGGACGCCACACTCGCCGGCTTCGACTTTCTCACCGCATTGCGCAACCGTGGCGTGCGACTGCTGCTCGTCGGCAACCCCGACGAGGCGGTGCAGACGTTCCGCGGATCGTACCCTGAATATTTGTTCAACATGGCGCAATCGCGATTGGGCGCGCGACTGGTACGGCTGGAACCGTCCCATATGGCCGAAGGCACGGACCTGGCCGCGGTGGCGAGCCGCGTGAGCCTGACCATCGCCAGCACGGAATCGACCGACGACGCGCTGGCGAACCGCCCCGGCAAAATGCCGGCCATCGCCATACCGGAGACGCACGACGGCAGTCTTGAAGCCGCGATGTACCGTTCCACCGTCGAAGAACTCGACGACGTGGTGTGGAAAATCAAAACCGAACATCTCGAACACGGCCGCGACTGGAACGACATGGCCGTGATCGCCCACGACAACGCCACCGTGCGCACGTTCGGCGAACGGCTACGCGCCGACGGCGTGCCCGTACGCTATTCGAGCGTGACCCGCCCCCTCAAGGACGAACCGTTCGTGCAGGGCCTGTTCTCCATGATCGAACTGGCCGAACTGAAACGGCAAGGCATCGCCACCTCGTCCATGAACCTCGACACGGCCGGCGCATACGTGCGCTCACGCGTCGCATCAATCATGAACTCGCCGCTGATCACCACCCCCGGCGAACGTCCGGCTCGGCTGTGCGTGGTCGAATCGGCGATGAACGCGCTCGGCTCGCTGGCCACGGTTTTGCATGACGATACAGCCGATCCGACCACGTCCGACACGTCCGGACGCGCGCTGCTGCCACAGCTGATCGACGATTGGAACGATTACGTCGAAACCTTCCACACCGCACGCGTGGCGGCATCGGCGTCGGACACGGAAAACGCTGCCGACATGGGCCTGCCGGCAATCGACACCGACGACCGGCTGATGACGGGAGAGCGTGCCGCTGAGGACGCGGACGAACCATCCTTCGGCATGAACGCGCTGTACATCCTGCTATTGGAAGGCGACACTGACCGCGTGCTCGACGCGATCGCCTCCGTACTGGGCCGCAAAGACCCCCAAGCGCAAGCCTTCGCACGCCTGTGGAAAATGCTTGACGATACCCTGCGGTCGGAGGCACGCCTGACATCCCACGAACCGCAATACATGCTCGACTGTGCATGGCAGGCGTTCGGCAAAGCCGAAATCTGGCAGAAAACGGCGTTGCGCAACAACGCCGAAGGCCGCGCGGCCAACGACCGGCTCGACACCGCGATGCGCCTGTTCAGCTACGCGTCCGGCGGCGAATCGAACGGCGTGACGGCAGCGCACACCATCGACGCGTTCATCGAACAGGTCCGCGCGCTCGCCATCGAAGCCGACTCCCTGGCGCATACCGCGCCGATCGATCAGGCCGTGACGCTCGCCACGCCCGCCGGAGCTGCCGGAAAACATT
This sequence comes from uncultured Bifidobacterium sp., assembly GCF_959020155.1. GTDB lineage: Bacteria > Actinomycetota > Actinomycetes > Actinomycetales > Bifidobacteriaceae > Bifidobacterium. The sequence continues at coordinate 38,670 of NZ_CAUERC010000007.1, forward strand.
GGAAACTAGTATTCATGCCTGCGTTCCAACAAGGCCAATGGCCGAACCTCTCACCGCGCAACACCCTGTTTGGCGGGGAGGAGCTCGCCGACATCATGCTGCATGGACGACTGTCCGACGACATCGTCACTTCCGCAGGCCGCGAAAACGCGCAGCTCGCCGCGGTGCTCGCCTCCGAACAGAAAAGCCTCCTTGTGGCGCTCACCCGCGCCGATGAGCGCGTGACGGTAAGCGCGGTCCTCAACGAAGACCATGTGCCGTCCGACTTCCTCTACGGCTACCTGCCGGAATGGTTCGACCGCGACCGGGATGCCGATGCGGAAACACGCGTGTACACGGCGGTCGGCGAGGCCGGCGAATACGCGGGACTGGAGGCCGACCCGCGTGGCCTGGTCGCCGCCGCGCGAAGCGTGCTGGCCCATGCGCCGGCCGATTCCCCCCAAGCGCGCGATGCCGCGCAAGCCTTGGCGTTGTTGGCATCGCATGGCATCGCCGCCGCGAATCCCGACAATTGGGCGTTCCTTACGGAACATGCGGGAGCCGACGATATGACGGGAATCGACGGCAAGATGGAATCTGACGGAAAAACGGAGCATGCCGACAAGGCGAAGCTTATCGAACAACCGGAATCCATCGAAAAAACGGACGGCCAATCCGACGTGGTCACCCTTTCTCCATCCGCCGTGGACAGTTTGTGGGCGTGCCCGGTGTGCTGGATGCTGGAGAACCGTTTCGCCGGCCCACGCATGGGCAGCGCGGCCACCAGCTTCGGCTCGCTCATCCACGCCGTCGCGCAACAGGCCACCGAAGCCGGCCTCGACCTGCCCCAAAACCACACCGCGGTAAGCGACGAGGACAACATCGACGAAATCGCCCAATGGATGATCAGCCGATACAAGACCCTACGTGGCGACCTCAACGCCATCGACGACCCCGAGGAACGGTACAAGGCGCTCGGCAAGGACGCGAAGGCGTCGGTCGCATTGCGCAACATCGCCACATATTTCGTCAAGTCGAACCGTACGGGATACCCGTCGAACAACACCGAAAACATCACCGTGGGAACATTGGACCATGCCGAAGCGGAACGGCAGTTCGCCGCGCGATTCGACTTCGACGACATCCTCGACGCCTACAACGCCATCGACGGCAACGCTCCGATCTCCCGCGACGAACTCATCGCCATCATGGGCGCGCTCGTCGACGGCTGGCCGGAAACCGGCATGAGCGACCGGCTCACCGTACGCCTGTCGGGCAGAATCGACCGTCTTGAACACCGCCGTACCGCAGACGGCCGCGAACAGGTACGGCTGATCGACTACAAAACCGGCAAAGTGCCAAACGGACGCTCCCTGTTCAGCGACCTGCAGCTCGTCTGCTACCAGCTGGGCCTCGCATTCCCGGAACACGGCGGAAAACGCGGCGCGCAGGCGATCGCAGCCATGCCGGACATCACCCAAAGCGCCCTGTTCCACGTCATGGAATACGCGGCACCCGCGCCACGCAAAGGGCAAGGCGACGAAGCGTACCACCAGCAGGCGCTGTTCGCCGGCGGAAGCATCAACGCGGGCGATTTCATACCCCGCAAATACGTGCCCAAAATGGCCAGCGTCTTCACCAGCGGCCTCGACGACGTCGAACGGCCGGCGCAGGTCAGCGAAGAACATTGGAAGCAACTTCTGGAATCGCGGTCGAAGATGACGGTATGGTCGCTGACCATGATCTCCCGCGTCTTCTATGCGGCCGCGGCGAGCCGGGCCACCCGCATCACCGCGCGTCCGACCGTGGAACACGTCGGATACTGCAGAACGTACGGCAGTGGGGTCTGCCCGGCCTGCCAAGGCGAGCAGAACACCGTATTCGAAAGGACCGTGGCATGAACGGGAGTAACGGTATGAACGGAAGCATGTCAACGAACGGGGCCACAGCAAAGGGCGATGCGATGGGCACTGTGCCGGCCGCCACGCCGAAATTCACCGACAGTCCGGAACAGGCCGCCGTCATCCAAGCCCCCTCATACGAGGACGTGGTCGTGGTGGCGGGCGCCGGCTCCGGCAAAACCTACACCATGACCCGCCGCATCATCACCCTCATCGACCAGGGCATCAGTCCCGAGAAGATTCTGGGCCTGACCTTCACACGCAAAGCCGCCTCCGAACTGCTTTCGCGCGTCTCCGCTGCCGTGACACGCAACCAAGCCGGACGCGGTACACGCGTCGCCTTCCTCAAACCGGAAGTCTCCACCTATGACGCGTTCTTCCAAACCATCGTGCGCCAATACGGCCTGCTCGTCGGCTTCGACCAAAACACGCAGCCATTGAGCGAAGCCGGAGCGCTGCAGCTCATCCACACCGTGCTCGACAAGCACATGGACCAGCTCATGGCCTTCGACCAAGGCGGCGACGAACTCGGCAAATTCTCCACCATCGCCGGCAACGTGTTCACCCTATCCAACGCCATCGCAGGAGCCATGATCGGCAGCGACTGCACCAGCTTCGACGAAGCCGTGGAACGCGTGCGCGCATGGGATAAGGCGTTCGTGGCGCAAGTGGCCAAAGCGCTTGAAGACGAGGACGTTCCCGATGGCGAGCCGAAAGTGGGCAAGGCTCCGAAACAGAAGAAAAAGGAATCCGACACCGCCTTCGAAACCCGCATGCGCGAATACCGCGCCCAATGCCACCAACTCTGCGTCTACAAGACCGCGCAATTGGCCGGCACGGCCCGCAAACGCGACCTGCTACTCGACCTCGTGGCCGACTACCACGCCGAAAAACGCGCCCTCAACATGGCCGAATTCAGCGACTTCACCATCGCCGCATTCCAACTCGTCACCCGATTCCCCTCCATCGGAGCCACCTACCGCAAACGCTACACGCACGTGCTGCTCGACGAATACCAAGACACCTCCACCACGCAGGCGGCCCTCCTGACCGCACTGTTCCACGCCGATTCCACCCATCGCAGCGCGGTGAACGCCGTCGGCGACCCCTTCCAATCGATCTACGCATGGCGAGGAGCCAGCCCCGGCGCATTCCGCATGCTGCAACACGACTTCGGCCACGACGCCACCGACAAGCCCTACACGCTGACCGTCACCCGACGTAACTCGCGCATGGTGCTCGAAGCGGCCAACAATCTGACGAAACCATTGCGCCTGCCCGCCAGACGTCGCGGCAGCTCGCTTATGCGCGAAGTGGACGTGCCCCCGCTCGCCAACATCGACAATGCCCCCGAAGGTACGCTCGGCGTGCTCGGCTACGCCACATTCGGCCAGGAAATCGACGCCGTCGTACGCTTCGCCAAACAAGCGATCGCACTGCACACGCCAACCGAAAACGAGCTCGCCGACGGAGCCAAAGACAACCGTCCGCACGTGGCGCTCCTGTTCCGCTCCAAAACGCAGATGCCAGCCTACGAGGACGCACTGGAACAAGCCGGCCTCACCACACTCGTCGTCGGCCAGGCCGCACTCCTGGAACGTCCCGAAATCAAAGACATCCTCGCCCTGCTGCACGTCGTATGCGACCACACCGACAGCGCCGCGCTCATGCGGCTGCTCGCCACACCACGATTCGGCCTGTCCGCCGACGATCTGCAGGCGCTCGCCGGCATCGCCGAACGGCTCAACACCGCGCAACGCTACCGCGCGCTCGTGTCGGCCGGCATCGTGGAGGCGGATGCGAATCCGTCCGACGCCGACATCCGCGCCACCGTGCGCGCCTACCGCGACCAAGTGCCCAACGCCGTCTTCCTGATCGACGTGCTGCTGCGCGGCGATCTGCGGCACCTCGTCGACGGCGTATTGAGCCGTACGGGAGCCGCGAGCGTCATCCACGCCGGTCGCGTCATCCAACAGGTGCAGCGCACGGCCGGCCATCCGTTGCCGGAAGTGGTACGCACGGCCATCACCGCGCTCGGACTGGACATCGACCTGCTGCTCGCCGAACGGATGCGGCATCCAGATGCCGGCAATCGTGCCACATCGCATGCCGCTTCGTCACTCGACGCGATGCTGTCTCTGGTGGACACCTACTTGCAGGAAATCGCCGCGCAGGGCACGCCAAGCCTGCGCGCGTTCATCTCGTGGGTGGATTCGCTGCGTGACGCGTCCGACGACAACGCCACCGCACCAGATACCCCCGTCGATGTGGTGCTCATGACCGTGCACCAGTCGAAAGGCCTGGAATGGGACGCCGTGGCCGTGGTCGGCATGCGCGACGGCACCTTCCCGTCCAGTCAAGGCGACCACCTGAGCGTCAAAACGGACGAAGACCATCCGGGCGGTCGGCGCGACGGCGTATGGGAGCCGCCGGAATACTTCGAAAAAGCCCACACTTGGCTGGAAGACCCGTCCGCGGTGCCGGTTCCGGTGCGCGCCGACGCGGATATCCTGCCACGATTCCCGCACGACGCGCCCATCGGGGGCAATCCCGTGGAATCGCTCGACGGATTGGACGATGCGGAAGTGATCGACGACGAGGTGTTCGGCACCTTGCGAACCATGGCCGTCGACGATATGGAAGGAATGGATCCGGCAAGCCTGTACCTGACGCAACAGGAGGAATACGGCCGCCGACTGCACGCCGACGAACGCCGTCTCGCCTACGTGGCGTTGACGCGCGCCCGCTACGAGGCGCTGCTCGTATACAGCGGATGCAACGAGACGAGCCGCGACTCCCGCCTGGCGGAGGGAAAGAAAAGCGCCGCGCCGTCGAATTTCTGGCTGGAGACGCGCGATTCGATGAACGGAATCGTCACCGCGGTACGCGAACCGGACAGCCTGTCCGACGATGTGGACGGCTCCCCGAACACGCTGGGACTTGACCTGCCCGACGGCTATTTCGTAGGCGAACACGCCCGCGATTTCGAGAATGCCGTGGTGGGCGATGCATGGAACACGCCGCTCGAACCGGTCTCGGACGACCATACTTTGCCTTGGCCGTGCGATCTGAGCGCCGATGTCGCCGACAGGCTGCGTGCCGCGGCCGAACAGGTACGTGCCGTCGAATCCGACGAACCGAATATCGCTGAATCCACGGGAACGCAGGGCGACGTTGCCGATGAATCCGCCACGCCATCGCCGGAAACCGGAAACTCACTGCTGCGTCTCGCCAAACTGCTCGTCGCCGACGAACATCTCATGCCGGAACCGGACGTGGCTGACGCAGGCGAATCGCAGGACGCCTTCGACGAGGCCGTGCGTGCCAAAGGCGAACGTATCCTTGCTGCCGGCCGCCAAAACGTCACCTCGCTGCAAGCGCGCGCCGGCTCCATGGGCGAGCGTGACTCCCGCGCCTACTGGCGTGGTCTGGTCCGTCCGATTCCGCACGTCGCCTCGCCGGCGGCACAGCTCGGCACGCGGTTCCACGCATGGGCTGAGCGTTTCATCATGGCGGATGCGGACGTCGACGGCATCGGTGGTACGGAAGGTGCTGCCGGTATGGCCGCGCAGTCGCGTGCGGAACTGATCGCATTGATAGGTGATACGCAAGTCGACGCGGACAACGGCGGCGTGCAATCGCAGGACGCACCATCGCAGGACGCCCAATTGCGAGACGAACGGAAACTGGCCGCTTGGCAGCGTCGTCTCGTCGCTTCGCCGTGGGCAAAACGACGTCCAGCATGGGCGGAACGCCAGCTCGTCGTCGACATGTCCCAGCTCGGCACCATCGTCAACGGCAAACTCGACGCGGTGTTCTTCGGCGGTCTCGACGAAACGGACGAGATGAAACGCTACACCGTGGTCGATTGGAAAACCGGCGTAAAACCACGCAAACCGGACGAAATCAAGGAGAAGCTCGCACAGCTCGACCTGTACCGCCTGCTGCTCGCGGCGATGGAAGGGGTGCCGTTGGATGCAATCGACGCCTGTCTCTACTATGTGAGTGAGCCTCACGAGGCCGATCGGGAGCTTGACGCCCTCGACAAAACAGAAGAAGAGATCCTTGCCGAGTTGAGCTACGGAATTCCGCAGCAATCCGACAACGACTAGTGCCGGTGCGCAATGGCTCCTTGACCGAAGAAAGCGGGGGAGCGGCGCTTTCCGGCCTGCCTGCGGGAGAAACCGCTATGCAGGCAGCGTTGTGGAGGAACGCCGCTACCCTCGTGCAGCATGTGTGGGCGGGCGCACATGCCGGACGCAACGACAGTTAAGGAGTGTTTGATATGGCTGCGAACAGCGCAACCGCAATCCCGAACGCCGGCATGGGTGCCGGAACAAACAACGCATCGGCAATCGTCTTCCGTCCCATCGGCTGGGGCGATCTGGACGCGGTGGTCGACCTGTTCGACCGTACCTGGCCGCAGGATGTGGACAAGGTCGGCGCGGACATGTCGCGGCTGATCTCCCGATATTTCGTGCTGCACTACCTGCTGCCGACCACGTTCGCCAACGGCGCGTTCGCCGCCGACGGCACACTCGCGGGCGTCACGTTCATCCGCGTCGCCGGCGAGGCGCCGCAGCTCGACGAAATCGAAGTCGGCGAGGAAATGAAGGCCTTGGAACGCCGCATCGACGCCGATCCGGAGGCCGCCAAGCATATGGCGGCGCTGAAATCCGGCTTCTCGGTGGAACTCGATCTGGAACGCGAAGGGCGCGCCAACGAAACCACCATGGGCGAGCTGGAACTGTTCATCGTCAACCCCGACGTGCGCGGCCACGGTGTGGGCGGGCGGCTTTGGAGACGCATGCAGGAGCATTTCGCCGCATGGGACGTGCCCGCGTTCTACCTGCACACCGATTCCGACTGCGACGTGAGCTTCTACGACCACAAGGGGTTGGACTGCATCGCGCACCGCACGGCAAGCGAGACGGTCGCCCGGCTCGGCGGCAGTGCCGACGGCGAAGTGCCGCCACTGTTCGACGACATGTTCATCTACCGGGGAAAGGTGACGGCGTGACGGGCGCGAAACCGCAATCGCAATCGCACGAACCGCACGAATCGCAGAAAACGCAATCGCCATACGCGCAGCTTTTCCGCATTCCCGGCACGAAGGCGTTCTGCGTGTCCGGAGCCATCGCGCGACTGCCGATGTCCATGATGGGCCTCGGTATCGTGCTCGCGCTCAACCACATGTACGACAATTGGACGATCGCCGGCGTGATGAGCGCCGCGTACGTGCTCGCCACCGCCGCGGTCACGCCGCTGTACGCGCGCCTGTTCGACCGGTTCGGCCAGCGCAAGGTCGGTCCGGTGATCCTGACGGTGCAGATCATCGTCATGCTGGGCTTCGCGTTCGCCGCGCTGATGCGCGTGCCGATTCCGCTGCTGTTCGTGCTTGCCGTGGTCATGGGCATGACGCAGTTCTCGTTCGGCGCGCTTGTGCGCACCCGTTGGGCGTACGTGCTCGACCGCGCCGACAAGGAGGACCTGCTCAACACCGCGTATGCGCTCGAATCCGCCATCGACGAGATCGTGTTCATCTTCGGGCCGATTCTGGCGGCTTTCCTGGCCGCGTCCGTGCATCCCGTATCACAGCTGTTCGTGCCGACCCTCGCCTGCGCGTTCGGCGGTGCCGTGTTCTTCGCATTGCGTGACACTCAACCGCCGGTATTGCGCGAAATCACGGTCGTCGCGGCCGATACGGACGATGCTGACGTGCGATTGGCGGCCGGCGGTGCCGCTGGTGCCGCGGTTTCCGCGGACCGTTTCGATTTGGATCGGCTCAAGACGGGCGATCGCGACCGCAGGAAACGCAACGTGCTCACCTATGCGGGTGTGCTGCCGCTCCTCGCCGTGTTCATCGTGTTCAACATGGCGTTCACCGCGTTCGATACATCCATGACCGCCGTCATGAAATCGCTGCACCTCGACTCCGTGCTCGGCGTGCAGCTCGCCATGCTGGCCGTCGGATCCTGCATGGGCGCGCTGGTCTTCGGCTCGCGCGAGCTCAAAGGCTCCCGCTGGCGTCACATGATCATGTTCCTCGCGTTGATGACCGTCGGCTTCGTGGTGATCCACCTGTGCCAGGGCAACCTGATCGTGATGGGACTGGTGGAGATCCTTACCGGCCTGACCATTTCGCCGGTGTTCGCCTCCGGCAACCTCGTCGTCAAGGAGACCGTGCCCGAGGAATCGCTCACCGAAGGCCTGTCCTGGGTGAGCACCGCCGGCACGATGGGCGCGTCGTTCGGCTCCATGATCACCGGCATCGTGCTCGACCATTTCAATCCAAGCGCGGGATTGAGCCTGCCCGCCGTGTTCGTGGGCTGTTCGATTCCGTTCGCGCTGATCGGCTGGCTGCTGGCGCGTCGCCGCGGCTGACCGACGTTCGATCGTCAAGCGTCATAGCCGCCTGCCTCCGCGTCGAAGCGTCTCTTTAGATTCGTAAGTGGAACACGTTATGGACGTGGGCGCGTGATTCAAAAACATGTGTGAAAACGCATGCGATTATGCGCGCGGCAAGCGCGCACGGCAAACGTACGACATGCGCAACATGCGCGTCCGCGAAAGCATCAAGGAGCTGCAATGATCAAGGTTTCCGTAGTCGGCGCCAAGGGCCGTATGGGCTCGCATGTGGTCGACGCCGTCGATTCCGCCGCCGACACCGAACTCGCGCTCGCGCTCGACGCAGGCGACGACCTGGCCGCAATCACCCCCGAAAACACCGACGTCGTGGTGGAATTCACCGTGCCGAGCGTGTCGCTGGGCAATGTGCTCGCCCTCGTCAAGCAGGGCGTCGACGTGGTGGTCGGCACCACCGGCTGGACCGAAGAGAAGCTCGACCAGGTGCGTGCCGCGCTCGCAGCAGCTCCGCGTGAGGGCCAGAGCGTGTTCATCGCGCCGAACTTCGCCATTTCCGCGGTGCTCGCCGACCATTTCGCAAAGGTCGCGGCGCCGTATTTCGAATCCGCGGAAGTCATCGAACTGCACCACCCGACCAAGGTGGACGCCCCGTCCGGCACCGCTTTCCACACCGCGCAGGGCATCGCCGAAGCGCGCAAGGCGGCCGGCTTGGGTCCGGTTCCGGACGCCACCGAAACCGATGGCGGCTCCCGCGGCCAGGTGGTGGACGGCATCCACGTGCACGCCGTGCGTCTGCGTGGCCTCAACGCCCACGAGGAGGTGCTGTTCGGCAACTCCGGCGAACAGCTGACCATCCGCGCCGACAGCTTCGACCGCATCTCCTTCATGCCGGGCGTGCTGCTGGCCGTGCGCAAGGTCTCCACCGGAACCTATCCGGGGCTGACCGTCGGCCTCGACCAGTTCCTCGACCTGTAACCGTAATTCTTTTTCAAACTGCCGACGGGCGCATGTGTCTCCCGTCGGCAGTTTTTTATGGCGGATCTGTTCCGATTATTTGGCAAGGCGTGCGATGGCGGCGCTGACTTCCGCCAGCTTTTCGTCGGCGACGGTACCGCCCTCCGCCGCGGCTTTGGCGACGCAATGGTGCAGATGGTCGTCGAGCAGCAGTAGCGCCACCGACTTCAGCGCGCTGTCCGCTGCGGAAATCTGCGTCAGAATGTCGATGCAGTATTCGCCGTTTTCCGTCATCTGCCGAATGCCGCGCACCTGCCCTTCGATGCGATTCAATCGTGCGATGATCCTCTTCTGGTCGCTTGCGTACCCATGTTGTGTGGCGTTCATATCGTCCTCCTCGCTGCGCTGAAAATTTTATCTACGGCTGAAGTTTGCTCGTCCTTCTTGCCAATATACCCTATAGGGGTATATTGTGATGGTGTTTGCCGAAATCGAAAGCCAATTACGGACGGAAGGCGGCTGGAATATGCACATCGCAATCGCGCTTATTATGGCGCTGCTCGTCACGGCGGGCGTGCTGTGGTTCTTCTTCGCACCGCGCAAAGCGTATCGTGCGCCGTTGCGCGACGGCGTGCAGGAAGCGGTCGTCGAAGTCAAAGGCGGGTACAGCCCGGCCGTCATCGAAGCCGAAGCCGGCGTGCCGTTGCGGCTGATCTTCGATCGCAAGGAAGACGGCGAATGCTCGTCGCATGTCGTGTTCTCCGATTTCGGGGTCGATCTTGCGTTGCCCGCCTTCCGCACGACCACGCTGACGCTTCATCCCGACCAGCCGGGCGAGTATCCCTTCGCATGCGGTATGAACATGCTGCACGGCACGTTGCGCATACTGCCGGGAAAGCATGCAAGTGTCGGTGCCGCCGCCGGTTCCGCGGAAACAGGCGTGCAATGCGCGCAAAAAGGCGCCGTCCAAACGTCCGGTTCGGGTGATTCGGGCAAATCGCGCGGATCGGAATCGGAAATTCGCGCCCTCATCACCCGTCTTATCGTGGCGGCCGTCTGCACGATTCCGGTATTCGGCTCCACCATGCTCATGCTGTATCCGATGCCGAACTGGCTGCAGTTCCTGCTGATGCTGCCGATTGTCGGCTATGCGGCATTGCCGATTTTCCGCAGCGGTTTCGCCGCGATCGCTCACCGCTCGCCGGAGATGAACGCGCTCGTCAGCCTTGGTGCGCTGGCCGCATTCGCCTACTCCTGCGTGGTCACCTTCGCGCCGAACGTCCTGCCCGAGAACGCGCGCGAACCGTATTTCGAAGCGGTCGGTGTGGTCGTCACGCTTATGCTTGTCGGCCAGCTGCTCGAAGCGCGCGCCCGCAAAGGCACCGGTGAAGCCATGCGCGCATTGGCGGGTCTGCAACCGAAAACCGCCCGCGTGGTGCGCGACGGCAGGGAAACCAGCATCGCCATCGATGACGTGCGCGTCGGCGACATCATCGCCATCCGCCCCGGCGAGCAGCTGCCGGTCGACGGCATCGTCATATCCGGCAGCTCCACCGTGGACGAATCGATGATCACCGGCGAAGCCATGCCGGTCGCCAAAACCGAGGGCAGCGAAGTGACGGGCGTCACCATCAACGGTGGTGGCTCGCTGCGGTACCGCGCCACGAAAGTCGGCAAGGACACCGTGCTCGCGCAGATCATCGGCATGGTGGCCGCCGCACAAAGCTCGAAAGCCCCCGTGCAACGATTGGCGGACCGTATCTCCGGCGTTTTCGTGCCGATCGTGGTGCTCGTCGCCGTATGGTCGTGCGCGCTGTGGTTCGCGTTCGGCCCCGAACCGCGTGTCACGCACGCGCTGGTCGCCGCGGTATCGGTGCTGCTGATCGCCTGCCCGTGCGCGCTCGGACTGGCGACTCCGTTGTCGGTGACGGTCTCGACTGGCCGCGCGGCTCGCATGGGGGTGCTGGTCCGTTCCGCCGAAGCGTTGGAAACATGCGGCAAAGTCAATGCCGTCGTATTGGATAAGACCGGCACGATCACCGCCGGCAAACCCACCCTTACCGATGTGCTGCCGTTGGGCGTGTGGCATCGGCGTCCCGATGATTTGCTGACGATTGTCGCCGCCGCCGAACGTGATTCCGAGCATCCGCTCGCTGCTGCGATCGTTGCCGCAGCTGCGGAAAAAGCCGACGTCGCGGACGTTGCGGAACTCGCGCAAACCACCGATTTTCAGGCGATTGCCGGCCGTGGCGTCACCGCGCGCGTCACCTTCCGCGGTCTGCCGCACACCGTCGCCGTCGGCAACACCGACCTGATCGACGACCTTGACGTCGACATGCCCGACATTACGTCCGATACCTCCGAAATTGCCTCCGAGACCATCCACGATACGAACCTCGACGCCATCATCGCCGACATGGAACTCCTGTCGCAGCAAGGCAAAACGCCGATCCTAGCGGCCATCGACGGCCATCTCGCCGGCATCGTCGCCGTCGCCGACGTGCCGAAAGCCGACTCGCGCCAAGCCATCGAACTGCTCCGCAAACGTGGCGTCGAAGCCGTCATGCTCACGGGAGACAATCCGACCACCGCACGCGCCATCGCAAGCCAGGTCGGTATCGACGAACGTCATGTGATCGCCGGCGTGCGGCCGGAACGCAAGGCCGACGAAATCGCAAAACTCCAATCGCAAGGCTATACGGTGGCGATGGTCGGCGACGGCATCAACGACGCGCCCGCCCTCGCCCGAGCCGACGTCGGTTTCGCCATCGGCACCGGCACCGACGTGGCCGTCCAATCCGCGGATGTGACACTGATGCGCGGCTCGCTCATGGGGCTCGTGCATGCGCTCGACCTGACGCACGCCGCCATGCGCAACATCGCGCAAAACCTCGGCTTCGCACTCGGCTACAACAGCATCGGCATCGCGATCGCGGCCGGCGTGCTGTATCCGTTCACCGGAACGCTGCTGAATCCGATGATCGCCGGCGCCGCGATGGCGTTCTCGTCGTTGTGCGTGGTGACGAACGCAAGCCGGCTGCGCCTGTTCGATCCGGACGCGGAGGCGGCGAAAAACAAGACGTATCGGGTACGCAAGCCCGATCCGAGCAAAAATAATGGCAACCAGCACAGTCGGAAAGGAACGATCATGGGACTGTTCAGCGATCACAAGGCCAAGAAGGAAGCCGAGAACATGGGCGCGATGGGCGCCGGACACTGCTGCGGCGGTCATGACGGCCACGGCATGGCTTCGAATATGGGCGATTCCGCGGCGAACGTTGCGAAGGACCCGGTTTGCGGCATGAGCGTCGATCCGGCCACCGCGGCCGCGACCCGCGAATACGGCGGCGTCACCTACTACTTCTGCAACCCCGGTTGCGCCGACAAGTTCGCCCAGAACCCGGCCGCCTACCTGGGCTGAGACCTGATTCTCGTCCGTCCCCAATCTGCCGACATCGAATGACATCCGGCCGTCGGCGGGTTGGGGATTTTTGTTGAATGGTTGATTTACGGATTCCGATTCACGGACGAACGATAAGATTCCCCTCCCGCACTCCGGAGAGCGCGTCCCGCCCCGCTACAAACGTGCGCGTGACGACGCCGTTAAGCGTCATGCCATCGCAGGCGCAGATCGGATTGCGGCTTTCCAAAGCGGTAGCATCCACAACAAACCGTTCGTACGGGCGAATAATCGCCAAATCGGCCCGCAATACCGGCGTTATATCGCCACGATCGTCAAGTCCCACAAGCCGTGCGGTGTTGCACGACATCCACCGCACGACGTCGGCCAAACTCAAGCCGCGCCGCATCGCACCCGTCAACACCGCGCGGAATCCGACCTGCAGACTGGAAACGCCACCCCACGCGGTGGCGAGCGTGCCGGCTTTCATATCCGCGCTGGCCGGGGAATGATCGGTGACGACACCATCCAACGTGCCGTCGGCAAGCCCCGCCCATAGCGCGTCCTGCTCATGCAGATCACGAATCGGCGGACAGCATTTGACCGCGGTGGCGTTGTCGGGAATATGGTCGCAATCCAACGTGAGGTAATGCGGACAGGTCTCCGCGCTGACCGGCAGTCCTTCGGCCTTCGCCCGCCGCAGCACGTCCACGCTCAGACCGCTGGACACGTGCAGAATATGCGTGCGGCAGCCGGTGCGTGCCACCAGCCGTACGATCTTGCGCACCGCGTTCGCCTCGCATTCGGCCGGGCGCGATGCCGGTTCAACAGTGTTCGCAACAGTCGGGGATTTTGTTGCCGCGTTAGTCGCCCATTTCGCTGGTTTGGCACCGTTTCTTCTATGCCGAATCCGCCCGATATGCGATGTTGATTGTGTGGGGTAAGCTGTTTTTGCCATGGTCGGTCATCTCCTGATGGTGGGTCGCGTTGCCAAGAGGCGCCGCCACTGCCTGTGATGGATGCATTTCAGTGCTTACGGCATCTGAAATTCTTCATTCGTCGTGACAGTTGTCGGCGGCCAAACCTGGTGAAACCCGGAAAGCAAGGGGTAGCATCGTCAGGAGAGCGGATGCGCCGCGTGAGAATGTACTGCAGGGAAGGGCGATGAGCGTGACTTCTGGAATTATGCTTTCAGACAATATGGGGGCTTCGAAGGACGCCATGGACGAGGAAGGCAATGCTGCCGCGGACCTCGGCTTGGTGGCGCGCATCCGGGAATCCTTCGATTCGCTGACTGCGACGGAACGTGAGGCCGCGCAGTTCATTCTGGGCCATCTGACCGATGTGTTGGTCTGCAATTCCGTGGAGCTGTCGCAGTTGAGCGGCATCTCGCAGCCGACGCTCAGCCGCCTGTACCGCAAGCTCGGCTATGCGAACGCGGGCGAATTCAGACGTGACGTGCGTCGCGTCCATCGTCCTGGCTCTCCGGAGCTTTCACGGCACACCCAGTGCGACGATTTGGTCGCCGACCATCTGCGCCGTGACGAGGAAAGCCTGAAACGCACGTTTGAAGGCATCGACCGCGCGCAACTGTCATCCGCATGCCAAGCCATGGCCACGGCCCCGCATGTGGCGGTGGTCGGGTACCGCAGCAGCTATCCCGTGGCGCTGCACATGCGCGAACAGCTGATGCGGCTACGCGGAAACGTTGATATTCTGCCGAATCCAGGCCAGTCCATAGCCGAAGATCTGGTTGATTATGCGGCAGGCGACGTAATCGTCATCATCGGCGTGGGCCGGCGTCTTCCCTTCTTCTCGCGGCTCATCGACGTGATGCTTGAGCGCGGCCTGACCGTGGTGGTGATTGGCGACATTTCGGCGCGCAACGCCGTCATCGGCCGTAACGTCGCCTTCTTCAAAGTGGTGCTGAACTCCCACGTGCTGACGAGCTTCACCGCGGCGTTCGCCCTGATCGCCCTGATGGTGGACGAAGTCGGAAAATGCCTCGTCGATACCGAAGACGAGGTGCACGCGCGTATCGAAGGCATCAACGATTGCTTCGATGCGCTCGATGAGCTTGAAGATTGATAGGGAAAATCTAGGCGCGGCACGTCCCGTTGGAACGGCGGTAAACGGAAGTGGAAGCGGGAATGGGAACGGAATGAATTCAAAACGAAACATGCTGGCGTACGACCGGTCCTCCACCGGATTGTGGGTGGCTTTGATCTTCCTCGTATCGCTGAATCTGCGGCCCGCCATCGCCGCCGTCGGGCCGGTCCTCGCCCAAATGGGAACCGACCTTGCGTGGGGTGAGGGCGTGCAGGGCGTATTGACGGCGATTCCGCTGATCGCCTTCGCCGCGGTCAGCCCGCTGGTCACGTTCCTTGCACGCCGCATCGGCATCGACATGTCGATTCTGCTGGCCCTGCTGTGCATCGCGGCGGGCGACGCCATCCGCTCGTTCGGCGGCGGCGTTGGCATCTGGCTGGGCACGGTGGTGTTCGCCTCCGCCATCGCCGTCGGCAACGTTCTTGTGCCGGTGATCGCGAAACGTGACTATGCCGGCCATGTCGCGATGGCGACCGGCGTCTATTCCGGTTGCATCACCGCCGGCAGCGCCACCGCAGGTTTGCTGTCCGCGCCGCTTGCGCAGATGTGGGGCGGTTGGCGCGCGTCACTCGCCTTCTGGAGTGTGCCGCCGCTGGTCGTCGCCGTGCTGTGGGCGTTGCGTATCCTGCACAATCGCAAAGTCGTTATCGCTTCCGCCGGCGGCACCATCGAAACCAGCGATACTGGCGATATCGATGATATTGGCGATCGCAGCACGACGGCCAACGCACAAAACCCGCATTCCGCACAGCGACCGGCATGTTCCACGCAATCGTCGCATGGCGTGTTCACCCGCGTGCTGCGCCGTCCGATGACGTGGTACGTGACGGCCTTCATGGGACTGCAATCGTCCGCCTTCTACACCATGTCCAACTGGATGCCGTCCATCTCGGCGTCCATCGGCTACGACGCCTCCACCGCCGGCGTGCATCTGTTCATCTTCCAAGGCATCGGCATTTTCTCCGGCCTGCTCATTCCGAAATTCATGAACGTGCGCGGCAACCAGGTCTGCGCGGCGCTTACCGCCAGCGCTCCCATGCTGATCGCCGGCCTTGGCATGCTGCTGCTGCCGCATCTCATGCCGGTATGGGCGTTCGTCGGCGGCTGCGCGCAAGGCGCGTCCCTGGTGGTGGCGCTCGCATTGATCGCGTTGCGCGGCCGTGACAGCGCCGAAACCGTGGTGCTGTCGGGCGTCGCGCAGTCGTTCGGCTATCTGATCGCCTCGCTCGGCCCGCTTATGTTCGGCGTGCTGGTCCAGGCCACCGGCGGCCATCATGTGCCGCTGATGGTGTTCACGTTCGTCGCTTTCCTGCAGTGCGTCGTCGCGGTCATCGTCGGCAGGCCTTCCAAAATGTGACTTTTCGCGTCTCATGAAATCGCAAGCGTCCGCAGAGGGAAGTACCGTTAGCCGTATGACAAGCCCTAAGACTGACGACGGTACAATGCATCTGCTCGATCCTGCTCCCTTCGGACGTATCCTTCCGGCCATGGTCACCCCCATGAAGGCCGACGGAGCCGTAGATTTCGAAGCCGCGCAACAGCTGGCGAGGCAGCTCGTGGCGGATGGTGCCGACGGTCTTGTGGTCAACGGCACCACCGGCGAATCGCCGACCACCCACATGGAGGAGAAGGTCGAGCTGGTTCAGGCCGTCAAGGAAGTCGTGGACGTGCCGGTCATTTCCGGCGCCGGTTCCAACGACACCGCGCACACCGTGCGCATGGTGGAGCAGACCCAGGAGGCGGGCGCCGACGCGGTGCTCGTGGTCGCCCCGTACTATTCCCGTCCGTCGCAGGAGGGCGTGTTCCGCCACTACAAGGCGGTCAACGACTCCGCGGACAAGCCGATCATCGTCTACGATGTGCCGGGCCGTACCGGACTGCACATCCAGCTGGAGACCTACCGCCGTATGGCCGAACTCGACCACGTCAAGGCCGTCAAGGACGCCACCGGCGACATCGCAGGCGCGGTGCGCAAGCGCATGGAGACCGGTCTGACCTGGTATTCGGGCGATGACGGCCTGTTCCTGCCGTTCCTGTCCGTCGGCGCCGTCGGCATCATCTCTGTGATCGCGCACGCGGCCGCCGGTCCGATGCGTGACCTCGCCAACGCGTTCGATCGTGGCGATATCCACGAAGCGCAGCGCATCTCCGTGCAGCTGGCGCCGCTCGTCGAAGCGATGAACGGCAACGGCTTCCAGGCCGTGATGGCCAAGGCCTCGCTGAAGGTGCGCGGAGTCCTCGACTCCACGGAAATGCGCCTGCCGAACGTCGGCCCGGGCGAAGCGGAGCTCGTGCGTGCGGAAAAGGGCATGCGCGCCGCAGGGCTGCTGTAAAATCGCATTACATAACGTGCGGTTGGCCGCCGCGCATGTACGGCGGCGGCCTGCTTTAATTCCTCGTCTTCGCAGAGGCGGAGACAATGAGTAACAGAAATCCAACTAGGAAATGGCAACAGAAGAAACCAAGAACACCACAACGCACAAGCGCGGCAGCAAAGCTGCCAAGCGCACCGAATCCGCAGCCAAGGCAACCAAGTCCGACAAGGCTGTGAAGTCCGAGAAGACCGCCACCAAGAAGGCGAAGTCCTCCACCCGCGGCCGCGGTGGCTCGTCGCGCAACGGCGGCTCCCGTGGATCCCGTGGCGGCAACGGTTCGAACCGTCGCCCGTCGCATTCCGCGCCGCAATCCACCGCGCCCCAGCAGGACGAGGTGCTGATCGCCCCGCCGAAGTACCGCAAGGGCTCCATGCGCATCGTGCCGCTCGGCGGTCTGGGTGAGATCGGCCGCAACATGAACGTGGTCGAATACAACGGGCATATCCTGCTCATCGACTGCGGCGTGCTCTTCCCGGAAGAGGAGCAGCCGGGCGTGGACCTCATCCTGCCTGACTTCCACTACATCAAGGACCGTCTCGACAAGGTCGAGGCGCTCGTGCTCACCCACGGCCACGAAGACCACATCGGTGGCGTGCCGTACCTGCTCAAGCTCCGCCCGGACATTCCGCTGATTGGTTCCAAGCTCACCCTCGCCTTCGTTGAGGCCAAGTGCAAGGAACACCGCATCAACCCGACGCTCGTCGAGGTCAAGGGACGCGACAAGCTCAAGGTCGGCCCGTTCAACCTGGAATTCGTGAACGTCACGCACTCCATTCCGGACGCGCTCGCCGTGTTCGTGCAGACCCCCGCCGGCTCGCTTATCGACACCGGCGACATCAAGCTCGACCAGCTGCCGCTCGACCACCGCATCACCGATCTGGTGGAATTCGGCAAGCTCGGCGAAAAGGGCGTGGACCTCCTGATGATGGACTCCACCAACGCCGAGGTCCCGGGCTTCGTCAAGCCGGAGACCTCCATCGGTCCGGCGCTCGACCAGGCGTTCGCACAGGCCACTCGCAAGATCATCGTGGCCAGCTTCTCCAGCCACGTGCACCGCGTGCAGCAGGTCGTCGACGCGGCCCACAAGTACGGCCGCAAGGTCGTGTTCGTCGGACGTTCCATGGTCCGTAACATGTCCATCGCCGCCGATCTGGGCTACCTGCGTCTGCCCGAGGACACCGTCATCGACCTGAAGCAGGCCCATGACGTGCAGGACGACAAGCTCGTCTACATGTGCACCGGCTCCCAGGGCGAGCCGATGGCCGCGCTCGGCCGCATCGCCGACGGCAACCATCGTGACATCACCATCAACGAGTTCGACACGGTGATCCTCGCCAGCTCCCTGATCCCAGGCAACGAGCATGGCGTCTACAAGGTCATCAACAAGCTCGTGCAGCTCGGAGCCCGCGTGGTCAACCGAGACAACGCCGCCGTGCACGTCTCCGGCCACTGCAACGAAGGCGAGCTGCTGTACATGTACAACATCGTCAAGCCGAAGTGCGCCATGCCTATCCACGGCGAAAACCGCCACTTGGTGGCCAACGGCATGATCGCCGTCAAGACCGGCGTCGATCCGCAGAACGTCGTGCTGGCCGAAGACGGCGACGTCGTCGACCTGTACCACGGCCAGGCCGCGGTCGTCGGCTCCGTGCCGTGCGGCTACGTCTACGTCGATGGCGATTCCGTCGGCGAACTGACCGACGAAGAACTCGAGAAGCGCCGCATCCTCGGCACCGAAGGCTTCGTGTCCAGCTTCGTGGTCGTCGACACCGAGACCGCGGATGTCATCACCGGTCCGAAGATCTACCTCAACGCGGTCGCGGAAGACGAAAGCGAGTTCGACAAGGTCCGTCACCAGATTGTCGAGCAGCTGCAGGACGCGATGATGCAGGGCACGCGCGACACCTACAAGCTGCAGCAGATCATGCGACGCACGCTCGGCGGCTGGGTGGCACGACAGCTGCACCGCAAGCCGATGATCGTCCCCGTCGTCGCCGACATCGCGCAGGACGTGGACGACGCGATGGGACTGAACGCCGCGAAATAAGCCGTAAATTTACCATAAATTGAATCAAGGCGACGTGATCGGCACAACTGATCGCGCCGCCTTCTGTTACCAGAAAGAAGGAGTGACATGCCAGGAGCAAACCTCACCCGAATCGAAGCGGAAGAACGCAAAAGCATCATCGCCGCGCCAATCCATTACACGGTCAAGCTTGACCTGACCCGCGGAGCCAAGGATTTCGGCTCCGAAACCACCATCACCTTCGACGCGAAGCCGGGGGAGTCAAGCTTCCTTGACCTCATCGCCAACGAAGTCAGCGAAATCACCCTCAACGGCGAAACCCTCGACCCGGCTGAAGCGTACGTCGACAGCCGCATCGAACTGAAGAACCTCAAGGAGCACAACGAGGTCACCGTCAAGGCGATGTGCCAGTACTCCAACACCGGCGAAGGCCTGCACCGCAGCGTCGACCCGTCCGACGGCAACGTCTACCTGTACACCCAGTTCGAGGTGCCGGACGCCCGTCGCGTCTACGCCGTGTTCGACCAGCCCGATCTGAAGGCCGTGTTCGACTTCTCCGTGCTCGCCGCCAAATCCTGGATCGTCACGTCCAACATGCCCACCTCCTCCGTGACCGACAACGAAACCGTCACCGAGGAAGGCACGCTCGGCGATCACGCCGCCGAAACCACCAAGCTGTGGGTGTTCGAGCCGACCCCAACCATGAGCTCCTACCTCACCGCCATCTGCGCCGGACCGTACGCCGAATGGCACACCGAATACGCCAATGAGGACGGCCGCACCGTGCCGATGGCTATGTACTGCCGCCAGGCGCTCGCCAAAGCCTTCGAAAAGGACGTCGACTACCTGTTCGACATCACCAAGAAAGGCTTCGCCTTCTACGCCAAGACCTGGGGCGTGCCGTACCCGTACGCCAAGTTCGACCAGATCTACGTGCCGGAGTACAACGCCGGCGCCATGGAGAACATCGGCATGGTCACCATCCGCGACCAGTACGTGTTCGAATCCAAGGTCACCGACGCCTACGCGGAACGCCGTGTGGTCACCGTGCTGCACGAGCTCGCCCACATGTGGTTCGGCGACTACGTGACCATGAAGTGGTGGAACGACCTGTGGCTCAACGAATCCTTCGCCGAGTTCACGTCCACCCTCGCCACCGCCGAAGCCACCGAATGGAAGGACGCCTGGGCAACCTTCAGCTCCGGCGAAAAGAGCTGGGCGCTGCGTCAGGACCAGCTGAGCACCACCCACCCGATCGTCGCCCCGATCAACGACCTCAACGACACCTACGTCAACTTCGACGGCATCACCTACGCCAAGGGCGCCTCCGTGCTGAAGCAGCTCGTGTACTACGTGGGCCGTGAGAAGTTCTTCAAGGGCATCAACAACTACCTCAACAAGCACGCCTACTCCAACGCCACCCTCGCCGACCTGCTCGCCGAACTGGAACTCACTTCCGGCCGCGACCTGAAGGCGTGGAGCGCCCAGTGGCTGGAGGAATCCGGCATCAACACCATCGCCACCGAAGTCGAAGAGAACGAGGACGGCACCATCAAGCGTCTCGCCCTGCGCCAGACCGCTCCGGCCGAGCATCCCGTGCTGCGCGCCCACCGTCTCGCCGTCGGCTTCTACAACGAGGATCCGGAAACCGGCAAGATCGTGCGCACCGACCGTTTCGAACTGGACGTCGACGGCGAACTGACGGTCGTCGACGCTGCCGCCGGCAAGGCACGTCCGTCGCTGATTCTGGTGAACGACGACGACCTGACCTACACGAAGCTGCGTTTCGACGACAAGAGCCTCGCATTCGCGACAAGCAACCTGTACCGCTTCGACGATGCGCTCGCCCGTTCCGTGCTCTGGCTCGCCCTGTGGGACATGACCCGCGACGGCGAACTGCCGGCACGCCAGTTCATCGACACCTCGCTGGCCGCGCTCGCCACCGAACACGAGTCCACCACCTTCCGTTACGCGCTGGCACAGGTCAGCACCACCGCATGGCATTACACCGCTCCGGCAGAGCGTGCCGAGACCGTGAAGCATGTGGCCGCCGAACTGTTCAAGCTGGCGGGTCAGGCCAAGGCCGGCTCCGACGAACAGTTCCAGCTCGTCACCGCCTACCTGGGCTACGGCGAGCCGGGCGACGAGGCGTTCGTCGCCAACGCGAAGGGCCTGCTCGACGGTTCCGTGGCATTCGACGGTCTGGAAATCGACAACAACTTCCGCTGGACCATCATCAACGCGCTGAGCACCGTCAACGCGATCGACCAGGCGGGAATCGACGCCGAACTGGCCAAGCGCGAAACCACCGAGAACCGTGAGTTCGCCTATGGTGCACGCGCCGTGGCCGGTACCGCCGAAGCGAAGGCATGGGCTTGGAACGAGGCCCTGCACAACGACGAGCTGACCAACATGCAGCTTGAGGCTGTGGCCGGTGGCTTCGCAGCCACCCCGCGCGCCGACTTGGCCGAACCGTACGCCGAGAAGTATTTCGAGGTCGCCGACTGGATTTGGGAGCACAAGACCTTCCACATGGCGGAAGCGCTGCTCGAAGGCCTGTATCCGGGCTATGCCGATCCGGCGAAGCTCGTGGAGCTGGGTGACGCCTGGCTCGCCTCCCATAAGGACGCGGACAACGCCTTGCAGCGTATTGTGCGTGGCAACGTCGAGGCTTCTCACCGCACGCTGAAAGTGCGCGACTTCAACGCCGCGCTCTGATAGCAGGGGCGACAGGAACGTTCCCGCTTAAGAGCCGTCATGTCGTCGCACGACTTTGATTTTGGGTGCGATTTTCAAAGTCATGCGACGGGCATATCGGCATTTATGTCCCCTAATCCTCGTTTTCCGCTTGAAAATAAGGATTAGGGGGCATTTTGCATCGAAGGCTGTCGCACGACTTTGATTTTGGAGGCATTTTTCAAAGTTGTGCGACAAGCGTGCTGGCTTTCATACCCTCTAACTCTTATTTTTTGCTGGTTTTCAACGGAAAATGATAGTTAGGGGGTATTTCTTTATCAAGTGTTGCCGCACGACTTGATTTTCCGCCTTGAAATCAAAGTCGTGCGACACGAAAAGGGCATTGCGCGCCGTGAAATGCTTTGAATTGTGAAGTGTTATGCGATTGCGTCGTCACCTGCTGGTTTCGGCGGCACGGTTGAGTACGATAGGTCACGGAAATATCGTTTGCAGATAGCGAGGATTTGAGACTCATGCCACGTATGTTCGGAACCGACGGCGTTCGAGGATTGGCGAATAGGGATTTGACGGCACAGCTGGCGCTTGATTTGGGTGACGCCGCGGTGCGCGTGCTGGGCGATGACGAGCGGAGCGAATTCGAAAGCCGTCGCCGTGCGCTGGTCGGTCGTGATACACGTGTTTCCGGCGATTTCCTCGCCGCCGCACTGTCTGCTGGCATGTCCGCCGGCGGCTTCGACGTGATCGACGCCGGCATCATCCCGACGCCGGGCGTCGCATACCTGACGTCCGTGCTCAACGTGGAAATGGGCGCGGTGATCTCCGCATCCCACAATCCGATGCCCGACAACGGCATCAAGTTCTTCGCGCGCGGCGGCTTCAAGCTGCCCGACACCAAGGAGGATGAGATCGAAGCGGTGCTCGGCCAGGATTGGGATCGTCCTACCGGCGCCGGCGTGGGTCGTGTCAGCCATGACACCGCCACCGCAACCAACCTGTACATCGACCATCTGGTTTCCGCCATCGCGCCGGTCGGTCCGGACAAGTCGCAGCCGACGCCACTGAAGGGCCTGAAGATCGTGGCCGATTGCGCGAACGGCGCCACGTCCGTGGTCGCTCCGGAAGCCTTGCGCCGCGCCGGCGCCGACGTGACCGTCATCAACGCGTCGCCGGACGGCTACAACATCAACAAGAACGCCGGCTCCACCCATCCTGAGCAGCTGCAGGCCATGGTCAAGGCCTCCGGCGCCGTCATGGGCGTTGCCTTCGATGGCGATGCCGACCGTTGCCTTGCCGTGGATGAGGATGGCAACATGGTCAACGGCGATCAGATCATGGGCATTCTGGCGCGCGCCAAGAAGAACGCGGGCAAGCTCAACCATGACACCCTCGTCGTGACGGTGATGAGCAATCTCGGTCTGAAGTTGGCCCTGCGTTCCATGGGCATCAAGACCGTGCAGACCAACGTGGGCGACCGTTACGTGCTTGAAGAGATGCTGCGAGGCGATTATTCGCTCGGCGGCGAGCAGTCCGGCCACGTGATCAACCGTGAATTCGCCACCACCGGCGACGGCACCCTGACCGCGCTCACCCTGTGCAACGAGGTCGTCAAATCCGGTAAGAGCCTGAAGGAACTGGCCGCCGACTTCCCGCAGCTGCCGCAGACGCTCATCAACGTGCCGAACGTGGACAAGATGGCCGCCAAGACCAACGCCAAGGTGCAGGCCGCGGTGGAACGCGAAGAGAAGCTGCTGGGCGACACCGGCCGCGTGCTGCTGCGTCCGTCCGGCACCGAGCCGCTCGTGCGCGTCATGGCCGAAGCCGAAACCCAGCAGCAGGCAGACGAAGTGTGCGATCGCCTCGCCAAGGTCGTCGCCGACGAACTCACCCTGTAAGAGCCCGCAAGGAGATATGCCCCATGTTCGGACACAACTCGAAAGTGGACCTCGAACTCAACCGCGAGGTCGAAAAGCTCATCAAAACCGGCGGCAAAGAGAAAATCATGCCGATTGTGCAGGCCGGCGAACCGGTATTACGCCAGCAGACCATCGCCTACGACGGCCAGTTGAGCCGCAAAACGCTTGACAAGCTCATCGACACCATGCGCACCACCATGCTGGAAGCGCCGGGCGTGGGCCTCGCAGCCACCCAGATCGGTCTCGGTCTGGCTTTGGCCGTCGTCGAAGACCACGTATGCGAAGGCGATGATGGCGATCCGCGCGAAGCTGCGGAATTCCCCTTCCACGCCATCATCAACCCCAGCTACGAGCCGATCGGCACCGAAACCCGCAGCTTCTACGAAGGCTGCCTGAGCTTCGACGGTTACCAGGCCGTACGCAAGCGTTGGCTTGACATCACCGCCCGTTGGCAGGATGAGGACGGCAACAAGCATGAGGAACATCTGCATGGCTGGCCGGCCCGCATCTTCCAGCATGAAACCGACCATTTGAGCGGTGAACTGTACATCGACCAGGCCGAAATCCGAAGCCTGACCACCAATGAGAACCTTGAGGATTTCTGGTGCGAGGATCCGGTACCGACCGAAGCGGCGGCCGAACTCGGCTTCGAACTGTAATCGCGTAAACGAACGAGACAAGAACGATGAATGCCTCCCAGGCGAACACTTGGGAGGCATTCATCATATTCGGGATTATTGGAATGTTCGAAACATGAGTATTCCAAATATTCCAATATTTCAGTATTCCGGATTCACTAGCACATCGTACGTATCCGTGTTCCGCTCGGCATCCGAACGCAGATCCCAGCCAGGCTTGCGCATTCCATACAACACCAGCGGCGGTAAACCGAGCACAAGCACGACTACAGCCACAAGAATCGCATATGAAACGCTATCCAAACCGGTGAAACCAGCCGGTCTCACGAAAGTCAACACGAATGCCGCGGCGGAAGCGACGAAACCGACGCCCGCGACCAACCGAATCGCAGGAACTCGATACGTGCGGCGGACTTCTGGATGGGTGTTGCGCAGACGAATCGCGGCGGCAAACATCAACATGTACATCACCAGATACAGCGCGGTCGCCATATCCACCAGCGTCGCGAAAGCCGTGTTGCCATTGGGGATCAACACGAACAGCAACGCCAGCACGGTCACGATAATGCCTTGCGGAATCAGAATGCCTTCCTGCACGTCGTGAGCATTGCGCTTCTGCAGCGCGGGAGGCATCAGTCCCGTGCGGGCGGCCGCTAGCAAACCGCGAGAAGGACCAGCTATCCAAGCCACCACGGAAGCGAACGCGCCTAGCGCGATGAGCAGCGAAATCACCGGGGTGCCCCAACCCATGCCAAAATGGTCGAAGAACTCCCTGAACGCCAGATTGATGCCGTCGATGAGCCCCAGCTCACGATGCGGCACAGCAAAGGCGATTGCCAAAGTCGGCAGCACAAGTACCAGCAGAATCAGCGCGGTCGCTAGTGCAATGGCGCGTGGGAATTGACGTCCCGGATGCTCCAAGTCGTTGGCATGCACGGCATTGACCTCCATACCCGCGTAGGCGAGCACATTGGATACGATTAGCACAATCGACGCGATGCCCGTCCACGGCGGAAGCAGCGCGGATGCGTGCAGGGAGGTCTGCACTGGCTTACCGATCGCCAGCCAGATAATGCCGAAGACGATAAGCAGCAACGCAGGAAACAGCGTGCCGATAAGTCCCGAAATCGACCCGACCTTGGCGAACAGATTGCCGCCGCGCAACGCCACCATCGTGCTTGCCCAATACAACACGATGATCACCGCGGCCACATATACGCCATTATTGCCCAAGCCACCCATGCCGAACACATACGACAGGCTGACGGCGATGAACGCAATCTGTATCGGATACCACACCACATTCTGAATCCACTGCAGCCAAATGGCGAGAAATCCGATGCGATTGCCGAACGCCTCACGCACCCACACGTACACGCCACCTTTCCAGCCGGTGGCCAGTTCGGCAGCCACCAGCGCGGTCGGCACCAGGAAAACGACCGCCGGAATGAGATACAGCAGAATGGAAGCGAGACCATAATCGGCCATGGCCGGCAGAGAGCGTAGCGAGGCCACCGCCACCACGGTCAACATTGCCAGTTGGCTGACTGTCATCATGGTTTTGCCGGTTTTATTGGCAACGGTTGCCGTGCTTGCGATTGCGCCGTGCCCGTCAGCGCCGTTCCCTCTATTCGCCCCGGCATGCGCAGGTATGCCCGTACGATTGCGGTTTCCTGCGACGGCAGACGGATTGCGTGGCGTTGTTGTCGGTGCCGTCGCAGCGTTCGTCGTGGAACGTGCGGACCCGGGATGTGCAGCTGCGCTTGCATCGTGCGCTACCACAGCAAGCGGCTTTTTCATATGAACTGTCATTGCAGCCAGCTTTCGTAAACATAATCGTTGTGGGAATGAGCATGAATTTCCTTAATGCGGGAAACGATGGAATTCGTGGAATGACCGCGAAATATCAGTGGTGGAATCCGGATGCACGAGCCTCGCTTGGCATTGGTGAGCGCAGTCCGTCCAGATATTTCACACACGACTTCAGATCCTTGATGAACGCTTCGGCCATATCGTGGCTGAAACCGTTACGCACCACAATGCGCTGCACGGTCACCTGCGTCAGATCCACCGGCATCGGATAAGCCGGCACCAGCCATCCCTTCATGCGCAGCCGATCCTGCAGATCGTACAGATTCCACTTGCGATCCGGCTTGTCGTTGAGCATCCATGCGAACACCGGAATGTCGGAACCGTCGTTCCACAGCGTAAAATCATCCATCTGCTCGATCTCGCCCGACAGATATTTCGCCACATCATGCGAAGTCTGCTGCACCCTTCGATACCCGTCGAATCCCAAACGCAGGAACATGTAGTACTGCAGCAGTACCTGTGCGCCCGGACGGGAGAAGTTCAGTGCGAAAGTCGGCATTTCGCCGCCGAGATAACTCACCTTGAAAATAAGGCTTTCCGGCAGGTCAGCGGTTTCGCGCCATACGATCCATCCCAAACCGGGGTAGACCAGACCGTACTTGTGACCGGAGGTGCTGATGGAGTAGACGCGCTTGACGCGGAAGTCCCATGCGAGGTCCGGCTGGATGAATGGTGCGATCATACCTCCCGAAGCGCCGTCCACATGGATGCGCACATCAAGTCCGGTGCGCTCCTCGATGCGGTCCAGTGCTTCGCTGATCTGTTCGACCGGCTCATACATACCCGTATAGGTCACGCCCATGATGGCCACCACGCCGATGGTGTTCTCATCGACATACTTGTCGAGATCATGGCCGTCGAGCACTTTGTGGTCCTCGGAAATCGGCACATAGCGTGGTTCCACGTCGAAATAGTTGCAGAACTTCTCCCAGCACACCTGCACGGCGCTGCTCATCACCAGATTCGGACGATCGGTCGGCAGGTCGGCCTTTTCGCGGGCTTCCTTCCAACGCCGCTTCAACGCGAGTCCGCCCAGCATGCAAGCTTCCGACGAGCCGATGGTGGAGGTTCCGATGGCATTCATTGGATCGGGCGCATGCCATAGATCGGCGAGCATGTGCCAGCAGCGCGATTCGACTTCGGCGGTTTTCGGGTACTCGTCTTTGTCGATCATGTTCTTGTCGGCCGCCTCCATGTACAGGCGGTTCGCATGATCGTCCATCCACGTGCTCACAAAAGTTGCAAGATTGAGTCGCGCGTTGCCATCCAGCATGGCCTCGTCATGCACCACTTGGTAGGCGGTTTCCGGCAGACTACCCTTCTGTGGAATGGTAAATTTCGAGAACGCCTGGGCTTCCTTCGGACGGGCGAACAGCGGATTGATTTCCACGCTGTCAGGAACAACGCGGTCGTCGGCATTGCCGCAGGTGTTGTCGCAGCAATGCGAATTGTTGTTTTCAGTGGTGGAATGTGTTTCTGACATTGCAGTTCCTTTCGTTGATTTGGAACGTTTATTGCGTTCCGGGATTCAAAAATGAAAGTCGATTCTGGATTTTTGCTGGGAAATGGTCACATTTGCGCTATGTGAAAATTCGTATGGCAACCGCTTCGCACGGAGGTATCCGCGCGCGGTTTCGTAATGAACACCGTCATTCGAACTCGCATGGTTGTGTTCTCACAAAGAGGAATGCGCACGTTGGTTTGTTGCACATTCTTACACGCTGAAGGTGGGTATCGGCTACGATGGGCAGGTATGAACGAATCGACGATGAATCTTTCCTGGCTGGATGACGCGAAGCAGGACATCGAACAATGGTCGGCATCGATGACGAATGACGCCGACAACCAGCCGATCGACTGGCGATGGGTGTCTTCCCTTGACCTGCGTAACGGCATTGGTGCCGCCACAAGACAGCACGTTGATTTGTTGGCAATGCTGCGGTCCTCGTCGCCGCAACTTTCCGCCCCGCAGCTGCACGCCCTGTTGAAAGATGATCTTGCGATTCGAGATCGGCTCGAACCGACCATCGCGCAGTGCAACAGCACGTTCATGATGGATTACGACCGACTTATCGCTTCCTATCGGCTGCCGCGCGCGCTTGCTTACGCGAACCGTCGGTTGTGCGACGAAATCGCTGTTCTGCGACAGATTGGCGTGGCGATGGGATTGTGGACGGTCACCGAGGAACGACGTGAGCGCGTCACGGTTCCGGTGCTGCTGCCCGGTTCGGCTTTGGCTTCCGGGGGAGTGGCGTTGGATGATATTCAGGATCGAACCGCTGACATCGTTAACGGCCGCGCCGCCCGTCGTGCCGCAGAGAAAAGTCAGAAGCGAGCCAGTGACTATGCCATGTCGCGTGCGAACCTGAGTGGAGTAACCAGTCCGGGCGGCTCCACGTTGTTTGATTACGGTTCGGAAACGAAATCCGCTGAATCGGCGCAGTTGCGTCGGATGGCTGAATACCGCAAATCGGATTGGCGTGACGCTTATCTTCCTGGACGCGATGTGGACAATGTCATGGGAATCGACATCGAAACCACCGGTACTGACCCGGCGCGTGTGTACATCATCGACGTCGGCTTTGAATATATGAACATGATTTCCCCTCGCCCTGCTGCCGCACCTACTGGATACCAATACGAGCAGAGTTATTACGAAACGGGCGATGCGTATGGTCAGTCGCGTCTGTCGTTCGGCGTTCCTGCCGAGAACGCGACGCTCGGTAATCCGCTGATTCTCGATTTGACCGGTATCGATGTACGTGATCGTGCGTCCGGCTTCCGCCTGTTCGATGAGTGGCCGGAGGCTCAAATCGGTTTGCTGCAGCGATTGGAGCAGCAACCGTACGTAGCGCACAACGCTCGTTTCGAACATAGCTTCTTCATGTTGAATGTGGCTGGATATGCGGAAAGCTACCGTGCGGGCAAGATTACGATTATCGACACGTTGCCGATGAGCCGCCGTTGGGATGAAGGGTCAATTCCGGACGGCGAGCATCCGTACGGCAATAACACGTTGGACGCATACGCCAAGCGGCAGGGCGCGCTCGATGAAAGCAAGTCGGAGCGCCACCTCGGTTTGGAAGATACGCATATCATGCTGGTTGCCATGAAACATCACTTGGGTGTATTGCATGGCGAAGGCCGCGGTCCGTGGGGTGCGAATGGCAAGTCTGGCATCGGTGGCAAGCATTGCGGGCGCCGCTGGTAGCATTTGCGATTCGTGTCGCAGTTTCCTGGTTCTTCTTCCCGTGACCGTCCCGTTTTGGCTTTCCCTTCCGGCTTTTGTTACCCGTAACGCCGTTTTGCGGTTACAAAATGCGGATGCGATTGCGGATTTGCGGGGATGGAATGGGCGATTGCGGGGATGGTTTCGGTGGTTGCGGGGTTGGTCGGGCCTGGTTTGTCAAGTTTCGACACGCCGATGGAACGTTGGATTTCCAACGGTTCACGCGTTGTTCATG
>NZ_CAUERC010000008.1:0-67288 GCF_959020155.1 uncultured Bifidobacterium sp.
TCTGCGGGTGTCATGCAACCCATGATAAGGCATATTCGCGCCCCAGCGGGGAATCGACTCAGACGAACGCGGCGAATCGGCTGTCGGGATTCGTCAATCGACCATATCGTCACGGTGTCGTCACCAACCATGCACCCCCGTACTAGTAGAATCAGACCCGATATGGCACGAACAGCATCCTCCAACAGCACCAAACCCCGTAAATCCAAAGACAACGGGTCTACCCATGATGGCGAAACCAAGGTCCAGCCCGAGCTTGACCTCGAACCTGAGCCGTTGTGGAAGAAGATCCTGCTCGCGATTCCGCGCGCGTTCGGCTCCGGCGTACGCGCCGTCACCGGCGTCGGCGAATACGATCCAGCCTACCGTCGTGATGGTTTGTGCTTCCTGCTGCTCGTGCTCGCCGTACTGTTCTGCGCGTCCGAATGGTTCCGCGTCAGCGGTCCATTCGGCCAGCTGCTTCACGCCATCGCGGCCGGTGTGCTTGGTCTGATGAGCGTCGTGCTGCCGGTGTTGCTCGCCGCCGTGGCCTTCCGACTCATGCGCAATTCCGGTAAAGGGTCCAATAACCCGCGTGTGGTCACCGGTTGGGTGCTGCTCATGTGGTCGATTTGTTCGATCATCGACGTGGCGATCGCCGCCGACCACACCGGATTCGACATCACGATTCTGCAATCCGCCGGCGGCCTGTTCGGCTTCTTCCTCGGCTCACCGCTCGCCTGGGGCCTTTCCAACGTGTTCGCCATCATCATTTTCGTGGTCGTCGGCCTGTTCTCCTTGCTGATGATTACCGGCACCCACGTCACCGATTTGCCGGAGGATGCGCGCAAAATCGCCGCTAAAATCCAACGCAAACCGTATGTGCCGATGGGCCAGGAGACGGATGGGAGCGCCAGCCAGTTCCCCAACGAGGTCCGTGTGGGAGATACCACTCTCGCCTTTGCCGACGGTGTTCCCTCGCATGACGGCGACGATGACGGAAGCGACAACGATCAGGCCGGCGATGCACGGCCCAGCCTGTTCGCACGACTGTTCGGCCGCAAATCCAAGACCGAAGACGACAAAACTCTTGACAAGTATGCTGCCGACGATCCATTCGACCGTGCCGCCAGCCAGCATGGTGCCACCGCCGAAACCCCGGTGGTCGATCCGATGACCGGCGAGATTATCGGTGCGCGAACCATTGCATCGTCTTCGTACGACGGCCGTCCGCACCTATCCAGCCCTGCGCCTGCTGCCGATGCAGATGATGGCGACGCTTCCCGAACCCGCGTCATCACCAGTGGCCAGACCGTCGCCATGCCCGGTGGGGGAGCGGTAGACGACCCGTGGGCACCCAGTGCCGCCCAGGCCGGTACTGTCGCGCTCGCAGGGGCAGCCGGTGCGATGGGAGCGGCCGGAGCCGCCGGTGCCGCGGCTGCGGCAGCCGCGACCGGAGCCTACGCGGGTGCCGATGCGGACGGCAGCGGAGTCGGCCAGGGCGTGCCCAATACGGGCGGCCAGCCGAATGCCACCGCCGGCAACGATACAGACGACGACGCCAATAGGCCGTATCAGTTGCCCGACCTGAACCTGCTGACCAAAGGCCAGCCCCATGCGATGCGCACCCCGGCCAACGATCGCGTGATCCGGGCGCTGACTTCCACCTTCGAACAGTTCAACGTGGATGCCAAAGTCGTCGGCTTCCTGCGTGGCCCCTCGGTCACCCAATATGAGGTCGAGCTTGGCCCCGGCGTCAAGGTGGAGAAAGTCACCAACCTGCAGCGCAACATCGCCTACGCGGTGGCCAGTTCGGATGTGCGTATCCTTTCACCGATTCCCGGCAAGTCCGCCATCGGCATCGAAATCCCGAACGAGGATCGCGAAATCGTGCACTTGGGCGACGTACTGCGCTCCGACAAGGCCGTGGGCGACCCGAACCCGATGCTCTCCGGCATCGGCAAGGACGTCGAAGGCCACTTCGTGACCGCCGACCTGACCAAGATGCCGCACCTGCTGGTGGCCGGTGCCACCGGTTCCGGTAAGTCGAGTTTTATCAACTCGATGCTCACTTCGATCATCATGCGTGCCACGCCCGAACAGGTGCGTCTGATCATGGTGGATCCCAAGCGCGTGGAACTGTCCGCCTACGCAGGCATCCCGCACCTGCTGACCCCGATCATCACCGATCCGAAGAAAGCCGCACAGGCCCTCGAATGGGTGGTCAAAGAGATGGATGCACGCTACTCCGACCTCGAATTCTTCGGATTCCGCCACGTCAAGGACTTCAACGAGGCCGTGCGCGCCGGCAAGGTACATGCGCCCGCCGGCTCCCAGCGCAAGGTGGCCCCCTATCCGTACATCCTCGTGGTGGTCGACGAGATGGCCGACCTTATGATGGTGGCCAAGAACGATGTGGAAAGCTCCATCCAGCGCATCACCCAGCTGGCACGAGCCGCCGGTGTGCATCTGGTGCTCGCCACCCAGCGTCCGTCCGTGGACGTGGTCACCGGTCTGATCAAGGCCAACATTCCATCCCGACTGGCGTTCGCCACCTCGTCCGCCACCGATTCGCGAGTCATTCTTGACACGGTCGGTGCCGAGACCCTGATTGGTCAGGGCGATGCGTTGTTCCTGCCGATGGGTTCCGCCAAGCCGATTCGTGTGCAGGGCTCGTGGGTGTCCGAATCCGAGATTCGCAAGGCCGTGGAGTTCGTGCGCACCCAGCGCAAGCCGAAATACCGCGAAGACATCGAACAGATGGCCAAGGAAGCCGAAAAGAAAGACAGCATGGAGCCCGACGAGGAGATCGGCGACGACATGGACGTGCTGCTGCAGGCCGCCGAACTCGTGGTCACCAGCCAATTCGGCTCCACCTCGATGCTGCAGCGCAAGCTCAGGGTCGGCTTCGCCAAGGCCGGCCGACTCATGGACCTGCTCGAATCGCGTGGCGTGGTCGGGCCGTCCGAAGGCTCGAAGGCCCGCGAAGTGCTCGTCCAGCCGCAGGACCTGCCGCAGGTGCTCGCCTTCATCCGAGGCGAAACCAGCTCGCTCGAAGCCACCGCCCCGCAACAGCCCGAACTCGGCGAATAATTCACCCATCGACCTTCCTCTGATGAGGGAGGTGCCCCGAAGGGGCGGAGAGAGAAGCGCGGCCACGCGGCCATCAGCACGCAACCTGATTCCCGAATAATGGCAGTCAATATCCAGCCAATACTCACTCAAGGTAGAAGTGTGGGGGTAACGTGAACACTATGGATGAGAACACAATGGACAAGCAGTCATCGCCCAAATCATCGCTGTTCGACGGATGGAACGCGCCGCCGAACCTGGTCACCTACTCGCGCATCGTACTCGTGGTGTTTTTCCTGACACTCGACATTCTCGCCGGTGCCTGGGGTGAGAACAACCTGACCATGCGCTGGGTCGCCGCGGTGCTGTTCATCATCGCCGCGTCCACCGATAAAATCGACGGTTGGATGGCCCGCAAATACAATCAGGTCACCGAAATGGGCAAGCTCATGGATCCGATCGCGGACAAGCTGCTCACTTGCGGCGCAATGATTGTATGCTCCGCGTTCGGCGAGCTCGGCTGGTGGGTAACCATCCTGTTCCTGATTCGCGAAATTGGTATCACCGTTATGCGTTTCTTCGTCATGGAGCGTCCGGGCGGCAAAGTCATCGCCGCCGCATGGCCCGGCAAGCTCAAGACCGTATTCCAGTGCGTGGGTCTGTCCATGCTGCTGCTGCCGTTCTGGTCTCTGGGTAACGGACAAGCCACGCCGTTCTGGATGACCGCTTACTACTTCCTGACCTACGCCATCATCTACGTGGCATTGGTCCTGTGCCTCTACTCGGGTGCCGTGTACCTGTACAACACGTTCGTCGCCCCGAAGCGGAAGTGACGGATATTCCAATGCGGGAATTGTGCGACAGTCTCGCGGCCGGCATCCTCAAGATTTGCGAGGCGAACAATACGAAAATCGCCTGCGCTGAATCCCTGACCGGTGGCCTGCTTGCCGATGCGTTCGTGCGTATTCCCGGCGCCTCCAACGTGTTGTTGGGCTCCGCTGTCACTTACGACATCAATGCCAAGGCCTCGATCCTGCACGTGGACAAGGCCCTATTGGATCGAGAAGGTGCCGTACACCCCGAAGTCGCCCGGCAGATGGCCGTCGGTACCGCTCGCCTATACAGCCAGCCGGAATACGGCGACCGAATCATCGGCCTTTCCACCACCGGCGTGGCCGGCCCCGGTCCGGACGGTGACAAGCCGGCCGGACTGGTGTATGTGGGCCTGCGCATCCCCGCAAGCCTCACCCCGGACCATGCCGAAGTGCTCAAAGCCGTCGAACTCCATCTTGATGGCATGCGCGAAGAGATTCGTCGCCTCACCGTATTCCACGTTCTGCAAAACTTGAGTCTATTCACAGCAAGTTTTAAGGAATAAAACCGTTGGGTTGTCGTGTTGTACATAGTGGAAACACTGAACCGACCTGGGAAGGGACGATGGCGATGGAAACGATGACCCGAGTGAACGAACAGATGGATGTGGCCGCCAAGAAGCCGATGGCTGTGCAGCCGGGTGTCGCCCGTATGCGTGAACTGACTCCGGCCCAGCGCCGTGCGGTGATGTTCGCCCAGCAGCAGGTGCTCAAGGCACAGGCCGCCAAGAAGGCCAAGGATCAGCGTCAAGCCGTTCGTGAACGTATGTGGGATGAGGATTCGCCGTCGTACAAGCCGACTGCCGCCGCCGAGCCCGTGGTGGCTGAGGAGGAGCCTCGCGAGTTTTCGCTGCGTGGTGCTATCGGTCATGTGCTGCGCGAGCTGCGCACGCGCGATCGCCGCACGTTGCGTGAAGTCTCCGAGAAGGCAGGCGTTTCGCTAGGCTACCTTTCCGAAGTCGAACGTGGACAGAAGGAAGCCAGCTCCGAACTGCTGAGCTCCATCGCCGATGCGCTCGGAGTCTCCACTTCGCGCATGCTGCGCATGGTGGCTGATTATCTCGACTCGGTCGAGGGCTGATCGGTTGGCGGTGTGAAGCCGCGTCCCGTAATCTATGTCTAGCTGTGAACCCGTATCGCTTGTGGCGATGCGGGTTTTTGCTGTCCTGCGGTTGGTGGCACACTGGCGTGTATGCGTGAACGGGAATTCTGGGAATTACTTGAAGAGGTGTTCGGTCGGACCTACGGTCGTTCGCTGTCGCGTGATCAACGGATGCCCAAACTGGCGAATATGACCGTGGTCGAGGCGCTGGACGCGGGGGAGGAGCCACGCGTGGTCTGGAATGTGCTCTGCGACCAAATGGAGGTTCCGGACTCCAAGCGTTGGGGCCACGATCATAACGCGCCGCCCATGCCCGCCGTCTGACACTGCGGGATTACGGAGTCGCTGAATCGTGAAATTGGCGATTTCGGCGTGTTGCACGCCAAATTCGAACAAATGTTCGTGTGTGTGGTTATAGTTATCCACAGTGACAAGAAGCCGCATACGTGTGCACAGGGTGCTTGCCATCTGCCATAATCCTTACCGCAGTAGGGTTTAAGGAGGCCAGGTGGCCAAGCTCGGGCAAGCTGGAACCACAATGGTTGGTTTGGATTGCCTCACATGGCATGTCCGTCATACGGTGGAGGCATCCGATTCGCACACGACTTCGACAAGGAGAAGATCATGGCACTTGAGACCAAGCCGGCCAAGGACCCGGCAGCCGAGGACAAGCACGAGCTCGATCCCAAGCGCAAGGCGGCGCTGGACACCGCGCTGGCGCAGGTCGAGAAGAGTTTTGGCAAAGGTTCCGCAATGCGACTGGGCGACCAGCCCGAGCAGAACGTCGAGGTGATTCCCACCGGTTCGTTGGCTCTCGATATGGCGCTCGGCATCGGCGGCCTACCCAAGGGCCGCATCGTGGAGATCTACGGCCCCGAATCATCCGGTAAGACCACGCTCGCATTGCATGTGGTGGCCAATGCCCAGAAGAAGGGCGGCGTGGCGGCCTACATCGATGCCGAACACGCGCTCGACCCGGCCTACGCCCGCAAGCTCGGCGTGGACACCGACTCACTCATCGTCTCCCAGCCGGATAACGGCGAGCAGGCCCTCGAAATCGCTGACATGCTGATTCGCTCCGGTGCGCTTGACGTCATCGTCATCGACTCGGTCGCCGCTTTGGTGCCGAAGGCCGAAATCGAAGGCGAAATGGGAGACAGCCATGTTGGTTTGCAGGCCCGACTCATGAGTCAGGCGCTGCGCAAGATGACCGGCGCGTTGGCTCAGGCCGGCACCACCGCCATCTTCATCAACCAGCTGCGTGAGAAGATCGGCGTGTTCTTCGGCAACCCTGAAACCACCACCGGTGGTAAAGCTCTGAAGTTCTACGCCTCCGTGCGTCTCGACATCCGCCGCATCCAGACCTTGAAGAACGGCGACGAAGCGGTGGGCAACCGCACGCGCGTCAAGGTGGTCAAGAACAAGATGGCCCCGCCTTTCAAGTCCGCCGAATTCGACATGCTCTACGGTGAAGGCATTTCCCGTGAGGGCTCGGTGATCGACATGGCCCAGCAGGTTGGCGTGGTCAAGAAGTCCGGTTCGTGGTTCACCTATGAGGGTGATCAGCTCGGTCAGGGACGAGAGAAGGTCCGTCAGTTCCTTAAGGACAACCCGGCCATCACCGAGGAGATTGAGAACAAGGTCAAGGCCGAGTTCGGTCTGATCGGTTCCGCCGATCAGTTCGCGGAAGATGGCGAAGCCGCAGCAGCGGCCGCCGTCAGCGAGGCTGCTGCGGCTGACGTGGCCAAGGACAGCAAGGCCGCAGCGGCGCCTGCTGCCAAAACGACCCGTGCCAAGGCCGGCACAGCTAAGGCCTGAACATGATTAGTGCCGAAGCGTTCTTGCGGCGCAATCCTGTTGCGTCGCAAGACATGCCCATTGCCGAGCAGCATGTTCAGTCGAAACCGTCGGGACGTTTTTCTCGACGGGGGAGAGACGCTGCCGTTGTCGAAGATCCCAATGATTTGGACGCTTGCCGCGAGGCTGCATTGCGTTTGCTGGACGCGGCCCCGCGTGCATCCGGTGCGTTACGCGAACGATTGCTTGCCAAAGGGTACGGCGAGGCGATCGTGGACGAGGTCATCGAACGGCTGATTCGCGTGCAACTGATTGACGACGGCGCTTATGCCGAATCGGCCGTACGCTATTGTGCCGGTCGCATGATGGGCCGTCGTGGTACGGTCATGGAACTTGCTCGCAAAGGTGTGGACCGCAAGCTGGCTGAACAGGTGTGTGACGAAGCTGAACAAAATGGCATCTTTGAAGATGCCGCATGGGAATTGGGCCGCCAAATAGCCCGCAAAACCCATGGCCTCGATCGTCGGGTCCGTCAGCGTCGGCTTTGGTCCGCCGGCGGCCGCAAAGGCCACAGCCCCGAAACCCTCCGTCGAGTCGCCGCCGCATTGTTGGTGTAGCCAAGAAAAAAATGAGACCTCTTATACCCCGGGTTCTGTCGTGCCGTGCGCGAACGCACGGCACGGATGGCCATCCATCTCGACCTGACGTTACCGCCAGGCTCTAGCAGCCTACCCGATGACACGGGCGAGCAGCCCTTACCGCCATCTGCTTGGCCTTGCTCCCGATGAGGCTTGCCATGCGACCTACTGTTACCAGAGGCCCGGTGGTCTCTTACACCGCCGTTTCACCCTTACCCGTCGAGGACGGGCGGTCTGTTCTCTGTTGCGCTATCTCTCAGGTCACCCTGGGCGGACGTTATCCGCCATCGTGCTCTATGGAGCCCGGAAGTTCCTCAGCCGATCCCAATGAAGATCACGGCCGCGGCCATCAAGAGGTCTCAAGCTTGCAATTATACATAAGGTGCGGAAAAGGCGGCATCCCGCCCTGCGGTGAGGCCATGCCGTTGCCCGGTTATCCTGTTTTCTCCATGGTTGGGCATAGTTGGGAGATTCGTGAACGACGCGCCGAATATCGGATGGGGCGTGTCGGGCGTGTTGTGGCGTGTCGTATGGAGACGAATCAAATCTGTAAGAGCTTGGTATGTGCGAGAAAGAGCAAGAAAACGCTGCCTATCCATTGCAGTATTTACCATGACGAACAAACGAGCCAGCCTGATAAACCGGTATCAAATCTTCTTATAGGAGACTGCTGCCAAAACCCCAGTATATACATCGTTTCATTGCAGAGAAAAGCCCGGGAATAAACATATATTCTCTGGGCGAGTTTCCGGCCGTTCACCCATTGTTCGTCTACAATGAAACATACCCGGTCGGTGATGATGCCGTTCGGAACACATATAGCGGGTTACACCGCTTGAGTTAGAGGAGGTCAACATGGAAATCGTCGTTACCGGACGCCACACGCAGGTCAAGCAAAGGTTCCGTGATGTGGTCGAGACCAAGATGAATCGTGTGACCGCTATCGCCCCGGATGCTCAGCGCGCGCAGATCGTGCTGACCCATGAGGGCAACCCGCGTCAGGCCGATACCGCCAAGCGCGTGGAAATCACCGTTATCGCCGGACGTACCGTGGTGCGTGCGGAGGCTTCCAGCACCGATGAATTCAGTGCGCTGGACATGGCGCTGGATAAGTTGACGCTGCGTCTGCGTCGTACTCGTGACCGTCGCAAGGATCACCGTCGTGGTTACGCGAACCCGGTCCCGGTGGATCTGGGTGTTATCGCCCCGGAGCCCGAGCCGGAGGTGTCGGAGGAAGAGCCGAACAACAGCCCGCAGGCTGCGGTCGCCTCCGATCTTGGCCCTGGCGAATCTGTGGAGGTCCAGGTTGGGGATACGCCGATTGTCATCCGTCGCAAGCTGCACATCGCCGAGCCTATGAGCATCGACGAGGCGCTGTACGAGATGGAACTGATCGGACACGACTTCTTCCTGTTCGTGAACAAGGAGACCGGACGCCCGTCCGTCGTCTACCACCGTCACGGTTGGAGCTACGGCGTGTTCGAAATCGATACTCCGGAGAATGTCAAGAAAGCCTGAGGGTAAGGGCTGCTGACACGATCAGCTGATACCGCATGGACCGCTTCCAATATGGAGGCGGTCCATTTTTTCGTAAGAAGGTCGAAAAATTCGACTGCTGACGGTGCGAGGCGCTATTCTGGTACGCGGACACCACCACTTATCAGTCAAGGGAGAACCCAGTGGTCGATATTGTTGACAAAGCCCTGCGAATGGGTGAAGGCCACCAGCTCAAGAAGCTGGAGAACGTGGCCAAGGCCGTGAACGCTCTTGAGGACGAGATCTCCGCCCTCTCTGACGAGGATCTGAAGGCCCAAACCCCGAAGTTCAAGCAGGAAATCGAAAACGGCAAGAGCCTGGACGAGATCATGCCCGAGGCGTTCGCCACCGTGCGCGAGGTCTCCAAGCGCACCCTTGGCCAGCGTCACTTCGACGTGCAGCTCATGGGCGGTGCTGCCCTGCACTGGGGCAACATCGCCGAAATGAAGACCGGTGAAGGCAAGACCCTGGTCGCCACCCTGCCCACCTATCTGAACGCTCTCGAAGGCAAGGGCGTGCACGTGGTCACCGTCAACGACTACCTCGCCAGCTACCAGAGCGAGCTGATGGGCCGTATCTACCGCTTCCTCGGCATGAACGTCGGCTGCATCATCACCGAGCAGAAGCCGCCGGAGCGCCGCAAGCAGTACAACGCCGACATCACCTACGGCACCAACAACGAGTTCGGCTTCGACTACCTGCGTGACAACATGGCATGGGAGAAGGCCGACCTCGTGCAGCGCGGTCACCACTACGCCATCGTCGATGAGGTCGATTCCATCCTCATCGATGAGGCCCGTACCCCGCTTATCATCTCCGGCCCGGCCGAAGGCGACGTGACCCGCTGGTACCGTCAGTTCGCCAAGCTGGTGCTGAAGCTCACCCGCGACGAGGACTACGACGTCGACGAGAAGAAGAAGGTCGTCGGCATCCTGGACCCGGGCATCACCAAGGTCGAGGACTTCCTCGGCATCGACAACCTGTATGAGCCGGCCAACACCGCCCTGATCGGCTACCTCAACAACGCCATCAAGGCCAAGGAACTGTTCCTGCGTGACAAGGACTACGTCGTCACCCAGGGCGAGGTGCTCATCGTCGACGAGCACACCGGCCGTATCCTGCCGGGCCGCCGCTACAACGAGGGTCTGCACCAGGCCATCGAGGCCAAGGAAGGCGTGGAGGTCAAGGCCGAGAACCAGACCTTCGCCACCATCACCCTGCAGAACTACTTCCGTATGTACGACAAGCTCGCGGGCATGACCGGTACGGCCGAAACCGAGGCCGCCGAGTTCATGAACACCTACAAGCTGGGCGTGCTGCCGATTAAGACCAACAAGCCGATGATCCGCAAGGACCAGGACGACCTCATCTACCGCACCAAGAAGGAGAAGCTGGCCGCCATCGTCAAGGACGTGGCCAAGCGTCACGCCAAGGGCCAGCCGGTGCTGCTCGGTACCGCTTCCGTGGAAAGCTCCGAAGTGGTCTCCACCCTGCTCGACGTGGCCAAGATCCCTCACCAGGTCCTGAACGCCAAGCAGCATGAGAAGGAAGCCGCCGTGGTCGCCGTCGCCGGCCGCAAGGGAGCCGTCACCGTGGCCACCAACATGGCCGGCCGTGGTACCGACATCATGCTCGGCGGTAACGTCGAGTTCCTTGCCGACGCCAAGCTGAAGTCCGAGGGCTACTCTCCGGAGGACACCCCGGAAGAGTATGAGAAGCGTTGGCCGGGCACCCTGAACGAGATCAAGGCCCAGGTCAAGGACGAGCATGAGGAGGTCAAGGAGCTGGGCGGCCTGTACGTGCTCGGCACCGAGCGCCACGAGTCCCGTCGAATCGACAACCAGCTGCGCGGTCGTTCCGGCCGTCAGGGCGATCCAGGCGAGTCCCGCTTCTACCTGTCGCTGGAAGACGATCTGATGCGTCTGTTCAACACCCAGCTGGTGGCCCAGGTCATGGCCAAGGGCATGGAGGAAGGCCAGCCGATCGAGGCCAAGTCCGTGACCAAGGGCGTGCGCACCGCACAGAAGGCCGTCGAATCCCGCAACTACGAGATTCGTAAGAACGTGCTGAAGTACGACGACGTGATGAACAAGCAGCGTACCGTCATCTACTCCGAGCGTCAGGCCGTGCTCAAGGGCGAAGACATCCACAAGGACATCCTGCGTTTCATTTCCGACACCGTCGAGTCCTACATCAAGGGTGCCAACAAGGGATCCGAGAAACCGAAGGACTGGGATTGGGAGGGCCTGTTCAAGGCGCTCAACACCGTGATCCCCACCAAGGTCGACGAAGACGAGGTCAGGAAGATCGTCGGCGGCCTCAAGGGTGCGAAGGCCGTCGAGGCCGTGCGCGACCTGATCGTCGAGGACGCCAGGCAGCAGTACGGCGAAATGGAGGAGACCATCGGCGAGACCGGCTTGCGTGATCTCGAACGCCGCGTGGTGCTCGCCGTGCTCGACCGCAAGTGGCGCGAGCACCTTTACGAGATGGATTACCTCAAGGACGGCATCGGCCTGCGTGGCATGGGCCAGCGCGACCCGCTGGTCGAATACCAGCGCGAAGGCTACCAGATGTACAACTCCATGATCGAGGCCATTAAGGAGGAGACCGTCCAGCTGCTGTTCCACATCGACATCAAGCAGGTCGCCACCACCGACGAGGCCGTTGACGAGGTCGAGGAGACCGCCGAAAGCGCCGACACCATCGCCGTGGCCTCCGGCCCCGACGAGAACGGCGAATCCGTGGTCGAGGCCGCCGAGGGCGAAGTCGAGGAAGAGGACGAGGATACGGACGCCAAGCAGGCGATCGCCGAATCCGCAGCCGCCTCCGGGGCCGGCGAGTCCACGCTGCCTGTTGCCGGACCGGCTCCGATCAGCCACGCCGAAGGCAAGGTCCCGGTTTCCAAGCGTCCGAAGAGCGAAGAGCTCAAGACGCCGTGGGCCGACGGCCGCACCTTCCCTGGCACTGGCAAGAACGCCCCGTGCCCGTGCGGTTCCGGCCGCAAGTACAAGATGTGCCACGGCCAGAACGAGAAGTGACGCATCGCTAGTTAGTAACTAGCTCATGGCTCCCCACACGGGGAGCCATTTTCTATGCGGTTCATCAGCATGTATTCGTGCGGTGCCGTACGCGCGGGACGGCACGCGATTTTCGCGGATTTTGACGTCGTATCCCACACTGTTGCGGGATGGCACGAGTGTCAATCGATTGACTAGCGTGGCGTCCCGCAGTACGAATTACGGAATCGTTGAAATTCCGCCATTCTCGGTGTTATGGTGTCACGGTCCGCAAAGGGTGATGTGGGACGGCACGGCTCAAACGGCGAAAATGAGCTGCCGTCCCGCAGTTTTACGGGATAGCACAAAAAAGAGGCTTCTGCTGTTTTCGTGGGTTGTCGGGCGCGCCGCTCGTCCAACTGACGATGTGGAACCCGTCGGGCGCGCGTTCGGCGTTCGGGCACCACTCATGCACGCATGAGTCGATCCACCGGGCCCCGTCCCCGGCGACGACCCTGATGGAGGCGCGCTGTTCGGGCGTCAACGTTTGGAAGAACAGGCCGAACACGTCCCTGCCGTACCCGTCGTGCGCCCATATCGCCCGATGCCGTTCGTGGTCGACGACCACGGTGATGCACGTGTGGCCTTTGCGGTAGCTGGTCTCGTCCACGCCGATCGACGTGAGGCCGCCGAACGGAGACGGCATCGACGCTTTCAACCGTTCAGCGACCCTATGGGCGGCGTCTTCCGGCGGCGCGCCACGCGACGTGCGGAAAACCGCTTACGGTCTTCTGGTTCGCGACGCTCATCGGCCACGCGCGTTCCGATTCGAAATCGCGTGTGGACCGGCTGCCCGGCTCGGCCCACGGCACGGAAGCGACCACGACGCCGCACGCCGCCGCCCTGGTCATGCCCGCGGCACCTCCTTCCGCATCGGGAGCATCGGAGCATACCCGCACGTGGACGCACCCGGATCTCGAGCACGGGTTCGGAACGCGGCGGCGAATCCGTGATCCGCGCATCCTCTGCAACCGTGCCTTTGACGTTCGGCAATCCGGTGAATGGGCTTTTGCCCAGGCGTTCTTCGTGATTCATTTCTTTGGTCGGAAAACAGAATACGCGGGAACGCCCCTCACGCTTACGAAACCAACGGCTCGACGACGAACCGACATCCACGAAAACAGCAATAGCGCCATATTTTGCAATATGGAAGATTCAGGGCCTTGAAATGACGAACCATTACAATGAGCGGCGAACATACATCACACGGCGTAGGAAACGCCAAGGAGGGCATCATGGCCGAGATCACATGGAAGTCGATTCTCACCAAGCTGGTCGGGGGAGACCACCTTACTGCTGAGGAATCGGAGTGGTTCGTGGACGACCTGATGCAAGGTAACGCCAATCCGGCCGCCGTGGGTGCCGCGCTCGCTATGCAGCAGCAGCTGGGACTGACCGCCGACGAGGTGCGTGGTGCCGCCAAGGCCATGGTCTCCCACGCCGTGCCGCTGAACGTTTCCGGTGGGACCACCGACATCGTGGGCACCGGTGGTGACGGCTTCGCCACCGTGAACCTGTCCACCATGGGCTCCGTGGCCGCCGCCGCAGCCGGCGTGAAGATCGTCAAGCACGGCAACCGCGCTGCATCTTCGAAGTGCGGTGCCGCCGATGTGCTCGAAGACCTCGGCCTGCCGCTGGATTTGAAGCCGGAGGCCGTCGGCGAAGTGGGCGACGAGGTGGGCATCACCTTCGCGTTCGCCCGCACCTTCCACCCGGCCATGCGCTTCGTGGGCCCGATTCGTGCCGCGCTCGGCATTCCGTGCGTCTTCAACATCCTGGGACCGTTGACCAACCCCGCCAACCCGGCACACGTGGCCATCGGCTGCGCCAACCGCAAGGTGAGCCCGATCATGGCTGCCGTCTACGCCAGCCGTGGTCAGTCCGGCTTGGTCTACACTTCGCATGAGGGCATGGATGAGCTCGCCCCCACCGGCCCGGTTTCCGTCTGGGAGATTCGCGACGGCAAGGTCACCGAAACCGAGTTCGACCCGACCGTGGATCTGGGTCTCGCCAAGATTACCGTCGACCAGCTCAAGGGCGGCGTGCCGGACGTCAACGCCAACGCATTTAAGGACTTCCTGGCCGGCAAGGACATTACGTCCCGCACCACCGCGCTGCTCAACGCTGCCTCCGCCATCGTGGCTGACGGCAATCTGGTCGGCAACGGCACACTGGCCGAGCGCTTCGCCGAGGCCTACAAGCTGGCCGAGGATGCTGTCGACTCCGGCAAGGCTGAAGCCCTGTTCAACAAGTGGATCGAAACCGCCAAGTCCAAGGCGTGATATGGAATGGGTTTGCTCGAATATGTTTACCTTTCCTTCATTATCAACTATTTCGAGTTGCAGGAGTCCATCGACTTCAATTCGTGACCTATCTTGGCTCGGCCGCAATTACGGACGAGCCACGCCTGTGATACATTGGTTCGCTATCGCTCACACCTCGCCTACAAACAGCCCACTGGGCTGTTTACTTAACGGCTCGGCCTCAGAGAGGGGAGCCAAGGACTACACAACCTACGCGAACTACACCCTCGCGCCGTCGTCGTAATAGCCACCCTGATCACCGGGGCGGTCTTTGCGGTTGAGGATTTTGGCCACCAATCCGCCCAGACCCAAAATGACGCCCAGCCCGAAGAGAATATTGAGCAGCGCGCCTAAGAGAGGAATCGCGTTCAATCCGGGAACGAATATCATCACCGTTTCGCCTGCGAGACCGATGATGAGCAACGCCGTCAGCAGTACCGTAGATGCTTTGACCGGACCAAGATCAGGGTTCGGGGGAGTGAAGCCGCCATCATCATAGGCGTCCATCACA
The DNA here is from genome assembly GCF_959020155.1 of uncultured Bifidobacterium sp. Lineage (GTDB taxonomy): Bacteria > Actinomycetota > Actinomycetes > Actinomycetales > Bifidobacteriaceae > Bifidobacterium. Next base: position 14,867 of record NZ_CAUERC010000008.1, read on the forward strand.
TTATCGGTATCCAGCCAGCTGGAGCCGGTGAAATCACGGGGGCCTGACTGCTTGCCTTTTTTGCCGCCACGGCTCGGGCGAGCATCATCGGTGAACGAGCCGATATCCAAGTCATCTACGGAAAGCAGTGCTTCCTTCTCGCGTTTCTTGGCCTGCTTCTCGAACTTTTTGGCCTGCCTGGAGGAAGCCACGTCATGCAAGTCGGCCTGATGCTCGGCTTCGAACGCGGCCCACGCCGCATCCAAATCGTTCATGTCATGCGATTGCGGTGTATCGGCACCATTCGTGGCCGGTCCGGCGGCACCGGGAGTCGACGACTTGGACGAAGTATCGGAATCCTGTCCGTTGCCCGGCGTGGGGGTTGGCCGCTCTCCGTCGGCATTGCTATTCTGGTTCTCAGTCATAACTGTCACTCTAATCAGGCGACCGGCCAATGGCTAGTTCGTCTGCGGGAGGAATGCCAAGTGCTCTACTGGTTCTTCGTCAAAGGTCTCGGCCCTATTGCTCATCATCGTTTGAGCCCTGCTGTCAGCGGACTGAATAACGTGCCTCGAGAGGGTGGCGCGATTATCGCAGCCAACCATCTGGCGGTGATTGACGATGCTTTGATTCCGATTACCTGCCCGCGCATGGTGCACTTCATGGGCAAAGCCGAATACTTCGAGGGCAAGGGATTGAAGGGCAAGTTCAAGAAGTGGTGGTTCACGTCCGTGGGCGTGTTCCCGGTTGATCGTTCCGGTGGCAGCAAGTCGCTTGGCGCACTCGAGCATGCACGCGAGATTATCGAGGATGGGCACCTGTTCGGTATCCACATTGAAGGCACGCGCAGCCCAGACGGTCGACTGTACAAGGGACACACCGGTGCCGCACGACTTGCGCTCGAGACCGGTTGCCCGATTGTTCCGACCGCCATCATCGGCTCGGACAAGCTGCAGCCGATTGGCACGTCGATTCCCAAGAAGGGCAAGACCAAGGTGTTGTATGGCAAGCCGATTGAGGTTGCGAAGAAGCCGGCTGATGAAATTACACATGATGATTTGCGTTCGCTGACCGATCGTGTTTCCACCGCAATCCAGAAAATGAGCGGTCAGGAATTCGTGAACGAATACGCCCAGAAGGTCAAGGCCGAGCTCAAGGCCCAGCAGGCCGCTGAAGAAGCCGAAAAGTAATTAACAAATGAGGCTCCCTCGTCTGAAGACAGAGGGAGCCTCATTCAAATCTCACACGATGGTGAGGGTGATGACGGTGGGGTTGCCGTTGGCGTCGCGCAAGCGAATCTTGCCGCCGTTGGAGAGGTCCGTATCGCCGCTTTTCACGGTACGTACCGTGCCGAACAGGCCACCGAGCACCTTGTCGGTTTTCACCTCGAACCCGAGACCTTCAAGTGTCTTGGTTACGGCGCTTTCCTGTTTGCCGACAAGGCCGGACGGTATCGTCGCCATCTCCGGACCCTTGGAAATCACCACGTCCACGCTATCGCCCCACTTCAGCTGGGCTCCGGCTTCCTGAGACGCGGAAATGACTTGACCGGCCTCGACCTTGTCATCGTACTGTTCGGTGACATTGGCCGTGAGCTTCAACTCGCCGAGCGCGGCTTGCATCTCATCCTGGGTCTTACCGACGATGTTAGGCATGGTCACCGGCATCGGTCCCTTGCTCAAAGTAACCGTCACCTCATCGTTGTGCTTGGCCGTGGTACCGGGATCAGGGGAGATCGTCAATGCCACACCCTGCGGCGTGTCCATCGAATACTCATCCTTCGACTCGTCATGCTTGACATTATCGAAGCCGGCCTTCTTGAGCGCGTTCAACGGGTCCTTGCCATTGGCCGAATTCGCGTCGAGAATATCCTTCGGGATGGTGGTCATCCGCACGCCCTTGGACACCACCACCGTAAGCTCCTGATTGGCTCGCTTGCTTATGCGGCTGTTCACAACGGCCTTGGTCTTGTTCACGGAAGAAGAGATGATCTTGCCTTCCGCCACGTCGTCGCTGTATTCCTTGTGCGTCTTGTAGGGGATGCCGAGAGCCTTCAACGTGCTCTCATACGTGGCCCAATCCGCGCCGGCCAACGAGCATTCGGTGCTTGCATTCGCATCGCAGGTCACGTCATCCGGCTTGGGCACACTCCAATAGCTGCCCGGTCCGGCAAACCACCACCAGCCGGCGGTTCCGCCGATTGCAGCCAGTACCAGCACGATCACCAGTACGATGATGAGCGGTTTTTTGCTGCGCTGCTTCTTTGGCCCGGTGCCGTTGGAAGCGACGTCCGGCTCATCGGAAAAGGCAAGCGCTCGGGTGAAGGCATCGCCGGCCTGAGGCAGCACTTGTGTCTCGCTGCCGGACTGTGCCATGATTTGCGTCTTATGGGGAGCCGAAGCATCGGCTGGCGTCGACGAATCAAGTGCCGTGGTGGGGGCGACCGGAGGAGCCGGAGGATTGACGTCTGCGGCGCCACCGGTATCGACGGTATTGCTTGCGACATCATCGGCCAAAAACGCTGGTACGGACGGCTTGAACGTTGCTGCACCGGCAGGTACGCCGGTCAGCGGGGCCTGCTCGGCGATATTGCCTACCAGCGCTGCAGCGGTGGCATCGGTATGATCACCTCCGATGGGTTCGGCATGCAAACGGTATTGCCACGCCTCCAGCGGCAATTTGGCGGCCAACTGGCTCAATTCCTCAGCTGCTGCCGCGCCATCGGTGGGGCGGGCATCCACCTGACGCGCGGTCAGATGGGCGATGAACGCCGCCACGGACGGATCAATGCCCTGACAGACCGTGGCCACGGACGGCACGTCCTCATGAACATGCTTGAAAACAAGCGTCACCGGATTATCCGAATCGAACGGCACCTTGCCGGTCAGCATCTCCCATGCCATGATGCCCACCGAATACAGGTCGCCTTGCGCGGTGGCCTGATTGTTCTCGATCATTTCGGGAGCCAGATAAGCGGCGGTGCCCAATAGCATGCCGGTGGAGCTCAATGTGGCCTGGCTGGCGGCCTTGGCCAGACCGAAATCAGTGATCTGCACATGGCCGCGATCATTGATCAAAATGTTCTCGGGCTTGATGTCACGGTGAACCACGCCGGCGCGATGTGCGGAAGCCAGACCATCCAGCGTCTCCGCGACCACGCGCAGCGTCTCACGTACGGAGAATGTGCCTTGGGCGTTCATCTCATGCCGCAGATTGACGCCATGCACATATTCCATGACCAGAAAATCAAGTCCATTGAACTCGCCGGTGTCATACACCTGAACGATGTGCGGGTTGGCGATGGACGCGGCCGAATTGGCCTCGCGGCGGAACCGTTCGACGAACTGCTCCCGATGCGGGCCTTTGGCGAGTTGTGTGTGCATGACCTTAATCGCCACGGTGCGCCCCAGACGCTCATCGATGGCCTCATACACGGTGGCCATACCACCCTCGGCGATATTGCGCACGATGCGGTAGCGTCCCTCAATCATCTGTGCGGGCTCGTTCTCACTCATGTTGTATCGTACGGTTCCTTTAATCACGACTAAACATGTTCAGTGTACATGGCCCCGGTTACGCGGCCGGAGCATCAGCGCATAGCTTTCACGGGTTTTCACCGGTGTTCATGGTCTCATGGTCCGGCGGCTCGCATTGTGAACTATCGCAAGGATTCGGGGACGAATCGCGCACAAGCCTCGGTCAGACGGCGTTGCGCTTCGGAATTCAGCTCAAGACCGGCAATCGCCTTACGGGACTCACCCCATAGGGCAGCGATGCGCTCGCGGGATCGATCAAGAGCACCGGTCGACGTGAACAGTTCAATGGTGCGGGCCACCTGGTTGTCATTGCGACAATCTTCTTCGAAGATGGCAATCAGATCGGCCTTATCCGCCGTATCTGCCGCAGACAGAGCATCAGCCAACAGCACTGTGCGTTTGCCTTCTCGGATGTCTCCGCCAACTGGTTTTCCGGTATTGCGGCTTGATCCGACGACATCCAACAGGTCATCCGCCAGTTGGAACGCCAGTCCGAGCGGCCGGCCGACGGCCAACGCGCAATGCCTGGCCTGATCCGGGCTCTCTCCTGCGGCCAGCAGTGCAAGCAGCAGTGGAGCGATGGTGGTGTAACTGGCTGTCTTCCAGCGGAATACGTTCAATGAGGCGTTCGCCAGAGCTTCGGGATTGGACAGTGGGGTCATCTCGACGGCCAAGTCCAGTACCTGGCCGATTTCCACCTCGCGTTGCATGGTAAGAAACGCCTCGTTCAGGGCATCGGTGTTGGGAAGACGGCTGGCGGACCGGCGTGTGATTTCAATGCAGGCGGTGGCCAGAATGTCGCCGAGCATCAGGCCCAAGCCACGGCCTATGGCACCGCTGTGTACGGCCTGTTCCAAGGCACGATGTGCGGAAGGCCTGCCCCGGCGCAGATCGGATTCGTCGATGATGTCGTCATGCACCAGTGCGGCCGTCTGAAACACTTCAATGGCGCAGGCCAGGTCGATCATGGCGTCACGCCGATCAGGCGTCACGTCGCCGGCAAGAATATCGAAGGCGTCCAACGCGAGCAGCGCACGCAGTCGTTTGCCTCCTTGGCTGGAGGAGGCGGCTTGGTCCACAACCTGTTCCATCACCGGTTTCAGGGCGTCGGCAACCTCGTCGGTGGCGGGGGCGGCAGTCAGTTCCCGCACCAACTGAATGATGCGTGGCTCGATGATTTCGCGGTTGTTAGCAGTTGTGCACATGCCTAATAACTTATCCACAGGGTTTGAAGAACACAAGAACGTTGGGAATCAAGGGTTTTGAAGCTAGAACCACAATGGTCGTTTTTTCCTGCGTCATACGGCGTTTTCAGCCATAGTGGGCACACACCCCCTCGGCGCATGAGCTATCCGGCTCGGCGCGCACCACAACACCAATAGATTGCACACCATTAGTCAAGGAGGACATGATGAACAACAACACGCCGCACAAGCCGCGTAAGAGCCGACACGCCAAACGGCACGCCGCCGAGCAGACGGAGCCCTTTGGCTTTGACGAGTTGGAGACGAGATCACAGGAATTTCGCAATGATCGACGACTTCGAGGCGCGCAACAGGCTAATGCCGACTGGGTGGCCGAACCATTGGACGAATGGCTGTCTTGTCTTGATGCCGGGAACACCGACCTAGGCCGAGAGACGATGGCCGCGTTTGCGGTGGGCATGCGTGAGACCTTATCGATTCGTGATGCGCTGATTCTCTCGTTGGTTATTGATGAAAGCCGTTGCCCCAAGTCATGGCTTATGGAATTCGCGGCGCGACCGCATCTGGCGCGTACGAGAACACGAATGGGCGAGCTGCTGACTTGCGCATTCGAGGATGAAGGCATGATGCCGGATAAGGAGCGTTGCCATGCCGGCATCGGTATGTTGCTCGATATCGCCGAAGCCTCACCGGTGCCGTACTGCATACAGCCATTGGCCGTAATCGCCTACACCTTATGGTGGCTGGGCGATCCGCGAGCAATGGTGTTCGCCTTGCGATGCCTGCTGCTCGATGAGGATTGTTCGCTGGCGGCGATGATATTCTCAGCCGCCGATCGAGGCGTGGCACCGGCATGGTGCTCGGGCTGAGTGAACAGAAACGGCGGATTTCCGAGGTTTTACGCGCGATGCGCGGAAGGAAAGCGTGTGGTGATCGGCAACACGTCGGGCAACGATGTGGGAATAATCGTCCGTGGAGGGTGGTTTACTCACATAGTTGACGATTTGCCCTTGCCAGAAGTGGGCCCATGTGGTATATGCACTTCACGGCGAGAGATCAGGAGGAGCAGTTTTGGCCACGAAGGAAACGACGGCAACCAAGCAGACAGCCGAGTCCAGCGAGGAGACCGAGACCAAGAAGAAGGCCAGCTCTACGACCACCGCACGCAAGACTTCCGCCAAGAAGTCCAAGTCCGCAGAGCCCTCGAAAAAGACCACGCGCAAGTCCGCTGCGAAGAAAACCGCGAAGAAGGCCAAGGACGATGAGCTCGTCAAAGACGAGGACACTCAGGTCGATGACGAGCTTGATGACGATGCCGAGGTCAACGACGACGATTTGGACGTTGACGATCTCGACGAGGATCTTGACGACGTTGACGAAGACGATGCCGACGACGAAGACCTCGATGAGGACGATGCCGACGACGATGATGTGGAAGACGACGAGGACGAGGAAGAAGCCAAGTCCAAGGCACCCGAGCAGCCCAAGGAAAAGGGTGCCTACGTGGTCTCCGACACGGATGATGAGGAAGAAAACATCATCCCCTCGGGCAATCCGAAGCGTCGTGTGATTGCGGCCGGCGCAACCGCCGACCCGGTCAAGGACTACCTGAAGCAGATCGGCCGTGTGAGCCTGCTGAATGCCGAGCAGGAAGTCGACCTGTCCGAGCGCATCGAGGCCGGCCTGTACGCCCAGCACCTGCTCGACACCGAAAGCGAAGGCATGGAGTTCAAGCGCAAGCGTGAACTCAAGTGGGCCGCCGCCGACGGCAAGAAGGCTAAGGACCATCTGCTGGAAGCCAACCTACGACTTGTGGTCTCGCTCGCCAAGCGCTACACGGGTCGCGGCATGCTCTTCCTTGATTTGATCCAGGAAGGCAACCTTGGTCTGATTCGTGCCGTCGAGAAGTTCGACTGGAAGAAGGGCTTCAAGTTCTCCACCTACGCCACGTGGTGGATTCGTCAGGCCATCACCCGTGCCATGGCCGATCAGGCCCGCACCATTCGCGTGCCTGTGCACATGGTCGAAGTGATTAACAAGCTGTCCCGTGTACAGCGCCAGATGCTGCAGGATCTGGGGCGTGAACCTACGCCGGACGAGCTGGCCCGCGAGCTGGATATGCCGGTTGAGAAGGTGCAGGAAGTGCAGAAGTACGGCCGCGAGCCGATTTCCCTGCACACCCCGCTTGGCGAGGATGGCGATTCCGAGTTCGGTGACCTCATTGAGGATACCGACGCCATCGCTCCGTCCGACGCCGTGGCCTTCTCCCTGCTGCAGGAACAGTTCAAGCAGGTGCTGGAAACCCTGTCTCCGCGTGAGGCCGGCGTCATCAAGATGCGCTATGGCCTGGAAGACGGCCAGCCGAAGACGCTGGACGACATCGGCCGTGTGTATGGCGTGACCCGTGAACGCATCCGTCAGATCGAGTCCAAGACCATGTCCAAGCTGCGCCACCCATCCCGTTCGCAGACCCTGCGCGACTTCCTGGATCAATGATCATCTGGCTCCCCTCTGTGAGGGGAGCCAAGCATTTGAAGAGAAAAATAGGACTGTATGCCCAAAGAAGAATACGGTGCCAAGGACCTAGCTGTTCTTGAGGGCTTGGATGCGGTACGCAAGCGTCCGGGCATGTACATCGGCACCACCGACTCGCAGGGGCTTATGCACTGCCTGTGGGAGATCATCGACAACTCCGTGGACGAGGCCTTGGCCGGCTTCTGCAACGACATTGTGGTCACCCTGCACACCGACGGTTCCGTGGAAGTCGCGGACAATGGCCGAGGCATCCCGGTGGACAAGGAACCGAAAACCGGCCTGTCCGGCGTGGAGGTCGTACTGACCAAACTGCACGCCGGTGCCAAGTTCGGCAACTCGTCTTATAACGCCGTCGGTGGCCTGCACGGCGTGGGCTCCTCCGTGGTCAATGCCCTGAGCTCCCGACTGGACGTCGAAGTGGATCGTGACGGCAAGACGCACCACATGACCTTCCACCAAGGTCACCCTGGCGTATACACGGATGCCGACCCGGCCAATCCGTCTCCCGATTCCCCGTTCAAGCGCACTCGCAAGAACCGACCCACCGAGCTGGAAATCATCGGCAAGGTATCTCCCAAAACCACTGGTACCCGTATTCGCTACTGGTATGATCCGGAGATCTTCAACAAAACCGCCGAGTTCTCATACGAACAGCTCATCGACCGCGTGCGTCAGACCAGCTTCCTGGTGCCCGGCCTCAAAATCACCATCATCGACGAAAACGTACCGGAAACGGCGGCGACTGACACCGTCAAGGCCACTGATGACGCAACAGTCGAACCTGCGCAAGACCAGGCACCGGCCTTGGATGTCTCGTCCGACGATGCCGAGAGCCCGGCCGAGGAGGACTTCTCACTGACGGCCGGCGACCAGGTCGTTGATGGCGCGTTCGGCGAACAGCCCGCGCACCCGCGCGTCGTGGAATTCCTGCACACAGGCGGCGTCAAGGACTTCGTCGACTTCCTGTCCAAAGGCGAGCCGATCTCCGACATCTGGCGCATCCAAGGCGAGGGCACCTATAAGGAGGAGACCCAGGCCGTGGGTGAGGGCGGCGAACTGCACGCCCAGGAAATCGAACGCACCTGCGGCGTGGACATCGCCCTGCGATGGGTCAACGGCTACGACACCACAATCATGAGCTTCGTGAACATCGTGGAGACGCCCGGCGGCGGTACTCACGTGGACGGTTTCATGAACGCCATCACCAAGCAGATTCGCAAGGCGGTGGAAGACAACGCCCGCAAGCTCAAGGTGAACATGAAGGACTCCGCCATGAAGGTGGAGCGCGACGACATCCAAGCCGGACTCGTGGCCGTGGTCACCGCACGCGTGGCCGAACCTCAGTTCCAAGGCCAGACCAAGGATGTGCTCGGCACCGCGCAGGTCAAGCCGATCGTCACCCGGCTCACCGACAAGCAATTCGGCGAGATGATCACCGGCTCCAAGCGCGGGTACAAGGAACAATCCGGCCGCGTGCTGGAGAAGATCGTCGGCGAAATGCACGCACGCATCCAGTCGCGCAAGGCCAAGGAGGTCACGCGCCGCAAGAACGCGCTCGAATCCGCCTCGATGCCGGCCAAACTCTCCGACTGCCAGCCGGGCAATGACGACGTGGCCGAACTGTTCATCGTCGAGGGTGATTCCGCACTCGGTACCGCCAAGGCCGCCCGCAACGCCGGTTTCCAAGCGCTGCTGCCGATTCGAGGCAAGATTCTGAACGTGCAGAAGGCGTCGATCACGCAGATGCTCTCCAACAAGGAGTGCGCGGCCATCATCCAGGTGGTGGGCGCCGGCTCCGGCCAGAGCTTCGACATCGAACAGTCGCGCTACCACAAGATCATCATGATGACCGATGCCGATGTGGACGGTGCTCATATCCGTATCCTGCTGCTGACGCTGTTCTACCGGTACATGCGGCCGCTTATCGAACACGGCTACGTGTATGCCGCAGTGCCGCCGCTGCACCGCATCGCGTTGACCGGCTCGCACAAGGGCGAATATATCTACACGTATTCCGATGACGAGCTGGCCGGCAAGCTGGCCGACCTCGACAAGAAGCACATCGGATACAACGACGACATCCAGCGATACAAGGGTCTGGGCGAGATGGACGCCGACCAGTTGGCGGACACCACCATGGATCCGCGCACGCGTATGCTGCGCCGCATCCGCATGGAGGACGCCGCCCAGGCATCCGAGATCTTCAGCCTGCTGATGGGCGACGACGTGCCGCCGCGCAAGCAGTTCATCGTCGACAACGCCGACGATTTCGACCGCTCCAAGATCGATACCTGACCGTCCTATCTCAAGCTCCCTCTGATGAGGGGGTGTCAGCGAAGCTGACTGGGGGAGAGGCCTCGGGTGGTAGCGGGCTACTCGTATTTCTCTCCCCTCAGTCCGTCTTTGGCGGACAGCTATTTCGTCAGAGGGTGCTGCGGTATATCATCAGGATTTCATCGAGTGCACCGCCGCCGATTATCTCAAGGACAACTACGACATCATCGGCTTTGACCCGCGCGGCGTAGCCGATTCCACGCCGGTGTACTGCGGGCAAGACTCCAAACTGTGATGTTTGCGTGTTGCTGAAGCGCTATTCGATAGACTGATGACATCGTTATCACAACCGGTGCCGTACTGTGAATGGGAGATGGGACATGGCCAGTCTGTTGCTTGCCGTCATCTATGTGGCGTTTATCAGTCTGGGATTGCCGGATTCGCTACTCGGATCCGCATGGCCCACCATGAGCCAGGATCTGAACGTGCCGGTGGCGTGGGCCGGCGGCATCTCCGCGGTGATTTCCATGTTCACGATCGTCTCGGCGCTGCTTTCGGACCGAATGACATTGAAATTCGGGGCAGGCAAGGTCACCGCCGTTTCGGTGGCGTTGACTGCGGCGGCCTTGGCCGGTTTCTCCGTTACCTCGAATTACTGGGTGCTGTTGGCCATCGCCATACCATACGGCCTTGGCGCGGGCGGAGTGGATGCGGCGCTCAATAACTACGTAGCCATTCACTACGAAAGCCGGCATATGAGCTGGCTGCACTGCATGTGGGGCGTCGGCGCATCGGTCGGCCCCTACATCATGGGCTATGCGCTCTCTCAAGGCCAAGGTTGGCCGTGGGGCTATCGGTACATCGCGATCCTGCAGGTGATGCTGACCGTCATCCTGGTGCTGAGCCTGCCACTGTGGAAGAAACGTGGCGCAATTGCGGTCGGCGAATCGACCGATGACACCGCATCATCTGACGGCAATGCCGAGAGATTTGGCACTGCTGAAGGGGTGTCTGTTGCTGAACGCAAACCGCTCGGCGTGGCCGGCGTGCTCGCCATTCGCGGTGCCAAGGAAATCCTCGTGATGTTCTTCTGCTACTGCGCCGTCGAATCCACGGCGGGCCTGTGGGCCTCCAGCTATATGGTGATGCACAGCGGCATCGACAAGATCACCGCCGCCAGCTGGGCCAGCCTATTCTACGTAGGCATCACCGTGGGCCGTGCGCTTTCCGGCTTCCTGACCATGCGATTCAAGGACCCGGTCATGATTCGCCTCGGCCAAGTGCTGGTGTTCGCCGGCATCCTCACCATGTTCGTGCCATTGCCTCACCACCTTGGCGTGGTCGTTGGGCTGGTGGTCATCGGCTTCGGGTGCGCGCCGATTTATCCGTGCGTCATCCACTCGACGCCGGCCTACTTCGGCGAAGACAAATCGCAGGCCATCGTCGGCGTGCAGATGGCCTGCGCCTATGTGGGCTCACTGCTCATGCCGCCACTGTTCGGCATCATCGCGCAATATGCGACAATCAGTCTCTACCCGTGGTATTTGCTGGTGCTCTTGGTGCTGATGGTGGCCATGCACGAGCGTCTTCGCAAGTTGCGCGGCTGATCATATGCGCATTTGGGCCCGACGCCTACTATGCTTGGAGCCCATGGTGATAAGTGAAGAAGAACATGAACAGATGCCCGAGCCCGTACGGGAACGATTGGAAGCGCTGAAGGATGCGCCGGGCTCGGTAATCGTGGTCGGCTCGATGAACGCCGATTACACCGTAACCACTAAACGACTACCCAAGCCAGGTGAAACCGTCAATGGTGGTGCCATGAAAGTGCTGCCGGGCGGCAAGGGCGCGAATCAGGCGTCTGCCGCCGCTCGTCTCGGTGTCAATGTCCAGTTGCTGGGCGCGGTGGGCGAGGACTCCAACGCGGACTTCCTATTAAGCAAGCTGGATGAGGCCGGCGTCGACACCGCCGATATCCTGCATGTCGAAGGCCCCAGCGGCACCACGGTAATCACCGTGAGCGCTGAGGGCGAGAACACCATCGTCTATTCGCCGGGTTCCAATGCCAAGGCAAGTGCCGGCTATGTGCAATCACATCGCACGACCATCGCCGAATGCGCGGTATTGGGACTGTGTTTGGAGAGCCCGATTGCCACCGTTATCGCCGCCGCGCAGACCGCGCATGACGCTGGCGTGACCGTGCTGCTCAACGACTCGCCATTTATGGACGAGCTGCCTCACGAACTGGTGGAAGCCACGGATATTCTGCTGGTCAACCAGCATGAAGTGGCTCAACTGCTGGGCCTGCCGGATGATGACGTGGAATCACTCGACTGGTATGAGGTCGCCGAACGATTCACCGATTACGGATTCGACCGGGCGATAGTGACGCTTGGTGCGTCGGGATCGGTGGTGATCGAGAACGGACGTTGGCATCGCGTATCCGCCGCGCAAGTCAATGCAGTGGACACCACCGGTTGCGGCGACTCGTTCATGGGGACCGTGCTGGCTGGCTTGGCCGCCGGTCATACGCTGCTGCAATCCGCGCAAATCGGCTCCTACGTCTCCGCCTATGCGGCCACCAAGCTTGGTGCCCAAAGTGCCTACGGTACCGCCGAAGAAGTCATCGCCTACTTCAGCTGACCTATAATCGTACATATGTACGAAAGCCTGAGCCTGTTTTCCGAACCCACCAAGATGTGGTTCGAGCATGCCTTCGGTCAGCCGACCGAGGCACAGGCTCAGGCATGGCCGGCAATCCATTCCGGTCGCAATGTCTTGGTCATCGCCCCTACCGGTTCCGGTAAAACATTGGCCGCGTTTCTCTCAGCCATCGACCGATTGATGACCGTGCCACGCACGCGGCGTGCCGGTGTGCGTGTGCTGTATATCTCGCCGTTAAAGGCGCTCGCGGCCGATGTGGCCAAGAACCTAGAACAGCCTTTGGAGGGCATTGCTGCACAATGCGAGGCGCAAGGGCTGCCCGTGCCGAAGATCGCGGTCGCCACTCGTTCAGGCGACACCACCGCACAGGAGCGGCGACGCATAGCCTCCCATCCACCGGATATCCTCGTTACCACGCCAGAATCGTTGTATTTGTTGCTCACTTCGAAGGCAGGGCGGATTCTCGGCACTGTCGATACGGTGATCGTCGATGAGATTCATGCAGTGGCGGGCACCAAGCGCGGCGCACATTTGGCGGTAAGTCTGGAACGGCTGGAGAACCTTGTCACAGAATCGCGCAAGCGAGATGCAATCGATGCAGATGCTGATGAGGGCGGTGATGCCGCCGTCGATGCTGGCCGTGGCGATCGTCATATGCAGCGCATTGGTCTATCCGCTACGGTGAATCCGCCTGAAAAGGCGGCGCGATTCCTGGGCGGCGGGCAACCGGTTACCATCGTGAATCCCGGTGGGCGGCCTGCAATGGATTTGCGCATGATTGAGCCGTTGGAAAACATGCGTGATTTGCAGTCCGTGAATGCCAAGCAGCGTGTCGGTGGCGTGGATGCTGAACGGTCCGCTCCGCATATCAGTGGTGTCACGCCGGCCATGCAGCGACTTGCTGAACGCAGGGGCATTGTGCCGGTGGATGATAGAGATGTTTCTTCCACTTCTGGGGACGATTCTGATGCGAGTGATGCGTTCGATTCCTCCGCGTTGGTTGGAGCGGCGGGCGACCGTACCTCCGGTTCCATTTGGCCCGTGGTGGAACGCAGTATTTTGGATGAGATTCTCGCGCACCGCACTACATTGGTGTTCGTTAATTCGCGTGGTGTGGCTGAGAAACTCACTGCGCGCTTGAACGATCTGTATGCGCAGACCCGGCATGGCACCAATCCCGACACTGTGCGGGATCTGGGCTCTCCGGAAGGCCGCGAAGGGTTCTCCACGCATTACGATGCTGTGGTCGGCTCCACCACCATGCTTGTCGGCTCACATGAGGGCGATGATGTCATCGCCATGGCTCATCATGGGTCGGTTTCCAAAGACCGTCGCAAAATGATTGAGGAACGGCTTAAACGTGGTGAATTGCGTTGCGTGGTGGCCACCTCCAGTTTGGAGCTCGGCATTGATATGGGCTCGGTCGACTTGGTGATTCAAGTCGATACGCCGTTGTCGGTCTCCTCCGGATTGCAGCGTGTAGGCCGTGCCGATCATCAGGTCGGTGGCGTCTCTCACGCATTGTTCTACCCGCTCACCCGTCAGCAGATTGTCACTGGGGCCGCGAGTCTGGAAGCCATGATTGCCGGCGATATAGAACCATTGGCCGTGCCGCGCAATCCGCTCGATATTCTTGCCCAGCAGACCGTGGCCGCTGCCGCGATGCACGATTTGAACGCTGATGACTGGTATGCCACAGTGCGTCGTGCTGCGCCGTTTGCCGAACTGCCACGTGACATGTTCGATGCGGTAATCGGCATGATGTCCGGCGAATACAACAGCGAGGAATTCTCGGCCTTCCGGCCGCGACTGGTATGGAATCGGGATAATGGCCTGATTTCCGCCCGTCCCGGTTCGCAGAAAGTGGCCGTTACCTCTGGCGGTACGATTCCCGATCGAGGGCTGTACACCGTGGTCCTGCCTGAGGCGGACGCCGGCAAAGGCCAGCGTCGCGTCGGCGAGTTGGATGAGGAGATGGTCTACGAATCGCGCGTGGGCGATGTCATTACGCTCGGCACCTCCACATGGCAGATTCAGGAAATCACCCGTGATCGTGTGGTCGTGACTCCGGCTCCGGGCCGCACCGCCCGCCTGCCGTTCTGGCACGGTGAAGGCGCTGGCCGTGACTACGGTTTCAGCCGTACCATAGCCCGCTTCACCCGAGAAATCGCCGCCGGATTAGACGTGAAGCGGACTGAGGGGAGGTCTGCCGCAGAAGGTCCAGCTGTCCCAACCTTCATCCCAACAATCCTCACCCGTCTCCACCACGATGGCCTAGATGCCAACGCCATCACCAACTTGGCCCGCCTACTCTCCGAGCAACAAGCCGCCACTGGTGCAGTCCCCAGCGACCAAACCCTTATCGTGGAGCGCACACGCGATGAAGACGGCGGATGGCGCATCGTGCTGTTAAGCCCCTTCGGCCGCCGCGTTCACGAACCGTGGTCCATGGCCATCAGCCGCAGACTGCGCCAACGCTACGGTTTCGACGGGCAGGTATATGCCGCCGATGACGGTATCGTCATTCAGCTACCGGACGGTGACGGACATATTCCTGCTCAAGACCTGTTCCTTTTCGACCCAGAAGACCTCAAAGCAGATGTAGAGCGTCAAGTGGGCGAGTCCGTGCTATTTGCCGCACGATTCCGCGAATGCGCCGCCCGATCACTGTTCATGCCGCGATCCGACCCGGGCCGTCGCGTGCCCCTATGGCAGCAGCGACTGCGCGCCGCACAGCTCCTGCAATCCGCACGTATGGCCAAGAACTTTCCGCTGCTGCTGGAAACCGCGCGCGAATGTTTGCAAGACGTATACGACATGCCCGCCCTGAACGAGGTGATGACCGGATTGCAAGCCGGCACCATTACCGTGAAGGACGTGGAAACCGAGTCGCCATCGCCTTTCGCCGAGAACATTCTCTTTGGCTTCGTCGGCGTGGTGATGTACCAGTATGACCAACCTCAGGCCGAGCGTAGCGCGCAACTGCTGTCTCTCGATCCGCACGTGCTCGAACGCTTGCTCGGCACCACCGATATGGCACAAGTGCTCAACCCGGACGTGATTCGCGAAGTCGAACAGGAACTGGGGGAGCACACTTTCTGGAATGAGCTTGCCGACGATGATGTGACTGGTCGCGTGACCCGTTACGCCAAAACCCATGGTCCTTTCACCGCCGATCAGCTCATAGCCGATCTACACCTCGATGCTACGGATGCCGTGCACACTCTGGATGTGCTGGCTGCCAAAGGCGAGTTGCTGCAAGGCCACTTTGTAGATGATGACGAGCAAGGCCAACAGTGGCTCCATAAGGACGTATTCCGCCGTATTCGGTCTCGCTCATTGGCCAAGGCGCGTAAAGCAGTCAAGCCAGTAGAACCAGAGGCGTTCCAGATGTTTCTTATCGACCGACAAGGTATCGGGCCGGTCGGCGGCGAACGATATGAAGGTGCTGACGGGCTCATGCGCGTTATCGAGCAGCTGGAGGGCATATCACTGCCCACTGCACTCTGGGAGTCGGCAGTATTCCCCGCACGAGTACGAGACTACCAACCTGCATTGCTGGATGAGTTGCTGACCAGCGGCGATGTGGTCTGGGTCGGCTCAAAAACCGGGGGAACCAGTGCGATGGACCCCGGTGAGGTTGCTTTCTATCCGGCGGATTCAATTTTGTTCAGCGGTGTGGAACATGGTACGACATCGAACGCCTCAGACGCCACCATGCCGGAAGCGATTCTGACCGCACTGGACTCAGGGGGAGCGTTCCATGCCCGTCAACTGATGGATGCCGCCAAACGTGCGTGGAATGAGACCGCGGAGCCGGACATCAATCCAAACACCGGCGAAATCATTCCGCAAGAGTGGAGCGAACAGCAGTTCAAGGATGCCTTGTGGAGCTTGGTCTGGCAAGGTAAGGTCACCAATTCCAGCTTCGCGCCGGTGCGTGCATTAACCGCAGGCGCAGCAAGCCCGCGTAAATCCACTACATCACGTCGTCGTGGGCGTGTCGCTCCGATTCGCCGAGCCACTACGGATATGACGTTAGGAGGTTTGTGGTCCGCCGTAATCGGGCAAGCTGAAGCCGAAGACACCGACCAGACCGAACGGGCACTCGCACTGGTCGAGACGTTGCTGGACAGGTATGGCGTCATCGCGCAGCCGGTGATTGACAAGGAAAATATCCCGGGTGGCTACTCAGCGTTGTATCCGGTATTGAATCGCATGGAGGAGCATGGTCGACTGGTACGAGGCATGTTCGTCCGTGGTTTCGGCGCGGCCCAATTTGCCGAGCGCGACACCGTGGATGCGTTGCGTCATCCGTCAGAGCATCGCGGCCAGTCCGTGGTGGCATTGAGTGTGCTCGACCCCGCAAATCTCAGTGGCTCCGCCATCGCGTGGCCGGACGCGCCTGCCGGTGCGGGTAAACCGGCACGCCGTATCGGAGCCACGGTCGTGCTCAATGCGCAAGGCGCGCTACTATACGCGGCCGCCAAAGCCAAGCACCTGACAGCGTTCGATCAATCGGTCAGCCATGAAGCCGCTGTCAATGATTCCGACGAACAAATGCGCAAGGCCGCCACAGAACTGGCCTACGCCCTCAAACGCAATGGCACCGGCTCCGTGACATTCAGCGACATCAATGGCGAACCCCTCAACGCCCGTCACCCCTTCGCCCGCATCCTCCACCAGTCCGGCTTCACCCCCGTTCCCCAAGGCATGCGGCTGTACTGATTGAGCCCAGCTATCGAATGCGGTAGTTGGAGCCGCGTTGGGTCATGATGAGGCCGGCGCGGGTGAGCTTCTTATCCAGTGTGTAGAGGGCGTTCTTGAGTAAGCCTTGTTGCTCGAAGAATGGGCCGCCGACAAGTTTGACCAACTCGCTGGTGTTGACGAACTGGCCATCAGCCTTGACCAGCGCTTCAAGCAAACTGTATTCCAGACGGGACAGTGAGATTGCGCTGTGAGTGGATGCGTAGTAGGCCTTGTGATTCGTGGTGTCCAACGTGAGATTGCCACGAATGATCATGGCGGGGGAGTCGGTGGCAAGCGAGCCGACGTATGAGAGCAGTTCGCCATCGGAGAATGGTTTGCTCAGCACGACATCCGGGTGTCGTGCGTTAGCTTGTGCGCTAGCGGCGGCATTGTCCGAGCGTTGTTCGGCTTCGGCATCTGAGTTGTTTGCGCGTGAATCCGCGCTGAAGGAGTTGTAGGGCGTCTCTTCGATAGGGGCGTACTCGTCAGGCAGCGCTCGCCAGCGGCTGCCTTCACCAATGGTTTTGCTGAGTGGCGTCGAAGTCAGCAGCAGAATCTTGACGGAGGCACGGGCATTGCGTAGGGATTCGATGAGCTGCTCGGTGGAAATGCCGAGCAGGGATTCATCAAGAATCACTGCGTCAAATGACTCCTTGGCGACAGCGGCGAGCGCGATACTACCGGTGCTTGCCAAAGACACCTCATGACGACCGGCAAGCAGGGCACCATGAATGGCGTGGGCCAACGGTTCATTGGATACGGCAACCAGTAGTCTCATCGCCGCCTCCTTAATGCTTAGTGTAGGCCGGGTTTAGGGTCTCTTCTCTATTGTTTGGCTCACTATCGTTCGCTCCTCGCCTACAAACACCCCACTGGGGTGTTTGCTTTACGGCTCGGCCCATCAGAGGGAGCTTAATTGAGGTTACGCAATGAAGGCGATGGGGGAGGCGAGGTCTACTCCGGAACCGTCTCGGCGCATATCGGGCTTGGGAAGCTCGACCGGAGAGCCTGCGGATGTAGAGGCGTGCAACGGGTAGAGGCCCACCCAGGCAAGAATCAGCGTGTTCTGGCCCTTCAGGAATCGCTGGGAACGCACGCCGCCGGTAGCGCGACCCTTGGTGGGGTACATTTCCAGCGGAGTGACCTTCGCCGCGCCGTTTTCGGTGCCGGGCAGTGCATCGGAATCGCCGGCCACGGTGAGCACCACTGCACCGGATCCGGAAGTCAAGCCGTTCTCGCCCTCTTCATAGGTCCATGCCACCTTGCCGGCGGGAACCACGTTGAAGGCCGCCACACGGGCGCCCTTGGCCAGCTTGATGCCGGCCATACCGCCCGCAGTACGACCCTGCGGGCGCACGTTCTTCGCCTTAAAGGTCAGTAGCGAGGAATCGGAGGAGATGAACACCAGACGGTCGTCATCCTCGGCCACGGCGGCGAATACCACTTCGTCGCCATCTTTCAGATCAATGACGGGCCAAGAATCCATGGTGGTGGGTGCCTCACGATTCCAACGCTTGATGACACCGTTACGGGTACCGATAGCCAGCGACGGCAACGGCTTGGCCTCGGCGGCTCCGCCATCCTCGCTCTCGTCCTTGGCACTGGTCTTGCCGGACGTCGGCTGCTCCATGGCAATCGCCGTAATCACACGCTCACCGCGAATCGGATCGGTGGATTCGGTCATGCCGATCAGTTCGTCGGCCTGAACTCCTCCCTTCAGCGACAATGTGGCGGCAGCGGGCAAGGCAGGCAAATCAACCACATGCGCGAGCACCAGGCGGCCGGCCGACGTGACCAGCCCATACGTAGCGCGCGTGGAAGTCTCGAAGATTGTGGTGATCTGATCGTCTCTCAAACGCTCATCGGAAGTGGATCGTGCATTGAACACGTCCATCGCGCTTGGCGTGGTACGGGCAATCAAACCGGTAGCGCTCATCATCACCACGCACGGCTCGTCCTCGATCTTCAAGGCTCCGGTCAGCGTGGACTGTTCGCCGGTCTTCTTGGCCGCGGCTGCGGCTGCGGCCACATCGGCTTCGGCGGAGGAGATCGTAGTGGCGGCCTTCACCGCTTCGAGCGCGGACTTGGACACGCCCGAAGCTCCGGCACCCTGCGCCACGACCGGCGTCAACGTGCCATCCGGGTCGGCATCCAGCAGCACGGTACGGCGCGGCGAGCCCCACTTGGCGACCGCTTCGTCCATCTCGTCGGTGACCACCTGGTCGAGCGCCTCGGCGGAGGCCAGGATCCGGGTCAGCTCCTCGATACGCTTCTTCAGATCATCGCGTTCGGCCTCAAGCTCGATACGGTTCATCTTGGTCAGTCGGCGCAGACGCAGGTCGAGGATGTACTGAGCCTGGACCTCGTCCAAATCGAAAACGACCATCAAACGGCTCTTCGCGGCATCCGCATCATCCGAGGTGCGGATTACCTGAATCACCTCGTCGATGTCCAACATGGCCAGCAGCAGGCCCTCGACCAGGTGCAGGCGCTCCAGCGCCTTCTTCTTGCGATATTCACTGCGGCGGCGAATCACCACACGGCGGTGGTCCACCCACACCTGAAGCATCTCCTTCAGACCCATCGTGTGCGGGCGGCCCTCCACCAACGCCACGTTGTTCATGGCGAAGTTGTCTTGCAACGGTGTGTGCTTGAACAACTGCACCAGAACCGCATGCGGGTCGAAACCAGTCTTGATCTCGATGACGATACGCGTGCCGTTATGACGATCGGTCAGATCGAACGCGCCGGAAATCCCCTCCAGCTTGCGGTTCTTCACACCGTCGGAAATACGTTCGATTACCTTCTCCGGGCCCACCATGTACGGCAGCTCGGTGACCACGATGGCCTGCTTGCGGGCCGTGACATGCTCGATATGCGTGGCGGCGCGCGTGGTGAGCGTACCACGGCCAGTGGCATAGGCCTCACGGATGCCGTCGCGGCCGATGATCGTGCCGCCGGTGGGCCAGTCGGGGCCGGGCACGTAACGCATCAGCTGTTCCAGGGTGGCGTCCGAATGCGCCATGAGGAACTTGGCGGCGTTTACCACCTCGCCCAGATTGTGGGTGGCCAGGTTCGTGGCCATGCCCACGGCGATGCCCGAGCCGCCGTTGACCAGCAGATTCGGGATGGCGGCCGGCAGCACGGTCGGTTCCTTGAGCTTGTTGTCATAGTTCGGCGTGAAGTCGACGGTGTCCTCATCGATATCCGCGTTCATGCCGAGAGCGGCTGGGCCAAGCCTGGCCTCGGTGTAACGGGAGGCCGCAGGGCCGTCATCCAGCGAGCCGAAGTTGCCGTGGCCGTCTACCAGCGGCAGACGCATCGCGAACGGCTGTGCCAAACGCACCATGGCCTCGTAGATCGCGGAATCACCGTGCGGGTGGAGCTTGCCCATCACCTCGCCCACCACGCGGGCGGACTTCATATATGGGCGGTCGGGAGTCAGGTTCATCTCGCCCATCTGGTAGACGATGCGGCGCTGCACCGGCTTCAAGCCATCGCGCGCATCGGGCAGTGCGCGTGCGTAAATCACCGAATACGCATACTCGAGGAAGGACTTGCTCATCTCCTCGTTCAGCGGCGTCTCGACGATATGCTCCTTGACCGTGCGCGGATCGTAGGTTTGCGCGGACGGTTTGCGGTGTGATGCCATGAAACTCCCTTTCGAACGCCCCCATATTAGCGGGAGGGCGCGAAACAGTGCGCAGAGAACGGTTCTCGATAACAACTGTGCGCTGGTTTCGGTGCGCCAATCGCACATGTTTGCCGATAAAACGGCGTGATTCCAGTGTTTCAGTCGATGTGCGTTTGTTTGATTATGTGCGTTGGAGCGCACAGTTGTTATTGAGAACCGTTCTCTGCGCACTGAGCCAAGGGGAGGGGTGCTACTTGAATGGGCAACTATGAGTGTTGAGACGCCGGATATGGACGAGTTGCTGCGGCTGGTGCCCACAGTGGGCTATGGGGATGACGCCCCGGCCGATCGGCGTGGGGGAGCACTGCACCTGTCCGCCGTGCTGCCCGCCTTGTCCGCCGCCATCGGACATCCGACCCCCACCAAGGTCCACGCCGATCCCAAGGCCTGCCAGCGCGCATTGGGGCTGCCCGATGCCGAATCGGCCATCGTGGTGCTCGTGGACGGCCTGGGCTACTGGAACCTCGCCATGCGCCTCGGCCACGCGCCCTATCTGCGTTCGCTGATGAACGAAAGCGCCAATCAGCGTCCCATCGCTACCTGCGCTCCAAGCACCACTGTGGCGGCCATGGCCGCATTCGGTACCGGAACCTGCCCGGGACTGACCGCAATGGCGGGCTATACGCAGCTCGAACCCGCCAGCCATAAGCTCATCCAACTCATCCAGTTCAAAGACGCGCTGGCACCCAAACCAGCCAATCCGCACATTCCTGTGCCGCCCATGGTCGATCCGCTCGACCTGCAGCGCGAGGAGACGGTGTTCGAGAAACTTGCGGCTCAAGAGGTGCGCGTCACGAGCTCGGGGTTGCCCAAGTTCTCCAAATCGCCATTGACCGAAGCCGCATTGCGAGGCACCGACTATCAAAGCAACGTCACCCCACGCGATCGTGTGCTGGCCGCCGCACGCGCCTCCCGCACCCCCGGCCTGACCTACCTGTACATCCGTGACGCCGACAAAGTCGGCCACAATTACGGGTGGGATTCCGAACACTGGGTGGCCGCATTCGAACATATCGACGCCCAGCTCGCGCTCCTGAAACGCAGCGCACCCAAAGGCACGCTGATCGTCATCGTAGCCGACCACGGCATGGTGCAAACCGACATGGACCAGCGGATTGACATCGCCGTTGAACCGCAGCTCACCCGAGGCGTGTCACTGGTCGGGGGGGAGCCGCGCTCGCTGATGCTGTATGCCGAGCCGGATGAACGACCTGAGGATATAGCTTGCCGGTGGCGCGATTGTCTGCAAGACCGAGCCTTGGTGCGGACCAAGGATGAGGCCATCGCGGACGGATTGTTTGGACCGGTCTGCGAGCGAGTCCGGCCAATGCTCGGCGATGTGGTCGTGCAGGCAGCGGGAGCCGTGACCCTCGTCGATTCGCGTACGCAAGGAGACAAGGCCACCCACCTGCCGAGCGTGCATGGCTCCCAAACAGCATTGGAAATGGATATTCCCTGCCTGATCGATATGGCCTGATTCGGAAATTCAGTCTCCGAACAGAATCTCGTCCCAGCTTGGTACGGCCGAACGTCCTGATTTACGCTTGGCCGGTTTGGCTGGTGCCTCATGTTCGGTGGCGGCGGATTCGGCCGCCCGCTCCTGCTCGGTGGCTACTAGCTGTGCATTGGGGCCACTCCGTATGGTCTTGTCCGAAACATTGTCAGAGCCCTGCTCTGGTGCCGTGGCAGGCGATTGCTGTAATCCTGCGGCAGATGGCGAAACAGATCCGGCGGTCTGCGAAGAGACCGGACTGGGGGCCGTAGTGCCATGAGCCTGGGTCGTGGCCGGTGAGATGGACGTGGATAGATCCACTGGGGGCATGGAACCTGTGGAAGTGACAGAGGGCCGGATTGCGGCAGGCCGTGCGGCCGGAATCGAAGGCGTAGGAGCCGCCCAAGCAGACACGGCGCGCTCGATACGCGCGGAGCGTACGGAGTCGCCGGGCAGTTCGGGAATCGTCGGCTTGAGTTTGGAATCCGTGGCTGATTCCGGATTCTGTTCGCCGAGCAGTTTTCGAGCGGCATTGTTCAGGCTCATCACGGAATTGTCGTGCATATTCCACGTCCATTCGGCATGGATCTCACGGCCCGCGGAAGTGAATATCGCCACGATGCGCCAAGGCTCAAGTCCACGTCGGGTGGATTTCCAGGTCACTGATTCCATGCCGATTCCCGCAGAGGCCAGCGTGCGTTCCACCAGTTCGCTGATGGTGCGCACCCTGCTGTCTTTGGGTGCCGCCACGGCAAGGAACTGTTCGATGGCATACTGTTTCTCGGTCTCCACAGCCATGGAGAAACGACGTACCAGCATTTCGCTCAGATGATATTTCTCCGCGACACGGGCCGGATCGGCACCGGCGCGAATCAGCGACTGTATCTGGGAAATCGGCAAAGTGGACTGCTGATGCGGCTGGGGAGCCTGTCGCATCTCGCTTCTGACCTGCTTGGCCTCAAGAATCGCCCGTTCGAGCGTGTCGTCCACGCTCACAGCCATTTCCCTGCCGCCAAGGGAGAATACGAGGTCCCCCGTCTTGCTCACGCGCACGAAACGGGCTTTTTCAAGCCGATCATCTGGCATATTCGCACCACTTTCCGTCGCAAAGACATTACTTCTTTTAAGTATGCCCCACGTGTCGAACTTTACGAGTATTTCAAATCGTGTATCCTATGGGCGAGTACGGCGCTGACCGTGCTATATATATCGACTTACGAACCAAAGACGACGAAAGGACCATGATGGCTCAGGATTATGATTCCCCCCGCAACAAGGATGAGGACGAGGAATCGCTGCAGGCGCTGGGGAAGTCCTCGCAGAACGCCTCGAGCGACATCGACGACGATGAGAACGCCATCGCCGAAGACTACGAACTGCCGGGCGCCGATTTGAGCAACGAGGATTCCTCGGTGACCGTCATCCCCATGCAGGGTGACGAGTTCATCTGCTCGCAGTGCTTCCTGGTCAAGCATCGCAGCCAGCTCGCCTACACGGACGAGGATGGCCAGCCGGTGTGTGAGGAGTGCGCCGCCTGATGGCGTTCGACGAGACCTACAACGAGCCCGAATCCACCGAGGTCCTGGTCAAGAGCCTCGACCCCGAACATCCGGCCCAGCTGCACTATGCCCACGCGGGCGATGCCGGTGCCGACCTCATCACCACCGTCGATGTGACGCTGAAGCCTTTTGAACGGGCACTGGTTCCCACCGGCGTGGCCATCGCCCTACCTGCGGGCTACGTGGCGTTGGTGCATCCGCGTTCCGGGCTGGCCGCCAAGCAGGGCGTCACCGTGCTCAACGCGCCTGGCACCGTTGATGCCGGCTACCGTGGCGAGATCAAGGTGCCTCTGATCAACCTCGATCCGAAGCACACCGCCGTCTTCCATCCGGGCGATCGCATCGCTCAATTGGTGATTCAGCGGTATGTTGAGGCTCGGTTCATCCCGGCCGAGACACTGCCCGGATCCGATCGCGCCGAACGCGGGTTCGGTTCGACGGGAGTGGCGTCCTGACCGGATTAGGCCGGTTGAATGACTAAGGTGATGACGGCAACAACGGTTGTGGAACCAATGATGGCGAACAGGTGAATGCACAAGGCTCCGGTTCGCGGCTACAATGAACTTCATGACGAGGGAGGTGACTGGCATGGCAGAGATTGATGGCGAGCAGTACGCCGCCCGTAAGTTGGGTTGTGAGATCAGTGCCGATCCGCTCAATCCGCTGGATCCAATCAAGAAGGTGTGCAAGTCCCATCACCCCGATGAGGATTTGTCCATTCTTGACCGTGCCTACCGGCGTGCCGTCATCCAGCACTCCGCCCAGCGCCGCAAGTCTGGCGAGCCGTACATCATCCACCCGCTGGCCGTTTCCCAGATTCTCGCGGATCTGGGCATGGGCCCGATCGTGGTGGCAGCCGGCCTGTTGCACGACACGGTGGAAGACACCGACTATACGTTGGATCAATGCCGCGCCGAATTCGGCGACACCGTGGCCGGTCTGGTCGATGGCGTTACCAAGCTGAGTCAGCTTGAAGTGGGTGATTCCGCCCAAGCCGAAACCATTCGCAAACTCGTGGTGGCCATGAGCCGCGACGTGCGTACCTTGGTGGTCAAGCTCGCCGACCGCGTACACAACGCTCGCACCTGGCGCTATGTGAAGACCACGTCCGCCCAGAAGAAGGCGCGTGAAACCCTTGACGTGTACGCACCTTTGGCCAACCGACTCGGTATGAACGCCATCAAGACGGAGCTCGAGGAACTGAGCTTCAAGGTGCTCTACCCGAAGATCTACAACGAGATCGTGGTGCTGGTGGCTCGCCGAGCCGGCCAGCGCGATGTGTACCTGAAGCAGATTCTGGCGGAGATCAACGAGGATCTCGACGAGCAGAACATCAAGGCATACGTCACCGGACGCCCGAAGGATTACTTCTCCATCTACCAGAAGATGATCGTGCGCGGCCATGATTTCGCGAACATCTACGATTTGGTCGGTGTGCGCATCATCGTCGACACCATTCAGGACTGCTATGCGGCGCTTGGTGCCGTGCATGCGCGGTGGAACCCGGTTCCCGGCCGATTCAAGGACTACATCGCCATGCCGAAGCTCAACATGTACCAGTCGCTGCACACCACGGTGGTGGGCCCCGGTGGCAAGCCGGTCGAAATCCAGATTCGCACTTGGGACATGCACCGCCGCGCCGAATTCGGCATCGCCGCGCACTGGAAATACAAGGAAAACGGCCAGGCCGGCCGCGCCCTGAGCTCGCCGGACAAGTCCGATCGAAAGCGTGATGAAAACAATCAGGAGCTTTCCGAGGTCGATAACCTCAAATGGATTCAGCAGCTCGCCGACTGGACCAGCGAAACCCCTGATTCCAACGAATTCTTGGGCTCGCTCAAGGAAGACCTTGGCTCGTCCGAAGTCTACGTGTTCACGCCGAAAGGCAAAATCGTATCCCTGCCCGCTCACGCCACGCCGGTCGACTTCGCGTACGCCGTGCACACCGAAGTGGGCCACCGTACGATGGGCGCGCGCGTCAACGGTCGTTTGGTGCCGCTCGACACCACGCTCGATAATGGCGATACCGTCGAAATTCTGACGTCCAAATCCGATACAGCCGGCCCGTCACGCGATTGGCTGAGCTTCGTCAAGAGCCCGAAGGCCCGCAACAAGATTCGTCAGTGGTTCTCCAAGGAGCGTCGTACTGAAGCCATCGAGGAGGGCCGCGACGAGCTGACCCGCGCGATGCGCAAGCGCAATCTGCCGGTCAACACATTGCTTACGCCCGAAGCACTGGTGGGTGTGGCCGACGACCTTAACTTCCCGAACGCGGACGCCGTGTTCGCCGCCATTGGTGACGGACAGGTCTCCACGCAGAACGTCATCTCGCATCTGGTCAAGGATGCGGGTGCCGACGAGGTCGATGAGGAAGTCGAGCAGGAAGTCCTGCCGCTGAAGCCCATGGAACGCAAGGCCTCCAGCAGCTCCACCGGCGTGTCCGTCAAGGGCGTGGGCGATGTGTGGATCAAGCTGGCCCGTTGCTGCATGCCGGTGCCCGGTGACAATATCATCGGCTTCATCACCCGTAATCAGGGCGTATCCGTGCACCGCACCGACTGCCAGAACATGATCGATCTGAAAAACAAGCAGCCTGAGCGTGTGGTCGAAGTCGAATGGACCAGCACCAAGGGCCTGTTCATGGTCAAGATTCAGGTCGAGGCGCTGGATCGACGAAACCTGCTTTCGGACGTGACACGTGTGCTTTCCGACCATGGCGTGAACATCATTTCCGGTACGATCGCCACCGGTTCCGATCGCGTGGCCACCAGCCAGTTCAGCTTCGAAATGGCCGATCCGCAGCATCTCAACTCGTTGCTGGCAGCCGTGCGCAAGATTGATGGCGTGTTCGACGTGTACCGCATCACTGGTGCCAAGGAATCCGCCGAACCTCGACTGCGCAAGATGAAGTAGGCCGTTACCTTACTCTGGCTCCCTCTCAGAGAGGGGAGCCAAGAACACGAAAAGGTCCTGACTGGAATACCTGAACTGCGCCCCGATTGTTGGACGTGGTTTATTAAGGGTACCTGATTAGGCTGTGAGGGACATGTTCCGGAATTCCTCCGGGGTGTGTCCCTCCAGTCGTATCTGGCGGCGTTTGGTGTTCCAGTGGATGATGTACGCGTCCAGTTCGTTCTTGAACTGTTCGTATGAGGCGAACTCGCGTCCGGCGTGGAACTCGTCCTTGAGGTGGCCGAACACCTGCTCGGTCGCGGCGTTGTCGATGCAGTTGCCCTTCCTGCTCATGGACTGGCGGATGTTCAGTCCCGCGAGCCGGTCGCGCCACCACCGGTGCCGGTACTGCCAGCCCATGTCGGAGTGCGGGATCGGGTCGGCGTCTTCGGGCAGCTTCTCCTCGAGCATGGCGAGCAGGCGCCGCTGCTGGGCCATGTCGGGATGCCGGCTGACGTCCCAGGCCACGATCTCCTTGGATCCCATATCGTATACGGGAGCCGGATACGCCTTGCCGTCGGCGACCCTGAACTCGGTGACGTCCGTGCCCAGCTTCACCCACGGCCGGTCGGCCGTGAAGTCGCGGTTCAGCAGGTTCTCCGCCCTCGCGCCCGTCTCGTCCCGGTACGAGCTGTATTTCCGGTACGGGTTCGGCCTGCGTATCCGGCATTCCAGGCCCATGCGCCTCATGACCTTCAGCACGCTCTTGTGGCTCACCCGCACCCCGAACTCGTGCACGAGGCACATGCGTATCTGCCGGTGGCCGCACCCGTTGGGCGTGCGCGCGAATATCTCGGCGACCATCGGCTCGATGTCCGGCCGGGTCACGGCGGCCGGATGCGACAGAAGATGGTAATACGTGCTTTTCGCCAGTCCGGCCGCCCTGAGCAGGTGCCGGAGCCGATGTCCCAGCCCCGCCAGCATGGAGACGATCACCGTTCTGTCCCGGTTGCCGATCTCCACGCCAGCAGGGCGTCGACTTTTTCCAGGTACGCGACCCTCGCCTTGAGGTACGCGTTCTCCTCCTCAAGGAGCTGTTCCCTTGTGGGAGCCGGCCTCGGCTTGGATTTCGCGCCCCTGGGCCTGCCCTTCGGTTTCGGACGCAGCGCGTCCGGGCCGCCGGACCGGTACTCGCGGCACCAGCGCTCCAACGGGGTGGGACCCGCGATCCTGTACTTCTCCATGACTTCGGCCTTCGTCAGCCCATGCTCCACATGGTCGCGCACCGCCGCGAGCTTCGTCTCGTAGTCGTATCTCCTGTTGCCTTCGCGTTCTCCCATGAGCGCCGCCTCCCCGCCAAACCGGTATGACAACACCCATTTTCCCGCGGTACTGACGGGCACGCCAAGCCGGCGGGCGAGAGAACGCCTCCCGGCCCCGCCCCGGATCAGGTCGGCGACGACCCGCATGAAACCGTCATCGTAATGACGCCTGCGATCCCTACACATGAGAAACCGCACCTCCGATCATCGAATCTGAATTACTTCAGTCCAACAATCGGGGTGCGGTTCAGAATCAGGACCTTTTCGTATATGTTGTCGGTCTTACTCCGCCACGTCCACGGACAGAATCACGGCCGGCTCGAGCGGGCGATCCATCGGATCGGTGTCCAGTGCTTCGAGCTTATCGACGACCTTCTTGGAGTCGTCATCGGCGACCTCACCGAAGATGGTGTGGTGACCGTCCAGCCACGGGGTCGGCACGGTGGTGATGAAGAACTGGGAGCCGTTGGTGCCATGGACCTTACCGTCCATGCCGCGACGCAGACCGGCGTTGGCCATAGCCAACAGGTACGGCTTGTCGAACTTCAGGCTCGGGTCGATCTCATCGTTGAACTCGTAGCCAGGGCCGCCGGTACCGGTGCCCAGCGGGCAACCGCCCTGAATCATGAACTGCTTGATGATACGGTGGAAGGTCAGGCCGTTGTAGAACTTGCCGTGGGAAGGCTGGCCGGTGTACGGGTCCGCCCATTCCTTCTCGCCGGTGGCGAGGCCCAGGAAGTTGGCCACGGTGTTCGGAGCCTTGTCGTCGAACAGGTTGATGGTGATGCTGCCCTCAGAGGTATTCATAATGATGGTAGTCATACGTTCCATGTTCTCATTGCCCCACGTCATTGACTGGCATTGCCGCCATCGCTGCTATCGAGTCGGCGATTGTCAGCCAATGAATTTGATGCCGGTTCCGCTGCTGCTACCGGTTGAGGAGCCGCTCGAACCGCTATTACCGGAGTTTGAACTGGATGATCCGCCCGTGGAGCTGGAAGAGGAACCGGAGCCATTGGCTGATCCTGAACCCGATCCGGTTGAACCGTTGCCGGTGCCGGTGGTGCCTCCGGTGGTGCCGGAACCGGTGGAACCGCCAGTCGTGCCCGAATTAGTGGAGGAATCGGTGCCGGTCGAACCATCGGTGGATCCATTGGTGTTGGAATCGGTTGAGGAGTCGGTGCCGGTTGAGCCGGACGTGCTTGAATCGGTGCCGTCGTTGGACGAGCCGGATGTGGAGTCCTTGGTGTTGGAATCATTCGAACCGTCGGTAATGCCCGGCTGCGGCAGTCCGTTATTCTGATTGGACGTGTCGGTCTGCGTTTTGGTGTCGGTTTGCGTGGGCGTGGTGGACGGAGTGATGATATGGTCCGTGCCACGGCCCTGCGTGACCAGCATGACGATGCCGGCGGTTACTGCCACGGCGAGCAGGCCGGATACCAGCGTGACGATAATGGCGGTGCGCTTCGAATTATGGGAGCGGGCCTTGCGCAGTTCATTGACCGAATAGGTTCGTCCGTTCGCTCGATTGGACACGACTTCGCGCGGCTTGCGCGCGGTGGAAACGGTATTGACCATGCCGGTCATCGTCGTATCGGACTCGGATTCGGCTGCCTTATCGGACTTATTATCCGTAGTGTCATCGTCATTGCCGGAAGACGAGGCCGACTGTAGTTTCTCACCGGAGGCGGTGAGTATGTTTTGATAGATTTTGGTGGCCACCGCGGAGACGATGTAGCTGGCTGCCGCGCCGATTACCGAGCCGGCGATACCGATTTTCGATGCCAGTAAGAATGAGGTGACGGCGGCAAGGGTGCCCGCCACGATGGATGAGAGGGAAAGACCTTCGAAAAACTTCTTCACAAGACACGACCGTAAAGTGTCGGGCTGGAAGGTTGCTTAAGGCTCGGTGATACCGAGAGGATGCCTACACGAGACCTTCAAAACCTAGCCAGCGGAATGTGGAATGACTCAAAAATATGGTGCCGATGAGCAGTGGGAATCAGCGCAAAGTGGCGCAAAGTAGCGCAAAGAACAACCGAAATTGGTTCGCTTGGAGCGAAAACGACGTTCAGCAGAACGTCATGCAGCCCAAGCGAAGCTGCCGTTGCCGGCACCCAACTCGAAATGCAGTTTGGCGATGCCAAGTCCGATTTCCGATTGCACGCCTTCAAGAGCCTCGGCCTTCACCGTAACGGTTCAGGGCAATGGAGAACCCATGACCATCCATGGCCGAAACTGAATCGTCAGTTCCGGTGCAGCGACTGTTTGGTCGGCTTGATTACCGACATCAGCACGGCGACGAAGATCAGCGCAAAGCCCACCAGTGAACTCCACATGATTGTCTCGCCCCAGAACAGCGCGGAGAACGTGACAGCGAACAGACTTTCCGTACACATGATGATTGACGCCTGCGAGGCAGGCACGTGAGCCAGACCGATGTTCTGCATGATCTGGGCACTCATCGTGGCGCCGAGGAACAGATAGAGCACGCTGGCCACTACTGAGGGTGCCAGCCAGCTGGCGTTCGGCATGGGTTCGGTGAACAACGCGCCGATGATGAACAATACGCCGGCAACGCCGAACTGCACAAAAGTGACGGCGATAGGGTCGAAGCGTTTGGTGTAGACACCAAGGCAGGTCAGATTGAACGAGAAGATGACCGCGGTGGCGATGGTCAGCCAGTCGCCGGCACTCAGCGACAGCGAACCGCCCGGCTTCAGCGAGACGAAGCCGACGCCGATCAGACAGATCACGCCGGCGACCAGATTGATGGCCTTCGGGCGGTTTTTTGAAATAATCCACGTGGCGAACGGGGTGAGTACGCAGTAGGCGGCCGTCAGGAACGCGCTGCGGCCCGGTTCAATGGTCTGCAGGCCGATGGTCTGGGTGACCATCGTGCCCCAGTAGGTCAGGCCCACCACGAGCGCCGGCACAATGATTTTCGGCGTCAGATACGGCACGATGTGCTTATGGAACAAGGCCAGCATGCACAGGCAGGCGCCGATCATGCGCAGACCCATCAGCCATTGGGGCGGAATCGCCTCCATGGCGAATTTGGCGAGCAGATAGCTGCCACCCCATAATGCAGCGCAGCCCAGCAACATGAGTCGGGCGAGATTCGGGGGAAAGTTGCGGGACCAGCGGCTGCGCAGCTTGCTGAAACGTTCGACCAAACCCATGGTGCACCTCAGGACAGTTAGGAAAACTTGTGGCTCTCTCGGCTCACAGATTACGGGAACTACCGGCCAAAATCGACCGGTCGATGGGTGTCGGGTGTGTGACAGGTGTGTGGCTGGTGCGCGACCGGGGCATGGCATCGCCAAGCAGGCAAAAACCGGATGAAAGCTGTGCGAAGGTGAGGTTACTCACAGCGAACATCCGGGCTAGTCGCGTTCGAAACCGGTACTCTGGAAAGAGTAAGGATACGTTATCCGTAGCAATCATGAAAGGATTCGACATGGCAGTCATTACTCCGGAAATCAAGGAATTCATCAAGAACAACCTTGGCTGGATCACCACCGTCTCCAAGGACGGCGAACTGGACCTCGGCCCGAAGATGTCCCTGTTCGTGCTGGACGACACGCACATCGCCTACCACGAGCGCACCGCCGGCCAGCACTATGAGAACCTCAAGAACGGTTCCCCGCTGGTCATCGCTTTCGCCAACCTCGAGAAGAAGCAGGGCTACCGCTTCCGCGGCAACGTGGTGCTGCACGTTGACGACGACATCTACAACGAGCAGGTCAAGGTCGCCGAGGAAAAGGGCACCAAGAAGCCGGCCGTGATTCCGGTTCTCGAAGTCACCGAGATCCAGGACCTTGCCTCCGGTCCGACCGCCGGCAAGACCATCGCCAAGGACTGATTAGCTGACGTATTGGTGGCTTCCTCGTCAGAGGGAGCCACTTTTTCGCTTTTTAGTGCGCAGTACTAGGTGACGGCCTTGGGCGTCGGTGGTGGCGAAGAGGTAGGTGCTACCACCGTCCTTGAGTTTGAGTTTTTTGCGCAGCTGGGCCACGGTTAGGGGGAAATTGCGTACGGCGATGTTGGCGTGCGTGAGGCCGGCCAATAGCTGTTTCAGTTCTTTCTTGTTCATGGTGGCGATGGATTCGATGGCGAATGACCTGCCTGGAAAATCGGCAATAGGTTCGGCCGCCACGAACAGGTGGCTATTCGGGCTGATGTGATGCACGGCGAAGCGCTGTTCGAGAACATCAAAGCATCCGGCCTTCATGATTGAGGCGTTGGGCTCGTAAAGGTACTTCCAATGCGAGGAATCGAAGTCGTTCGCGCTTTCCTCAGACAGGGAATCTTCGGTATTGCAAGTATTGCGTGCAGCCAAGGCAGAATCGCTGATAGTGGTGTGATTGTCGCTGTTATCGCCGGCCTTGTACGACAGCACCTGCTCGTCATTAGCACATACCACGAGCGGTGAGGCGTAACGGCCGCGCCCCAACACCAGCAACAATTCCTTGCACTCATTCCCGGTGGAGACGATATGCACCTCATGTACCGCGCCGGCGAAATCGGCGACGGTCTTATGCCAGTCGAGCATGGGGGAGAGCTTGACCATGACCGTCGGTGCCTTGGCCAGCAGCATATCCTTCAGGGTCAGCACATCCGGCATGCAATCGGCAATCGCGTAGGTACGCGAGCCATGATCGTCACGGCGGGCCGGATCGAGGAAGATCATGGAGACTCGGCCAAGCGTGTCAAGCACTGCTGTTGAATCATCATTGATGACTTCGGCGTGGTCAAGGCCGAGTATCGGGAAATTATGGCGAGCGATATCACATAAAATGGATTGTTGTTCCACATATATGGCACAATTGAACACTCGGGACATGTAAGAAAAGTCGACGCCGAAACCGCCGGTCAGATCGACTAGGGATGTCGGGGAGTCGTCGTCGACTGCTTCTTCGGCCAACAATCGCTGTGCCAGCCGAGCCTTGTACTGTGCAGTGAATTGGCTGGAACATTGTTCCATTGGGACTTGCGGCGGGAAAATCAGCCCATCATGGGACGCCCAGTCAGGTAGCTTGAGTGAAGCGCGCTGCCAGCCGGCAATTTGCTCCAGCGCGAACGGCACATCCACGTCGCCATCATGCTTGGCGTGCAAGGCCACATCACGCACATCTTCACGGCGGTGTTTGGCGATGAACGCCCAAGTCGACTCAGAAATCTCCATGCCGCCATTCTAGGGGTTGTGCTGAGATGAGTATGGCAAACCGCAAGAGAACGAGGTGGCGAAAACCGATGATCGATGAAGTGATGATGCTGCGTCATGGCCGTACGCAATACAATCTCGAACATCGCTTGCAAGGCCAGATCGATGTGCCGCTCGACATCGTAGGCCAATGGCAGGTTGACCAGACCGGATTCGCGCTCGCTTCACGGTATTACTGGGCCAAGGTGAACCGACTTGCCGAGCATCCCGAAGCCATCGCCCAGCCCGGTCCTGACGCCGCCGAACGCACTGATACGCGCCAGTTCGAGGAGGCTCCCGCCGCCGGCCGGCGCATGGTGGTGATGACCTCCGACCTGTTCCGTGCCCAACAGACCGCACACGCCTTCGCCGATATTTTGGGATTGCCAGTCACCTGTGACCAACGACTGCGTGAACGCAGCTTCGGCGAGTGGGAAGGCATGACCCGCGCCGAAATCAAAGCCGTGGCAGCCGACGACTACGCCTCTTGGAAACAGCACACTGGGGGCGAAACCAAGCATGGTGTGGAAAGCCGTGCCGCCGTGGGGCAGCGAGGTGCCGATGCCGTGCGCGCACTGGTCATCGACTCCGCCTATTCAGACAGCACGCCCACCACGCTGATGCTCGTCACCCATGGCTCATGGATTACCGCCACCATCTCCAACCTGCTCGAACTTGACCCGGACGGCATGAACGCACTCGGCGGCATGCGCAACGCCTGTTGGTGCCGGCTCAAAGTGCGCCACAGCGCCAACGGCACCCCCATCGAACAGCCCCTGTGGGAGTTGGAGGAATACAACAAGGCTCCCGCCATCGCCGACAGCGCCGACTGGGAGAACGGGCCGACCGATCTGCGAGGACCGCACATGCCAAGTTGGCAGCCAATCGTCTGGTGATGGTCGCTATGCGAAACCCCGCTCGCAAATTCGAACGGTGGGTCTAGACTAATCTCGGTTTGGAACCGTACAGCGATAGAACAGTAAGAAAGCGCGGAAGGCGGGTGAGACGACATGCTGAGAATCTTCAGCTCAATCAATGGCCAAGTGGAGCAGATCGAGAAACCGGAAAACGGCTCCTGGTTATGTTTGAGCGAACCCACTGATGTGGAGCTCGCCACCGTCGCCTCGCAAACCGGCATCGACCTGGCCGACCTGCGTGCCCCTTTGGATGACGAGGAACGTTCACGTGTAGACGTCGAAGACGATTACACGATGATCATCGTCGACATTCCCACCGTGGAAGAGCGTGGCGGACGCGACTGGTACGAGACCATCCCGCTGTCGATCATCGTCACCGAAAACCTCATCATCACCGTCTGCATGCAGGACACGCCCGTGCTCCACCCATTCATGGAAGGCACGATCCGAGGCTTCAACACCTTCATGCGTTCGCGCTTCATCCTGCAGATCCTGTACCGCAACGCCACGATGTACCTGCGTTACCTGCGCATCATCGACCGCGAAAGCGACAAGCTTGAACTGAAGCTGCGCCACTCCATGCAGAACCGCGAGATCGTGATGCTCATGGAGCTGAGCAAGACTTTGGTGTATTTCACCACATCGCTGAAATCGAACGAAATCGTGATGGAGAAGCTCACCACCCTGCAACGCATCAAGCAATACCCGGACGACGAGGACCTGCTCGACGACGTCATCACCGAAAACAAGCAGGCTATCGAGATGGCCAACATTTACAGCGGCGTTCTTGCGAACATGACCGACGCTTTCGCCTCGATCGTGTCCAACAACCTGAACAACGTGATGCGCATCTTCACCATCATCTCCATCACACTGTCCATCCCGACCCTGATCTTCTCGATGTACGGCATGAACTTCGATGGCGGCATGATGGGTATGCCGTTCACTGACAAGCCGTGGGGTTTCATGCTCATTATCGTGATTTCCATGGTGCTCTCCGGTGCGGTTGCCTGGTTCCTCACACGTTCGCGCATGTTCAAGTAAGGCGTTTGACGGTTATGCACCACTGGTCATCGTTCGCCAGCCGTAGCATGCTCCGCGCTCGCCGTCCGATGCGGCGCGGATTTCGCTCCCGACTGATGGCAGGATTCGCCGCGGCCTTTGGCGTGATATTGCCATTATCCGGTCTGGCCGGTTGCGGCCAAATTCAAGTCACCACCGTCTCCGGAGCGCCGGAGGGGCCCACCATCGCCATTGGGGTCGCAGCCGACGAGCCATCGGTGGGAGCATGGCATGACGGCACATACCAGGGCTTCGACATCACCATCGCCAAATACGTGGCCGCCAAACTCGGCTATGCGAACAAGCAGATCGTCTTCAAACAGGTTCGCCCCGAAAACCGGCGCTCCATGCTGGACAATGGACAGGTCGACATGGTCGTCGCCTCTTGGCCTATCACCGAT
Organism: uncultured Bifidobacterium sp.; assembly: GCF_959020155.1. Lineage (GTDB taxonomy): Bacteria > Actinomycetota > Actinomycetes > Actinomycetales > Bifidobacteriaceae > Bifidobacterium. Next base: position 50,354 of record NZ_CAUERC010000008.1, read on the forward strand.
GGGTCCAGTGCGATCGTTGATTTTGCCGGACCATACCTCACGACCAGCGTCGGTTTGCTGGTCAGGTCGGATGAGCGTGGCCGATTCACCAATGACGCAGGTTCGGTGGGTGACGTAGGCGACGGCACGGTGTGCGCAGTGAAAGGTGACGAGACAGTCGGCATCTTCCGCGGCAACCACCCGCAGGCTCGGATTCAGGAGCGCAGCAGTTATGCGCAGTGCGTCACGGCCGTGCAAGTAGGGTCGGCGGATGCCATAGCCTCCGATATGGCGGTGCTTTCCGGTCTTCAAGCGGCCAACGGGCCCCAGTATATGGACGTGATTGCGGACAAGGGCGAGGTCGGTTATGGCATCGCCGTGAGTCAAGGCACCAGCCAATTGGCGCAGAAAATCGCGGAAGCATTGGAAGACATGGTTGAGGATGGCAGCTGGACGGCCGCCAAGGATACGTTCACAAGCCAAACAAAGCTCACGGTTTCGCTGAACGGCGACCCCAAAGCCATCGTCTCGGATGCTGAATAACGATTGACGACGTGTCCAGTTGCGAGGCTACCTTGCTGATTTATGAGTGACAACGAGAAGAGCACGCAAACCGAAGAGCCCAACTTCCGCTACAACGCCGCACTGGCGCAGGACATCGAAAACAAGTGGCAGAAGATTTGGGACGAGCAAGGCACCTTCTGGGCCGCCAACGTCAACGGCGATTTGAAGGACGGCAAGGGCCGTAACGCCGAAGGCCGCACCGCCTACTTCGCCATGGACATGTTTCCCTACCCGTCCGGCAAGGGCCTGCACGTCGGCCACCCGCTGGGCTACCTGGCCTCCGACGTGGTGAGCCGCTACCACCGCATGAAGGGCGAGAACGTCCTGCACGCCATGGGTTACGACGCCTTCGGCCTGCCTGCCGAACAGTACGCAGTCCAGACCGGCCAGCACCCGCGCGTGACCACTGAGGCGAACATCGCCAACATGAGCCGCCAGCTGCACCGTATGGGCCTGAGCTTCGACAACCGTCGTACGTTCGCCACCATCGACCCCGGCTACGTGCGCTGGACCCAATGGATCTTCTCGCGCATCTACGATTCCTGGTACGACGAGGACGCCACCAACCCGTCCGGCTCCAAGGGCTCCGCACGCCCGATCGCCGAGCTCGTGGCCAAGTTCGAATCCGGCGAAAAGGCCATTCCGGGCCACGAGTCCGATGGCAAGCAGTGGTCCGACCTCACTGACGCCGAGCAGCAGGATATCTTGAACGACTTCCGCCTGGCCTACATCTCCAAGTCCCCGGTCAACTGGTGCCCGGGTCTGGGCACCGTGCTGGCCAACGAAGAGGTCACCGCCGAAGGTAAGTCCGAGCGTGGCAACTTCCCGGTCTTCCAGCGTGAGCTACGCCAGTGGTCCATGCGCATCACCAAGTACGGCCACCGCCTCATCGCCGATCTTGACGGCATCAACTGGCCTGAGAAGGTCAAGCTCATGCAGCGCAACTGGATCGGTGAATCCCATGGTGCCTCCGTGCACTTCATCGTGGCCACTGCCGACGGTGACAAGGACATGGAAATCTACACCACCCGTCCCGACACGCTGTTCGGCACCACGTTCGCCGTGGTTTCCCCGGAACATCACCTGCTGGAGAACGTGCCCGCCGAATGGCCGGCCGATGTACCCGAAGACTGGAAGGGCGGCTATGCCAACCCGGTCGAGGCGGTGAAGGCCTACCGTCTGGCCGCCGAAGCCAAGACCGCCAAGGACCGCGTGAACGAGGCCGGTGAGAAGACCGGTCTGTTCACCGGCCTGTACGCCACCAACCCGATCACCGGCGCGAAGCTCCCGCTGTTTACTGCCGACTACGTGCTGATGGACTACGGCACCGGTGCCATTATGGCCGTGCCTGGTGGCGACCAGCGCGATTACGACTTTGCCGTGAAGTTCGGTCTGCCTGTCATCTACACCGTCACGCCTCTGCCGGATTCCGGCGACGACTTGGCCAACTACGAGGGCAAGGCGCCGTTCGTCTCCCATGACGGCATCGTGATCAACTCCTCCGTCGAGGCCACCGAAGCCAAGGGCGACGCGCTGAGCCTTAACGGCCTGCGCGTGGACGACGCCATCGCCAAGGTCAACGCCTGGCTCGAATCCGCCGGCGTGGGCAAGGGCACCGTAAGCTACCGTCTGCGCGACTGGCTGTTCTCCCGCCAGCGCTACTGGGGCGAGCCCTTCCCGATCGTCTACGGCGAAGACGGCACCCCGCACCTGCTGCCGGATTCCGCATTGCCGATCAACCTGCCCGACGTGCCCGACTATGAGCCGCGCACCTTCGATCCGATGGACGCAGAGTCCAACCCGGAGGCACCGTTGAGCCGCAACGAGGACTGGGTCAAGGTCGAGCTCGACTTGGGCGACGGCAAGAAGACCTACTACCGCGACACCAACACCATGCCGAACTGGGCCGGCTCCTGCTGGTACTACATGCGTTACATCGACCCGACCGACACCAAGCACATGGTGGAGAAGGACGAGTTCGACTACTGGATGGGCCCGAACCACAACAAGTACTCGGGTGATGAAGGCGGTGTGGACCTGTACATCGGCGGCGTCGAACACGCCGTGCTCCACCTGCTCTACTCCCGTTTCTGGCACAAGGTGCTCTTCGACCTCGGCTACGTGGACTCGGCCGAACCGTTCCACAAGCTGTTCAACCAGGGCATGATCCAGGCCTACGCCTACACCGACGACCGCGGCCAGTACGTGCCGGCCGACGAGGTCGTGGAAGGCCCGGCCGACGCCTCCGGCGAGCCGACGTTCACCTGGAACGGCGAACATGCCAATCGCGAGTTCGGCAAGATGGGCAAGTCCCTCAAGAACATCGTGACCCCGGACTACATGTACGAGAACTACGGTGCCGACACCTTCCGCCTGTACGAAATGAGCATGGGCCCGCTGGACGAGTCTCGCCCGTGGAACACCCGCAACGTGGTCGGTGGCATGCGCTTCCTGCAGCGTCTGTGGCGCAATGTGGTCGATGAGACCACCGGCCAGGCCCATGTGACTGAGGACACGCCGGACGAAAAGACCCTGAAGCTGCTCAACAACACGATTGCCGAAGTGACCGCGGAAATGGAAGGCATGCGCCCGAACACCGCCATCGCCAAGCTCATCGTGCTCAACAACCACCTGACCGGTCTGAAGGCTGTGCCGCGTGCCGCCGTGGAGCCGCTGATCCTGATGCTCGCGCCGATTGCCCCGCACATCTGCGAGGAGATGTGGAGCAAGCTCGGTCACGCCGAATCCCTGTCCGCCGAGCCGTGGCCGGTGGCCGACGAACGCTACGTGGGCCACGACACCGTGACCGCCGTGGTGCAGATCAAGGGCAAGGTGCGCGCCAAGCTCGAAGTGCCGGTCGACATCGATCCGGCCGATCTCGAGAAGCAGGCGCTTGCCGCCGTCGCCGACCGTCTTGGCGGCAAGGAGCCGCGCAAGGTGATCGTCAAGGCCCCGAAGATCGTCTCCATCGTTCCCGCGGAGTGACTTGTTGCGAGCCAGCTCCCCTCTTTGAGGGGAGCTGGCTCGCGTAGCGAGACTGAGGGGAGCGTCAACCGCCCACCTCAATTGTGGATAACTTCATAAGCTAGAACCACATACCCCGTTTCAGCTGGACAAACGCCCATGAATCCATCAGCGTGGATGCATGGGCGTTTCTCATAACCATCGCGCAGACCATGCCGCCAACCGTTTGCGCGCATTCAGCAGGCAGAGCGCAGCCATGCCCCAACCGCGAGTGGAACGGCCCACGACGCCTCCGCCGCCTCCCGGCCATGCACGGATCCGTCCGGCCGGCCACCCGCCCCAAAGGGCGCAGAGCGGCCTGCGGCAGGCGACTCGTGACAAACGTGCGTTATCGGATCTGATTGGCGTACGTTCCGCCGATGCCGTCGGCGAATCAGCCAGACTCACCCGGGATCAGCCGCGATTGTCGTTCACCATTGGGCATGCCTTGGCCGTGATATTGCTGCTGATCGTCGCCCTTGGCATCAGCTTGGCATTGCTGGTCCAACAGTCGATGAATATGGCCATGCTGTCTCAACCGACCGCCATGCAGACCACGGGCGGCTCCGCTGGAGATCAGACGATGCCATCGCAGAACACCACGGACGAGAAACGCACGGATCCGCAGCAGTCGGAGCATTCCGATGCCACAGCGAACCCCGAATCGGATACCACGCAATCTCCGCACATGCAGACGGACGGCAGCGATGCCGGCGCTTCCACGCATGGTCTCATCAACCTCAACACGGCTACCGCTGAGGAATTGCAATCCATCAAAGGTATTGGGCCGGTTACCGCTCAGCGGATCATTGATCATCGCACGGCGATTGGCGGGTATACATCAGTCGATCAGCTGCTGGATGTCAAAGGCATCGGCTCCAAGACGTTGGAGACCATGCGAGGACAGGTGACGGTCGGATGAGCAGGGATTGGATACTGCGCGAGCAGGGGAGCCGCGATTGGAGGATGTTGCCGATCGCCATAGTGATGTGGGCGGCGAGTCTGGGAGCGCACGCATTATTCGCATGGAGGATGTCTGATGGACTCGGCACTGGTCAGGCAAAGGCCGATGCCGGAGCTGGCATTGACGTCACCATAATCGGCATGGAATGGCCTGTCACACGAATATTGCCTATAACAGTGGCGTCATGTGCTGCCGTGGCGGCGATGATTGTGGTGTCTTTCCGCCTGCGGATCCGGTGGACGGGAACATTGACCGTATGCGTTGCGGTGGCGTGCATCGGCAGTATGACGGCAATCGCGTCGGACACCATTGCCTGGCATGATCCTGCCTCCGCACAAGCTCGCCAATCCAGTTCATACCACGAAGTCATGGCCACGGTGACGACGCCCGTGATCGCTTCGGACCAACGCACATACGATTGTCAGACGGACATACGGCTGAGCGGCATCACTGTGGATGGTACGGATGTACGTTCCACGGTCGCTGTGCGTGTATACGCCGACGAATCGTATTGTGGGCAGTTGCGTCGAGGCGCGGTCCATCTGCTGACAGGCGTATTGCAGCAAGCGCGATATGGACGCATACCACTATGGCTGCTCTTGGAAGGAAAACAGCCGGTAGCACAGGTGCGGGCTCCGCCGTGGCATCTCGCCGCGATTGCGCATGTGCAGGAGGCGTTTTTCACCGTGACCGAACAATTGTCCGATCAGGGGCGTGTGTTGGTGCCGGGATTGACGATGGGTGTGCTTGGCCAGGATTATATCGGCGGCGAGACCGGTCCGATGCCGGTCAACAGCACGTATGCGCAAACGTTGGAGAATCAGTTCCGCCAGTCCGGCATCATGCACCTCATGGCCGTATCCGGCGGCCACTTTGTACTGGTGGCGGGATTGGTGCGCCGGTTATGCATGTGGATGCTGCTTGATCGGCGGCTGACGGCGTTGCTGGTCTCTGGAGTATATGTGCTGCTGGCATTGGCGATGTTCCCCAGTGATTCGGTCACCCGCGCGTTCATCATGGGATTGATAGGTGCGTTGACGTATGCGATGGGGCGGCGTACGCAAGCGTTGAGCGCCCTGTGCTGGACGGTAATCGGTGTATTGGCGGTGAATCCGGATATGTCGGCCAGCTACGGATTCGCCTTGTCTTCGGCCGCCGTACTGGGTATCGTGCTGTTTGCGGGGCGGCTGGCCGGTGCCTTTGAGCGAGCGATGCCGCACGGCATCGCCGAAATGATGGCGATGACCGTGGCCGCGCAGTTGTTCACCCTGCCGATTCAGGTGTTGATGGAACCGGAGTTGCCGTTGCTGTCCGTGCCGGCGAACCTGTTGGTGTCGCCGTTTGTGGGATTGGCCACGATGGCGGGATTGATGGCATTGGCCTGCGCATGGTGCGAGCCATGGCTGGCCGGCGTATTCGCGTGGATATCGTCATGGGGCACGCTGGTGATGGAACGGGTGGCGTTGTGGCTGGGTGGCAGCACGATGGCCGTCATCCCATGGAAAGACGGCGTTACGGGTGCCGTGCTGATTGTGGCGGTGGAAATCGGTATCGGCATGCTACTGGTGTTCGTCAGCCGTTGCCTCCAGCATGTCCGTCGTTATGAGGCCGGAATGCCTGGCGTGCGCTTCGGTTCCGCTTGGCGTGTCCGCCTCAGTCTCTGGTGCGAGGAGACGAGACGTCTCTTTACGCGGCGGCAAGCCGAATAGCCAATGCGGTATTCGGTGCAGCAACCATCGCAATAGCCAGCCGAACCTATGCGATAGGCCGCGCGGCATAAACCATCAGCCGGCAAAACTGCGATACAGTTGAGACCAGTTCAACCAGCTGCATGAAGGAGTGCCGGCGATGATGTTGTCTCATAATCCGATAGTCGAACCATTCGCATTGGCCCACGCCACCATCGTCACCGGAGATAAAGCCGGAACCATACTGCGTAACATGACGATCGTGGTCGGAGCCGACGGACGTATCGAACAGGTTGCACCCAGCATCGAAACCAGTATCCCAGCCGAATACCACTATCTTGACGGCACCGGCAAAATCGTGATGCCGGGGCTGATCAATGCGCATACCCATCTGTTCTCCCAAGGCAAGCCGCTCAATCCGAAGCTGGCGACGCCCAAAGGCCAACGTATGGTCGCCACATTCGCGCATTCGCCATTGGGCAAGCCGTACATGGCCGCAACCGTAAAACACAACGCCACAACATTGCTGGAGTCCGGCGTTACGACGATCCGCACGCTTGGCGACGTGGGATATGAAGTCGTGACATTACGCGATCAGATTGATGCAGGCCAAATCCTCGGACCGCGTATCTTGGCGTCCGGACCGCTGATGGCGATTCCCGAAGGCCATGGCGCCCCGCTTATCGCACTGACCAGCGGCACCCCGGAAGAGGCGCGTACCGCAGTCGCGCAGAATCTCAAGGCTGGCGTCAACGCCATCAAAATCGCCGCGACCGGCGGCGTAACCGATGCACAGGAAATCGGCGAGGCCGGCAGCCCGCAGATGAGCGTGGAACAGATGCGGGCGATTTGCGATGAGGCGCATCAGTATGGTGTTATTGTCGGCGCGCACGCGCAAAGCCCGGAAGGCGTGCGGCGTTCGCTGCTGGCCGGCGTCGATACCATCGAACACGGTAGCGTGCTCGACGACGAATTGATCGGCATGTTCCGGCACAATCCGAATGCGTTGCGCGGATACTCGGCATTGATTCCGACACTGTCCGCCGGCCTGCCATTGACCTTGCTTGGACAGGACGTGACCGGCATCACCGACATCCAATTGGAGAATTCCAAAAACGTGGTCGGAGGCATGGTTTCAGGTGCTCGTCAGGCGCACGAGGCCGGATTGATGATAGGCGTCGGCACCGATACAGGCATGACATTCGTGCCGCAGTACGCCACATGGCGTGAGCTGGAGCTGCTGGTCGCATATGCCGGTTTCAGTCCGGCTGAGGCCCTGCACGCAGCCACTGCCGTCAACGCCTCCATTCTCGGCGTCGATGCCGAGACCGGTTCTTTGGAAGTCGGCAAATCCGCTGATTTGCTTGTGCTGAATGCCAATCCGCTGGACGACCTGCGCGCGTTGGAACACCCGGCATTGGTCATCGCGGCCGGTCACCCGGTATGGCGTCCCGGTCCCAAGCGTTTCGCGGATATCGACGCCCTGTTGGATGAGGCATACGCCTAATCGCGGGGTGCTGCCGGGCCGTTATGCCGGCAGGTCATTGTCCAACCTGTGTGGCGAGATGGGGGCATGGCGAAAACAGCAGCGAACGTACCGGTAACCGTGGTGCCCGGAGGCGACTCGTATTTGAACGACGCGCGCACCAAGGCACTGTGCGCACAAGCGTTGAAGGCGCGACCCGACGCCGAACTCATCGAGCTCGACGCCACATCGGCCGACCAATATGCCTTCGATGAAGCCGTCAGCCCATCGTTGCTTTCCGACGTTGCCGTGGTCAAACTCGTCAACCTGCAGAATGCCGACGAAAAGCTCGCCGAAGCTTTGGTGACGTACACCAAGCAGGCCGCCAAGGATCCGAACGGCTCCAGCGTGGTGATCTGCCAGCACGAGGGCGGCGTCAAAGGGCGCAAGATCATCGACCAACTGGTGAAAGCCGGCGCTCGCAAAGAGGACGTGCCGGATTTGAAGAAACCGGATGCCCAACTCAATTTCGTACTCGGAGAATTCGAGAAACGCGGTCGTAGAGTCGAACCGATGGCCGCGCAGCAGCTGGTATCCGTGCTCGGCGGCAAAACCGGCGAACTCGCCGCCATGTGCGAGCAATTGTGTTTCGACTTTGACGATAATCCGATGGGGCTCGACTGTGTCAACCAGTATTTGACCGCCAATCCGCAGGTCACCGGTTTTGCCGTGGCAGACAAGGCCGTGGAAGGCAAAACCGCCGAAGCCATCGTCATGATGCGTGCAGCTGTGGAACAAGGGACCGATCCCATCGCGTTGATCGGCGCGTTGGCCATGAAGCTCCGTACCATTGCCAAAGCCTCGGCGGTCCGGGCCGGCACGATTTCACAGGCCGAAGCGAAAACCAATCCGTGGGTGCTGAAGAATGCGATGCGCCAACTTGGCGGCTGGACTTCGGCAGGACTCGCGCATTGCATCCGTATGCTCGCCTGGGCGGATGAGCAAAGCAAAACGAACGGCGGCGACCCGGTATATGCGCTGGAACGCTGCATTGAAGACATCAGTCATAAAGGTCGGTAAAAGTCGATAAAGGGGTATTTATGAGCGAACACACTATTGCGGCTCCCACCAGCGAGGCCATGCAGGAGCTCGGCCGCCGCGTGGCCGGAATGGTACACGGCGGCGATGTATTGCTGCTCTCAGGCCCTCTTGGTGCCGGCAAAACCACATTCGCCCAAGGCTTCGGGGCGGGGCTGGACATTACCGAACCCATCGTGTCTCCTACATTCACCATTGCCCGCGAACTTGACGGGCATTTCGCCGACGGCACTCCGGCTCATCTGGTGCATGTGGATGCCTACCGTCTGGGCGGCTCAGCCTATGCGCCGGGGCAGGACGCCATCGGGCGTTTGTTGGACGAGCTGGAATCGCTGGGATTGGACGAAGAACTTGAAGACCCCGGCGAGAACACGGTGGTGCTTATGGAGTGGGGCGAACAAATGGCCACCGCCTTGGCTCCAGAACGACTTGAAATCCATATCGATCGACCTCTCGATTCCTCCGATGTCGCATCCGCTGGATCAGACGGCGAACTCACCAGCAACGGCACTCGTACCGTCGCATTCGTCCCAGTCGGCAAGCGATGGGCCGCGTTCGACCTGCAATAAGCCATGCGCCCATAGACTCCTCGATGTACACTCTCTAGAGGCTTTACGACTAGGAGGATTCATGGGTTGCACGTTGGTGATTGACACCTCATTCGGTTCGACGGTCGGCATTGTGGGGCGCGAGCCCATTGTGGAGACCGATTCGCGCACCCATGTGGAGAAACTGCAGGTCAATATCGCGCGCGCGGTCGAGGAGGCCGGCCTGACTCCTGCCGATATCGAGGAGATCGTCGTGGGCATCGGCCCGGCGCCATTCACCGGCCTGCGCGCCGGCATCGTGGCCGCCAAGGCGTTGGCCTTCGCCACCGGGGCCAAGCTCGTCGGACAGAACGTACTCGACCCGCAAGGCGAGATGATGAGCTTCGTGCTGGGTGACAGCGCCATGTTTGACGGCATCGATTTCCTGGCCGACGTGCCGCGCTTGAGTTCGCGCCAATCGGATGGTGACGTCCCGGACGCCGAGGCCAAGGAACACGAACTCGACCGCCACGTCACGCTGTGCGTCAACGATGCGCGCCGCAAGCAGCTGTACTTCTCGCTCAACCACGGCAGCATCAGCCTGCCGGACGAGGACGCCGCCGAACGACGCTGGATCGAGATGGATATCGACTACCCGGAGCATATCGTCGAACGGGTGAACGCGGCGCTCGCGGAACACGGCGAACGCGACGGCGTCAGCTATGTGGTGGATGTGGCCGGCCACGGCGCGGCCAAATACGCGTCCGTCTGGCAGGGACTGCGTGCGCTGGGCTCCGTGGTGGACGGATCGGTATTGGATGCCGGGAAAGCCGGGCTCGCCGTCTTTGCGACCACCGCGTTGAGCCGCGAACTGCGCGGCGACCAGGTCGTGCCGATCGAACCGTTGTACCTGCGCCGGCCGGACGCCGAAGTACCGAACCCACTGAAGCACGTGCTCGGCCATGCCGGTGCCGATAAGGCGTGAAGTGGGTTGTGGTCCGATGATTGTTGACATCACTGCCGTAAGTCGTGATCTTGCGGTTCGTTCCATCGCGCAGTTGGAAGGCGAACTGTTCGGCCGCGGCGCATGGAATGCGAACATGGTGCGAGAGGAACTGGACGCACCGGCCCGCACGTATCTGCTGGATGTGCTGGGAGAGGCGGAACAGGCTGTTGTCCGCGGCTACGCCGGCTTCTGGTACGACGGCGAGGACGCCGAGCTCATGACCATCGGCGTGGGCAAGGCATACCAGCGGCAAGGCATCGCCGCTGCGTTGCTTCAGGTACTGGTCGACGAGGCGAAACGTCAGGGCGCCTCGCGCATGCTGCTCGAAGTGCGTGTGGATAACGACCCTGCGCTGGCCCTGTATCAGCGGTTCGGATTCGAACGCATGGGATTGCGCAAACGCTACTACCAGCCCGAAGGCATCGACGCATACACCATGAGCTTGGACCTGAAACCTAGGGTCGTGGGCTTTGCCGCCCCGCAGACGGCATCGGCGGACATTGAAGACATCACCAGCAAGCAAACGGAGAAGAACGGAGAAGCACGATGAGCGAACCGGTTGTACTGGGTATTGAATCCACCTGCGACGAAACCGCAGCCGCCATCGTACGCGGCCGCGAACTGCTCTCCAACGTCGTGGCCTCATCCATGGAGGAACACGCGCGATACGGCGGCGTGATCCCCGAAATCGCCTCCCGCGCGCACGCCGAGGCCTTCGTGCCATGCGTGTCCAAGGCGCTCGTCGACGCGAACATGACGTTGGCGGATGTGGACGCCATCGCCGTGTCCGCCGGTCCCGGACTGGCCGGTTGCCTGGCCGTGGGCGTGTCCGGCGCCAAGGCGCTGGCCTGGGCTGCGAACAAGCCGATCTACGGCATCAACCATGTGATCGGGCACATCGCCGTCACTCAGCTGCAGTTCGGCCCGTTCCCCAAGGACACGCTGGCTCTGATCGTCTCCGGCGGCCACACCTCGCTGCTGCACGTGGAAGACATGCCGCGCAAAATCGATGTGGTGGGCACCACGCTGGATGACGCGGCGGGGGAGTGCTTCGACAAGGTCGCCCGCCTGCTCGGCTTCCCGTATCCGGGCGGCCCGCACATCGACCGCCACGGCCAGAACGGCGACCCGCACGCCATCAAGGTGCCGATGGGCCTGACACAAGGCAAGGCCGGTGCCGCGCACCCGTATGATTTCAGTTTCTCCGGTGTCAAGACCGCCGTGGCTCGCTGGGTGGAAAGCGAGCAGGCCGCCGGCCATGAGATTCCGGTGGACGACGTGTGCGCCTCCCTGGCCGATTCCGTGGCCACCGTGCTGGCCCGTAAGGCCATGCGCGGCTGCCGGCAGTACGATTCCAACACGCTGATCGTGGGCGGCGGCTTCTCCGCCAACTCGCAGCTGCGCGCCAAACTGCTCGAATTCGGCGAGAAGTACGGCGTCGACGTCCGTATCCCGCAAATCAAGCTCTGCACCGACAACGGTGCCATGGTCGCCATGCTCGGCGTGAACCTGGTCGAAGCCGGCGTGGCCCCCAGCGCCCCCGACTTCCCGATTGACTCCGCCATGCCCCTGACCAAGGTTTCGATGTAAGATTTGCGCGGTATTCCCAAACTGATACTGGGAATACCGTGCCTCTCATCGGTGAATTGACAGTGACCTGTCTGCCTGATGTGAGTAGTGGTGAGGTCTTCGCCATGGATTTCCCGGTTGATGATGGGGTGTCGTGTCTGGTCACCAATACGATGAAAATAAAAAAGCCTCGGAGAACCGAGGCTTTCGATGGCTCCTGCGACTGGGCTTGAACCAGTGACCGTCCGATATACGGTTCTGGCTCGCAGCCGTAGGGCTTTTTGCAACAGGAGTAGACAATACACCAGCCTTGCTGTTCCTTCAAATCGGCGTGTCATCGCGCATGTTCGCCTTGCAGCTGGTTTTCCGAAGAGCATCGGCCAGAAACGCGCAATAGTATTCCTTGGGAAGTGATGAAGAAGTCACTTCCCTTTTCTATGCGCTTAAGGAGCCCCATGAGGTATTGGAACGACAACAGGAAGAGCTGCGAACACGTCGAGCCACGGGAGGATTGGAAAGAATCCATTGAGAAATGGATCGACTGGATGGACGCCATCGGACGCACGAACGACACCCTGCGCACCCGCTGGTACCAGATCGTTCGATTCTCCAAAGCCGTCGATAAAAGCATCACCGACGTGACCGAAGACGACCTCATATTCTACCTAGCCGGCATGGGAACCGAAGGCAGACGCGGAGTACGCAGCTGCGTCAAGGTCTTCTACCAATGGAGCATGAAGCGAGGGCTCGCCCGCCGCAATCCGGCGGACGAAGTGCCCACCGTGCCCATGACCCTTCCGTCCGGCTGCATCTGTCCCGAGGAGAACATCGAACAAGGACTCGCATCACCCGACGAGAACGCGCGGCTGGCCGTCATGCTGGGCGCGTTCTGCGGCCTGCGCCGCATCGAAATGACCAGAATCAACCTGAAGACCGATCTGGAGGAGAACGCCGAGGGCATGGTGCTCCACGTCCACGGCAAGGGCAACAAGGAGCGGATGCTTCCCGTGCCGGCAAAGCTCGCTTCGGCATTGCGGAAACGCACCGGCGTATGGCTGTTCCCCGGAGACGTGCAGGGACACTGCGGCGTCGATTACGTGGCGAAGAGGATCAAGACGGCAACCGGATACCCGTCGCACAGCCTGCGCCGCAGGTTCGCCACATGCGTCTACTACAGGAACGGCTGCAACATCGTGCTTGTCAGCCGTATGCTGGGGCACGCCAACATCGCCACCACCATGCGTTACATCGGCCTCGTGCAGGACGAAATGCGCAACGCCGTGGAATCCACCACCCGCACCGACATGAGACTGACCATGCCCATGAACCAGGTCGTCGGAACAGCCGGCAGCGTCGCCACCTATTCCCTTAGCGCCGCGAGGATCGGATGAACAAACGGTATACGCCAACATGCTTCTTTGCGCATATTGGCGTATACCAACACCGCTCACCGAGTGTTCCCGAGACTGGAAAGCGGCAACGCGGCTATGTCTATCCCCAGCGCATCGGCTGCGGAGAACACCGCTTCAATCGGGGCTTCGCCCCGCTGGAGCAGAGCATCGGCAAACCGGGGATCGATACCGGCCTGGGAGGCAAGGTCGTCGGCGTCCCAGGAATGGTTCGCGGTCTCTTCACGGAAGGCGGCTGCGATATCCGATTCGGTGCGGGCGAAAAGAGTCCGGCGTTCACGCGGCGCTTGGAAACGGCTGAGGTAACGCGCGTACTCCAATTGCGCCTTTGTCGGCTCAGGCAAGTTATAGTCCAGATTCGACATCGCAGACCTCCTTAGCGTTCAGCGGGTTGGACTGGAGTCGTTCGACGCACCGAAAATAGGGAATCCGGGAACCGCATCGGCCGACGATGGAGTGCCTGGAGTGCCGTACAACGTCCCGATCTGTTCGATCGCCCATGCGCTCCAACGTGGGGATTCGACCGTGGATGTCATCAGGCCGGCGGGGAGGAACCGGCGCATCTCGTCGGCGAAGGCATCCGAGCCGATCACATCGGCGACCCCCGCCACGCGATCAGCACGGTCTGCCCAAAGTCCTTCTTCGCCGTAATCAGATGATTTCAATTCCGCAAGCTCCATCGCCCGTCGGGAATCGACGTCGCCTCTCGACGCCAACCAGCACATGTCCCACAGGTCGCGTCGCCGCAGGTGCGATGCGCAGGCATAGGAGAGCAGCTTGTCGGCAAGAATCTCGGTGGGGCTTTCCACATCGAGGATGATCTGACCCGACAAGGCCGGGAACATCGGATAGTTGACCAAGGCGGGACGATGCTGCGGCTCGTACGCGGGAATCGATGCCACCTCCAGCTTGATTGTCTGGCTCGGCAGATCCTTGCGCTGACCGGCCGTGCGAATCGCTATACGCCATCTGCGCGTCAGCCCATCGGCGTCGGGTCTCGGCTCCTTGACCCGGACCGTCACATCATCGCCCATCCCCGAGAGCGAATCGGAGATGCAGGAGCCAAGCCCTTTAAGGGTGTCCATGTCGAACGAGGTGCCGCCGGCAAAATCAAGGTCCTCGCTGTACCTTGGGGACCCGTGGCACAGGCGCAGACTCGTGCCGCCCTGGAACACCAGCGAGGAGAAGAAACCCTCGCGCATCATGGCATCCAGGATTCGATAATGCAGAAGTTCCTTCTCGACCACGGGAAGCAGATTGCCCATGCCCTCGCCCCCGGCCAAGACGATCCCGGCCACCATAGCCTTGTAGTCATAGGTGCCGTCAGCTCCAGTCATCATCGTCCTCCAATTCGTCCATGTCCACCAGATCGAGGTTGCGTCCGACGGCCTTCAGGTCACGATACGCCCACTGTTTCGACGCGAGCGGCGTCAGTCCGTCATCGCGGGCGATCAGGTTCGGCAGGATGCGACTCCAGCTGAGCTTGCAGTGCGTGAACTCGATCACCCCGTACGCGGTGCGGAACTCGCCCTCACGGCCCGTGGTCATGAACGTGACCCTATCCACCGGAATCTGGCTGATCACGTTCCAGCGCGACAGAGCGCTTTCGAGGCTTTCCCACACCAGCTCGCCGGAACGCAACCGCTTTGCGACCTGATGAAGTGTCCCCTCGCCGAGATGGGAGGAATACGCGAACACGTAGACGCCACGGGCGGCACGGACCAACGCCTTCGCCGATACCAGGCTGGACAGGGTTCGGTTCAGTTTCTGCCCCTGCTCACCCAGCACGACGGCCAGTTCGTTCTTGCAATACACGTAGCACGAGTACTTGGCATCCATCTCGCGCAGCTGATCAATCGCCTCGCTCCTCTTCATGCATATAAGTGTACATGAATATATGTAAAAACGCATATTCATGTACACCTATCACAATCCTGAAGCGTTCCAATCAGAGGGAACGCCCTCGTGCCGGACCGTCTTCGAGACCAATCCCGTCGATGGCGTTTTCCGAGAAAGGGTTCTCTCTTAATCTGCCGACGATTTCCGCTACGGCGCGCTCTTCCTGATCAACGCATTGGACAAGCTGGGAAATGAACGGCTTGGGATCGCCGTCAACCTGCCATGCTTCCAGACTTTTCCCATAGCTGCGGCCGGCATCATGTTTGATTGCTACGGGCCGGTAGCCGGCAGCCATGAGCATGAGATTCAGAATCTGTCGCCCGGTTCGTCCGTTGCCGTCCGTGAATGGATGGATGTTCTCGAACATCGCGTGGAATCCGGCAGCTTTGAGGATCGGGTGGTCTTTGGAACCGTTCACCGCGTCCACGAGCGCTTCCATGTCCTCGTAGATTTCAAGTGGGTCGGCGGTCTTCACTCGGGTGGCGGTGATCCTTGCCTGGTAGCCGTAGGGGCGGAACCGACCCCTGAGCGCGGGCTGCATGTCCAATGCGGTGACTTCATGCAGCTTTTGGATCATCTCGACACTCAGCGTCCGCTCCTCTTCAGCGAATCGTTCCGCATAGGCCATGCCATCCGCAACGCCACGGGCGGCGAAGATGTATCTTGCCGGCGAGTCGGTCGGCACGAACTCGCCCTCCAACACCAGTTCGGTGTCCTCAAGCGTCAGCGTGGATCCCTCGATCGCGTTGGAGTTGTAGACATAGCGGGCCATCCATTCCTTACGGTAATCCTCAAGCGCTGACTGCTCCACCCCATCCAAAGGAAACATCTGCCTGAACCGTTCTCGGGCGGCATCGGAACGACGAAGCAAGTCGGACACCTCCGCGTCCCGCTCCAGAGAGTCCAAGAGAGGAGGAAGGTTTCGGATTTTCTCAGTCAGCGCTGGATTCGGCATATCGGCTCCTTAATCGATGCTTCCATAAGTCTACAAGCGCAGGCGCGTCACATGGACAGTCCGACGATTTTCTTGCCTTCGAGAAAGTCCTGGAAAAAGGCCGTGGAATCATCGTTGCCGTCCGATGATTCCACGGATGGCTCCTGGAGACGCATTTCCTCGACTTCTGCGGCGGTCTGCTTCGTCGCCTGTTCGAGCTGGTCGCACAGACTGACGGTCTTGCCCGTGAAAGCGGCCGCGAGGTAATGCGGGTCAATGTCCAAGGCGATGGCATCGGCGCTTCGCAGGCATTCCCCGGCCTGCTCGATCAATCTCATGGCCTGTTCCACACGCGCCCTGGCACCATCGAGACCGGATGCTTCAAGCCCCTGTTCCATGGGTTCGTCCGACCAGGAGCGGATATCGAGCCGGGGATCAAGCGTGAAATCCACCCCGCGTCACGCAACGCAAGCACGGCGCTGCGGTAATGCCCGCTCTGCCAGTCCGCTATGAACCGGTCCGCGAGCCCCTTGTCCTGAGTCCCGCATTCCTCGGCGAGGAATCCGCGCAGCGCCTCCTCGTCATCCTCCTCCATGAGCGCGGCGCTGACGGCCACATGGTTCCGGCCGTCATGCGACTCGAAATACAGCATCGTGTCGGGCAAACGATCACGGTCCGCGTGCTCCAGCAATTCGCCTATCGACCGGTCCATTCCCGCCGTGACCTCATGTTCATCACTCATATTCGTTTCTCCTTGTTCCATATTGTTTTCCTGTTCACCGGGTCATGCCGTACGGCGATGCCTGGTCAAGGTTCAACGTGCCGGCCGG
>NZ_CAUERC010000009.1:0-65645 GCF_959020155.1 uncultured Bifidobacterium sp.
ACTCACCCACCTCGCAATCCGGAACCATCCGGACCACTCGCTGAGCGGCAGCAAGGGATTAACTTACACGAACCCGTCCACTTGCGCAAATCGGCATTCCGCAAACCCCGTAAAAACCCTTGCGGCGCAACGCATTCATCGGCGTGTCGAAAACCGCCTATCGCACGCCACATCATCGCAGAAATGCTTCAAACAAGCCTCAAAACGGCCTGAAATTCATCAGAAAAACCTGTCTACGGGCGTGTCGTGAGCCTGCAACGGTTTCCAAATACGGTCGGAAAGCCGAAAAAGACGCATACGGAGGAAACCGCGCGGTGGTATGTATGGAGGTATGAGCAAAAAAATCGCAGTATTAACGGGCGCAGGCATCTCCACGTCCGCAGGCATCCCTGACTTCCGTGGACCGGACGGCGTCTGGACCAAACATCCCGAGCAAATGAACGTGTACGACATCGACGCGTTCCTAGCCAATAAGGAAGACCGCGAGTATTCCTGGCGCTGGCAAAAGGAATCGCCAGTATGGAACGCGCAGCCGGGCACCGCACACAAAGCGCTCGTCAAGCTGGAACAGGCAGGGCTGCTGACGCTGCTCGCCACGCAGAATTTCGACGCACTCCATGAAAAAGCAGGCAACAGCAGCAACGTCATCGTCAATCTGCACGGAACCATCGGCACCTCGCACTGCATGAAGTGCCACGCGAAATACGACACCGCCGAAATCATGGCGAACCTCAACAACGAGCCGGATCCGCACTGCCATCGCAAGCTGCCATACAGCGGCAATATGCCATGCAATGGGCTGATCAAAACCGACGTCGTCTACTTTGGCGAAGCGCTGCCGGATGGTGCGATTGAAAAGTCATACCGTCTGGCGGCGCAGGCCGACGAATTGTGGGTGATCGGCTCCACGCTGGAAGTGATGCCGGCGGCGAGCATTGTGCCGGTCGCGGCACAGGCGGGCGTGCCGATCACCATCATGAACATGGGACGCACGCAATACGATCGCTTGGCCACACGGCTTATCCGCGACGATATTGCGATTGCGCTGCCGCAGTTGGTCGACGAGACAATCGCCGCGGAACAGGGCAAATAACACCGAATGAACAAGCAAGGCTCCTCAACCTGATTGGGTTTGAGGAGCCTTCTTTGATGCGGAAGATATGCGAGAATCCGCGCTTATCCACCGTGGGAAATCAGTAGATGCGCTTGGGCCGGAAACCGGCCGCGCGCATCGCGTCAAGGATGCGGTCGATGTGCTCAGGGCCGTTGGTTTCAACGGTGACGCCCAAGGAAACCGAATCAGTGTAATGGCTGGAAGCCTTGAACTGGTCGTGATCGAGTGCGATGACGTTAGCGCGCTGTTCGGCCAGGATCGTGGCCACCTTGACCAGCTGGCCCGGAGTATCCGGAAGCTCCACCTCGAAGTTCATGATGCGGCCGCGCGCGATCATGCCCTTCTGAATCACCGCGCTGATGGAGACCGTGTCCTCGTTGCCGCCGGAAAGAATCGGCACCACCACATGCGGGCCCTGCGCCTCAGCGAACTTGCGAGAACGCAGATTCAGATGCTCGAGCGCAGCCAAGGACACGGCACCAGCAGCCTCAACCACCAGCTTGTGCTTCTCCAGCATGAGCAGAATCATCTCGTTGATGTCACGCTCGGTGACGGTGACCAGGTCATCAAGGAATTCGTTGAGCAGCGCGAACGTGAGATCGCCCGGGCGCTTCACGGCAACGCCTTCGGCCGACGTGCGCACCTGATCCGCAGCCACCACATGACCTGCGGCCAGCGAGTTCTTCCAAGCGGGGCTTCCCTCCGGAATGGCGCCGATCACACGCACTTCCGGCTTGAATGTCTTGATGGCGAGCGCCACGCCGGCGCCCAGACCGCCGCCGCCCAAGGGCACGACCACGTCGGTGACGTTCGGCACGTCTTCGAGGATCTCAAGACCGATGGTGCCTTGGCCGCACAGCACCTCATAATCATCGAACGGGGGCACGTAGATCATGCCTTCGTTGTCGCTCAGTTCCTGCGCGTGGGCGGCGGATTCGTCGAACACCTCGCCGCACAGCACCACGTCCGCGCCGTACGCTTTGGTGGCATCCACCTTCAGCGGCGGAGTGATCTGCGGCATGCAGATGGTGGCCTTCGCGCCACGTTCACGGGCCGCGTACGCCACACCCTGCGCATGGTTGCCTGCGGAAGCGGTGACGATGCCATGCGCAAGCTGCTCGTCGGACAACGATGCGATCTTGTTATACGCGCCACGAATCTTGAATGACCCAGTGACCTGGAGATTCTCCGGCTTGAGCAGAATCTCATGTCCGGTCATCTCGGACAGCACCGGGGACGGAATAATCTCCGTGTGGCGTGCGGTGCCCTTCAGTCGTTCGGCGGCCAGTTTCAATTCAGCGGCATGATCACGCCGCAATGCTTTGAGCACCTCGTTTTGTTCCATGGACGTTATTGTAAGCGCACGTCTGCCGAAAATGCCGTGCGATTGCCGAATCGCAATCGAATCCCGGCCGTGCCTCAGAATCGCACGGAAAAAGAAACGTCCGACAGGTTTCGTGATGAACCTGCCGGACGTTCCGCAGAGAGTTATAGGGAAAGATCGATCAGAGCTGAATCACGACTCCCTCCCAGCGAGCGAGCTCGCCACGAGCGATCGATTTAACACTATGCATAGCATCATAGGTGCTGAGCAGTACTTGCGGATCGGACACGCCGTCGGAAAGCAGCTCCGCCACGTCCGAAGGCAGCGCCGCGGACCTGTCGGTGAGGTTGACCACGACAAGAATCGTGTCGTCGCCATTGGTGCGCGTGAAAGCATACACCTGATCGCTGTCGGCGGCGAGCAGATGCCATTCGCCAGTGGAGATGGTGGCGCTGTTGTGCCGCATGGCGATGAGCTTCTTGTAGAACGTGTACACGGAATCCGGATCGTCGAATTCCTCGGCCGCGTTGATTTCCACATGATTCGGGTTGACGCTGATCCATGGTTCGACGGGCGCGTCTGGCGCGGTGAAGCCGGCGTATTTGGAGGCGTCCCACTGCATGGGGGTGCGCGCGTTGTCGCGGCCGATGAGGGCGAGGGCGGCCATCATGGATTCGGACGACTGGCACTTGGCTTCCTCCACGCGCTGGCGATAGCCATTGAGGGCCTCCAAATCGCGGTACTGTTCCAGCTTGGTGAAGTGGGCGTTGGTCATACCCAGCTCCTCGCCTTCGTAAATGTACGGAGTGCCACGATGCATGTGCAGCACCATGCCGAACGCCTTGGCGCTCAGCTCGCGCGAATCGCGGTCGGAGTCGTTGCCCCAACGGGAGACCACGCGCGGCTGGTCATGATTGCAGAAGAACAGGCTGGCCCAACCGGCCTTCCTCACGGCCTCCTGCTGCTCGGTCATACGGTCGCGCAGGTTTTTGACCTCGAACGGCACGGTATTCCACTTGGAGCCTTCCTGGTCGATGCCGACATGGTCGAACAGGAATAGCATGTCAAGTTCCTTGTTGGCCGGATCGGTGACGTGCTCGTTACGGGCCGGGGTGATGCCCGGAGCCTCGCCCACGTTGATGTAGCCTTCACGGCCTTCGAATACCTCACGGCGCATTTCGGCGAGGAACTCGTCGATGCGCGGACCGTCGGAGCAGAACGGGAACGGGCTGGAATAGCCTTCCTCGCCGACCGGCAGATCGGCGATTTCGGAACCGTCCTCGCCCGGCAGCCTGCCGTTCTTGTCGACGGTCTTGGAGATCTGGGTGATCACGTCCATGCGGAAGCCGTCGATGCCGCGATCCATCCACCAATTCATCATCTTGTAGACGGCCTTGCGCACCTCGGGATTCTCCCAGTTGAGGTCGGGCTGCTTCTTGGAGTACTGGTGGAAGAAGTATTCGCCGCGCTTCGGGTCGTACTCCCATGCGGAGCCGCCGAAGTAGGAGCCCCACTGGTTCGGCTCGGCGCCCGGAGTGCCCGGCTCATGGCCCGGCTTGGCGGGACGCCACCAATACCAATCCGCATGAGGATCGTTCTTGTCGCGGGAAGCCTGGAACCAGGCGTGCTCGTCGGACGTGTGGTTCACGACCAGGTCCATGATGACCTTCAGGCCGCGCTTGTGCGCTTCGGCAAGCAGCTCGTCCATATCGGCCATCGTGCCGAACAGCGGATCGATGTCCTGGTAGTCGGAGATGTCGTAGCCGTTGTCGTCCTGCGGGGACTTGAAGACCGGGGACAGCCACAGCACGTCCACGCCAAGGTCGGCAAGATAGTCGAGGCGGCTGGTGATGCCCTTCAGATCGCCGATGCCGTCGCCATTGGAATCCTGGAAGGAACGGGGATAGATCTGGTAGACCACCGCGTTGGCCCACCATGGATTCGGGGTGGCGCCATTCGAACGGACGTTGTCAGGAAGAGTGGAACGATTGAAATTCGTCATCGCGATTGAGCTCCTTTGCCTAAGTGGAATGGATGAACTTTGCTATATCCCATGGTACGTAAAGCGTTTTTTCTTTCTTGCCTGCGGCGCGTTTTGCAAAGCAGGAAATGAAAGATATATTGCAAGCGGGATGCGCCCTTCGGAATCACATCAATGCATACGAAAAGCAGGAATCCTCGAAAAAGGGGAAACGAGGATTCCCGCTCGGCGCTGTGAAGAAGTTTTACTTCACAAGCAGACGGCCTACGGCCGCGTTGTTCCTGCCTTCGCTCGCCTATCGGCTCGCTCAGGAGGAACCTATGAACAGTCCACAGGACTGTTCACTTAACGGCTCCTCTCATCACACCACCGACGACCCACTTTTGGGCGAAGATGTAGACGATGAGGACCGGGGCCATGGCCATCAGGTAGGAGGCGAAAGCCATCGGGTAGTTCGACGTGAACTGGCTCTGGAACACGTACTGTGCCAACGGAATCGTCTGGTTGCTCTGATCGGTCAGCGTGATCAACGGCAGAAGGAAGTCGTTCCACGCCCACAGCGCGGTCAGAATCGCAATCGTCGCGTTAATCGGGCCCATCAACGGGAAAATAATCGTCCAGAAAATGCGCCAGGTCGAAGCGCCGTCGATGCGCGCCGCCTCTTCCAACGAAATCGGAATCGAACGGATGAAGCCGATCGCGATGAACAGGTTCGTGCCGATGCCGAGAATCGTGTACAGAATGATCAGACCGAGCTGGTTGTCCAGGTGCAGGGTGCCCATTTCCTTGGCGATCGGCAGCATGACGACGGTGAACGGCACGAACATCATGGCCAGGAAGAAGTAGTACAGGAAGCGGAAGAACCGCTTATCCATGTTCCTTGCCACGGCGTACGCGACGAACGTGTTCGTCAGCAGCGTCAGCACCACAGCGCACACGGTGATGATCGCGGAATTGAGCGCGGCCTTCGGATAGTTCACCTTGTTCCACGCGTCCGCGAAATTATGCCATTCCCACGTGGTCGGCAGGCTGAACGTGCCCGCTTCGCCCGGCGTCTTCAGCGCGGTGACGACGGCGAAGTATAGCGGCACGAGCACCGTCAGGCTCAGCACGGCGACGGCCGCCGTCAGCCACCAGTTGATGCTGTGGTCCTTGCGGATCTTCTCCGGCTTCGCTTGCGATTGTCCGCTTTGCGCGGCGGCCGGCTTGGTTGCAACAGTTGCGCTAGTCATGATTTCTTCCCCTTACTCTCAGACCTTTTCCTTGCCGCTGAAGAACTTCAGCTGCACGAATGCGAGGATTGCCAGCACGATGAAGAACGTGACCGCGTTCGCCATCTGGTAGGAGTATTCGCCGTTGCCCAGGCCGTTCTGGAAGATCAGGTAGGAGACGGTTTCGGTCTTGGAATCCGGACCGCCCTTGGTCAATGCCATGACCTGGTCGAACGCGCCGAGCGAGTTCTTGAGGCTCAGCACCATGTTGATGGTGAAGAACGGGCCAATCAGCGGGAACGTGATCTGCCAGAAGTTCTGCCAGGCGTTCACGCCGTCGATGGACGCGGCCTCATAGATTTCGTTGTCGATGGTCTGCAGACCCGCCAAGTACAGCAGCGTGGAGTAGGCCACACCCTGCCAGATGGACAGGAACACGATCGGGAACCATGCCAGATCCGGATTGGAGATCATGGACGTGGACAGCCAATCGATGTGCAGCGCCTGGCCGAGAGCCGGCAGCGGGGTCATGAAGATGTACTTGAACACGTAGCCGATGACCAGCACCGACAGGGTGTACGGAATGAAGAAGATGGCTCGGAAGCCGTTCTTGAAGGCGATTTTGGAGTTCAGCAGCACCGCCAGGAACATGCCGAGGATGTTCGTGCCGAGCGTGATCAGAATCGCGATGAAAATCGTGAACAGATACGCGTGGCCGACGCGTGCGTCCTGGAACATCGCGATGTAGTTCTTGAAGCCGATGAACTTGTAATCACCGTAACCCTGCGAATTGGTGAACGAGTACATCGCGCCCTGCAGGAACGGCAGGTACAGGAAGATGCACACGAGAATCATCGCGGGAATGGTCATCCAGTAGAACGCCGGATCGACCTTGCGCTTGGAGTATTTCGAAACCTTCTTCGGCTTCTTTGCGGCGGCCTTGTCAGCCTTGGCCGAGATATTGCCAGTCATTGTCGTTCCTCCCCTCACCTAAAGTTCCTGGCTTCGATCTTGTCGTATTCCGACTGCATGCTGTTCAGGAATCGTTTAGTATTGCCCGACTGCACCAACGTCTGCAGGAAACCGGCGAGGTTGATGCTTGCCGGCACGTAGTGGTCACAGAAATCAGCCAGCTTGCCGGCCTTGTAGAAGTCGAGCACGCCATTCAACGCTTCATCGCCGACGTACGTATCCTTGTACGGGGTGAACGCAGACTGCTGCTTGGAGTAGTCCTTCACGTTCTCCTCGCTCATCAGGAAGTCGACGAATTCGCGAGCCTCGGTGTAATGCTTCGTATGCGCGCCGATCGTCAGCATCACGTCGTCGCCGGCGGTCAGCTGCTGTTCCTTGACGTTGTCGGTGGCCGGCATCTGCGCGAACCGCAGATTGGCGTCCTTGTTGATCAGACGGATCTGCGGAATCGCGTACGTGCCGAGCGGCAGAATCGCGGCCTTGCCGGAAGCGATGTCCTGCGTAGCCTGCTGGTAGGTGACGGCCGGATTCTTCTGCGTGTAGTTCTGGTAAATTTCAATCAGCTTGCCGCTGACGGGCGTCCACAAGTCGGAGAAGGTCTTGCTGCCGTCCTTGAGATACGCGTATTCCGATTCCGGCACCAGCGTCGAATTCAGCGATGCAAGCGGCGCCTGCAACGTCCACGGATCGGCGGTGCTCGCCTCAACCGGCGTGACGCCCTTGGCCTTGAGCCGCTTGAGCAGCGCGATGAATTCGCTCCACGTCTGCGGCGGATTGTCCGGATCCTCGCCGGCCTGCTTCCACACATCGGCGTTGATGATGTAGCCGCTTGCGTTGCCCGCGTACGGAATACCGTACAGACGCTTCTTGGACTTGTCGGTGGTCTGCACGAGGCTCTTCGCGATGTTCACCATGCCCGGATTGAGCTCGTCGACGATCTCGTCGTCGGTGAAATCGTGGAAGACGCCCGCTTCGGCGAGCATGCCGTAATTGATGTCGCCGTTGATGGTGATGACGTCGGGTTCGCGGTTCTTCACCAGTCGCGTGCGCAGATCGGTGGTGGCGTCCGACGAATTGTTGACATTGACTTTGATGTTGGAATGGGTTTTCTCGAATTCACGCGCCTTGGCGGTGAACCAATCCGCCGCCTCGGACTTGAATTGGAAGAAATCCAAGGTGACCGTGCCGGCGGTGCTGTTGCCGCAGCCCGCGAGCCCAACCGTCAGCACAATCGCGCATGCAGCCGTAATAGCACGGCCCGCGATCCGCCTGAAGGTGCCTGTGTTGGCATTGGAATCAGGTTTCATTCTCTCGACTCCTTTGTATTTTCCTTTTTCACGGCAGGCCGGCTTCATTACCAGCCTCCGTTGCTTTTTAATTGTAGAATCGGCTTGTTTTCATTCCCAGTTTCCGCGCGCCCGCACTGTACGGAAATAAAAAACGGTTATTTTGTTATTCTTGGAAAGAAAATAGACGGTAAGGACGGTCCGATATGGCGATTTCCCCGATTCCACACTGGTTTGAAGGCTCGGAGTACACGCATAAGGTTGCGGCCTGCATTATGAAGTACGGTCCGATTTCGCGCATCACGCTGGCACAGATCCTTGGCCTTTCGCAAGGCGCGGTATCGCGCATCACCAGTGATTTGATTTACGCTGGCGTGATCGAAGAGACGCCGATGGCACCGGGACAGGGCGGCAGGCTGCCGAAGGATTTCGTACGGAAAAATTCCCAAAAAGCGGCGCAGAAGTCGGGACAGAAAGAAAATACGGAACGCCGCGGCCGCCCGCAGACCGGATTGCGCATCGTGGCCAACGCACGCACGTTCGTCGGTATGAAAATCAACACCACCCATATCACCGCCGTGGCCGTGAACGCGATCGGACAGATCGTGACCGGCTGCCATGACCTGCCGCTCGACGACGATTCGCCGGAATCGGTGGTCGACGTCATCAAACAGCTGACCATGGATTGCGCCGACGAGGCGGTCATGTCGGGCCTGCCCGCACCGTGCGCGGTCGGCGTCTCATTGGGCGGACATATCACGGACGATTCGGTGACGACGTTCGCACCGTTCCTGCACTGGTCGAAGCCGGTGGAATTTTCGGCGATGATTCGCAAGGCGACCGGCCTGCCGACCGGCATTTACAACGATATCGATTCGTTGGCGGTGGACGCATGCCTGTTCGGCTCGGGCGTCGGATTGAACAGTTTCGCCGTGGTGACGATCGGCATCGGCGTAGGCTACTCGCTCACCGTGAACGGCGAGCCTGTCAACAATCCCGATAAAAGCTACGGACTGGTCGGGCACATTCTTGTCGATCCGGACGGACCGCGCTGCATTTCCGGACATAAGGGATGCGCGACGTGCCTGACTGACAATTCGATCGCAACGGAATATTCGAAGATAATCGGCCGGCCGGCCACATTCGACGAATTCGCGGCCGCCGCGCGCGCCAGCAAAACACAGGCCACGAATCTGGTGAACCGCACCTGCTTCCGGTTGGGCACGCTGATCGCGACCATCGCCAATCTTGCCATGCCCGACAAAATCATGATCGCCGGCGAATCGTCGTTCATCGCGAAACTCGGCGTGGGCGACCTGCGCAACGGCATCAATATGTACCGGCACAGCCAGGCGGCGCCGGTCGATTTCGAAATCGCCGACCACGACTGGGCGATGTGGGGCAAAGCCGCCGCCGCGCAGGCGATTCGGCAGTATGTGGGCTGACTACGCAGACCGATACAGCCGATACATAGGCTGATTACACGATTTGCCGGCGCTGAAGGGGGTCAGTGCCGGCAAATCAAAAATAAATCGGAAGCGAATCAGAAAGTAAACCAGTTACTTCAGACGCGCACCACCTTGAACAGGACGGCTTGCGCCGGATGAATTGCCGGCGGACGGATGCCGTAGGTGGCGAGCGCGCGGCCGGTCATCTTCACACCGTCGGCGGTCCACCAGCCGAGCGGGCTCTGGCCGTTGCCGATGTCCTGCTTGGCCAGGTCGAGGCTCACGTCGAGCGGGGATACCTCGTATACGGCGTCCGGATCGAGGCCGGGCAGCTTCACGGGAGCGGCCGGGTAGGTCTGCGACGTGGTCAGCTGCGTGAAGCGGTAGATCGCGGCAGCCTTGTTCGGCATGACGCAGCCGTCCACGCGCACGGCCGGATCGGCGGCGTCGGAATGCACCGCGGTGTCGACGGCGAACCATTCGCGATGCTTTTTGAATTCGGCCGTCCATTCGGCGAGCTTGTCGATGTCCTCCTGCGGTTCCTTGAGCAGATTCCATTCGATGCCCATGTGGCCGAAGAAGGCCATGGCCATGCGCATCTCCTGGGAGGTGGCGCGGTGCGTGGAATGCGCCGGGGAAGCGCCCACGTGCTCTCCGATCATCTCCGGCGGCACGAGCAGCGACGTGTAGCGCTGGATGTCGGCGCGTTCCACCGGGTCGACGCAGTCGGAACCCCAGATACGATCGGCGACTTCGAGGATACCGAGGTCGACGCGGCCGCCGCCGGACGAGCAGCTTTCGATTTCCAGACCGGGATGGGCCGCTTTCAGGTCGGTGAAGATCCGATACACGGCGAGCGTCTGGTTGTGCACGGCGGGACGTCCGGTGCGCGGCGACACCGCTTCGGTGACGTATTTGTTGTGATCCCATTTGATGTAGTCGATGCCGAGTTCGCCGACGAGCTTGTCCATGGCGCCGTAGATGTACGCGTACGCGTCAGGATTGGTGAGATCGACGACCTGCTGAGTGCGCCCCTGCATCGGCAGACGGTTGGCGGTGGGCTTCAGCACCCAGTCCGGGTGGGCGCGGAACATATCGGAGTCCGGGTTGACCATTTCCGGCTCGAACCACAGGCCGAATTCGAGGCCCTTGCCGTGCACGTAGTCGGCGAGCGCCTTCAGGGACTTGTCTCCGTCGGGCCAGACGTCCTGTGAGATCTGCCAATCGCCCAGACCGGCGGTGTCGTCTCGGCGGGCACCGAACCAGCCATCATCCACGACGAAGCGTTCCACGCCGCTTTCCACGGCCTTGTCTGCGAGCGCGGTCAGGGTGTCGTAATCGTGGTTGAAGTAGACGGCTTCCCATGTGTTGAGGATGACCGGACGCGGTTTGGGCGCGATGCCATGGTCCACGAGCCAGTCGCGGTGCACGCGGCGGATGTAACCGTGGAAGCGTGAGGCGACTTCGTTGAGCCCCTCGCCGTAAGAGCCGACGAGCCATGGCGTGGTGTAGCTTTCACCGTGTTCCAGACCGACTTCGCCGCCGAAGAGCACTTCGCCGCCACCGATCACGCCAGTGGTGTAGGGCAGTCGTTCCGCGGACAGCACGCTGTTGCCGCTCCATGCCACGTGCGCGGAGTAGACGTTGCCGTGGGTGAAACCGAAGCCGTGTTCGCCAACGCTGAGCAGCAGGGTGGCGTCGAAGTCGGGGCGGCCGATCATGGAGGATTTGGCGAAGCGCCCTATGGTGAAGTCCTGGCGCTGTGGGGAACGCTCACGCAGATGGTGACCGGTGGTGGTGAGGATCTCGTTGGCGTCGGCGGGCACGCTGAATGCAAGTTCGATCTTGCCGATCTCGAGTCGTCCCTCGCCGGTGTTCGTCACCTCCGCATGCTGGCGGATGAGGCCGGTTTCATCGAGCTCACAGGTCCACGTAAGTTTCACGCATTGTTCCACGTCCTCGGCAGTGACGGTGACGGTAGGCGTCTGCTTGGGCTCGGAGGCCACGCTCCAGCTGGGGTAGCCGTCTTTTTCGGCCATGGTGTAGGTTTTGCCGGCGGCCACGGTTTCGGCTTTGATGTCGGTGACCTGGAACTTGCAGAACAGTTCCACGCCGTCACGGCGCACGTCGAAACGGTCAGAGCCGGACCACGCTTCGGACTGTGTCGGCAGCACGCTCGGCCATGCGGTGTAGTCGAGGGCTCCGGAAACACGCTGCGGAGCGAGCGCGTCGAACGTGTTGATCACGGTTTCCGGTGCGGTGAGCGGGCGACCCCAATGCACGAATCTCGGCAAATCGCTGCCGGGGAACACCAGAGCAAAAGCTGCGGCGGCAGCCGGCTGCTCGGCATACACGGCGGTAAGGGGTGTGCCGTTGGAAGCGGTGCCGTGGAAAGTCTGAATGAGCGTCATTGCAGCATCCTTTTCTTGCGATTCTTGGTTGGTATGACGCTTTGATGATACTGCATACCGCTTTTCTTCCCATCGCCCTGCGTGTTTGTTTCTTTCGGAAAGTAATTAGCGTCGGCGCGCGAAGAAATCGGTCATCAATCGCCCGCATTCCGCTTCGCGCACACCGCCAATCACTTCCGGTACAAGTCCGACGTGCGGATCGCGGGGAATATCCCATACCGAACCGCATGCACCCAACTTGGCATCCCACGCACCGAACACAATACGTCCGATATGCGTCTGCAGACAGGCACCGGCGCACATAGGGCACGGCTCCAACGTAACGACAAGCGTGCAATCAGCGAGATTCCAAGTGTCAAGCGAGGCGGCCGCTTCAGCCATCGCCTTGACTTCGGCGTGGGCAAGCGGATCGGCATACGTCTCACGCAGGTTCCGCCCGCGGCCAATCACTCGGCCGTCAGCGGCAAGCACGACGGCACCGACCGGCACCTCGCCATCCGCGGCGGCTTCGCGGGCCAGCGCGATCGCCGGTTCCATATCATCGTCCCATCGCATACGCCACAGTGTAGCGGCGGCCATACGACCGCTCCGCACGACTGGTCCGCACGTCCGACCTGCATGCCCGACCTGCGCACCCAACCGAAGCGGCACGAACGTCAGCCCATGGCGAAACACGCTCATAACCGCCTCTTGGTAGGCTGGAAAAGGTTGGGAAATACGCGCGAAGGAGGCACGTTGGCGGTATTCGAGTTGATTCTATGCATCATCGCTGCCGTCGTATTATCCTCCTTCTTAAGTCGTTTCATACCCAAGGTCTCCACGCCGCTCGTGCAGATCGCGTTGGGCGCGCTGGCGTCACAGCTGCCGTTCTTTCCGGACGTGACGCTCAGCCCTGAACTGTTCATGGTGCTGTTCATCGCGCCGCTGCTGTATTTGGAAGCGCATGAGATTGACAAAACCGAGCTACTGAAATCCGTCAAACTGTCATTGTCGCTGGCGATCGGCCTGGCGATCGCGACCATGGTGGCGGTCGGTTTCGCATTGCACACCGTCTGGCCGGCGATTCCGCTCGCTGCGGCACTTGCGCTCGGTGCCGCGCTCGGGCCGACCGATGCGGTCGCAGTGTCGTCGCTCGGCAAGGAGGCGGCGCTGACCGAACGCCAAACGAGCGTACTGAAGGGTGAATCGTTGTTCAACGACGCTTCCGGTATCGTCGGCTTCCAGTTCGCCATCGCGGCGGCGGTCAGCGGCGTGTTCGAAGTGGGCGAATCGGCCGCGCAATTCGTGATCTCGTTCTTCGGCGGCGCGATCTTCGGCCTTGTGGTGGGCACCATGGCCGACCTGCTGTTCGAATCACTGCGCTCCCTCGGCTGGGAAACGACTACCAGCCGCATTCTCATGGAGCTATTCCTGCCGTTCATCCTGTATCTGGGTGCAGAGGCGGTCCACGTCTCCGGCATTCTGTCGGTCGTGGCCGCGGGCCTGATCATCCGATTCGACCGCACCGGCATCGGACCGAATGTGGCACGCACGAACATCGTATCGTCAAGCGTGTGGGGCGTGCTGTCGTTCTCGCTCAACGGCACAGTGTTCATCCTGCTCGGCATGCTGCTGCCGAACGCGATGTCGGCCAGCTGGGATGATCCGCACATCAGCAACGGCCTGCTGATGTGCGCGATCCTCACCGTCTCCGCCGTGGTGATCGCCATGCGGTTCCTGTGGATCTCGCTGATGCTCCGGCTCGCGCGCGACACCACCACCGGCAAGCGGCGCAAAATGACGGCGCAGCGCTGGCGTTCCGCCGCGGTCATGACATTCGGCGGACCGAAGGGCACCATCACGCTGTCGTTGATGTTCACGATCCCCTACACGCTGGCGGCCGGCGCGAACTTCCCGATGCGCGACGAACTGATCTTTATAGCCGCCGGCGTGATCGTGGTGACGCTGCTGCTGGCGAATTTCCTGCTGCCGCTGCTCGCGCCGAATCGCGACAAGGACACGTCGACGGAAATGACGGAGATCACCATCGAAGTGCTGCGGCGGACGGTCGAAGAGCTGTCGGGCCGTGTCACGCCGGACAACCGTCGGGCGGTGCTTATGGTCATCGATTCCTATACGAAACGCATCACGCGGTTGAAACAGCGCACCGGCGAAATCGATCCGCAGGGGTATATGCAGCTGCAGATCGACGCGCTCAACTGGGAGAAGGAGTACGTCAAGAACCGTCTGGCGGGCGTGCGCGCGGCAATCAAGGCGAATCCCGCCGAGAACCGCGCCGCGAACGATCTGGAGGCCGAGGCCTGCGAGCGCCTGCTCGACCAGATCATGAGCTCGCTGCGCCACATCGAAACCGCACACAATTCAGGCCGTATGATCTGGCGCGTCAAAGGCCGGTACAAGGCGCTGCAGCGGCGCATGGGCACGTTGGCGAAACGCGTGAACAGCCGTATCCGGCGCACGACCCCGCTGTTCAGCGACGATGAGCTGTTCGCGCATACGCGTGTGGTGCAGGTGGATGCGATCGAACATGTGATCGACCGACTGTATGAGGAGATGGGCGGCGACACGTACAACACCGAGCACTGCTCCGGCCTGCTGTTGGACTACCGACGCAGCGAATCCGCGTTGAGGGCGCGTCCGAATATGGGCATCAGCGCCGAAGCGCAGGAACAGGCCGAGGAGGTCAAGCGCGAAAGCTACGGCATCGAGCTGGGCGTGATCCAGGACATGTATGAGGCCGGCGACATCACGCGTGCGCAAAGCAAGCAGCTGCGACGCAACGTGTATGTGATGAGCGTGGATGCGGACGCGCAGATCTGACCCGGGTTGCGCGCTCAGGATACACGTTTCCCTCGCACGTTCATCGTGCTTAGCGGCCACGGCATATACCTGTATTACCAGCGCGAACAGCCAATCCCATGTATCCCTCCTACCGAGGAAAAATACCTCAAGGAACGGAAGAGCAGGGATCACGCGTCCGCATCCGAAAATCATCGGAACAGAACCCAAGAGCGCTTTTAAAACTTTTGCATATGATAACGCATGAATATTTGAGACAAAGTAGGTATCTTGGAATAAAGATGAGGTTTTTCACTTCATCCGGTCGGAAATAAGCCGAAGTGAAAACAATGTGGATAACTCTGCAAAGATGAGAATTATCTGTTTCATTTAGACACGAATGCTCCTTTCGAAAAGATGATTGACAAATACCCCTAATAGCCTATTGTTTAGTCATGCTTCATCGGCATTGTAAAGAAAGGGGATTGAATGAAAATAGTCAAGAGAATATCTGCCCTTTTCATTGGTCTAGCACTTATGGTGGCTCTGCCTGTCACCGCTCATGCGTCTACAAACGATGATCAGCAAGACATCGCATCATTGGATATGTCCGTCATCGACGTGCAAATACAATCACGCGGCGTTATGACCGCGGAAGATCTGTACGACTTCCTCCAATCCGATGCAGAGAAAACTGTTGACATCGATGCTGAAACAGGGAAAATTACCGCCGTGAGCGAAGGTATAACGAAGCCTAGGATTGCGGTCAACAATATTTGCAATGGCCGTGACTCATGCCTTGTCCACAGTCGTGTTCCTTATGCGGACTTCGGATTTAGCGGGACCGGAACGAAGACCGGGAATTGGCCCTACCGCATCTCTTGGGAGACTGGTTCTCATACGGCAAAAGCTTGGTACAGACATGGCTATGACGTTGTTGGATGGGGCACTAAGTTCGGACCTCACACCAAGGCCAATATGAACGCTCCTGTCACGGCTGTTCAAGTCACCAATTACTCGTGATCCTGCATGAGTTTCTGGCGCAGAAGATAAAGACGGCTCATCAGAATTCTGATCCGCCTGGACATATGCCGCCGAATTCTCAGGAAGTTTTCAGAAAACACCAGACATGCGCTCAGCATCGAATGGTTATATATGAACTGTCAGCACAACGAGCCGACCAGGAACACAAGAGTTCCCGACAATTGAACCCTTTCTTCTTCTCTCTCCTTTCTCTCCCCGGCGGCCAATCCCGCCGGGGTCTTCTTTTTTCGCCGCTTGCTTCGCCTCCCTTTCCCAGCTTGTTTCACGGCTTGTTTCACGGCTTGTTTCACGTCCCTTTTCACGGATCTTTTCGCACTGCGAGCGTACGCCACAATCGCACGCTATATTGGAAATCATGAGCGACGCAATCGAAAACACAACAGGCAGCGCAGACAGCAATAATAAGACCAAGCTGATCGGCCGCGAATCGGACGTGGTGCCGGGACGTTTCGGTGAACCGCTGCAAATCACGCATGTGCAGTATTCGCGCGGCGGCGGCAACACCGCGCCGAAACGACCGTTGTTCCTGTGTCTGCACGGCTGGGGGTCGAACGAGACGGACTTGGCCGACATGATGCGCTACGTCGCGCCATACAACGATTTCGCCTCGTTGCGCGCGCCGCTGACGTTGCAGCCGGCTGGCCGCTTTGCACCCGGCGCGTACTCGTGGCTGCATGATTGTGTGGATACCGGCGAGGATTTGGACCGTGACGCATTCGCCGCAGCGAAAGCAATCGACGATTGGGTTTCGGCGAACATTCCCGACGACCGTGCCGTGGTGCCGATTGGTTTTTCGCAGGGCGGTCTGCTGGCGATTCACTTGCTGCGCGTGCACCCGGAACGCTACGCGGCGACGATTTCGTTGTCCGGTTTTCTTGCGCCCGGCACTGTTGCGGGAACCGCGCCGGCGGACGATCGCGTGGCTGAACTCAACATTCCGACGTTCTTCGGCTATGGCAAGAACGATACCGTGATTCCCATGCCGGAACTGTTCGCGACCGCCGCGTGGCTGGACGAGCACACGTTCCTTACGGAGAAAAGCTATCGTGGGCTCGACCATTCCGTAAGTATGGAGGAGTTCAGCGATTTGCGCGATTGGCTTGCCGCGCACAACATCGCGCCGGGCATCCTGTAGATCCGGGTCAGTTAGAACAGTCGGATTAGTCGGTGATGTCGGCCTTGTAGAAGTTCACGTAGGAACGGCTCGGGGTCGGACCGCGCTGGCCCTGATAGTGCGAACCGGTCGTGGCGGAACCGTACGGATGCTCGGCCGGCGAGCTCAGCTGGAAGAAGCACATCTGGCCGATCTTCATGCCCGGCCACAGCTTCACCGGCAGTGTCGACACGTTGGACAATTCCAGCGTGATATGACCTTCAAAGCCAGGGTCGATGAAGCCCGCGGTGGAGTGGGTAAGGATGCCGAGACGACCGAGCGAGCTTTTGCCTTCAAGACGAGCCGCGATGGATGCATCGAGCTTCACATACTCCCATGTGGACCCGAGCGCGAACTCGCCCGGGTGCAGGATCCACGGTTCGTCCGGTTTGACTTCGAACTGTTCGGTCAGCTCGCCCTGATTCTCAGCCGGATCCACGTACGTGTACGCATGATTGTTAAACAAACGGAAGAAACGGTCCAATCGCACGTCAATCGATGCCGGCTGCACCATCTCCGGGGTCCACGGATCGAGTGAGATATGACCGTCGGCCTGTGCGGCGAGAATGTCGCGATCGGACAGCAGCATCGAAATTCCTCCAAAAAAACGCCGGAACAATCGTCATACGAACGGACGCGCAACCAATGCGCGCCCGCCAATCGCAATCCAGTCTAGCGCGGCGGCGCTATAAGACGGACGCAACGAGCACCCATCCGCATTTTGCCGCTGCAACGGCTCACGACACAGCAAAATGCGGATTGGAGGCCGGAAAACGACAGGCTACTCACGCATCGCACGTAGAACGCACTTACGCAACTCGGACGCGACGAGCACGACCATCGCCAATCCAAGGCATTCGACCCACGCGCCGGCGGACAGAGGCATCGTGCCGAACGCGGTGTTGAGGAACGGCACGTAAATCACCACCACCTGCAACAGCGCAGACAACGCAATCGCACCCCACAGCCATTTGTTAGCGAACAGTCCAACGAACACCGATTGGTCGTGCGAGCGAGAGCACAGCGCGTTGAGCATCTGCGCAAACACAAGGATGGTGAAGCCCATCGTGCGCGCCTCAGTCATTTGCGCATCATGTCCGACAGCATCCACGGAACGGTCCGTGAACAGACCTCCGGCGAGGTGCATGTCCATGCCAATCAGCGTGACGGCAGCCATAATCAAACCGATGAAAATGATGTCGCCCCACATCTGTCCGTCGATCACGCGATCGGTGAGTTTGCGCGGTTTGCGTGCCATCACGTCGTCGGTGGACGGGTCGACACCCATGGCGAGCGCCGGAGCTGCGTCGGTAAGCAGGTTGATCCACAGCAGCTGCGTGGCGAGCAGCGGCACGGTGACACCTTGGCTGCCAGGCTGGGTGATGCCGAGGAATCCGGCGAGCATCACACCGCCGAAGACGGTGAACACCTCGCCGACGTTGGAGCTCAGCAGATAGCGCAGGAACTTACGGATGTTGTCGAAAATGCCACGGCCTTCGCGCACCGCCTCGACGATGGTGCTGAAGTTGTCGTCGGCGAGGATCATCTTGGCACTCTGCTTGGTAACTTCGGTACCGGTGATGCCCATCGCGACGCCGATGTCCGCGGTTTTGACGGCGGG
This sequence comes from uncultured Bifidobacterium sp., assembly GCF_959020155.1. Taxonomy (GTDB): domain Bacteria; phylum Actinomycetota; class Actinomycetes; order Actinomycetales; family Bifidobacteriaceae; genus Bifidobacterium. The sequence continues at coordinate 18,344 of NZ_CAUERC010000009.1, forward strand.
CGCGTCGTTCACGCCGTCGCCGGTCATGGCCACGATATTGCCTTGCCGTTGCAGCGATTCGACGATTTTCAGCTTGTGTTCCGGCGCAACGCGCGCGTACACGGAGATTTCGCGGGTGGCCTTGTCGAACGCTTGCTCATCCGGCAGCTCGTCGAGTTGAACGCCGGTGAGCACTTTGCTACTAAGGTCGGCGCTGCCGACCGAGCTGCTGTCTCCGTCCGTTTCAATAATGCCCAGATCGCTGGCGATGCGTGCCGCGGTAAGCGGATGGTCACCGGTAATCATGACGGTGCGGATGCCGGCGCGATGCGCTTCGGCGACGGAATCGCGCACTTCGGTACGCGGCGGATCGATGATGCCGACCATGCCGACCCAGATCAAGTCGCTTTCCAGCACATCGCTTTGGTCGGCGATGTCGGCGACGTGACCGGCGGCGTTGATGCGCACGCCCGGCACTGCGGCGAGCGACGCGGTGCCGAGTGGCCGGTACGCCTGGCCCAGCGTACGATACGCTTCGGCGGACAGGCGTTCCACGGCGGCGAGGATCTGCTGGCGATCGCCTTGCGTCATCGGTCGTACGGCACCGTTGACCGCGATGCGGCTGCAGTAGCCGAGCAGTACATCGGGGGCACCCTTGGCGAAGACGGTGAGACGCCCGGCATCGGCGTTGTCCTGCGCGACGACGGCCATGCGTTTGCGGTCGGAGGTGAATGGAATCTCGCCGATGCGCGTGTAGTTGGCGTATTTGCGATCGGCCTTCACCTTACGTGCGGCGACGATAAGCGACACTTCGGTCGGGTCGCCGACGGCTTCCCACGTTATGTCGGAAGCAGCGGAACCATCGCCGGCACCTGTGTTTTCGCGCAGTTCGCCGTCGTTGGCCAGCGCGCCCACTGCGAGCGTGGCGACGGCTTCAAGCTGTGCCGCTTCCTGCGCGAGCGACGGGGTGGATGTAAGCCCGGCATCGGAAATCGCAATCATTCTGCCTTCTGGCGCATAGCCGGTGCCGGTCAGCTGCACCTCACCGCTCGGCGTGACCACGCGTTCCACCGTCATCTCGTTGCGGGTGAGCGTGCCGGTTTTGTCGGAGCAGATCACCGACGCGGAACCGAGCGTTTCCACGGAATGCAGTTTCTTGACGATCGCATGATGTTCGGCCATACGGCGCACGCCGAGCGCGAGCACGACTGTCAGAATCGCGGCGAGCCCTTCCGGCACGGCCGCGACGGCCAGCGAAACGGATAGCAGCAGCGAATCGATTACGTCGTGGATGTCGTTGAAGCCTTCGGTCAGCGCAAGCGCCACCAGCACGACCGCCGCGATAATGCACACCGCGATGCCGAGAATCTTGGAAACGTAGTTCATTTCCTTCTGCAGCGGACTGTCATCATCATCCGTGGCCTGCAGAAGGTCCGCGATTTTACCGACCTGCGTGCGCATGCCGGTGCTCGTCACGATTGCGCGGCCGGTGCCTTGCGTCACGGACGTGCCGTTGAACACCATATTGGCGCGATCACCCAAGGCCTTGGCTTCGGCAAGTGTGTCGACGTTTTTGCCGACCGGTACGCTTTCACCGGTCAGGCTCGCTTCCGCCACGCGCAGGCTGGCGGCGGCGAGCAGACGTCCGTCGGCGGGAATGGAGTCGCCTTCACCGAGCACGACCATGTCTCCCGGCACCACGTCGACGGTGTTGATGCGTGCGATTTTGCCGTCGCGTAGCACGTTGGTTTGCGGCGCGGTCATTTGGGAGAGCGCTTCGACGGCTTCTTCCGCTTTCGATTCCTGAATGTAGCCGAGTACCGCGTTGACGATAAGGATAAGCACAATGACGATGGCGTCGAACGGCAGTATTTCGCCGCCTTCCGCGCCTGGCGCAGCGTTGGCTTTTTCGATGAACCATGCGATGAGCGAGATGCCGGTGGCAGCGAGCAGCAGGTAGACGAGGGGGTCTTTGAACTGCGCCAGGAACTTCTTCCATTTTGGCACGGGTGGTGCGGATGCGAGCTCGTTCGGCCCGTATTGCGCAAGTCGGCGTTCAGCTTCGGCTTGGCTCAGACCGGTGTTCGGATCGACGCCGAGCGATGCGGCCACGGCTTGCGCGTCGGCAAGCGACGGGTCGATTTGTGGCGGCTGCTGGTTTTGCTGATCCTGCCGAATCTGCGTGCGATCGCCCGTAGCGGAATCGCCGTCAAAATTGGCATGGGACTGGATGGACTGATCTTTCTTGCGATCATCCATGGTGATCTCCTTGGGAGCGCCGCGGAGTAGTCAGCTCTCCCCCGTCTTACGTATGCCTCGAATCGCGGAAATCGAAAATCCGCGGAATCGCAAGCATTTTGCAAAGGCGAGGCAACGCTGCGCGGTTGTGGGCACCGGGCGGACGCCATCGGCGCATCCTGTTATTATCGCACATCCTCGGCGTGTGAAAAATGGACATGTGGCGGAACGATGCATGGCACGCGACGGGTGCACGATACCATGAAGTGTGATATATTATCGGTAGTTAGTAAAATTCATTACTAAACGGTCGTGCAACATCGCACGGCGCAACCGCAACGATGCAGTGACATCAAGTAATACAGGGGGATGCAAGATGGCAGATACAGCCGAACTCGCAATCGTACATGCAACCACGGCAAGTGCAAGCTGGCTCACCGATCCGACGGTGTTCGCAGCGAACCGCAAGCCGGCACATTCCAGCCACCGATATGTCATCGGCGAGACGAGCGAGCCGAAGCAGAACCTCGACGGCGAATGGAAGGTTCGTATCGAACAAGCGCGCAACGTGGACGTGGAAAGCGCTCCGTTCGCGGCCGTCGATTTCGAGGATGGCGATTTCGGCGCGATCGAGGTGCCGGGCCACTTGCAGATGGCCGGCTATCTCAAGAACAAGTACGTCAACATCCAATATCCGTGGGACGGTCACGAGGATCCGCAGGCGCCAAATATTCCGGAAAACAACCATGTGGCGATCTACCGCCGTCGATTCGCGCTCGACGCGCAGCTTGCGCGCACGCTGGAAAACGACGGCACGGTCAGCCTCACCTTCCACGGTGCCGCCACCGCGATCTACGTATGGCTTGACGGCACGTTCGTGGGTTACGGCGAGGACGGATTCACGCCGAGCGAATTCGATGTGACGGAAGCGCTGCGAAACGGCAATGGCAACGCCGCCGATTCCCCCGAAGCCGAGCATACGCTCACCGTCGCCTGCTACGAATATTCGAGCGCCTCTTGGCTGGAAGACCAGGATTTCTGGCGACTGCACGGCCTGTTCCGCACCGTCGAGCTCGCCGCCCAGCCGCATACGCACGTCGAAACCGTGCAGCTTGAAGCCGACTACACCGCAGCCGACACCGCCGGTACGGCCGACACCGCCGAACTCAACGCGGCACTCACCTTGCGCAACCCCGCCGACGCGATGACTATCGAAAGCACGCTGCGCGACGGCGACGGAAATGTCGTATGGGAATCAACGCAGGCCTGCAACGGCGAAATCGCCCTTAATTCCGGCAAAATGACGAACATCGCGCCGTGGAGCGCGGAATCGCCGACGCTGTACACGCTGACCGTACGCGTCGTCGGACATGACGGCGCCATCATCGAAACCGTGACGCAGAAGATCGGCTTCCGCACATTCCGCATCGAAAACGGCATTATGACGCTCAATGGCAAGCGCATCGTGTTCAAGGGCGCGGACCGCCACGAATTCGACGCGAAGCGCGGGCGTGCGATCACCCGCGAGGACATGCTTTCCGACGTGGTCTTCTGCAAGCGGCACAACATCAACGCCATCCGCACCTCCCACTACCCCAACCAGGAGTATTGGTACGACCTGTGCGACGAGTACGGTCTGTATCTGATCGACGAGACGAATATGGAGACGCACGGCACGTGGGTGGCAAACAATGTCGAGCGTCCTGAAGACGGCATCCCCGGCAGCCGCCCCGAATGGGAGGGCGCGTGCGTGGACCGCATCAACAGCATGATGCGCCGCGATTACAATCATCCGAGCGTGCTGATCTGGTCGCTTGGCAACGAGTCGAGCGCGGGCGAGGTTTTTCGTGCGATGTATCGCCACGCGCACACGATTGATCCGAATCGTCCGGTACATTACGAGGGTTCCGTGCACATGCGCGAATTCGAGGATGTGACGGACATCGAAAGCCGTATGTACGCGCATGCTGACGAAATCGAACGCTATCTGAACGACGGCAGCCCGGCACATACGGACGGTCCAAAGAAGCCGTACATTTCCTGCGAATACATGCACGCAATGGGCAATTCGTGCGGCAATATGGACGAATACACGGCGTTGGAACGCTACCCGATGTACCAGGGCGGTTTCATTTGGGATTTCATCGACCAGGCAATCGAGACCAAGCTGCCCGACGGCACGACACGCATGTGCTACGGCGGCGATTTCGGCGATCGTCCAAGCGATTACGAATTCTCCGGCGACGGCCTGCTGTTCGCAGACCGCACCCCCTCGCCGAAAGCGCAGGAAGTCAAGCAGCTGTATGCGAACGTGAAAATTGCGGTTTCGGTCGATGAAGCGCGTATTACGAACGACAATCTGTTCGTGTCTACGGGCGATTATCGCTTCGTGCTGCGGATTTTGGCCGACGGCAAGCCGGTATGGTCGACTACGCGCCGTTTCGACGTGGCCGCCGGCGAGAGCGCTTCATTCGAAGTCGATTGGCCGGTTGATGACTACCGCAGCAACGCCGAAGAGCTGGTTTTGGAGGTATCGCAGCAGCTTGGCAACGCTTGCGATTGGGCACCGGCCGGCTACGAGCTGGCGTTCGGCCAGTGCGTGGTGGCAGGTGCGAAGACCACCGCAGATGCCGTTGACGCGGCCGGAGCTCCGGCCGACGGCACCGTCACCCTTGGCCGCTGGAACGCCGGCGTGCGCGGACAGGGTCGTGAAGCACTGTTCTCCCGCACACAAGGGGGTATGGTTTCATATACGTTCGGCGAGCGCGAATTCGTGCTGCGCCGCCCGTCGATCACCACGTTCCGTCCGCTGACGGACAACGATCGCGGTGCTGGACACGCTTTCGAACGTGCCGCGTGGGCGGTCGCAGGAAAGTATGCGCGTTGCGTCGACTGCGCGATCGCAAATCGTGGAGAAAATGCCGTGGAAGCCACGTATACGTACGAATTGGCGATTCCGCAGCGCACGAAAGTGACGGTCCGTTACGTTGCCGACACGGCCGGCCTCGTTTCGCTCGACGTCGAGTATCCAGGCGAGAAGAACGGCGATCTGCCAACGATTCCGGCGTTCGGTATCGAATGGGCGCTGCCGGTGGAATATGCGAACCTGCGATTCTACGGCGCCGGTCCGGAAGAGACGTACGCCGACCGCAGGCACGCGAAGCTGGGTGTATGGAGCACGACGGCTGGCGATGATTGCGCGCCGTACCTGCTGCCGCAGGAAACCGGCAATCATGAGGATGTGCGTTGGGCGGAGATCACGGACGATTCCGGCCACGGTGTGCGCGTGAAGCGCGGTGCCGGCGCAAAGCCGTTCGCGATGAGCCTACTGCCGTATTCGAGCACGATGCTGGAAGAGGCGCTGCATCAGGATGAGCTGCCGAAGCCGCGTCACATGTTCCTGCGTCTGCTGGCCGCGCAGATGGGCGTCGGCGGCGACGATTCGTGGATGTCGCCGGTGCACGCGCAGTACCAGCTGCCCGCCGACCAGCCGCTCAGCCTCAACGTTCAGCTCAAGCTGTTCTAAGCTAAGCCAGCTTCAGCCTCAAGCATAACCGCCGATTCGCGGCATAATTCCGGCCGACTTGCCAATAGGCAGGCCGGCCGATTCTGTTGATGGCTGAAAACAGGCAGGGTGCCTAAAATGAAAGCACGTCTTTGAAGCAAACGACGCCTCAAAGCATGTTTTTCTGAAGGAGGGCATCATGAGCTATCCAAATATGAATCCCGGCAATCCCAACGACCCCAGTCAACCACCGCAGCCGGGATACGGCGCCTATGCACCGAACCAGCAAGCGCAGCAATCGCAACAGCAGGACGGTCCACAAAGCGGCGGACCAGATGCCGAGCAGACCCCTCGCTATTCCGGCAATCCATATGGCAACCCCTACGGCAATCCGTATGGATATCCGTACGGTAATCCGTATGGTTACGACCCGAATAGCCATAGCAACGACAGTGGCGAGTGGGAGCCGGTAAGCCCGTTCAAGTTGGTGGAATCGTGGCTGCCGCAACGCGCGAAGAATGCCATTCGCGGTGTGTACGGCGTGCTCGGCGTGATGGCGATTGTGCTCGGCATTGCGCTACTCATCTGGCCGGGGGTGACGCTGAAGATCGCCGCGGTTGCGTTGGGCGCGTATTTCGTGATTTCCGGGGTGATCCGTATCGTCACCGCAATTGTGGAGCTCGGTCTGCCGGGAGGCTGGCGCGTGCTTGACATTCTGGTCGGCCTGTTGCTGACAGTCGGTGGCGTGGTCATGCTGAAGAATGCGACCCTGTCCGGCGCCATGCTGGCAGTGCTCGTCACTATGGTGGTGGGCCTCGGCTGGATGATGGAAGGCGTGATGGCGCTGGTTGAGTCGTGGCATATGCCAAGTTCCGCATGGGCTGTGATTTACGCGCTGATTTCGATTGTGGCCGGCTGCATCATGCTGTTCAGCCCGCTGGCCTCCACCGGTTGGCTGATTCTGTTTGGCGGATGCGCGTTGGTTGCACTTGGCATTGTGGCGATCGTCCGCGCGTTCACGTTTGGCAAGGTCGGCAAGTCCGGCAAGAAGCGCTAACTACGCGTAGTTCTCCCGTATAGGCGATAAACCCATACGGGAGAACGCGACGTGCCGTACGATTGACATGATTTTATAGTCGCGCTATGCTAAGTGAAACGTTTCGACGAAACGATTCGATAAATAGCGGATAGAACGGCACAAGAGGGAGGCGAGACGCATGGCAGGCATCAAAGACGTGGCCCGCGAAGCGGGAGTTTCCGCCAGCACCGTCTCCTATGTACTATCCGGCAAGCGTTCAATCTCTGCGAAAACCACCGACAAAGTCATGGCCGCCGTAGAGAAGCTCGGTTACACTCCGGACGCCAGCGCCCGTAAGATGCGCGGCATGCGCAACCAGATCATCGCGTTGAGCGCCCCGATTCGAGGCGACATCAACCAGGCCAGGTACAACGCCTACTTCCTGCGCACCGCATGGGCCGCAAGGAATGCAGGGTATGACGTGATGTTGCTGACCGGTCCGGATGCAGTGAAGGATATCCGCCGCGTGACGCAAAGCAATCTTGCGGATGGCATCGTGCTGCTCGACGTGGAGCAGGATGACGAGCGCGCCGCTCAATCCGGCACTTTTTCCAAGCCGTGCGTGGCTATCGGCTATCCGTCGTCGCACGCCGGCTGCGCCTGCGTGGACATCGATTTCGCGCTGATGGGCCGCAAGGCCGTCGACTTCCTGTACGAGAAGGGACACCGCACCGTCGTGTTCCTGCGCAACAACGAATCCGACTACAACCGCCATTCCGGTTACGTCGTCATCTTCCGCGAAAGCCTGCTGGCGCACGCGAAGGAGCTCGGCATGACGGTCATCGAATCCGAGCATTACGAAGCGGACAGCTTCGACGCGCAGCACTTCGTCAGCACCGTCTTCGCGCACCCCGACCGCCCGACCGCCATCATCAACCAGGCGAACGCAAGCGTCCTCAGCCAGGTGCTGATGGCGTTGCACGACGCGGGCATGTCGATTCCGCAGGACGTTTCGGTCCTGTCGTGCGGCACGTATTTCGAAGGCGAGCCGACGCGCTTCCCCATCACCGAAATGCCGGTCATGCCGGAGGAGCTGTGCGCCGAAGCCATGAACCTGTTGGTCTCCGCCATCGAGGAGCACACCGACATCAAAGGTTCCGTGGAACTCATCGAACCCGCGCTGAAGCGACGCGGATCCGTTGCGGAAGCGGGGTCCGGCGGAACAATATAGATTTTCCTGCGATTACCGGAAGGCAGAGCGGCCGGACGGAATCGCAAGGCAACATAATTTCATACGGATAATCGAAACGTTTCAATGATGATACAACGGTCTCCGAAGAAACCGAACAAACGAACAAGCCGGGCGAAATCCGGCGAATCCAAACGGACCGCGGAATCGCACGCACGTCATCGAAACGTTTCAATACAACCAGATGTGAGCCGTGCCGCAGGGCGCGCCTCAAGAAGGAAACAAGGAGAATAGCAATGAACATCAAACGAGGACTGGCCACGCTGGCCATCGCAGCACTGTCGCTGACCTCCCTCGCCGCATGTGGTAGCGATACCGCACAGGACGAGGAAAAGCCGGACAGCCTGTCGTTCTGGTATTACGAAGAGGACGACGCAGGCCAGACTCAGGCTTGGCGTCGCGCGGCCAAGGCCTTCGAAAAAGAGACCGGCGTCAAGATCAACTTCGAGCGCAAGTCCTTCACCCAGATCGCGCAGAACGGCAGCCAATTCCTGAACTCCGACGAAGCGCCAGACCTCATGGAATCCAACCGCGGCAACGGCTCCGCCGGCGTGCTCTCCACCATGGGCCTGCTCACCGACCTCGGCGACTATGTCAAGCAGTACGGCTGGGACAAGAAGGTGACCGGCGCAAACGCAGCAGTCGCCAAGTACGACGAGAACGGCATCATGGACGGCGATACCTGGTACGGTATGACCAGCTACGCTGAATTCCAGCGCGTCTACTACAACAAGGACCTGTTCGCCAAGTACAACATCAAGATTCCGACCACCTACGACGAGTTCGTGGACGCCTGCCAGAAGTTCGTGGACGCCGGCGTGACCCCGATTGCAGCCGACGCGCAGGAATACGGCGTGATGTGGCTGTGGTGGCAGCTCGTTTCCAAGAATGCCGACTCCAAGTTCATCGACAACTGGCAGCTGTACAGGGGTGACGTCGACTGGAATTCCAAAGTGCTGACCAACTCCGTCAAGACCATCAACGAGTGGCTTGACAAGGGCTTCATCTCCCGCAACGCCACTGGCATGAAGGCCGAGGACACCACGCAGGCCTTCATCAAGGGCGAATATCCGATCTACCAGACTGGTACTTGGAACCAGGGCCGTTTCGTCAAGCAGATCAAGTCGTTCGATTGGGACGCGGCCGTCATGCCGGAATCCAACTACGCAGTCGGCTGCGCAGGCAACCTGCTGGTGATTCCCGAGAAGTCGCACCACAAGGATCTGTCCGCCAAGTTCATCGACTACGTCCTCTCCGATGATGTGCAGAACTTCCTCGGCAACGCAGGCGGCATTCCGGTAGCGGCAGACACCAGCAAGATCACCGACGCGAAGAGCAAGGCCATGATCGAGGAATACGATTCCTACGCCAAGGACGGCAAGCTCAGCTACTACCCGGATTACGCGGCCTCCAACCTCACCGACGCGGTTCCAGCGGAGTTCCAGGAGCTGGTCAACGGCACCAAGAAGCCGGCAGACGTGCTCAAGAACATCCACGAGAAGTACGACACCGGCGTCGAGGATATGGGCGTCAAGAACAACTAAAAACAACCGATCCTTCCTTTCCATTCCAACTCCAATAATGGTGCGGCCCGCCTTCGGGCGGACCGCACCAACCCTTTCCTCCCCCATACATTCCGCACGTCGCATCGCGCCAAATCGTGCGTCATCACAGAACAATCCATCGGAAATCCCTCGGATCATCAACATTTCAAAGGACTTGCAATGTCTCAAAAGACCAAGCACGAAGCCTCCATGTCGAGACTTCCCGGCAACCGCTCCGCGAAATTCGTTCCATACCTCATCCCCGGCCTCATCGGCCTGTTCGCGGTAGTTGTTGTTCCGTTCATCTGGAACATCTACCTGAGCTTCACCCGCTGGCGTGGCGTCGGTCCCGTCAAGTGGGTCGGCCTGAAAAACTGGAAACGCCTGTTCTCCGATTCGACGTTCTGGATTTCCTTCGCTAACTCGTTCTGGATCATCGTGGCTATCGTGGTCATCCCTACCATCCTCGGCCTGTTCATCTCGTCTCTGCTCACCGACGTGATCCAAAAGAAGTTCGGCGGCCAAACCGCTTCCTTCCTGCGCGCGCTGTTCTATTTGCCGCAGCTGCTTCCGGTGGCCGTCGCCGCAATCATCATGGGCTGGATCTTCCGCCCGGAGGACGGTGCCGTCAACGCACTGCTCGCCAAGATCGGCTTGGGTGCATTGCAGCACAACTGGCTGGGCAGCCCTGACAGCGCACTGCCGATCCTCATGTTCATCCTGGTGTGGATCCAGCTCGGCTACCCGATCGTCATCTTCATGTCGGGCCTGCAGCGCGTCGATCCGGAACTCTACGAGGCCGCAGGTCTTGACGGCGCCAACTGGTGGCAGAAGTTCCGCGTGGTCACCCTGCCGTCCATCATCCCTGAACTGCTGGTGGTCATCCTCACCGCAACCATCGGCGCACTGAAGACCTTCGCTCCGGTCTACCTGCTCACCAAGGGCGGTCCGGGCACCTCCACCACGGTTCCGTCGTACTACTCCTACAACCAGTTCTTCCAGGTACAGCAGGTGGGCTACGGTGCCGCAATCTCCACAGCGCTGACTGTGGTAATCATCGTCTTCTCCATCGTGTTCACCCTCGTGCAGAAGCACGTCGAGAAGGAACTCGTCTGAGAGAAAACCCGAAAAACAATCGCAAGAACATACTAAAAATCCGAAAAGCAAAGGTGCCATCATGACTTATTCCATGTCCACGGCCGCCGCGCGCAAGGCCTCGAAGAAAACGCAGCACGTGCGTTCCGCAGGTGACTGGATCACCCTGATCCTGCTCGTCGCCGGAGCTCTGCTCGTCCTGTTCCCGCTGCTCGTCCTGACCGTCAACGCGTTCAAGACCTCCGCCGATTACAACGCCACCGGCCCGCTCTCCCTGCCGAAGCACTTCACCATGGAGGGCATCATCTCCTTCTGGACTACCACCAACTTCCCGCTGAAGTTCTGGAACAGCTTCATCATCTCCCTAGTGGTGGCTGTCGCGGCGGTCGTGCTGTCGGTGCTCAACTCCTTCGCGCTCGGCATCGGCAAGGTCAAGGGCAACACCTGGATCGTGCTCGGCATCATGCTCGCCAACATGATGCCGCAGGAAGCGCTGCTCTACCCGCTGTACACCATGTTCAAGCAGGTCGGTCTGTACAACACCAAACTCGCGATCATCATCATCTTCACCATCATCCAAAGCGCCTACGGCACCTATCTGCTGTCCTCCGTATACGGCACGTTCCCGCAGGCCATCCTTGAGGCCGCGGCCATCGACGGCGCCTCTCGCTGGCAAATCCTGCGCAAGGTGGTGCTGCCAATTTCTTGGCCGACCATCAGCGTGCTGTTCGTGTTCTTCTTCGTGTGGACGTGGAACGAATACATGATTCCGATGGCGTTCCTCATGAGCGATGACGTACAGACCATTCCGCTGGCACTCGCCACCCTGCAGGGCCAGCGCACCATGGAAGCGACCACGCTGGCATCGGCTTCGCTGCTGAGCATCATCCCGACCATCATCTTCTTCATCATCTTCCAGCGCAAGCTGTCGCAGGGTATCACCGCCGGTGCAGTGAAGTAACGCGACCCAACAACGCTGGGATGTTGTGAAATAACGCAAAAACAGATACAACCGGCCGCGGCGGCTTTCAGCACCGTGGCCGGCATTATCGACGCGCCCACCGCAAGGGGGATCTACGATAGTCGGCAGTGGTAGGCGGCGCACCCATTTCCGCGTTTCCCAAGCTGTTTAACAAAGGAGAGAACAATGAATACTATGGCGACTTCCGGTTTCGGCAACGGTGCCCTCGATTCGCTAGCAATCGCGACGGACCACGGCCATACACGTTGCGTCAACGCCGAAAACCCGACCGGCGGCAAGGGCACTGCAGCCACCGCCGCCAGCGCGCTCGGCCCGTCACGTAAGGGCAGCCCTTGCATCCAGACGATCAAGGCGGGCGATTCGGTCACGCTGATGGACGTCGATGGCCCGGGCGTGATTCGCCACATTTGGATGACGGTCACCGACCGCACTTCCCCGACCGGTCCGAACGTACTGCGCAATCTCATCCTCGAATTCTATTGGGATGGCGAGGATACGCCGTCCGTGCAGTGCCCGATCGGCGATTTCTTCTGCTGCGGTCACGCACAGGCCTGCCGTATCAATTCCATCCCGATCATGGTGGTGCCAAATCGAGGTTTCAACTGCTATTTCGCCATGCCGTTCGAGCACGCGCGCATTGTGCTGCGCAACGATCACAACGAGGACGTGCCGGCCTTCTTCTACCAAATCGACTACACGGAATACGACGCGCTGCCAGCCGATGCGATGCGCTTCCATGCGCAGTGGCGCCGCGAACGCGTCACCGAAATTGCCCGTGACTACACGATTCTCGACAATGTGCACGGCCATGGCGCGTACATCGGCACCTACCTTGCGCTGACCGCGCTGGAAAGCCGCTGGTGGGGCGAAGGCGAAGTCAAAATGTACATCGACGGCGATGAACAGTACCCGACGTGGTGCAGCACCGGAGCGGAAGACTACTTCGGCGGCGCGTGGAGTTTCGCCGACTTCGACGAGCATGGCCGCATGCGCGAGAACACGTTCACCGGACCGTACCTAGGATTCCCGTTCTATTCGCAGCGTCTTGCCGCGCACCGCGAAAGCGACTACTGGGATGTGGCCACACCCGTCATGCGCGGCCTGTACCGCTGGCACATTCCGGATCCGATTTATTTCGATTCTGACCTGCGCGTCACCTGGCAGCAGATCGGCACCGAGGAAGCCGGCAATTTCGAGCGGCAGGACGACGTCGCGTCGGTGGCGTACTGGTACCAGCTTGAACCGCACACGCCGTTCGATCCAATCGGTGACCGTCACTTCCGTCAGCCTCGCTGATTTACGATTATTCCGCTGATTTACGCCGATATCGCCGTATCGTGCGTTGACATGGGAATGGATATGTTCCGTCTCGTGTCAGCGTACGATACGGCGATTGTGTTGTTATGCGGGCACAGTAATCACATTTTCTTCAAGATAACCCGATGATTTTACAATAGAAATGACGATTGCGGCATGCCAGACGCATACCGACGTGCGTATAGTAAAGGCACAACAGAAAAACAACAGAAGAACGAAGAACAAGAAAAACAACACAATAGCGACGCACCGCACGATGTAGAGAAGAAAAAAAGAAGCAAGAAACCAGGCGGTCGTCCGAAAGGAAACATCATGAAGAACAACGACACTTTCAACCAGATCCTCAACTCCAACCTCGCTTCCATCGATCCGGGCTTCGGCCAGTTCGCACTTGCCAAGGCTTCCGCTGATCTGATGAAGAAGGTCCTCAACAAGTAAGACCTTCAAGCAGGAAGGCAAGCCGAACCGCGTCAGGCCATCTCTTTGAAACAGACCGCGTGAGGCAAGGCACCGCCGCAGCGAACGCTGCGGCACCGATTCTCTTCTTTCCGATTTTTTAAATCGCATAGCGGGAGGCCGCGATTCCAACCGAATCGCGGCCTCCCGCTTTTTCATACGCGCACATGCACCCCTGTCTTGCCGGCAATGTCCATTATTTGTGCCACACAATCACGCCAATACATCGCTTTCCGTCAACTTCGCACGAACTTAACAGCAACTTACCAGCGAACTTAACAGATGCGAAGTTGCCGTTAAGTTATGTTAAGTTGTCTGGCAAGTTCGGTGGCGTATCTACCGCACGCCACCTGCGCAGCGCAACCGCTACAGTTCCTCCATCGCAAGATTGCGGGCTGCGGCGCGTTCGCGGGGGCCGCGCGTCACGTAGAAACCAATCGCCACGATGACGAACATCACCGTGCAGCAGGTCCACAGCACGTGACTGCCGAACGCGTTCAAAATCCAGCCTCCGACAAGCGGCGAAAACGCGTTGGATAGCGACCACACCAGGTTGTACAAGCCCTGATACGTGCCGCGTACATCCTTCGGCGCGATATTCGCCACCGTCGTAGCGGCAATCGGGAATGTGCCAAGCTCGCCGAGCGTCCACAGCACGGTCGCAATCGCGAACGTCACCCACGAATCGGCGCCGATTTGGAACGCATAGCCAACCGCGGTAATGGACATGCCCAGCACCAGCACACGGGTGTTGCTCATCCGCTGGAACAGCGCGATCGCAGGAATCTGCAGCAAACACAGAATGCCTCCGTTGATGGTCAGCAGGCTGGAATATTCGTCCGTACCAAGCCCAATCTGCGTCATCGAAATCGGAAGTCCGCTGACGATCTGGTAATACGCCAGCGTGTACAGGAACATCAGCACCACCATCGACATGAGCGCTTTGTCGGTGCAGGCACGACGATAGCTGCGCCAAATGGAGAATTTCGATTGCTGCGATTGAGCCGTTTGCGCAGTGCCAGAACGTTCCACAGGTTGTTCCACGGAACGTTCCACGGAGCGTTTCACAGACCGTCCGACACCGTGCACGCCCAGCCCGGCCTCTTTGAAGAATGCCATCATCAGCAACGTAGCGAATACCAACACAGCCGCTTCCGCATAGAACATCAGCGAATAGGAGATTTTGACAAGCTGGTTGGCGATGATCGGGCCGATAGCGAAGCCGAAATTCGCAGCCCATGTTTGCAGCGAATACGCACGCTTCTGCTTGCGAAACGGCACCACGTCGGAAACGTAAGCCGCGACCGCAGGCGTCGGCATAGATGAAATCGCACCGTATATCAGCAACGTAATCGCCATAATCCAAGGATTGCCGATACAAGCCAACAAAACCAGCATCACCGCGGAACCGAGATTGCCGATAACAATCATCGCGGGGCGCCCGAATCGGTCAGACAGCGCACCACCGTACAGGCAGCCGAAAATACCGCCGAAACCGTACATGGAGACGATAGTGCCAGCCACGCCCGCGCTCACATGCATGTCGGAGACGAGGTACATGGAAAGAAACGACGTGACGAAACGGCCCATCCACAGGATGAGCAGCGTGACCCACAAGCCCCAGAACATGACGGGCAAACCGAAAATCTCTTTGTTCTTCTCCATTCTTGCCATCATATCGAGCAATATCGAGCAGACGCGAAGCCGCCGCCTTTTCCCGGGGTGCTGGGACAATGGACAACTATGGCAATGAAAAAAGGACCGACCAAGGGGTCGGGCGGAAAGCATCGTAACGCGCTGAAGGGCAAGGGGCCGACCCCCAAGGCCGAAGATCGCGTATATCACAAGGCTTACAAGGCGAAGAAGGCGGCGGATCGCCGCAAGATGGCCGATCCACGACTGGCCGCACGCCGTCGAGCGGCGAAGTTCACGTCGGAATCCGACGATCTGGTCATCGGTCGTAACGCGGTGCTTGAGGCGCTGCGTTGTGGCGTGCCGGCAACCACGCTGTATGTGGCGGCACGTATCGAGCATGACGATCGCACGCGCGAAATCGTGCGTCTCGCCGGCATCCACGGACTGCATCTGCTGGAAGCCGACAGGCTTGAAATGGACCGTATCGCACGCTCGTCGAACCATCAGGGCGTGGTGCTGAAAGCCCAGCCATTCCAGTATTCCTCGCTGGCGGAACTTGTGGATCGTGCGGACAAGAAGGCGCGCGCCATGGAAGCAGCCGATTCGGAAAGCGCGCGCATCGCGGCACGTCCGCTGTTCATCGCGCTCGACGGCGTCACCGATCCGCAGAACCTCGGCGCGGTCATCCGTTCCGCGGCCGCATTCGGCGCGAACGGCGTGATTCTGCCGGAACGTCGTTCCGCTTCGGTCACCGCCGCCGCATGGAAGGTGTCCGCGGGCGCCGCAGCGCATATGCCGGTGGCTCGCGTGGTGAACCTGACCAAGGCGATCGAAAGCCTGAAGGAACGCGGCTACTACAGCGTCGGTCTTGACGGCGGCGGCGACGCGCTCGTCGGCGAAACCGGCTTCGAAACCGATCCGCTGGTGGTTGTGCTCGGCTCGGAAGGCAACGGCCTGAGCCGTCTGGTACGCGAGGCGTGCGATTCGATCGCCGGCATTCCGATGTCGAATATGGTCGAGTCGCTGAACGCGTCCGTCGCGGCCGGCATCACGTTGTATGCCGTGGCACGCGCCCGTCGCGAGGCCGCAGCAGCCAAGTAATCGTTTATTACGATATTTATGAAAAAGCTCAAGCCTTATGGCTTGAGCTTTTTCATATGCCATTAACGGCTAATGGCTCCACACCGCAGCGTCCGGATCATCGTCCGGGTTGTAGCCGTCCTCGTCGGTGCCGTAAGTGTATTCGTCATCGATCACGCCGGAATCGGCCTCGGCGTTCAGCGCGTCGACATCCTTCGAATCGAGCTTGTACTGCGGCAGCACGTTCTCCACATAGCTCTTCACGGCTTCGGTCATGGACACGTCGTGGCCGGCCTTCTCCGCAAGGAACCAACGATGGTCGAGTACCTCATGGAAGAACTGCGCCGGCTCGATCTGGGAGCGGTATTCGCGCGGAATCATGCGCACGGTCGGCTCGAACACCTCGCGCATCCAGTCGGTGGCCACGATTTCGAGATCCTCGCCATCACGCCACGTGGAGGTGCGGTAGGCGTCCAGATCGTTGAGCAGACGGCGGGCCTGGTTCTCCTGCACGTCAAGACCGGTCAGTCGCAGCAGCTTGCGGTTGGCGTAGCCGGCGTCCACCACGCGCGGACGCACCAGCACGCGCTTGCCGTCCTCGGCGGTCTTCATTTCCAGCTCGTCCACGTCGAAGCCCAGTTCGTTGAGCTTATTGACGCGCTTTTCGATCTTCCACATCTCGTCCGGGCTGAACTTGTCGGTGTCGGTCAGCGCGCTCCACAGCGAATGGTAGCGGTCCACCAGGCGGTTTCCGATTTCGATTTCGTCCACGTTGCTCGGCAGCAATGCGCCGGAAGACAGATCCATCAGTTCGCCGATGATGTTCGTACGGGCCAAATCCACATCGTATTCACGCTGGCCTTCGGTGAGGTTCACCTGCAGATCGCCGGTTTCGGCGTCCACCAGGAACGCGGAGAAAGCGTCGGCGTCACGCAGGAACAGCACGTTAGACAGGGACACATCGCCCCAATAGAAGCCGGCCAGGTGCAGACGCACCATCAGCACGGCAAGCGCGTCGATGAGTCGTTCGGCGGTGTCGGGACGCAGGTTGCGGGCGAACAGCGCGCGGTACGGCAGCGAGAATTTCAGATGCTTGGTGACCAGGATGGCTTCCAGCGGCTCACCTTGCGCATTATGGCGGCCGGTGACCACGGCGATCGGCTGCACGGTAGGCAGTTCCAGCTTCTGCAGTCGGCGCAGCAGCTCGTATTCGCGTTCCGCCACGTTGCGTGTGATTTCCTTCATGGCGTAGACTTCGTCGCCCACGTGCACGAAACGCACCACGTGCCTGGAGATGCCTCGCGGCAGGTTGACCAGCAGGTCCTCAGGCCATGTTGCCAGCGGCTTCTCCCACGGCAGCGTGAACATCTTCGGATTCGAACTCGCGGCGGTGATCTTCAACGCCTGCGGCTCCGGGCTCTGCGCTGCGGGGTCCTCGGCCTTCACGGAAGTGGCCTTAAGCACACGGGGATCCATCTGTGGCAATTCATGTGATTCCATAGCTCTTCAATTTACCCGCTGACCTACCCACGGCAGGCGGCAAAGGGACTACGAGTGTCACGATGAGAACAGCGGGAAAAGAAAAGCCCCGCACCAACGCGGGGCTTTTCCAACGAGACAATAAGAGAGGAAAGAGAATGTCTCGTTTAATGGTTGACGGACGTTTGCACATCCGCCAAGTATTGGTTCAACCACCCGCCAAGCGTTCCATAAGGAACGCCCGACGGTTGGTTACTCGTTATCGTCTCAGTTCAGACGCAGCTCGGTGGACGGAGCGAACAGGTGCATCTTGGACGGGTCGATCTTGATCTTGACGGTATCGCCGACCTTCGGAAGAGCACGCGGGTTCACGCGGATCGTGGTGAGCTTGTTCTGATCGGACATCATGGTGGACGCCTCAGCAGCGGAGCCATCGGTGATGATGTTGCCGTAGATGTAGCCGTCGGAGCCCAGATCCTCAACGTTCATGACCTTGAGGGAGAAGGCGTTGGCCTCATCCGGGGCAGCCAAGGAGGCGTCTTCCGGACGGAAGCCGACCACAATCTGGCCGTTGTCTTCGGCGGTGAGCTTGTTGACGGCCTCAGTCGGCAGATCCACGGTGTCCTCGCCGATCTTTGCCTTGCCGTTGACCACCGGGTGGGTGTTGATGTTCATCGACGGGGAGCCGATGAAGCCAGCGACGAAGACGTTGGCCGGACGATCGTACAGCTCAGTCGGAGCGCCGACCTGCTGCAGAATGCCGAGCTTGATGACGGCGATACGATCACCCATGGTCAGAGCCTCGGTCTGATCGTGGGTCACGTACAGGGTGGTGACACCCAGCTGACGCTGCAGAGCGGCGATCTGGGTACGGGTCTGCACACGGAGCTTGGCGTCGAGGTTGGACAGCGGCTCATCCATGAGGAAGACCTTCGGCTCACGGACGATTGCACGGCCCATAGCCACGCGCTGACGCTGACCGCCAGACAGAGCCTTCGGCTTACGATCGAGGTACTCGGTCAGGTCGAGGATCTCAGCGGCCTTCTCGACGCGCTTGCGGATCTCTTCCTTCGGGGTGCCGGCGATCTTCAGGGCGAAGCCCATGTTGTCGGCGACGGTCATGTGCGGATACAGAGCGTAGTTCTGGAACACCATTGCGATGTCGCGGTCCTTCGGCTGCATCGTGGTGACGTCCTTGCCACCGATGAGGATGCGGCCCTTGTTGACCTCTTCGAGGCCTGCGAGCATACGCAGGGTCGTAGACTTACCGCAACCAGACGGGCCGACCAGCACCAGGAATTCGCCATCCTTGATGTCGAGGTTCAGATCATCCACAGACGGCTTGTCATTGCCCGGGTAGATACGAGTAACATGGTCGAATACGACTTCTGCCATGATTTGTCATCCTTTCAGAGGCAGGTACGTGCCTCACGATCCGTTGTAAAGGGATTTTTGTTCGGTGCCCATCCTCGCGGCTTACTACTTTGACAAAGCCACAATTCAAAGCGTTTACTTATTTGGTTTGGCGAAGATCTCTTCGTTGAGCCATGACCTACTATACACACCCAAACCGAATCGTCAATGCGTGTCGCGGGTTTTCACCGCTCAAAACAGTCTATTAGGGGGTTATCATCCCCTCAAATCGATGGTTTTTCATCACAATATCCTCATTCCGCGAGAGAATGGACGGTAGTCTGAACGGTGAGACGTGGAGGTTCATCGTGCGCAATATCCGAATCGGAGTCGTCGAGGACGACCCTGCAAGCTGCCAATTGGTACTCGATTACCTCAATCGCTACCAAAGCGAGACCGGCGAGCAATTCACCGTCTCCGTATTCGACGACGGCGCGCGCATCGTGGAAAAATACAGCCCCGTCTACGACATTCTGCTGCTCGATATCGAAATGAAGGAAATGGACGGCATGGAAGCCGCCCGTCGCATCCGCGAGCGCGACGACAAGGTGGTGATCATCTTCATCACGGCCGCGCCGCAATACGCCATCAGCGGATATGAGGTGCGCGCGCTGTCGTACCTGCTCAAG
This sequence comes from uncultured Bifidobacterium sp., assembly GCF_959020155.1. Lineage (GTDB taxonomy): Bacteria > Actinomycetota > Actinomycetes > Actinomycetales > Bifidobacteriaceae > Bifidobacterium. The sequence goes on from NZ_CAUERC010000009.1 coordinate 37,963, forward strand.
CCGCTGCCGTGGTTCGCGTTCTCGCAGGAACTGAAGAAGTCGATCGACATGGTGCGGCGCAATGACGACGATTCGATGCTTATCGACACCGGCAAAGGGCAGATGCGCCTGAATCTGGCGGATATTCTGTATTTGGAGTCGATTCGGCACACCATCGTCATCCATACGCTTGACGGCAAGCTGTCCATCAACGGCACGCTCAAGGATATGGAAGCTAAGCTTGCCGACTACCATTTCTTCCGCTCGAACTCCTGTTATCTGGTCAATCTCAAGCATGTGACGGGCGTGGCGGATCAGGATTGCATCATGTCGAACGGCGAGCAGCTGCGCGTGAGCCGGCCGCGCAAGAAAGCGTTTCTGACAGCGCTGACCGATTACATGGGCGGCGGCAGATGATCGGGGCGATCGCAGGCATCGCGCATATCGCAAATATCGTGAATATCGCAGATGCCACAAATGCCGCACACATTGTGCACGTGTTGGCGGCGTCGGTACCGTCGACGGTGCCGGTCACCCACACCTTGCCCGACATTCCCCGTTCGTATACCGCCATCTGCGAATGGGCGGCGTGCATGGTGTACATCGCGGTGCTGTACCGACGTGTGCCGTTGCGTCGTTCCATCATCGTCAGCGCGGTCGGTCTACCCGCGATCGTCGCCGTGCAGTATTTCGACGGCAGTATGCCGATCTGGTTTTGGATCGTCGGCATGCTGCTCGCCTTCGGCTGCATGTACCTGACGATTCTGTTCGGTGCCGGCACCGGCAAGCGCGAAGGGCTGTACATCACGGCACGCGCGTTCGTGCTGGCGGAACTGGTGGCGTCGCTGCATTGGCAGATCGTCGCGTTCATCGGCACACATGACGCTCAAGCCACTTCATACGGTGTGCAGGCCATCGTCATGCTCATCGTCATCTACGCGCTGTGTTTCGGCCTGGCATGGCTGGTGGAACGCGGCAATTTCAGCCAAACCACACCCACGCTACCGACCGCCTCCGCGGCAACCGCGACGGTGGCCATCACCATCGTCACCTTCGCCATGAGCAATCTGAGCTTCGTTTCGACCAATACGCCATTCTCCGGTTCGATGGGCCAGGAAATCTTCTATATCCGCACACTGGTGGATTTCTGCGGATTCGCGATTCTATACGCGCAACAGGAGCAGGCTCGGCGCATTGAAGCGAGCGCGGAAATCGCGTCAATCAACGCGCAGCTGGACAGCCAACATCAGGAGTACCTGCAGTCGAAGGAGAACATCGAATCGCTTGGTCGGCTTGCGCACGATCTGAAGCATCAGATCGCGGCATTGCGCGCCGAAGTCGATCCTGAGCACGCGGCGGCAGGATTCGAGCAGCTGGAGAAGTCGGTGCAGCGCTACAGCGCCCAGCAGCATACCGGCAATCCCGTGCTCGACGTCATCCTCACCACGAAAGAGCGCACTTGTGCCGATCGTGGCATCAGTTTCACCGCCGTGGCGGATGGGTCGCTCTTGTCCAACATGTCGTCGATGGATATCGCATCGCTGTTCGGCAATGCGCTCGACAATGCGATCGAAGCCACGTCGAAGCTGGCCGATCCGGAACAACGGCTCATCAAACTGGCGTTGTTCGAGCAGAATTCCTTCACCGTGGTCCGTGTCGAGAATTATTACGATTCGCGGCTGAAGAAAGATGCCGAAGGCAATCTGCGCACCACGAAGCGCAACGATCAGCATCGGCATGGCTTCGGTGTGAAGTCGATTCGGCACATCGCGCAGCAGTACGGCGGCGAGGTGACGATCCGCACCGACGACCACTGGTTCGTGCTCACCGTGCTGCTTCCCCGCCAGACCGGCCTGATGGCCATGTGAGGATGGCGTCCATGTGAGGATTGCGAGACGGCAATGCGAAAGCTAACGATCTGCAGCTTTCGCCCGCGGTAGATGCCAAGCGGCAAGCGGCTTGGCCAGACGGGAGGCGGTGAACGCGCTGACGGCCACCGCAAGGCCGATCGGCACGAACAGGTTGATCGGAGCGTCAGCCAACTCCATCACTAGGCAGATCGCCATCAGCGGAGCCTGCTGCGAGGCGGCGAGCAGCGCGCACGCACCCAGCAGCGCGTACATGCCGATCGAATTCGTATGGAACATCTGCATCCACAGAATGCCCAGCATCGCACCACCGGACGCGCCCAACGCGATGCCCGGCTGCAGCACGCCGCCGGACGCGCCGGAACGGATCGTCAGCAAGGTGACGATCGCCTTGGCCACAAAAGACAGCAGCAGCACCGGGATGACGGCCAGATCGGCCTTCGAGGAGAAACTCAGCTGCGCGGTGGCGCGACCGTTGCCCATGACCTGCGGCACGGCAATCGCCACAACGCCCGTCAGCAGGCCGGCGAGCGGCATCATCCACAGAATGCCCGCTCCGGATGGCTTGTTTTTCTCCGCCCACTGGGAGCCGCGGCGGAACAGCGCGCCGGCGGCGCCAAGCATCAGTCCGGCAACCAGTGCGAACACCATGTAGTCGGGGGTAAACAGGCCGTCCGCCTCGCCAATCAAATAGAACGTGTGCGTGCCCTTGACCAGGCTCGCCACCCATGAGGCGAGCGCCGAGCAGGCGAACGCGAGCGTGACCGTCTCGAGTGTCACGTCGGCGAGCAGGATCTCCACCGCGAAGAACGTGCCCGCAAGCGGCGCGTTGTAGACGCCCGCGAGACCGGCCGCGGCGGTAATGGCCACCAGCATACGCGTGTCCTTCGCGTCGAGACGCACCCAGCGGGCGAATCGTTGGCCGAACATCGCGCCAAGTTCGCGAGGCGCCACTTCGCGGCCGATCGACATGCCGGTACCGACGATGAAGATCTGCAGCAGCACATGCACGATGGTCTGCCAGACCGGCATGATTGCGCCACCGACGGCTTTCTTGACGGATGGCACTTCTGTGGTACGCGTGCGCAGCAGCCACCACATCACGGCCGCGATGGAGGCGCCGACCGTCACGGAGATCGCACGACGGATGGCGGGCACGTTGAACGGACCGGATTCATGCGCATTCTCGATGTATCCAAGCGCGAAACGTTCGACCTGGTACAGCATGAGCGTCAGCAAACCTGCGGCCGCGCCGATCGCGATGCCGACGACGGCCACCGCCGCGATCAGCGCCGGTATTCTGCCGATTTTCGGCTGCTGTTCCGCCTCGTCCTGCGATTGATCCGACACCATTGCCTCTCTCACGTTGTGTGTACCTCGTCTCCAGTCCGTCTCGTCATACGTGTTACCGCATCACCATCGTTCCACCGACGGCGGATTTATTCGCCAACATCCCCCACCAGAACATGAATTCCAATGTCAGTCACACAACTTGCGTCTGCATAGTGAACGGCCGATCAGGCTCGTCGTCCTCGGCAACAAGGCCGGCCACATCCGCCAAACACCATAAGGCGTACAGCGGCAGATTCATCGGCGGCAAATATATTGGAATATATAGCATTCAAGACACAAGATGCACAAAATAGACAATTTCAAAGGCTTGTTTTTGCACAAAACAGACGATTTCTGCCACAGCCAAAAGCAAGGAACCGGACCTCCACCATACCTTTCACCACCCACTGCCAGTACCGCCGTGGTGCCCGGCGAGGCATTCGGCGAGGAAGGGCAGGGATTCGTGCGATTGTCGTACGCCGGCGATGCGGATGAGTTGCGTAAGGGACTGCGTCGTATGTGCGATTTTGCGGAGAGGAATCGCTGACGCCGTCAGGTGCATGCCCGTCCTTCGTCGCGTTCACCCACTTTATTGTGTATGTTTACGATTTGTATAATCGTAAACATACACAACAAAATCATACGATGAAACGGCGGCACGTTGGACGGGGGATGGACTCCTAGCTATTCGAATGACTAGCCGTGCACAATAGCGCGTGAAGTCGGAGCCCATGACAACATCTACACTGTCATGAGCGCATAGGCAATCCGCCGTTCGACGTACTGACGAAATAGTTGGGATACTTGTCTGAATCGTAGGTTGCACATATGTGCAACTCCTAGACTGTTCGCGCTAGATACAGGCATACAGTATTCGTATCATACGCAACCAAGGTGGTGACATATGCTCAGCGAACCGGTGAAAGCATTATTTGAGTCCAACACCAACGCCCGTCATGCCGGCGACGCAGACAGACTCGCCAAAGAGCATAAGCCGAACGGAGTGCATGTACTGACGGATCTCCCATATGGCATTCCGGACCAACTGCGCAAATTGGACCTGTATCGTCCGGAAACACAACATGAACCTCTTCCGGTCATCATCGACTTCCATGGCGGGGGTCTCTACCATGGCGACAAACAAAATACCATGTGTCGCGATATGTATTTAGCGAAGTATGGGTTCGCCGTGGTCAATGCCAACTATCGGCTGGTCCCGCAAATTGGATTCCAAGGCCAACTACACGATGCGCTTGACGCAATTATCTGGACGAATGAGCACGCGCATGACTATGGCATGGATACGAATGCTCTGTTTCTGATTGGAGATTCCGCGGCCACCCTGCTTATCTTGTACCTCACCGCCGTACTCCATTCACCGGTCGTCGCGTCACAGCTTGGCATGAAGGAAGCCTACGGAACCGCCCGCATCCTCGCCATTGCAGGATGCAGCGGCATGTATCGCTTCGAGGGAGGCGTGCATGGAACTGCAATGGGATACTATGCGGAAGGCTACTTTCCAACGCTGAAGGAACGAATTCGCATCTCCCCCTATCTTGATGTCGATCGCCTTGTAGTTGATGGCAATCTTCCGCCCTTCTATCTGCAGACCAGCACCGAGGATTATCTCGCGGACAACACTCTGGAATTCGCAAGAATCCTGCAATACCGCCATCATGATTATGAACTGCGATTACTCCCGAAAGGTCTTGACCACGCTCTCGTACACGACTTCGCAGTCAAGGAGGTCGGCCTGGAGCATAATGAGGAATCACAGCAAATCGTAAAAGAGGCGGCGACGTTCTTCAAACGGTACCGCCCAACGACCAGCTAGGAAAGGACGCAAAGGACGCTATGGAAGAACGGATTCGCTCCACCCGCTCCTCACTGGCAGTATTCGTAGGCTGCTGCGCCATGTCCTTCATCGGCTTCGCTCTCATCACCAACACTTCAGGGCTGTATTTCGACGCCATCAGCCGTGATTTACATGTGGGTCGAGCCAAGGTCAGCCTAACCGTATCGATTCGATTGATTTGCAGTGCCATCTCCATGGCCGCGTTCAGTCGCTTTTCACATCGCATTCGCTTGCGCCCCACACTTATCGGCTGCATTGGTATCTGCGCCGTGGGATTCCTGCTTTGCAGTCGGGCGTATGCCCTCTGGCAGTTCTATCTCGCATTCGCTGTGATGGGACTCGCCTATGTTATTCCGATAACGCTGATGCCACCCATTCTGCTTGCAGCATGGTTTCCCACTCATTTCGGCACGGTCCTTGGCATAACCGGCTGTTTGTCAGGATTGGGAGGAGCCATATTCAATCCTCTGATTTCGCACGTCATCGCGTCATATGGATGGCGATCGGCATATCTACTGACCGGTGCGATGCTGATGGTGCTGCTACTCCCCTGCTCCTACCTGCTTAAACCATATCCACATGGCAAGCTCGACACTGCGTCTGCCCCAAACGCCAAACCTGCGCATGATACACGGACGAAAAGCGGGCATCTCATCGGCATGCTTCGTTCACCGGCGTTTCTGCTGCTGTCAGCCGCCATGATTTTGTTGCAAATCGTATCCGGCATCAATCAGCACATTCCCGCGTACGGGATTTCCATCGGACTCACGCTTACACAGGCCGCTTGGGTGGTCACGGCCCGCATGATTGGAGCCAGCGTCGGCAAACTTGCCATAGGTTCGACGCTGGACCGTGTCAGACCGCAATTCGCAATCACGCTGTTTGCCGCCATCGGAACCACAGGATGGTTCAGTCTGCTTTTCGGAGCCAATATGGAAGTTGCGATCACTGCAAGTTTTCTGGCGGGAATCGGCCAATGCCTGCTCATGATTGCACTTCCCTGGAGCATACGCCGCGTATTCCCGGGAGATGATTATGCCCGCGCGCTGTCCGTCATCAACGCCACCGGCCAGCTGACCGTAGCCATCGCTACCACAGTTCATGGATTGATTTTCGACATGACCGGCGGATATGGAGCGTCATTGACGCTCAACGTGCTGTTGTACGTGCTGGCAGCAATTGCAATCATCACGGTGGCGCACGGGCATACCCAATCCTTCCAGCATCCTAACGGTGATTAGTCCATATCCAATAACAACTCAGCCATTCCCTGATTGGTAGCGAGTGCCGACATCAGTCCACCGACCAAGCATGCGTGCAGTGCCCGCGCACGCCACGTCTCCCAAGCGACTCCAATGACCAATGGAATGTCACGAAACCGTTCGAAATCGATGCTGATGGTGCGCTCACACAGACTGGTTCGCACATGATTGCCATGCATATCGATATGATGTCCGCAAATATGCCCGACCACTCCCTTTTCCTGCAACTCCCGTGCTACTGCAGCGTCTTCGAACGAATGGAAAATCCTCCCGGAATGCCCCTGCCGAATCGCTCCTACACCGACAATGGCGATATCGGCTCGGTTACCCAAAGCCAAAGTCATGGCAATCAGTTTCTCCGAACGCACAGCCTGCGCAACTTCCGCGGATCCCATAATCAACGGTGCAGGAAGCAACGAGTAAGCGCATCCCAGACGTTCTGCCATCATTCGGCAGATTTCCGGAGAATCAGTCAACGAGTTGGCGGAAGACAACGAACCCAGCATCTGAGTCACATGCGCACGAGGGTAGTCAAGGGGAGGCAAAGCTCTGATTGTCGCCGCCATCGGCGTCCCGGTCGATGTAACGATCAACGAATCCGGTTTGAGGTTTTCCACCAGCAGCTGCGCCGCACATTGAGGCACTAGCGTCGATGCGATGCTGTCATCGTATGAATATGCGACGCGTACCGTTTTCAACCCGTATTTGTTCCGAAGATTCTCCTCAAGGGATTGCAATCGTTGCAATGGGTGCCCGATGGTAATCTGTACGATTCCGGTTTCCCGTGCTTCGGTGAGCATGCGTGACACCGATGACCGCGAATAGCCGACCTCTCCGGCAATCTGCGATTGATTGAGTCCCTCGTCATAATACATCTGTGATACACGAATCAGCTTTTCGATATGCTGTCTGGTCTGCATCGACGAAAGCGCGGAATCTTTGAACATATGTGCATATTATCTCCAGTGTCCATACGAACACGCGCGATAAGCATACGTTTTAAGCCCATCATCAACCGATACTCCGGTAAACCAGCAGTGTGGCGAACTGCACATATTCTCATTCACATCCCAATGTCATTTCATCCTCAAATTAGTCTATAACCGGCTCCAGGAAGAACCGGGCCCCGCGTTACCGAAGGATGATCTTCGGGTGACGCGGAAGGAACAGAGGGAGAAAAATACCATGTCGAAAGTATGGCAATACTTGAAGCAGCATGCGTATGGCGCACTCACCATCGTTACGGTGTTGTTGTGCATTCTGGGCAGCTGCATCGCGAATCTGGCACAGACGGATTTCGGCAACGTCACCAAAGAGAATCTGACCATCGAAACATCATCCGGACATAGGCTCGGCATCAACATGCTCAAGCCCAAGACCGCCACCAACGACAAGCCGGCACCCACCATCGTGTTCGCACATGGCGGCAACGGTCTCAAGGAAAAGTGGGATCTATACCAGATCGAATGGGCACGTCGAGGCTTCGTCGTGTTCTCCTTCGATCTTTACGGACACGGCGACTCCGAGATTCTGAACAACACCGAATGGCTGGTCAACGGCCGTGGCCTGTATGACACGGTAAAGTACGCGACCACACTTCCATTCGTGGACAAGGACCAGATCGCCGTATCCGGCCAGTCCCGCGGAGGCAACACCATTCACGAGACGATCCTTCTTGACAACAAGGCCAAGAAGCAGCTGATCAAGGCCGTGCTGTACGTCAGCCGCGACGCCGTCTACAAAGACAACGAAACTCAGTCGTTCGGCTATGTGCCAGGCAAGACCACTTCAGCCCAGGCCGCCTCCAAGAATAACGGCGAGTACTTTAATTATTACGGCAATCGCAATGTAGGCATCATCGCCGGCAAATTCGACCAGTACTCCTTCAAGGAGACCGACAAGACGACCGGCAAGATGCTGCCGAATCCGGACTATCTCAAGCACAATAACGCCAAATCGTTCCTGAACTTCGGCATCACGCCTGACTCTTCGACTGCGGACGGCGTCAGCGGCAAGTACTATACGAAGAAGGTCGATGGCAAGGAAGCATTCCGTGTCATCTATCTGGAAAACGGCTTCCACACTTCGCAGCTCTTCCAGTCGTCTTCTACCGCAGCTGCCATGGAGTTCATGGTCAAAGCCTTCAATATGAACACCTCGTTGCAGTCGGGCGACCAGATCTACCAGTGGCGTATGATCGGCAGCACCATCGGTTTCATCGGCATGTTCATGTTCGCCGTGTTCTTCGCTCTGTGGCTCTCCCAGATGCCGCTCTTCAGGGGAACTTCTCGTGGCAATGCCGTCATGCGTATCGCGGAATCGCATCCGGGAACCAAGGCTTGGGCATGGGGCTGCCTTATCGTCAACACCCTGTTCGCCACCGTCAGCACGTTGTTCCTGTACTACAACGGCGTCGACACCCATATCGGCACATTCTTCAGGCAGGGGCAGGCACTGTTCGCAGGCTCCATGCTGGCGATTTCCTCTGTGTTCACCGCCATTGTCACCTACATCTGGTACCGCTGCTTCGCTAAGAAGAATGGTATGAACATCGATGAAATCGATTTGAAGACATCTGCTTTCAGCGTGTTCAAGACCATCATGCTGGCTCTCACCGTCACCGGCGGCACTCTGCTGTTGGTCTGGGGAGCGCAGTACTTCTTCAAGACGAACTTCTCGTTCCTGTACTGGGGCATCATGCCATTCGGCTCCTTCAAGATCGTGGACATGCTTAAGGTACTCCCGATCTTCCTGATTGGCTACGTGATTTCCTCCATCTTCATCAACTGCATGAACTACAACACTTCCTATGGCAAGAACAAGATCGTGAACATCCTGGTACTCGCTCTCGTCACCGCCGCCGTGCCGGCACTGGTGTCCGGCGCAGGCTGGGCCAAGTTCATGCTCACCGGTGTCAATGACCTGTTCGGTGCGGCCTACACCCGCATTCCGGACAGCATGTTCCTCACCGTATTCCTGCTGTTTATCACTCCGCTGACGGCTCGCGGCATCTATTCCAAGACCCGCAATCCGTACCTCGGTGGCATCATCAACGCGATTTTGGCCATGGTAATCACCTGCGTGAATTGCCAGGTCGTTTTCCCGGCCTGATCGCTAGATAGCACGGCATGACAAAGGGTGGTGGCTCATCGACTGAGTCACCACCCTTCTTATTTGCAAGGTACGCTACGCCTTCCAACGACATCAGGCGCGAAGCAGGCATGGAAAACCCGCCCGGAAAATCCGGGCGGGCAGGAAGAAAGGAATTCAGAATAGGGCTACTTGGCGGCCTCCTCGCTCTTGGCCGTCTCCTTGGACCCGCTCTTCGGCATGACCCAGAACTTGAGCAGCGGATAGCTGACGATCACGGCAAGCAAGGTGTTGACCACGGATGCGATCGTGCCTGCGATGCCGGCGTTCATGCCCCATCCCTGGCACAGACCGGTCACGTAGCCCGGCAGCACAAGGTTCACTACCACGATGATCACGGCGAGGATCACATACTTCCAAGCGGCGTCCTTGAAGCTGGAGTCGGACTTGAACACCCACTTCATCTGCACGAAGAAGTTCACCACCTGCGCAAGCACCTCGGCCAGCAGGAAGGTGAGGAATCCGCCCAGGCCGTTGCCCTTGGTGTCATAGTTGAAGATCAGGAAGTGGAACGGCTGCGTGAGACCCAGACCCGTGATGAAGATGGCGGTACCGATCCACGTCACCACGAAGCGGGTGATGGTGGAGATGTTCGACAGCACGTTGAACAGGATGAACTCCCAGATGTTCGGATGATCCTTGATCCACTGGCGGATCGGGCCGACCTTCTTCTCGCCGGCACCGGTTTCAGCCGGCTTCGCAGCATTGTTGTCAGTCATGGTTCAGCTCCTTTGCAGTGTGCTTGTTTGCGGATTGGTTGCGGAAGAAGCCGGCGATCACGCCGCCCAATCCGCGGAAGGTATGGCCGTTCGCGATCTTCACGATGGCGTCGACCATCGCCGAATCGACCATGCCCTGGGTCATCTTGCTCATGGCGCGAGGCGGCATATTCAGAATGAACAGGGTGTTCAGATCCGGCGAACCGGTCTTCTGGCGAATCTTCGCTTCGCGCTTGGTCAGCGTCCTGGCAACAGTGCGCGCCGCGAATCCCCTGGAATCCACCCACGACATGATCGGATCGTTGACACCGAACGTCGTCGGTTTGCCGGGAGCAAGCACCTCATGGCCGAACAGCACGGCCATTTCGGCATCGGTCACGTCCTTGACCTGTCCGGTCAGATAGTGGCCGAGCGCGGGGTCTGCGGCGCATTCAGCGGGCGTGCAATCGCCGGCAACGGTGTGCGGAATCGAAAGCGGCAGATGCTCGGCATTGTCGCCGATCATCAGCGTCCATTCGCCGCTTTCCGTCTTCCATGCATTGGCGGCAACATCGAAATGGCGGAACGTGTAGCGGTCGAAATCGATGTGCACGCTCTTGCTTTCATGCGCGGCCAACTCAATTTTGGCGAAGCCCTTCAGCTCGCGATCAGGATGGAGCACGCCACCCTGCGGCGCACGCACATACAACTGGGCCACGGTGGAGCCGGCGATATCGGAATCATTGGTGACGACGAAATCGACGCCGGTCGCGGTGGCGGTGATCGCGCTGTACGTGAACGTGGAATAACTCAGACCGTAGCCGAACGGGAAGCACACAGGCACGCCCACGGTCTCGTAATAGCGGTAGCCGACGAACGGGCCTTCACGGTAGATCGCGTCGCGTCCGATGGCCGGATACCAGCCGAAGCTCGGGCAATCCTCGTACCGCTTCGGCCAGGTTTCGGCCAAATGGCCGGACGGGTTGACTTCGCCGGTCAGCGCGCGCACGGTGGCGGAGGCGCCGGCCTGGCCGGACAATCCTACGTACAGCATGGCGGCAACGTCGTCGAACCACGGCAGTTCCACCGGAGAGCCCGCGACGAGCACGATCACCACCGGCTTGCCGGTCTTCGTCAACGCTTCGACGAGCGCGTTCTGCACCTGCGGAATCGCCATGGTGGAGCGGTCAAGGCCTTCGGATTCGCTGCGTTCGTCGAGACCGACGACGGCCAGCACCACATCCACGGTGTCCTTCTTGGCGAGCGCCACGGCATCGTTCAGCAGCACCTGGTCCGGCTGGCCCTGACGGTCATAGCCCTGTTCATAGCCGGCCAGCACGAGCCCTTCGGTGTGCTTGACCTCGTCGAGGATGTTTTCCTCCTTGGTGGCGTTCACCTTGGACGAGCCGGAGCCCTGGTAGCGCGCGGTCGCTGCCATGTCGCCGATGACGGCCACGCGGGTGCCCTGCTTGAGCGGCAGCGTGGCAGCGTCGTTCTTCAACAGCACGCTGGAATGTTCGGCGACCGTTCTGGCGATATTGTGGTGCGCTTTCGCGATGTCGTCCTTGAGCAGGTCGTTGCGTCCGACGCCGACGAGTTTGGTCGCGGCGGCGATTTTGGCGACTTCGGCGGCGCGCTTGTTGATGTCCGCTTCGGACAGCGTTCCCGCCTTGACCGCGCCTTCCAGCTCGCGCACGGAAGTGAAGCCCGGCGACGGCATTTCCAGCGAGCCGCCGGCCTTGACGGCGGCGACGGCGGAGTTGGAGCCGCCCCAATCGGAGACGACCATGCCGTCGAAGCCCCATTCGTCGCGCAGGATCTCCTGCAGCAGATGCTTGTTTTCGTGGGCGTAGACGCCGTTGATCTCGTTGTAGGAGGTCATGATGGTCATCGGATGAGCTTCGCGCACGGCGATTTCGAAACCGGTCAGGTACAGTTCGCGCATGGTGCGCTCGTCCACAACGGAGTTGCTGGCCTGGCGGCGCAATTCCTGGCTGTTGACCGCGAAATGCTTCGGGCATGCGGAGATGCCGTTGCTTTGGATGCCGCGGATCAGACCGGCGGCCATGCGGCCGGCGACGATCGGATCCTCTGAATAGTACTCGAAGTTGCGTCCGCACAACGGGTTGCGCTTGATGTTCATGCCCGGGCCGAGCAGCACGTTCACGTCGAGATCGTGCGCTTCCTTGCCCAGCGCCTTGCCCATTTCCTCGGCGAGCGCCGGATCCCAGGAGTTGGCCACGGTTCCCGCGGTCGGGAAGCAGGTGGCCGGCTTGGATGCGCCGAGGCCGAGATGGTCGCCCTCGCCAAGCTGGCGACGCACGCCGTGCGGACCATCGCTCATGACGAAGCTGGGAATGTCGGCGCGATCGTTGCCGCGCGAATCCCATTCGGATCCGCCGGACAGCATCGCCGCCTTTTCAACGATCGAAAGATCTTCAAGTTCCATGGGTTCTCCCTCGCACTAGGTGTTGCCAAAACCTGCTTTGCCGAGCCTGCCCTGTCCGCTCCGCCCGACTGCGCTGTTTTCTTGCGATTTCCCGCTGCCGTACCGCGCTGCATCGCACCGTGCCGCACGCGGGATTTCGCCGCTAGTTTGATTGAACCAGCTTTTGCGATGCCGTCACCGCCGTATTACACAACCTGTCGTTTTGCTCGCACAATCGGCATATGGGCGCGGTGAAGAGGGTACGCGGTGGCGCAGAACGCGCATAAAATCGCATCGTTCCATTTTGCAATCGATGGCAAGCGTTTCGATATGCGCATATCGTTGCAATTTCAAGCGACTCGCCGATATTGATACCTTTTTGCGCAAGCGCTATCATACTTAACGAAAGTAAGTTTTACTAACTTTTCTTCAATGCGGAACATGCTTTGATCACTCAACGCGGAGAGCGATGTTTCGCAGCGCACAGAAAGGATAATGAGATGCGCGACCAGCAAAGCAGCGACACGAGCATCGCCCTGGACGCCAATACGGACGTCCAGCAGGAGGCCGATAAACCGGCAGTCAAGTGGAGGTACCTCTTCGGCTTCCTCGCCTGGACCGTGCTTAACGCCATCGCCTTCTACATGACCGCCTCCATCATGATTCCGCAGAGGCTCAAGGACATCGGCGTGGCCAACCCTGACGCCACCCTCGGCGCCATCAACGCGGCCGGCGCAATCCTGTCCATCTTCTACGCCGTGTTCATCGGCGCCTTCTCCGACAGGACTCGTTCCCGCTTCGGCCGCCGTACCCCGTGGATCCTCGGCGGCGCAGTGCTGTACGGCGTGGCCATCTGGGTCATCAGCCTGCCGACTTCCGGTCTGACCATCGGCATCGCCTACTGCATCGGCCTCATCGGCCTGAACGCGGTGCAGGCGCCGCTGCTGACCATCATCTCCGATCGCGTACCTGAAGACTTCCGTGCTACCGCATCCGCAGCCGTCGGTGGCGGCGGGGTCGCCGGCCAGGCCATCGGCATGCTCATCGCTTCCCTGTTCATCAACCATGTCGAAATCGGCTTCATCGTGGCGGCTGTGTTCGCACTGCTTTCCGGCGTGCTGAGCATCATCATCTTCCCCCGCGAGCCTTCGAACGTCGACATGCCGCGCGAAGAGACCAGCGTCGGACAGATCCTCATCCACACGCTCACGCCGCCAACCAAGGGTGCAAGCGACTTCTGGAAGGCATTCATCTGCCGTACCTGCCTGATCGTCGCCTACCAGATGATCACCTCGTACCAGCTGTACATCCTGCAGGACCACATCGGCCTGAGCAACACCGACGCGGCGAAGGCCATCTCCGTCATGGCCATCATCACCATGATCGTCTCGTTCATCGCAGCAATCATCTCCGGCCCGCTGTCTGACGCCATCAAGCGCCGTAAGCCGCCGATCCTCGTGGCCTGCATCCTGTACGCCATCGGTATCGCCATGCCGTGGTTCATCCCCAGCGTCGCTGGCATGTTCCTGTTCGCCGGCATCGCGGGCTTCGGCTACGGCATGTACAGCGCGGTCGATCAGGCACTGAACGTCGACGTACTGCCGAACAAGAAGGACGCGGGCAAGGATCTCGGCATCCTCAACATCGCGACCTGCGCCGGCCAGGCCATCGGCTCGTTCGTCACGTCCAGCATCGTCACGATGACCCACAACTACAATCTCGTGTTCCCCACCGCCATCGTCATCGCACTGTGCGCTGGCGCGTCGGTCTTGACCATCAAGCGCATCAAGTAATTCAAACAGGACCGTACCGTCGCATATGATGACACGGTCCCAATCCAGTTCTCCCGATTTTTCCCACACTCAAAGGAGCCCCACATGGTAGACAGCACACTGTTCTCGCTGGCCACGCTCAACGCCCATCCGGCAATGAATCCGGATTCGGTGATCCAGGGCGATCATTGGCGCATCGGCCTCATCACGGACGCGCTCGTCCGTTTCGAATGGTCCGACAGCGGCCGTTTCGTGGATGACGCCACGCAGATGGCGATGGTCCGTGATTTCGGCGAAAAGCCTGAATTCACCGTCACCGAACGTAATGGCTGGCTGGAAATCGACACCCCGTCGCTGCATATCTCCTACAACCAGCGCAAGTTCTCTCCGGAAGGCCTGTACGCAACCGTCAAGCACGTCAACGCCATCGAAAACACTTGGCATTACGGCGACGTGCAGCGCAGGAACCTCGGCGGCACCTACCGTACGCTCGACGAGGCGAACGGCCGCATCCCCGTCGATCCGGGCGTCAACAGCACCGACGGTTGGGCGATCATCGACGATTCCAAGTCGAACGTCATCCGCGAAACCGCCGAAGTGAACGGCAACCACAACGATTTCGGCACGTGGGTGACCCCGAAGGAAGAGCCGACCACCGACCTGTACCTGTTCGGCTACGGCCACCGCTACCGTGAGGCCGTGCACGCCCTGTACCGCCTGACCGGCCCGACCCCGCTGCTGCCGCGCTTCGTGCTGGGCAACTGGTGGAGCCGCTACCACCGCTATACCGAAACCGAATACCGTCAGCTCGTCGAACGTTTCGAAAAGGAAGGCATCCCGTTCACCACGGCCGTCATCGATATGGACTGGCACCTGGTTGACGACGTCGACCCGAAGTACGGCTCCGGCTGGACCGGCTACACGTGGAACAAGGACTTCTTCCCGGATCCGAAGCGCTTCCTCAACTGGCTGCACGAGCATGGCATGAAGGCCACGCTCAACGTCCACCCGAGGGACGGCGTGCGCGCGTTCGAAGAGCTGTATCCGCAGGTCGCCAAGGCCATGAACATCGATCCGGAAAGCGGCGAGGCCGTGCAGTTCGACCTGACCGATCCGAAGTTCATGGAGGTCTACTTCGACCAGCTCCACCACCCGATGGAGGAAGATGGCGTCGACTTCTGGTGGATTGACTGGCAGCAGGGCGGCCTGACGCGGCAGCCGGGCCTCGACCCGCTGTGGGGCCTGAACCACCTGCATTACCTCGATTCCGCCCGCAACGACGGCAGCGACTACAGCGAACGCAACCCGCGCCCGCTCACCTTCTCGCGTTACGCCGGCCCGGGCTCGCACCGCTACCCGATCGGCTTCTCCGGCGACACCGTCGTGACGTGGGAGTCGCTGAAGTTCCAGCCGGAATTCACCGCCTGCGCTTCCAACATCGGCTACGGCTGGTGGAGCCACGACATCGGCGGCCACATGTTCGGCTACCGTGACGAGGAGCTGGAGGTCCGCTGGTACCAGCTGGGCGCGTTCAGCCCGATCAACCGTCTGCATTCCACCGATTCGCCGTTCAACGGCAAGGAGCCGTGGAACTTCCACGGCGATGCGGAACGTGCGATGACGTCCGCGCTGCGCCTGCGCCATGCGATGATCCCGTACCTGTACACGATGAACCGTCGCGCCGCATTCGACAACGAGCCGCTCGTGCAGCCGCTGTACTGGGACTATCCGGAAATCGAAGCCGCATACAAGCTCACCGACGAATTCCGTTTCGGCACCGAGCTGCTGGTCGCGCCGATCGTCGATCCAGCCGAGCGTTCCGTGCAGCGTGCGAAGGCCGACGTGTGGCTGCCGCAGGGCGAATGGTTCGATTTCTTCGACGGTCGCCATTACACGTCTCGTCCGGCCGAAGGCCGCCGTCTGGAGGCTTGGCGCGATCTCGACCGCATGCCGGTGTTCGCTAAGCCCGGCGCGATCGTGCCGCTGCAGATGCCCGCCGAGGGTGAGGCGCTCAACTCCGTGGCCAACCCGCGCGCACTGCAGGTAGTGGTGTTCCCGGGTGCCGAAAACAGCTTCACGCTGTGGGAGGATGACGGTGCCGCACAGAGCAAGGATCGTTGGGCATCCACCGAAATGGCGCTGCGTTTTGAGGGCGATTCCGCACAGTTCTCGATCGCCCCTGCGGAAGGTGCGACGGACGTCATTCCGGCTTCCCGCGATTGGACGGTCACGTTCCGTGGCATCGCTCCGGAAGCGATGCACGCCGTCCGCGCGACCGTCGACGGCTCTGCCGCCGCTCCGGAAGTCGCGTACGATGCGGAAACGCTGAGCCTGACCGTCACGCTGCGTGACGTGCCGACGAGCGCCGCAATCGCCATCGATTTCGCCGACGGTCTTGCCGTTGCGGACGATCCGGTTGAAGCCGACGCGTTCGCCGTGATGAAGGATGCGCAGATGCTGTACATGACCAAGGAGCACGCATACCGCGCGATCCGCGAGCTGGGCAAGGATGCGCTGCCGGCACTGAGCACGCTGGAGGATCTGCACGGCGTTGGCGCGCAGACCAAATACCAGTCCCACATGCCGCAGCCGGTCATCCAGGCCCTGGCCGAAGTGCTGACCCGCAACTGACCTCATCGCAATAATTCAAAATAAAACGCGTGCGCGTCCGGATGGTTTCCGCCCGGACGCACACGCGTTTTGTTTTATGTACGAAATTAGTATGACTCGACATTCCGCACGCAGGTTTTCGCCGCTAGTTTGATTGAACCAGCTTTTGTCACACCACCACTGCCGTATTACACAACCTGTCGTTTTGCACGCAAAATCGGATATCCCCAAACTGATTTCAGAATCAAAGGAACTCACATGGCAGATAGCACTCTGTTTGGAATTGGCATCTGATCGACGACGTCGACCCAGCGTACGATTTTACCGCTCCCCCGCGCTTTCGCATGCGTTCCATACACACCACACGGCGTAGGAAATGAGTGGGCAGATGGTGGCGGAAATAATCACGTCGGTCGGATAGTGCAAGCCGAGCAGTAGTCGCGAACAGGCAACCGCCACGACAAGCGCGACAGCGCCAATGATCGCCCTGCGGAGGAATACCCGTCTTCGGTTTGCACGCCCGTCATCTTCTCCGTCGGGGAAGCATTTGCGCGCGAAATTACGTACGGTAAGAATCATCATGACCGATACGATCACCGCGGCCGCCGTGTGGCCACTCGGAAAACTTGGATCGCCAGGCAACAGACCACTGCCGGCGGACGTGACCGGACGAGGACGTTCGACCAGCCATTTGACGCCGGTTACGTACAGTATTGGCGCCGCCGACACGACGACATCGCGGATGACGACGCGCCTGCTGCCGGTAATACGCAAATCGACAGCGGCAAGCGCGGCGACGATTGCGATGCAGCCTACCGTTGAAAATAGGTACGCAAGTACCGTGGAGCAGTCGCGCAACCCTTCTGGCAGCGTCGCTAAAGTCTGCAAAATATTGGTTTCACGCGTTGTTGCGATTGCCGAATTGCGCAGTGCGACGCCAATCATAGGCACAATGCCGCACAATATGGCGGTTGCGATTACCACAGCCGCCGCTCTCGCGATCCTTCTGTTCTTCATATGCATAATTCCAGTTAAGCATAGTTCACCGTGCCGTTGCCATGTGTTCACATCCGGTGTATCCCCGAAAAACGACGGATTGTCCTTCAAGGCACTTCCACGGCTTCCCCGACACGCACGCCACGAACGGCCGTGCAACGCAAATATGGCATACCCGCACAGAAAATACCGGAACGATGCGAGAATCGAAGTTGGCGTTCAAAAAGAAAGGCAAGAAATATGACCGAACCGACAGCACTGACCATACGCCATATGAAAATCGAGGATTATCCGCTGGTATACGGACTGTGGACGCGATGCACAGGTTTCACTATGAGGGATATAGACGATTGCAAGGATGCAATAAAGACGTTTCTCAAACGCAATCCCGACACCTGTTTCGTAGCCGAGGACGATGGAGGAAGAATCATTGGCGCGATTCTTGCCGGCCACGACGGAAGACGGTCGCGCATCTACCACACGGCGGTTGACCCCGACGCGCGCGGTAGGGGCATTGGCTCGATGTTGGTGGGCCGTGTGGTTGAAGCGCTTCGTGCGATCGGCCTGCCGAAAGTCGCCGTCGGTGTGCCCGCAGACAACGATGCCGGCAACGATTTCTGGGAGCATCAGGGGTTTGCGGTCCGTGACGATTTGGTCTATCGGGAACTACCTCTCTAATACAAGCCGTCCGACAACGAACCGTCCAATACGCTCGCACTTTGTCTCTATAAGCCCGGTTCCGCACTTGCAGCCCGCAACAAATATGTTCTGTATATCAAACGTGTTCAAAGACCATGCAATGGAATATCAGACGGAGGAAGACCCGTTCGGAGCGCTTAAGAGAGACGAGCTGCTGTGACGAATGGCGATACGGTGATGTGGTCATCGCTGACCTTGCCATCGTTTTCTCTGAAACATCCGGCATCCTCATCTCACACTTTTATGAGCGAGTTTTTGCCCTTCCGTAACATTTCATGAGGGAGAGCCACCCTTCCATGGCCACCTGCGCACCCTATGCACCCCTTAAAAAACGGCGCCATTCCGCCATGAAATCACCCCCTTCATCCGAGCATGGCATTGCGCACCCCGTCAAAACATGGCCGTCATCCCTGGTTTCCCGATTTCCGCACTTTTCCGGATACCGAGCGGCACTGTTCCGACCGCGCGACTGCATCAAACGCCGATTCCGACGATTCTACAGATTAACGGTAAAACGTCGCGCGGCGACCCGGCCGGCTTGCGGAATGGAGGTCAGGCTTATTCCGCGGCGCCCTTCAACAGCATCGCGCCAATGCCCTCACCTTGGTGACGCAGGTCTATGGCGAGCCTGCCGTCCCCATCCATGGTCACAATGGTCCGCACGGCCGATCCTTCGCCAAACGCCGGCGACATATGAACATATTTTTAGGAAACGACTGTTCAGCGCTTGCCATCCGCTTCATTCAGATACCGATATACAGTGGATTGCCCAACGCCCATCATCACCGCAATTTGACCGACCGTACCATTACCCGTCAAAGGCATAGAGTTTCGGAACGTTGATTACGGGACGGGTTTTGAGACACTTTCCGCCGGAGTGTCGGAGACAACTCCCCAGTCCGGTTTACGCTCCGAAAACGTCCGTTTTCGAAATGGTCCAAGACGCATTCCGATGGTCCTAGTCGGATTCACCAAGTGTTGCATGTTGCATTCGGTACAACATTTAAGAATTCACAGGACCACACTCATCCAACAACGAACCGATTTCGCGACATGGCGACATGACAACAGATAACGCCCAGACACCGCGCGACCGGTCTCATTCCCATCACCCGGCCACGTCAAACCGTCGTCGTTCCACGAAGACAGCCGGACCCGCAACCCTTCGTCGGACTCCACGTCCACCTGGCAAGGAGCCAGCCGGTTCCATAATCCTCATCATCAAGACGCTAGACTGTCTTACAAACCGGAAAATCATACCGTCCGGCGGCAATCGGGAATGGAAAGGCGATGGCAATGACGCGCATCGAAGACGGAATCCAGGATACGGAACCGATCCGGTTCCTCGAACTATTGGGACTCGACGAAGAGGACCTAGCCGGCTATAGCATTCGTCTGAATGGCAGCAACCCGGAATGGGGCAAATGGAGTGATCTTCCCGACGCCTACTATTTCTCCTATGATGACCTGATGAAGTGGATTTTCACGAAGAAATGGCCAGATAAGGATAAGGCAACAGCGCAGATTCACACACGTAAAGTCCTCCAGTTCATTCAGCTCAAGCCAGAGAATCCCCACCCCACACAATGGCTGTTCGTCGGAGCCTACGACGTCCTCGACGAGTACACGGAGAACGACGGCAAGATTCTATACCGTTACAATGAGATCCCGGAATACGCCTCGCTAAAGGCCAGGGCGGTAGTGTACTACAAAAGAGATCCGGGTTACACGGGAGTCGTCTTTAACCTGTCCAACAATGAAGAACGACGCCGGGATTTTCTCAAGACGATGACCCTTGAGAAAATCGCTCAATCCCCCGTATCCGCGTTACCGTTCTCTGGATACGAGAACGTTCGGTTGACGCACCGGCAGCTCGTGGCGGCCGTGAACAACGAGGAATGGCGGGCGGCCCTCGGCAGCGTCCAGGCGGTCTATCTGCAGACCGATAGACGAACGGGATGGCATTACGTGGGGTCCGCCTACTCACGGAAAGGAGCCTCGCACGGTCTGCTGTCGCGTTGGAAGGAATACGCGTCCGGAGACCACTCCGGGGGAAACAAGCAGCTCAGAAACCTCGGCGCCGGATACATCGAGAAGAACTTCCAGTACTCGATCCTGGAGATCTTCGACATGAACAAGTCACCCAAAGAGATCATCGACCGCGAACACTGGTGGATGGACACCCTCGGATCCGTCCGTAGAAACAACGACGAAGTACCCCACGGATACAATTCCGTCGCCGAACGAGAGAACTCCGACCAACACGAATGATCCTGTGGGTAGCTCCTACCGGCTGAGGCTCGCGGTGCCGGCCGTGACCTCGCCGAGGGTGGGAAGCGGCACGCTCGCCGAAATAGGCGACCGTGTTCTTCGAATCGTCATGTTCGAGGTCCTTCCCGCACCACGGCCCGTATTTATCGCCCGCGGCGCATCCAAGGGATTCCTGTCTAAATTCCGACATATCCGAAATGATTACGGACTGTCAATCTGAAAAAGCAAAGCCCATCCCCTGGTCGAGAAACCTTCGAACGAATACGGATATCCGTTTCCAAGACGCGCAAGGACACGTTCCGCCGGACATCATTTCGGTTCGCTAAGCGTTTTATGTAACGCTGGTGCAAACACTTAAGAATTCGGCCGCCATCCGCGTGGAGATGCATTCCATCCTCCGTCCGGCTTGGAATACGCATCAAGTCATTCCATTGTGGCTAGACATCCAGCGAATCGGGTCAGACCGAGTTCGCGCAGGCGTCCAGCACGCCCCTCCCCGCCGGCCCGCCATAACCCGGCTATTTTCTCGAGTTGAAACGCACTTGGCCGACAGGGCCACTCGGGAAAGGCAAGGAATGACGAAACCGGCGTCGATACAGCAACGTATCAGGAGACGCTTGACACGTTAAGGGAGATGCGACCTTACGGGAACAGCAGTGCTGCGTTTTCGGCGTATGCCAGCCGCGAGCATCGGCCGCCGGACGGACATGTTCTTCCAGATCGAGGGCTATACCCGTTTTCTATTGAATCCGCCAAATCAAACGAAAGGGCGCACGTTTCAAAACGTGCGCCCTTTCATGTAATGGATGGAGAGGAAACGGCTTCTATCTGGCCATGACCCCCGTTCTCGCGATTGATCCCAGCCAGTCCAGGGATGGCTTCGGATGGCGTTCGAAGGTGTCCCTGTCCCAGGAGGCCAGGCCGAACGTCGGGGTGAACGAGCCCCATTCGTAGTTGTCGAGCAGGGACCAGTGGAGGTATCCCCTCACGTCGATGCCGTCGTCCATCGCGTCGTGCATGCCGGCTATGGCGCCGAAGGTGTAGTCGATCCTCCGGCGGTCATCGGCAGTGGCGATGCCATTTTCGGTGACGATTATCGGCGTGCGTTTGGCGACGTTCCAAGTATGGCGGATGGCGATGCCCAGCGCCGGCGGGAAGTACTCCCAGCCGTTGAGGGTGCGTTCCGCGTCCTCGGGGATCGGTACGGGGCCATCCTTGCCGATGAAGGTCCTCAGATAGGCCTGCACCCCAATGAAGTCATCCCCGGCCGCGGCCTCGGTGAAGTAGTCCTCGCGCGGGTACTGGTATTCCTCCATCTCCCGTTCGCATCCGGGCATGGCGTGGAACGCCTGGCAGGCGATGGTCCACCCGGACTTGATACGCGGGTTCTCGGACAGTATTTCCCTGGCTTTCCTGTGCGCTTTGACGAGCGTGGCGGAGATGTCCGGATCGGGCGCAGGCAGCGAGGCGGCCACGAAGTCGCTGCCTTCGGTTCCGCCACGGGTCAGCGCGACCATGTTCGGCTCGTTAATGGTGCAGACCCAGGTGACGTCGTGGAGGATCGGCATCACGTACCGCACGTACCGGGCGAAGTAGTCGACGGCATCGGCGTTGAGCCATCCGCCCTTGGTGGCGAGCCACAGCGGCAGTGTCATGTGGTTCAGCGTGACCATGGGCTCGACGCCGTTCTCGTGGCACGCGTCGATCATTTGGCGGTAGTGCAGCAGCTGCGCTTTGGAGAAGCAGCCCTCCGCGGGCTCGATGCGGGCCCATTCGATGGAGAAGCGGTACATGCCCAATCCGGCGTCGGCGAGCATTCTGATGTCCTCGCCGTAGCGGTGGTAGCTGTCGGCCGCGTCTCCCGACGGTTCGCTGAGATCCGTGCGTTCGGCATGCTCCCTGGCCCACCAGTCGCTCGCGACGTTGTTCCCTTCGATCTGGTGCGCGGCCGTGGACGCGCCCCAGATGAATTCCGGCGGGAACTCGTATTGTTCTTTCATGACATGTCTTTCTATTTGATGCCCGTTCCGGCGACGCCCTGGATGAAGTAGCGCTGCAGGAATACGAACAGGAGGAGGATCGGGGTGACCACCAGTACCGCTCCGGCGAGCAGGACGCTGTAGTTCGTGGCGTTCTGGCCGGTGGAGTAGAGGGACAGTGCCACGGGCAGCGTGTACTTCTCCTCGGTCTGGGCCGCGACCAACGGCCACAGGAAGTTGTTCCAGGAGGACAGGAACGTGAGGATGGACAGCGTCGCCAGCGGCGGCCCGCACTGGGGCAGGACGATCTGGAAGAATATGCGCAGCTCACCGGCGCCGTCGACCCTCGCGGCCTCCATCAGCGCGTCGGGGATTCCGGAGATGAACTGTCTCATCAGGAAGACTCCGATGGGCTGGCACAGGAACGGCAGGATGAGCGCCGCGTAGGAGTTCGCGAGTCCCATGTTCGAGATGATCACGAACAGGGGGACGAACGTGGCCACGCTCGGAACCATGAGCGTCACCATGACGGCGCCGAACAAGATGTTCTTGCCGGCGAAGTCCATCTTCGCCAGGGCGTATCCGACCATGGAGCAGAGCACCATGTTCCCGAGGACGGTGATCACGGCGACGACCATGCTGTTGGTGAAGTAGGTGCCGAAGTTCAGTTCCCCGAACCATTTCGCGAAGTTTGCGAGCGAGGCGTGCTCGGGCAGGAGCTTCGGCGGTTTGGCGAGGATCTCCCTCTGGGTCTTCAACGAGCCCAGCGCCATCCACAGGAACGGGAAGATCCAGAAGACTCCGATCACCGCGAGGACGCAGTAGGAGAGTCCACGCCCCTTGACGAATCGGCGCCAGAGCGACTGCTTGTTGCTTTGCGGCCTCGAGGCCGCGACTGTCGTGGCTGTCATCTCAATCCTCCTTGAGAATGCGGAACTGGAGCACGCTGACCAGCGCGATGATGATGAACAGCACCCAGCTGGCTGCGGAAGCGATTCCGTACTGTCCGAAACCGAACTTCTGGTACACGTAGTACGCGGCGGAGAGCGTCGAGTCGAGCGGCCCTCCCTGAGTCATCACGAAGGATTCCTCGAAGAACTGCAGGTAGGCGACGGAAAGGAGCACGGCTCCCAGCAGCAGCGTGGGCTTGAGCAGCGGAAGCGTGATGCTGCGGAAGGTGCGCCATTTGCCCGCGCCGTCGATGGCCGCGGCCTCCTTCAGCTCCTCGGGGATGGCCTGCAGGCCGGCGAGGAAGATGATCATCAGCGTTCCCATGTTGCGCCAGATGGTCATGACCATCAGCGCGGGCAGTGCGTAGCGGGTGTCGTGCAGCCAGTCCGGTCCGGCAATGCCGAAGACGGCCAAGAGCGAGTTGAGCAGGCCGTCCTTCTGGAGGATGTACCTCCACACGACGGAGACTGCGACCACACTGGCGACAACCGGCGCGTAGAACACCGCCCTGAAGAACGCGTTGAGGTGCTTGGATCCCTTGTTGAGGGCCACCGCGAACGCGAGGGCGATCACCATGGTGATCGGCAGGCCGACGAGCACGAAGATTCCGGTGACGCCCAACGCGTGCAGGAAGCGACGATCGTGGAACAGTGCGATGTACTGGTCCAGTCCGACGAAGTTGACGTTGAACGGGGTGCGGAGGTCCTTGGAGGTGATGTCGGTGAAGGACATCGCCATCGAGGACAGGAGGGGGATCAGCATGAATACGCAGAACACGACCACGAAGGGCAGCGCGAATCCCCATGCGAGAATCGTGCGACGGCGGCGGAGAACGTTGCCCGAGCCCTCCGTCTTCGTCTTTCTTGTTCCGAGGCTCATGGGATCAGTTCCCGGTTCCGATGGAGTCGGCTTCGGACTGCAGGTTCTTCAGCCCCTCGTCGACGGTGACCTGTCCCTTGTTCATCTGCTCGAGGATACGATCCGCGGCGGAGGATACCTGGGCCCAGGTGGACAGCGCCGGCGGAGCCATGGTGTTCTTCAGCTGGTCGCCGAATGCCGAAAGCTTGTCGTTGCCGGAGAGCGCGTCATCGTCCCATGCCTTCTGGGAAGCGGGCAGATCGGAGGACTTCTTGTACCATTCGGCCTGCACCTCGGGTTTGCTGGCCCACTGGATGAACTTCCACGCGGACTGCTTGTTCTTGGAATCCTTGAACGTCACAAGGTCGCAGCCTCCGACGAAGGACGTGGCGGGACCCGAGGATTCGTCCATCGACGGCAGGACGACGGTGGCGTACTTGGATTCGAATCCGTCGCCGCCCAATTCGTTGATCTGGCTGACGGCGGTCGGCCCCTGCAGCATCATCGGAGTGTCACCGGACACGAAGTTCGCTATGTCGGCACCGGAGCTTACGTCGGCGTTGACGTTCGCGACGCCGTCCTTGTAGAGACTGGTGGTAAAGTTCAGTCCCTTCTTTATGCCAGTATCTTCGAAAGTCCATTTCGTCTGTTCCTCGTTAGTCAAGGACGCCCCGGCCGAGTAGGAGAACGGCAAAGTTCCGAGGAACGCGTCAGTGCCAGATGAATTGAGGCTCATGCCATATTTGACCCCGTCGACCTTCTGCATGTCCTTGGCCATCCGCTTAAGCTCATTCCAAGTCTTCGGAGCTTTGTTCCAACCAGCCATCCCGGCAATGTCGGTACGGTAGTACAGCACTCTGGTGTCGATGTACCAAGGCACGCCGAGCTGTTTCCCGTCGACCTGGCCGGCAGCCCTAGACCCGTCGGAGAAGTCGGACATGTCGAGGTTGTCAGGCACGGTGGAGAACGAGTTGGAGAAATCGGCCATCCAGGTGGTGCCCATCTGCGCAAGGTCGGGGCCATTGCCCGCGGCGATGGCGGTCTGGAGCTTGTCGTGCGCGGAGGACCACGGAATCGCGGTGACCTTGACCTTGACGTCGGGGTTCTCCTTTTCGAATCCCTTGACGAAATCGCCCAGCAGATCGCCCTCGTTGCCCATGGCCCAGATGGTCAGGTCGCCGGTGGCCTTGCTTGAATCGATGGTCTTGACCGCATCGGAATCGGAATCCGCGTTGTTCGCGGACCGTCCGCACGCGGACATACCGGCAATCATCGCCACACTGGCCATGCCGGCCACGACCGCTTTGAAAAATGGCTTCCTCATTGAAATCTCCTTTGATTCATATCAATCTAACCGCTTAGATTGATATTACAATTTAAGCGCTTAGATTTAAGGAAGTCAAGGCGACACGCCCATATGATTTATGCGCTTAGATTTTTTGATTGCATCCGCAGCTGCCGCGCACAATGAGGCGGACCGGGAGTACTCGTCTTTCAGCCTTCTCCCAAGGCTCCCCGTTCCTGGAAAGCAGCATGCGAGCCGCCTCGCGCCCCATGTCCTCCATGGGCTGGCGGACGGTCGTCAGCTGCGGTTCCATCAGCCGTCCGGCGAGGATTCCGTCGAATCCGGTGACGATGACGTCGTCGGGAACCCGGACACCGGCCTCCTCGAGGAGTCTGATCACGCCGAAGGCGGTCTGGTCCGTGCCGCAGACCAAGGCCTGCGGCAGTCTGCCGGATCCTATCGCCTCGCACAAACCCACCATGTATTCATCGGACGTGGCGAAGGAGTCATCCAACAGCGCGTCGCTGGAATCGAGACCACGTTCCTCGAGGCATTTTTTAAACGCGTCATAGCGCGAGACGACGTCATCAGCGTCGGTACCCCTCGCGCACGCTCCACCATTGACACCACCGACGAATGCCATATCGTTGATATGGTGGACTTCGACAAGATGGTCGACGATCTGCCTCATGCCCGATGCGTTATCGCATTGCAGGTATGCGGCAGGCAGTTTTTCATCGCCCACACCCACCATTACAAGCGGAATGGTCTTCGCCAACATGGAAAGAGGAAGCGTATCGTTATATCCACTTGGCATCAGCGCCAGACCATCAACGCGACCGGCGATATCCGTTACCGATCTGTGATCATCCCTTTCCGAGGCGGCTCCCATAAGTATTCCCTTGCCACTCTTCCAGCATTCGAGTTCGAAACCACGAAGCACCTCATCAACGTATAACGGATATACAAGAACGTTGGGTTCGTCACCGTCCAGAGGCTCGTCGATGGATCTGGGGGAAACATCAGGCCAATCATCCTCAAGGTTGCTTCCCTGAGGTCTTTCCAGCAGCATATCGAACGCGTACATGCCCAACGTGCCCGTCCTGCCTTTGGCAAGGCTACGTGCGTTGCCGCTGGGAACGTAGCCAAGCTCCTCGGCGACCCTGAGGACCTTGGCCTTGGTATCATCCTTCACTTTGTCGGGATGCCTGAAGGCGAAGGAGACCGTCGCGGTAGACACACCCGCCTTCTCTGCAACGTCATACACCGTAACTCTTGCCATAAGACCAGTCTAAGCGCTTTGATGCATGGGACACACACGAGGTCCCAAAACCATAGTTTTTCCGGTCTTCTAACAGGAATCCGCGGCGCCGAAGAGAAAAAACCAGGAGTGGAAAGGATTTCCATGCCCCTGCGGGAGACCTGGGAATCAGATGGAAATCAAGGATGGAAAGACGGGGTCCCCGGAAGCCAAGCCCCACGGGAGTCCCGGAAGGAAGAAGGAAATACGGGAAATAAAAAAGCCCTTCCGGGAACCCGCATGGGGTCAGCCGGAAGAACCGGGAGGAGGAACAAAAGATTCGGGGATAAAAAAAGGGGTTCCCGGAGCGTAAGCTCGACGGGAACCCCCAACAAGTGAAGCGGCGGCGTGCTACTCTCCCACACCCTCTCGAGTGCAGTACCATCGCCG
>NZ_CAUERC010000010.1:0-50201 GCF_959020155.1 uncultured Bifidobacterium sp.
TGGGCACATGATTTGATTAGAATGGTGAAACGTGACGACAAGCGAAGCAACTATGCAATCCGAGCAGTCAGCCGGATCGGGCGAGTCCATGGCAGCCAAGCGCGCCAGATTTGAACAGCTCGCCATGCCCGCCGTCAATGCACTGTACCGGCAGGCGATGAGGCTGACCAACAATCCCGATGACGCGCAGGATCTGGTCCAGGACACCTTCGAACGCGGGTTCAAGGCCTTCGACTCATTCCAGCCGGGCTCCAACTTCGAGGCGTGGATGACCACCATCGAGCGCAATGCCTACTTCAACCAGTATGCCAAGGCCAAGCGGCGCCCGCAGCGTGCCAACGACTCCACCGGCGAATACGACGACTGGGACATTTACGATGCCGCCGAACATACGTCGGACGGGCTCAAGTCCGCTGAAGAGGAATATTTGGACGCCTTCGCGCCCGAGGAAATCATGGCCGCGCTCGCCAAACTCTCGCCGGAACGCCGGCAGGTGTTCATCGACGCCGCCATCGACGGCAAGTCCTACCAGCAGGTGGCCGATGAGCAGGGCGTGAAAATCGGCACGGTGATGAGCCGCCTGAATCGCGCCCGCACGCAACTCAAGCGTGAGCTCGCCTCGTATGCGAAAGAGCGCGGGTACGTGACTGGTTCGTCGGCTGGTTCACCATCCGCGAAGTTGGGCGAAAACGTTGGTCGAATCGCCGATTCCGGCCATAATGGAAGTAGTGAACAAACTGTTGGTAGCAATGGCGACACGCAAGCCGCAGTGAGACATAGTCATGCGACTGGCGCCCGCACGCCACAACAGTCAAGCAAGCTTTCGGGAAAGGAGATCTGATGAACGATCAGCCGGTAGAGCGTACTCGCCATATCTCCATAACCCGTACGGGGGCCGATGGCATGGTCAGCCAGACCGAAGTGCATATCACGGCGGTGCATCATCGTTCAGTGGATACCGGCTCGGCCTCTGCGTCGGTCCAGGCGGACGTGCATATCGTTACGGAGGGCGACTGTTTTGACCCCCGTACCTGCTGCGACGAGCGTGAACAGGCGTTGATTGCCGCGTTGCGTGCCTACTTGCGCCCGGATGTGGCACCCGAATGTCTGATAGCCCGGCTCAAGGCCACGCTTGATCACTGCTGCGGCGAAGATAAGTAACGACATATACAACAAGGCCCGTCTGATGTATCATCAGACGGGCCTTGAGCGTTCCATAAGAAACGCGAAGAATCAGGCGTTAGGACGCTTGCCGTGGTTGGCGGCCTTCTTACGACGATTCTTGCGCTTACGTCCGCGCATGCCCATGATGGACTCCTTTGCTGCAGTAAAAAAATAAGCCTTCGGAATTATGCCACATGAGCACGACGTGATGCAACACGGGTGTCCATGTGGCGATGAGCGTCAGGCTTGGCTATTCGGTTTTTCAGATTTGTTCGGCGTGGAAGGTGACCACGGTGGTGTAGTCATCGCCCGGCTCGAGCACAACCAGATCCTTGCCGGTGCGGAAGGCGTCGGCGTAGGCGGTCATCGGTTCGACGGCCACGCCGGCCTGACGAGCCTTCTCGCCGATTTCGTTGCCGGTGCACACCTGCCAGGAGTTGATGGTCTTGTCGCCAGTCAGCGTGACCTTGATGCCGTCGGGGCGGGTGAACACGGCGGAAGTGCTGCCGTCTTCACCGCGGTTGGTGATATCGGTCCAGGCATCGTCGAAGCCACGTCCCTCCAGCGTGGGGTTATCGCGCAGGTCGAAGATGCCGGAAACCGGCTCTTCACCGGTGGGCAGCAAGTGTTCGTCTACGGTCACGTGGGTGTCGCAGTGCAGCTCAAGACGGCAGGGCTCGTTGTCGGCGGTAATGGCCTGACCGGTGGCGTGCTTGCCGTTGGCCAGCCACGGGTGGATGCCAAATGCCCACGGTGCCTTCACGCTGTCGTTGTTGTGCACGGTGAAGGTTTCCGTGAGACCGTTCTCGTCAAGTGCATAAGTGGCGGTGATGGTGATATCAAACGGGTAGCCGGCGATGTCGGGGGAGCGCCAGGAGAGCGTCACGTGTGATTCCTGCAAATCAACGAGCTCCCACATGTAGCGGTAGGCATAGCCGTGCAGGGAGGATTGGCGGTCGAACTCGTCGATCGGCATCTGGTAGTCTTCGCCATCGAAAGAATACTGACCATTGGTCACTCGGTTCGGGTACGGTGCCAGCACCCAGCCGTTGCAGCAGGGAATGACCTTGTTCGGGTCGAAGGGGACGATGAGGTCTTCGCCGCGCCACTTCAGCTCGCGCAGGCTGGCACCCAGTTCGGTGACGACGGCACTCCATTCGCCGGACGAGATGACATATTGGTTACCAGTGCGAGGCTTCAAAGCCATAGTGCACACTCCTTTGTGGAACAAATTGTTATCGCTCACAATCGTATCGCATAAGTCCCAAGACGCGGCGGCACATAAGGATAAAAAATTGGCTCCCCTCTGGAGGGGAGCCAGCGTAACAGAACTACTTCTGGACTACTTCGTAGCGGACCACAGTGGTGTAGTCGCCGTTGGGGGCGAGCGTCACCAAGTGGTCACCAGTGCGGAAGGCATTGGCCGGGGCGGTCATCGGCTCGACGGCGATGCCATACGGATGCTCGGCGAACGGTGCGCCAGTGGCGGTGTAGCACTGCCAAGCATTAATCGTCTCATCGCCAATGATTTTCACTTCGATACCGTCCGGGCGGGTGAATGTGGTGGTGGTCGTACCATCGGCGGCACGCTCCACGTCAACCCAGGCATCATCAAAGGCGCGGCCTTCGAGCGTCGGGCCATCGTTCAGGTCGTAGATACCGGTAACCGGTTCGGTGCCGGTGGGAATCAGCGCCTCGTTCACCGTCACATGACTGGCGGCCTTAATCTGCAGGTGGCAGGCGGCGGAGTCGGCATCGCGTTCGGCGGCAGTTGCGCCCTGCTTGCCGTTGGCCAGCCACGGATGCAGGCCGAGAGCCCACGGTGCCGGTTCGTCGCCATCATTGCGGGCATTGACGGTCGCGGTCATGCCGTTGTCGCCGAGTTCGTAGGTGACGGTCACGGTCACATCGAACGGGTATCCGTCCAGGTTGGGGAAGCGCAGCGAAAGCGTCACGGCGCTATCGGTCAACGATTCAAGCTTCCACATGTAGTGGTAGGCGTATCCGTGGTTCGCATTGTTGCGCGGTGCGGGATGATATTCGTTAACCGGCGCGCAGTAATGCTTGCCATTGAAATCGTATTCGCCGTTTTCGATGCGGTTTGGCCACGGGGCCAGCACATAACCGTTACAGGTGGGGGTCAGGTCGTTGACGCCGAACGGGCAGAAAATTTCCTTGCCTTGATAATCGAATCGGCGAATCTTGGCGCCGAGTTCGCAGATGACGGCGGAATAATCGCCATAGTGAATCGAATACTGATTTCCGGTGCGTGGTGTTTTACTCGTCATGGAATCACTCCCGTAGTGAGGTTGGTGGGCCGGTAGCTCCTGCTATCGCTGGCCCCAGTCTAGCGCGTCTCCTCTATCGAGGCGGGGATTGGCGATATGCGGCATATAATAAACAATTCGTATAAACACGGTAGCAATACGTGGAGTGACGAGTCTCACACCATCATGCGAGAAGCACGTGGATTCCTTGGAAACCGGTGATTTGTGGGAGACGCGGAAAAGTTGTGACGGCAGATTCCTGTAATCCCTGCCTTACACTGGAAAACACTATTGACGTTCAGGAGGTTCCGATGACCAAAAGCGTTGTGCTCGCTGATCCGCGAGGCTTCTGCGCGGGTGTGGACCGTGCGATTCTTACCGTACAGACCATTCTCAAAGCCGCGGAGGCTTCCGGAAAGCGGACGCGCGAGGATGGGCTGCCCCCGGTATATGTGCGCCGGCAGATCGTGCACAACAAGCATGTGGTCGAGGACTTGGCCGGGCAAGGCGCGGTGTTCGTCCAGGAATTGGCGGAGATTCCGGATGCTGCTGCCCAAGCGGGTATTCCGGTGGTGTTTTCCGCCCATGGCGTATCTCCGGTAGTGAAGGCGGAAGCCGGACGTCGTGGCATGCATGTGGTGGATGCCACCTGCCCTCTGGTGGGTAAGGTGCACCGTGAGGTGCTGCGTTTCGTGCGCGAGGGGTATGAAATCGTCTATATCGGGCATAAAGGTCACGATGAAGCGGTCGGTGTAGTGGGGGAGAGCCCCGAACACGTGCACTTGATCGAGCATGAATCGGATGTCGATTCGCTGGATTTTGCGCCCGACACCAAGCTGGTGCTGCTCTCGCAGACCACGTTGAGCGTGGACGAGACCGCCGATACCATTGCCGCGCTGAAGGCCAAATTCCCTTGGATTCAAGAGCCGCCGAGTTCGGATATCTGCTATGCCACGTCGAATCGTCAGGCTGCGGTCAAACTGGTGGCCCAGCAGTCCGATTGCGTGGTGATTGTCGGATCGGCCAACTCCTCGAATTCCGTGCGACTGATGGAGGTGGCGCAGGAGGGCTTGGGGGAGCGCGGCAAAGCGTATCGCGTGGATGATGCCAGCGAGCTTGACCCGGCATGGTTCGAGGGTCTGGAATCCGTAGGTATCTCCTCGGGTGCCTCCGTACCGGACGAACTGGTGTCCGGTGTGATTGACGCTCTGCAAAACTTGGGCTTCACCGGTATGAAGTCCGTCGAAACCATCAAAGAAAACATGCACTTTGTGCTGCCGGCGGAGTTGCGCAGGAAGAAGTAGTCATTCTTGGCTCCCCTCCGTGAGGGGAGCCAAGAACGGTCACCACGTGCCGATTGGTGCGGCAACGGCGTTCAAGACCTTGAGCAGGTCCTGTGGATTCACGCCCACAGACAGGCCTCGCTTGCCGCCGGAGACCAGAATTTGGTCGAATTGCAGGGCGCTTTCATCCAACACAGTCTTATGACGTGTCTTCTGGCCTAACGGCGAGATGCCGCCAACCACATAACCGGATTCACGCATCGCCACCTTGGGATCGGCCATAGAGGCCTTCTTGGCACCTACGGCTGCAGCCAAGGCTTTCAAATCCATATGACCGCTCACCGGTACCACGCCCACCACGCGTTCGGCACCGGTGTCCGCCATCAACGTCTTGAACACCTGATGCTCGTCGAAGCCGAGCTTGGTGGCCGCCTCCACGCCGTAGCCGTCATCCATATGGTCGTTGGAGTGCTCGTATTCGTATACGTGGAATTCCACGCCCGCCTTCTCCAGTTGGACTGTCGCCGGAGTGGAACCCGCGCCCTTATCATGCTTGCTTTTCTTTGCCATGATTACCGTTCTACTACGAAGAAACCCCCGCACAAGGCGGGGGTCTCACAGCTTAGTTCTCAAACGAACCGTAGCGGCCTAGACCGCAATGGTTCACTCGGAGATCTCAGCGAAGTACAGCAGGGTACGGATCATGT
Organism: uncultured Bifidobacterium sp.; assembly: GCF_959020155.1. Taxonomy (GTDB): domain Bacteria; phylum Actinomycetota; class Actinomycetes; order Actinomycetales; family Bifidobacteriaceae; genus Bifidobacterium. The sequence continues at coordinate 5,422 of NZ_CAUERC010000010.1, forward strand.
TGGAGGTGAAGCCGTACTCGTTGTCGTAGAAGGACACGGTGCGAGCCAGGGTCACGCCATCAATGGTGTTGACGTCGGTCTGGGTCGGGTCGAACACGCCACCGTGGGTGTCGCCGAGGATGTCGGAGGAGACGATGCCCTCATCGTTGTAGCCGTAGTAATCGGTGTCGGAGAAGGCAGCCTTGAAGGCGGCGTTGATCTCGTCGGCGGTGGTCTCGGTGTTCAGAACGGTGGTCAGCTCGGTGACGGAGCCGTCCGGAACCTGGACGCGCTGGGCGTGGCCCTGCAGCTTGCCGTTCACGGACGGAACGACCTTGCCGATGGCCTTGGCAGCGCCGGTGGAGTGGGCGATGGTGTTGATGGCGGCGGCGCGCAGGTTGCGGCCGGTCTTGGTGCCACGCGGGCCATCGAGCAGCATCTGGGTGCCGGTGTAGGCGTGGATGGTGGTCATGAAGCCGGCCTTGATGCCGAACTTCTCGTCCAGCAGCTTGACCATGGCGGCCATGGAGTTGGTGGTGCAGGAACCGGCGGAGACGATCACGTCGGAAGCCTTGAGGATGTCGTGGTTCACGCCGAACACAACGGTCGGGGTGGTGTCATCCTTGGCCGGGGCGGAGATCAGGACCTTCTTGGCGCCAGCGTTGATGTGAGCCTGGGACTTCTCGGCGGAGGTGTAGAAGCCGGTGCACTCGAGCACGTACTCAACACCGTCGTTCTTGACCCACGGAATGTTGTTGGCGTCCTTCTCGGCGTAGACCTTGTATTCCTTGCCGTCGACGATGATGGAGTCTTCGGTGGCCTTGACGTCAACCGGAGTGCCATCGTCATGACGGAAGGTGCCGTGGGTGCTGTCGTACTTCAGCAGGTAAGCCAGGGTAGCCGGGGTGGTCAGATCGTTGATGGCGGCAACTTCAATGTCACCAGCCTGGCCGCCGCGAGCCTGCAGCTCGAAGATGCGACGGAAGGCGAGACGACCAATGCGACCGAAGCCGTTGATACCAATCTTAACTGTCATGTAATTCTCCCTTGTAGGGTGGCCTTGGCGCGCTTTGGCGCACCGGGCCATTGTTTACCAACAGTTGCTACTGTAATGCCGACTCTGTACACATGGCAACGTTTCAGCGTGCGTTTTGGGCAAAAATGCCGTATTTTCTGTGAGCGCTCACAATTCGGATTGCCCGCAACCGACATGTGATTTTTCCTCTCCTTTGGAGGAATGTCTCGAATCATCATGAGCAAGCGCGCGGCATGCAAGTCAGCGAACCAGCAGCTTGGACACTGCGGTGTCCAGCTCGCCGATATCGCCGCCAAATTCGTGGAATCGACTCACCTGAGGCAACGCCACCTCGATGGGGAAGGTGACGATCAGTGTGCCGTGCTCCACGCTGATGGCCGCGTCCACGCCGTCGCGGAACTCGTTGCTGACCCCCTGCACCACCGTATTGGTCAGCGTGCCGTCTTTAAGCTCATATTTCAGCCCCGGCTCGTTCACGCCAAGCGAAACATCGGAGTGGGAGAACGCAGACACCATGCGGCCGTCCTCGGGCACCGGATGCGCGGGGAACGAAAGCCTACCATCGGTGATGGCCGTGACGATGAGCCCATCACCATACAGATACCCGCTTGCCCCATGCCGGGCCAATAATGCCATCAGTTGAATGCCGGAAATCGTATGGTCAATGCGGCCGCCCAAACCGCCATAGACATGGAATTCGCGGCAACCCGCCGACCAACCGACCTTCAGCGCGGAGAGCATGTCCGGATCGTCCTTCAGCGCGGGCAGCGCGATGGTGCGCACATCGGTGCGGGGCGGCCGGCCCTCCAGCGAATCGAAGTCGCCCACCACCACATCGGGCACGATACCCAACTGGCGCGTATGGTCGAGCCCGCCATCGGCCGCAATCACATACGCGCCGGCCGGCACCACGGGCGTGCCCGCATAGTATTCGCCCGCACCAAAAATCACGCATACCTGAGTCATGATGCCTACTGTAGCCGGTATCCACCCATCGGCCGGGAAAATGCTGATAGGCTACGCATCAGAACAGTAGTCGATAGGCGCACAGGCAGGGGAGCGGAGCGATGGCACAGATCACCGAGGCAAGCGAACGGCCGATTCTCAAATCAAAGATATTCCTCTACATCACCGAATTCTTCTCCGGCATGTCCGCTGATCTACTTCATCTCGATCAAGGCCAAGCGCATCGCCTGCGTGGTCAGCGCCGTGATCTTCGTGGCCACGTCCTGCGTCTCGCCCCTGACCGGCTTCGCGTTCTGGGAAACCAACCTGGCCTATGAGGGCGAGTCCATCTACAACTACCTGCAGGTCAAGAACCTCTCCGACCGCACGATCCTGTCCACCAACGTGCTGTTCGGCGTGCAGTCCGTCACGATGAAAGACAAAGGACTGACAGGTATGTACTACGACACGGCCCTGGCTGCGCCGGCGCTCGCCGACAATGCCAATTCCGCGCTGATCCTCGGCATGGGCACCGGCACCTACGCCCGCCAGCTGAAGCAGTATTATCCGAAAATGAACATCACCGGCGTGGAGATTGACCAGAAGATCACCGATCTGGCCGGCGAATACTTCGATGAGCCCGCCGACATCCCCGTGACCACGTATGACGGCCGAGCCTGGCTCGCCGCCTCGCATGACAAGTACGACGTGATCATGGTCGATGCGTATCAGGACATCACCATTCCCTTCCAGATGAGCTCCACCGAGTTCTTCACCATGGTCAGAGAGCACCTGAACCCCGGCGGCGTGATGGTGGTGAACATGAACATGATCTCGGACGGCCAAGGTTCGATCAACGAGGCGTTGAGCGATACCATCGCCAGCGTGTTCGGCAATGGGAACACACTGACGGCCGACGTGCCGAACACCACGAACCGTGAACTGTTCGCCAAGAAGCCGGGTTCCGGCTCCGAAGAGAACTCCATGCAGCAGGCCTCCAAGGCGCTCAACCTGCGTGAGACCACCTACGAGCGCACCGGCAGCGAAGATCTCGAATGGTATATGGAAGAGGTCGCCTCTCGATTCCGGAAGGTGAACGAACCGGACTCAGCGTCGACTATTCTCACCGACGACAAGGCGCCGGTCGAAGTACTCGGCATGCATGCCATCGATCAAATCATCGCCGATGAGGCCGGCCCATATCGGCAGATTCTCAAAGACGAAGGCTTCGGCGGTCTGCTGCGCGCCGTGCAGTAGGTTCGACACACGGACCGCGAATGTCCGGGCGTATGGTAGACTTTCTATTTGGCTTGAGAAATCAAGAAAGCGGGGCAACCCCACCTGGAAGCCTTTCAAGGCCTCGGGTTCAAGGCAAACAGCCTAGCGATTGCGATATACAACGCGTAATCAGGAATGACGCAAAGAACTGATATGCGTCTGCAGAAGCTGAGCGCATATTGGCGCGGGCTTTGGCTTGCCATGAACCCAAAGCATTGAACAGGACTCCAGCAAAGGCCCTCGCCACGGAATTGAAGTAGAGGATTGGAGTCATCATCAGCGACGAACCACGTATTAACGACGAGATTCGCGTCCCGCAGGTACGCCTGATCGGCCCGAAGGGCGAGCAGGTGGGCGTCATCGCGACTTCCGTCGCGCTGAACCTGGCCAAGGAGGCAAACCTCGATCTCGTCGAGGTGGCCCCGAACGCGAAGCCTCCGGTCGCCAAGCTCATTGATTACGGCAAGTTCAAGTACAACGAGAAGATCAAGGCTCGTGAAGCTCGCCGCAACCAGAGCACCGCGGAAATCAAGGAGATTCGTTTCCGCCTGAAGATTGACGACCACGATTTCGACGTGAAGAAGGGCCATGTGACCCGCTTCCTTAACGGAGGCGACAAGGTCAAGGTCACCATCATGTTGCGCGGTCGTGAGATCTCCCGCCCGATTGGTGGCGTGGAACTGCTGCAGCGTCTGGCCGACGATGTCGAGGAATACGGCACCGTCGAGTCCAAGCCGAAGCAGGAGGGCCGCAACATCATCATGACCCTTGCGCCGAAGGGCAAGAAGGTGCACACCCAGTCCGAGCAGCGTCGTCGTGGCGCCGAGTCCCGCGCCGAGCGTCAGGCTCGCCAGGCGGCTCGTCTCGCGGCCAAGCAGGAGTCTCAGGCTCAGGCCGCGGCCGACGCGCAGTCCGCGATTTCTCAGAAGACTTCCGACAAGAAGCAAACCAGCAAGGAGGGCAGCAATGCCGAAGATGAAAACTAATTCCGCCGCTTCCAAGCGCGCCAAGATCACCGGCACCGGCAAGGTGAAGCATGTCGGTTCCGCCATGCGCCACAACCTCGAGCACAAGTCCGCTCGCAAGCGCCGTGAACTGTCCGCCGACGATGTGCTGCGCGGCGGCCAGGCCAAGAAGCTGCACCAGCTTCTGCAGAAGTGAGCATAGGGCTTACCCGGAAATAACAAGACTTTAGAAAGCTGAGGAATAGATTATGGCACGTGTCAAGCGCGCAGTGAACGCCCACAAGAAGCGTCGCGTTGTTCTCGAGAGGGCTTCCGGCTACCGTGGCCAGCGCTCCCGCCTGTACCGCAAGGCCAAGGAACAGCTGCTGCACTCCTTTAACTACAACTTCCGTGACCGCAAGGCTCGCAAGGGCGACTTCCGCAAGCTGTGGATCCAGCGCATCAATGCTGCCGTCCGCGCTGAGGGCATCACCTACAACCGCTTCATCCAGGGCCTGCGTCTCGCCGGCATCGAGCTGGATCGTCGCGCTCTGGCTGAGATCGCCGTCTCCGACCCGGACACCTTCAAGACCATCGTGGACGCCGCCAAGGCCGCCCTGCCTGAGGACGTCAACGCTCCGGTTGAGGCCTGATTGCTTGAAGTCGTGACTTCACACTAGAAACCCCGCTTCCGAGCGGGGTTTCTTTGTACCATGGGCACTATGACCAACGGATTCACCAGACTCACCGAGCAGTTCCTCGTCCACATCGGCGTGGAGCGAGGGCTCGCCACGGCCACCGTCACCGCCTACGAATCCGACATCGCCAAATACATTGATTGGCTCGAAACCCGCGGCATCCACGAACCGGACGCCATAACCAAACAAGACGTCGAAGACTACATCGCCGCCCTTGACCAGGCGGGGGAGTCCGCCCGCTCCAAAGCCCGAAGACTGGCCTCGATCCACGAATTCCACCGTTTCGCGCTCGGTCAGCACGCGGTGACGGCGGATGTTTCGGCCGCAGTCAAGGCGCCCAAAGGCGCCAGCACCCTGCCCGACGTACTCACCGTGGACGAGGTAACCCGTCTGCTCGACGCGGCGGCAGTCGGCGGCTCAACCGATCCGGTGGTATTACGGGACAAGGCCCTGCTCGAATTCATGTACGCCACCGGCTGCCGCGTCTCGGAAGCCACCGGTGCGAATCTGGACGACATCGACCTGGACGAGCACATCGCGCGACTCATGGGCAAGGGCTCCAAGCAGCGGCTTGTGCCATTGGGCAGTTACGCATGCCGGGCCATCACCGCATACCTCAATGCGGGGCGTGGCGAGTTGGAACAGCGCTCCAGCGCCAAGATTCCCGAGAGGCGCGCACTGTTTCTCAACAAACGCGGCAAGCGCATCTCGCGGCAATCGGTATGGGAAATCGTCAAAGCAACCGGGGAGCGGGCCGGCATCACCAAACCACTCCATCCGCACACCTTGCGCCATTCCTTTGCCACGCACCTGATCCAAGGCGGCGCGGACGTGCGCACCGTGCAGGAACTGCTCGGGCACGCCAGCGTGACCACCACGCAGATCTACACGCACGTAAGCCCTGAAACCCTGATCGAAACGTATCTGACCTCACATCCCAGAGCGCGGTGAGACACACCATTTTGCGACGCGTCCGCCCATAGCGGAATCGCGGCGGGGGAGCACCAAAGTCGGCCGGAAATTCAAGGCGTGACAATACAGTACATAACAGCGAACCGTCAGCCAGGAAGAGGTATTCATGCTGCAGATCAAATCGATCTCGAAGCGCTATAAAACCGGTGATTTCGTTCAGCAGGCGCTTGACAAAGTCAGCCTGAACCTACGCGACAGCGAATTCGTCGCGATTCTGGGTCCCTCGGGTTCCGGCAAGACCACCTTGCTCAACATCATCGGCGGCCTCGACCGGTATGACGACGGCGATTTGGTGATCAACGGCATCTCGACGCGCCAATACAAGGATCGCGATTGGGATTCGTACCGCAACCACACCATCGGCTTCGTGTTCCAGAGCTACAATCTGATCCCTCACCAGACGATTCTGTCGAATGTCGAACTCGCGCTGACGATTTCCGGCATCGGCAAGGCCGACCGTCGCGAACGTGCGCGCAAGGCGCTGGAGAAGGTCGGACTCGGCGAACACATCAACAAGAAGCCAAACCAGCTGTCCGGCGGCCAGATGCAGCGCGTGGCGATCGCCCGCGCACTGGTCAACGACCCGGACATCGTCCTGGCCGACGAGCCGACCGGCGCGCTCGATTCGGACACGTCCGTGCAGATCATGAACCTGCTCAAGGACGTGGCCAAGGACCGCCTCGTGGTCATGGTCACCCACAACCCCGAACTTGCGGAACAATATGCCACGCGCATCGTCAACCTGCGCGACGGCGTGATCCGCTCCGACTCCGACCCGTTCGTCGTGGACGAGACGGCCGAACAGCCGGCCGTGTACAAGACGATGGGCCGCGCGTCGATGTCGTTCGCCACGTCGCTGGCGTTGAGCTTCAACAATCTGAAAACCAAGAAGGCGCGCACCCTGCTGACCTCGTTCGCCGGCTCGATCGGCATCATCGGCATCGCGCTGATTCTATCGGTGTCGACTGGCGTGAACACATACATCAGTGACATCCAGCGTGACACGATGACCGCCTACCCGATCACCGTCGACTCCCAGACCTTCGACCTGAGCAGCATGATGGGCGGACAGATGGGCGGCGATGACGGATACGGCGGCAAGACGCACAAAACCGACGGCATCTACCCGGACGACCGCAGCGTCAAGCAGGCGTCCAGCCTGACCAGTTCGATTACCGAAAACAACCTGACCCGCTTCAAGAAATACCTGGATAATTCCAAGAGCGAGATTCACCAGTATGTGGGTTCCACCGGCATCCAGTACACATATGACGTGAAATTCTCCGTGTTCGACCACGACCCCGACGGCACGCTGGTCAATGCGGACGGCGTGACGATCGGATCCAGCGACTCTGCCTCGATGGCCTCGCAGATGGCGTCCACAAGCTCGTCCGGCATGTCCGGCACCTCGTCGATCACCTCGCAGCAGATGTCGATGCTGACCGGCAAAACCGATGAGAACGCCGCGCCCGACTCGTTCAACGAGATCATGCCGGGAGCGGACGACAGCAAGCTCGTAGGCAAGGTTATCACCGACAACTACCAGGTGGTCAACGGTTCATGGCCGAAGTCCAAGGATGAAGTGGTGCTGGTGCTTGACGACAACAACAGCGTGCCGCTGACCACGCTGTACGAGCTCGGCCTGCTGCCCGCCTCCGATTACCACGAGATGATGTCCAAGCTCAACGCCGGCGACAAGGTCAGCACTCCACAAGACAAGATCGACTATGCTAAGGCCCTCGATCAGACGCTGTACATGATTCCGGCATCCGACCAGTACGTCAAGGGCGATGACGGCCACTACCGTTTCATCGGCAACGACAAGGACGAAATCGAACAGCGCCTCGAAACGGCCACCAAACTCAAGGTGGTGGGCGTCGTCAAGGCGAAGAAGGATGCTTCGGCCACGCCGTTGGCCGCTGGTGTGGGGTACGCGCGCGCTCTGACCAATGATTTGATCGACCGTGCGGCCTCCAGCGCCATCGTTACCGATCAGAAGGCCAACCCGAACACGAACGTGCTCAACGGCATGACGTTCTCGCCCTCGGACGATGCCACCAAGGTGGCCGACGCGCGCACCTACGTGGCTTCGCTGGGCGTGACGCAGAAGGCGAACATGGCCAAGTCGATGATGAGCGCCGGGCAGCAGTCCGGTACGGGCGCATCGGACGCCGCTGGTGCTGGTGCTGCAGGTGTCGCTGGCGCGGCGGGTGCCGGCGATCAGGCCGCCGCCATGGCCGCGATGAGCGAACAGCAGCTCGCCGACAGTTTCGACGCGTATATCGCCACGGCTTCGAACGACGTGCTTGTCGCGATCTACGACCAGTACGTGTCGACCGGCACCTACGACGACAACCTCGCCGCATTCGGTGTGGTGAGTCGTGACGCGCCCAGCTCGATCAACATCTACGCCGACAGCTTCGAAGACAAGGACCACATCGCCGACGCGATCACCGACTACAACAACACCGTCTCGAAGAAAGACAAGATCACCTACACGGATTACGTTGGGCTCATGATGAGTTCGGTGACCACCATCGTCAACGTGATTTCCTACGTGCTTATCGCGTTCGTGTCCGTCTCGCTGATCGTCTCCTCGATCATGATCGGCATCATCACCTACATTTCGGTGCTGGAGCGCACCAAGGAAATCGGCATCCTACGCGCAATGGGTGCCTCGAAGCACAACGTATCCCAGGTGTTCAATGCGGAGACCGGCATCATCGGCCTATGCTCCGGCCTGTTGGGCGTGGGCTTGACCGTGCTGCTCAATATTCCGATCAACGCCGTGCTACACCACTTCATCGGCAATGCGGACGTCAATGCCGCCCTGCCGGTGACCGGTGGCGTGGTGCTGGTGATCCTAAGCGTGGTGCTCACGCTGATCGGCGGCCTGATTCCCTCGCGTAAGGCAGCCAAGCAAGACCCGGCCACCGCACTGCGCACCGAGTAAGCGCATCGACATAGTACGAGACGAGATCCATAAACCTCGGAACACTGGAATACCAGCGGCAAAACGGTGTTCCGAGGCGAGCCCGGCGAGTACATTAGGATGGGCGAGCAGGTATTCCCGACAAAGGGGGCGAGGGCAACGATGGACGACTGGCGAGATACCCGCGATAAAGACAGCGCATTCCGTCAAGGAACGCTGCCTATGACAGGAACGTATGTCGTTGCACCCCCAGCGAACCCGGATGTTGATAAGGTAGACAGTATGCCTACCGATTTGCTTGGACGTGAATACGAAACCTTCCCCGCACCCGAACCGCTGCAACAGCACGGTCCGGCGCGTGTCATTGCCATGTGCAACCAGAAGGGTGGCGTAGGTAAGACCACCAGCTCCATCAATATTGCCGGTGCGTTGGCCCAGTATGGCCGCCGCGTGCTTATCGTCGATTTCGATCCGCAGGGTGCCGCCACTGTGGGACTGGGCGTCAACGCGAATACCGTGGAGAACACGATTTACACCGCGCTGTTCGATATTTCCGTGGACCCACATGATGTGGTGCAGCACACCGCATTCGAGAACATCGATGTGATTCCGGCGAACATCGATTTGTCCGCCGCCGAGGTCCAGCTGGTCACCGAAGTGGGCCGAGAGCAGATTCTGAACAGCGTGCTGCGCAAGCTCAAGTCGGAATACGATCTCATCATCGTCGACTGCCAGCCATCGCTCGGCCTGCTCACCGTGAACGCGCTTGCCGCAGCTGATGGCGTGATCATTCCCGTGGCCGCCGAATTCTTCGCCTTGCGCGGTGTGGCCCTGCTTATGCAGTCCATCGAAAAAGTGCAGTCCCGCATCAATCCCGCATTGGAAGTGGATGGCGTGCTCATCACCATGTACACCAAGACACTGCACTGCGAAGAGGTCTGCCAGCGCGTTTACGAGGCGTTCAGCGAAAAGGTGTTCCACACGTTCATCTCCCGCTCCATCAAACTGCCCGATTCCACGGTTGCCGCCGCGCCCGTGGTGGTCTATGCCCCTGAGCACAAGACATCAAAGGAATACCGTGAGGTGGCACGTGAGCTCATTGCTCGCGGCATCGTGGCGTAACGATTATTTCGATAAACGATGAATGAGACTTCCCTTTCTCGGCTCCCCTCTCTGAGGGAAGCTGGCTCGCGTAGCGAGGCTGAGGGGAGCTCCGCGGAAGCCGAAATCAGCACGGAGGAATCCGCCACTTCCGGCTTCCGGGTCAACCTCGAAGTCTATTCCGGTCCGTTTGATGCCTTGCTCGGCATGATCGCCAACAACAGACTCGAGCTGACCGAAGTTTCCCTCTCCTCGATCACCGAGGAATTCCTGACATACGTGCGCGGGCTCGATTTCACAAAAAACATGGATGAGGCCAGCGCCTTTCTCGATATCGCCTCTATTCTGGTCGAGGCCAAAAGCGTGGCGATTCTGCCCGGCGGCGAAGACAGCCAGCACGACGAGCAGAGCCTCGAAGTGCTGCGCGAACGCGATTTGCTGTTCGCCCGACTCCTCCAATACCGCGCCTACAAGCAGGCCGCAGGTGATTTCCGGGCGCGTATCGCCGCCAACTCCGGCCGATTCCCACATCCGGCGGCCATGGACGAGGGCGTTGCCGCCATGCTGCCTGAGCTGGTATGGACGCTGACTCCGCTCGAACTCGCCCAACTGGCCGCCCAGGTCATCGCCAACGCGCCCGCCTCCGAAGTGTCGATCCATCAGCTGCACGTACCATTGGTCGATCTTCGGGCCCAATCGCTGGTGGTGCGCGACCGGCTGATCGCGGCATTGGAATCCAAGGGCGACCAGTCGATGTCGTTCAGCGAATTGACCCGGGACTGCGCTTCTCGTATTGAGGTGGTGGCTCGGTTCATGGCCGTGCTCGTGTTCTTCAAACAAGGTGTGCTGCAGTATCAGCAAGATGGTCCGTTTGCCGAACTGCACCTGAGGTGGGTACCCGGCGTAGACGAAACGATGAGCGACGTGAACATTTCCGAAGGCGATTTTGCGTAAGGACGGCGATTGGTGACTGAACGGATTGACGCAACGAATGCAACCGAACACATGGCGGATGCCGAATCGACGGCTGAATCCGCAAAGGCCGCGGTGAGGGGAGTGGAGGAGACGCGCCCCGAATACGTGGATTTCACGGTAGACGATTTTCCCGGCGGGCTGCCCGCCTGTCTGGAAGCGATTCTGATGGTCGCCGACCAGCCGCAGACCGCCACCGAGCTGGCCCGTATTTTGGCATTGGACCGCAACACAGTCGAAGAGGCATTGCGAGCCCTGCACGATGACTATGAGGGCGATGAATCCCGTGGCATCCGCCCGCGCGGCTTCGAACTGCGCCGCACCGCTCGCGGCTGGCAGTTCGCCAGTCGCGCCGCGTTCGAGCCGGTCGTCTCATCATTCGTCACTGACGGCCAGACTGCGAGACTCAGTCAGGCCGCACTGGAGGCGCTTGCCATCGTGGCCTATCGCCAACCCGTCACCCGAGCCCAAGTGGCCGCGATCCGCGGTGTCAACTCCGATGGCGTGATTCGCTCGCTCACGGTACGCGGCCTTATCAAGGAAGACGGCGTGGACCCCGAATCCCGCGCGGCCCTCTTGGTCACCTCCGAATTCTTCCTCGACCAAATGGGCCTGAAGAGTCTCGACGAACTACCCTCCCTAGCGCCGTTCCTCCCGTCCGTCGCCGAAATGACACAGTCGAAATCGGAAGATACGGACGTGATTTCGTAGCGATTGGGGCCCGCTACCTGGCCAATATTCGTGCGCTGGACCATCCAATATGTGATTTATGGTCATTGTGACTATAAGTAGTGCTATGCTCTCAATGCAGGGAGAACAACCGGTATGGAAAGAGGCATGGCATGGGATTCGGCAATGTGTCCGAGCGCCGCAGCGCACCGCCACAGGTCGGCGTGTCAGTGGTGATTCTGGCACTCGGCCCGGAAGGCGATACCGGCAACAGTGCCGCCGATTCCGGCAATGCCGCGAACTCGGCCCATTCCCGTCTCTGGTTGCCCCTGGTCAAGCGCGTCCGTCAGCCGTTCCTGGGCTGCTGGGCGTTGCCCGGCGGTGACCTGCGCTCCGACCGGTCGTTGGAACAGTCTGCCTACGCGGCCCTCGAATCGACCACAGACCTGCACCCGCGATACCTCGAACAGCTGTACACCTTTGGAGGCCCGACCCGATCCCATGGCGGATTGCCCATGGTGTCCGTCGTGTACTGGGCGCTCGTCGGCCAGACCGAGGCCGCGGGCTTCGAGGACGGTGACAACGTACGATGGTTCCCCGAAGACGAACTGCCCGAGCTGGCGTTCGACCATCGCCAGATCATCGACTACGCGCTGCTCCGCCTGCGCTCCAAAATCGAATACTCCGACGTGGCCACCCGACTGCTCGGCCCCACGTTCACCCTGCGCCAACTGCACGGCGTCTATGAGGCGATTGGCGGCGAACCCCTCGACTTGGCGAACTTCCGCCGCAAAATGCTTGCCTCGGGCGACCTTGAAGACACCGGGGAGAAGATGCGTGAAGGCCGCCAACGACCGGCCACCGTCTACCGCTACATCCCCAAACGACCTGTCGAGAACGGTACGCCCCACGAATCCGATGGCGACGACATCATGGAACTGTCCAGACAAGGCGAGCGTGAAGACGCTCTCGACGCGCTGATCCCATCCGCGCGCATCTGATTTTTCCCGCCGACCCGATTCGGGCCGGCATCACAGACGTATATAGGAAAGGAACCACTATGACTGCACTATTCACTGCGCCGTCCGTTGACGAGATCATCGCCAAGCTGGGCGCGCAAAGCACCTGCGATGCAGGACTGACCCAGGACCCATGGCACTTCGACACCACCACACCCAGCTACGGTCCCGGTGCCTCGATGCTCGACCGTCTGCCCGCCAACGCGCCGCGCCAGCAGGTGCTGCCGGACGAATACCGCAAGGCCTCCGACGAGGAACTGCAGCAGCGCATCTCCGACGCCAAGCAGCGTCTCGGCTCCAAACTGTTGATTCTGGGCCACTTCTACCAGCGTGACGAGATCATCAAGCACGCCGATTTCGTGGGCGACTCCTTCCAGCTGGCCAAGAACGCCACCGAACGCCCGGACGCCGACCACATCGTGTTCTGCGGCGTGCACTTCATGGCCGAAACCGCCGACATCCTTTCCACGCCCGAACAGAGCGTGACCCTGCCCAACCTGTCTGCCGGCTGCTCGATGGCCGACATGGCCAATATCGACCAGGTCCAGGAATGCTGGGACCAGCTCGGCGAGATCTGCGGCACCCAGCCGGACTCCGATGGCTTGCAGCAGATCATCCCGGTCACCTACATGAACTCATCCGCCGCACTGAAGGCGTTCTGCGGACGCAACGGCGGCATCGTATGCACCTCTTCCAATGCGCACGCCGTGCTGGAATGGGCGTTCGCCCGCGGCAAGCGCGTGCTGTTCTTCCCGGACCAGCACCTGGGCCGCAATACCGCCCGCGCCATGGGCATTCCGCTGAGCGAGATGCCGCTGTGGGATCCGTTCAAGGCACAGGGCGGCGCCGCCGATCCGGCCGATTACGCCCGCGCCAAGATGATTCTGTGGAAGGGCTTCTGCTCCGTGCACCAGCGTTTCACCGTCGAACAGGTCGAACGTGCCCGCAAGGCATACCCGGGCGTCAAGGTGATCGTGCACCCCGAGTGCTCGATGCAGGTGGTCGATGCCGCCGACGGTACTGGCTCCACCGCGTACATCGTCAAGGAGATCGCCAACGCGCCCGCCGGATCCGCCATTGCGGTGGGCACCGAAATCAATTTGGTGAACCGTCTGGCCGCGCAGTACCCGGACAAGACCGTGTTCTGCTTGGACCCCGTGGTCTGCCCGTGCTCCACGATGTACCGCATCCACCCGGCCTACCTGGCTTGGGCTTTGGAGAACCTCGAAGCCGGCAACGTGGTCAATCGCATCACCGTGGACGAAGACACCGCCCGCGAAGCCAAGGTGGCACTGGAGCGCATGCTGCGCGTTCACCCGTGATCCATCCCTGACGCCCCTCGTACATGAGGGGAGCTGTCCGCGTAGCGGACTGAGGGGAGCAGATGACGCAAAAACAGAGGAAAGCAACACAATGAGCAACACTGAAATCGTCGTCGTGGGCGCAGGCGTCGCCGGACTGTCCGCGGCACTGGCCGTGGCCGGTACCGGACACGACGTGACCTTGGTAACCAAGGCCGAACTGGTGGAATCAAACACCTATCATGCGCAGGGCGGCATCGCCGCGGCCATCTTCTCCGACGACGACCCGAAGCTGCACGCCGCCGACACCATGGCCGCGGGCCACGGCCTGTGCGACCCGAAGGCCGTGGACATCCTCACCCGTGAGGGTGCGGAGCGCGTCCGCGAGTTCGCCGCGGCCGGCGTCCACTTCGACCGCGACGCGCATGGACACATGCTGCGCGGCCTGGAAGCGGCTCATTCGCGCGCCCGCGTGGTGCATGCCGGGGGAGACGCCACCGGCAAAGTGTTTGAACTGGACGTCTCCGCCATGGTACGCAAGAACCCGCGCATCCACATCATCGAGAACGCCTTCCTCAAAGATCTCATCGTGCGGGACGGCCACATCGCCGGCGTCCACCTGCTGATCGACGGGCAGGACAAGGATCTGGCCGCCGACCGGGTGATCTTGGCCGCCGGTGGAGCAGGCCGTATGTACCCGTACACCACCAATCCGCCGGTCGCCACCGCGGACGGCCTCGCCGCCGCATGGCGTGCCGGTGCCCAGGTCGCCGATCTGGAGTTCTACCAGTTCCATCCCACCGCCATGGCCGTGGGCGAGCACTTCCTCGTCTCCGAAGCCGTGCGCGGCGAAGGTGCGGTGCTGCTGGATGAGCATGGCCACAGGTATATGAAGGACATCGATCCGCGCGCCGAACTCGCGCCGCGTGACGTCGTGGCCCGCGAGAACTTCCGTGTGATGCAGGCGCAAGGCGGCAAGCCCGTGATGCTCGACGTCTCGCCGATGGCCCGCGAGAACCCCGACCTGGCCAGCTTCCTGGCCCACCGATTCCCGACCATCGACGCCTATACGCGTTCGCTTGGCTTCGACTGGAGCAAGGAGCCGATTCCGGTGGCGCCCGCCGCGCACTACTACATGGGAGGCATTCGCACCGATCTGAACGCCCGGACCTCCATTCCCGGCCTGTATGCGGCCGGCGAATGCGCTCGTACCGGTGTCATGGGCTCCAACCGTCTTGCCTCCAACTCGCTGCTCGAGGGGCTCGTCTACGGACGCCGCGCCGGTCTGGCCGCCGTCGCGGACGGTGACGACGCGGTCTGGGCACCCGAACCGTTCCTGAACTCCGCCACCGGTGCCGTGTTCGGCCATGCGCCGATTACGCTGGCTGCTCCTGTTGCCCCCGCCACTACGGCTGCTGCTGACGATACCGCCGCCGACAAGGTGTGGAATCGTACCCGCATCCAGAACACCATGTGGCATGGCGTCGGCGTGCTGCGCGACGAGGCCGGACTGAAAACCGCCATCGCCGAACTCGGCCAAGGCCTCGCCGCCGCAAACGCCCAGGCTGATGTAAACGCCGATGGTGCTGCAAGCAGCGTTGAGGCTTTGGAGAACCGCAACATGCTCACCGTAGGCTATGCGGCCGCCACCGCCGCGCTCGCCCGCACCGAGTCGAGAGGCGCCCACGCCCGCACCGACTACAGCGAGCCAGTCGACAACTGGGCCCACTCCGTCGCCTACATCAAGGACTGACCCATGCTCACATCACACATCATCCGCGTCGCCGTCGAAGCGGCGCTCGCCGAAGACGCGCCCTACGGCGACATCACCTGCGAGACCACCATCCCCGCGGACGAAACCGGCTCGGCCCACCTCACCGCGCGCGAAAACGGCGTGATGAGCGGCATCGACGTGTTCGCCGCAGCCTTCGCCGCACAGAACCCGGCCGTCACCGTCACCGCCGCCATCAAGGACGGCGAGCGATTCCAGCGCGGCCAGATACTCGCCACCGTGAAAGGCCCGGTACGTGACCTGCTCACCGCCGAGCGCATCGCCCTCAACTTCACTCAGCGCATGAGCGGCATCGCCACCATGACCGCCGCCTTCGTGGACGCGGTGAACGCCATCTACGGCGACGATTATGACGGACCCGTCACCCGGCCGCGCCGCTACGAGCGCACCCGCATCGTCGATACGCGCAAAACCACGCCCGGCCTGCGCCCGTTCGAGAAATACGCCGTGGTCTGCGGCGGCGGCCACAACCATCGCTACGGACTGTCCGACGCGGTCATGATGAAGGACAACCATCTGGCGGCGCTCGCCGCGCGCGGCATCGACCTGGCCGGCGCGATCCGCCACGTGCGCGAACAGGTGGGCCACACCACGCATATCGAAGTGGAAGTCGACCGCCTTGACCAGATTCCCGCCGTGCTCGCCGGCGGAGCGGACACCATCATGCTGGACAATTTCTCGCTCGACGACACCCGTCGCGGCGTGGAGCTCATTGACGGCAAGGCCATCGTGGAAGCCAGCGGCAACATGAGCCTGGAGCGAGTGCCAGCCGTGGCCGCCACCGGCGTGGACGTGATCTCCGTGGGCGCGCTCACCCACTCTGTGCGCAGCATCGACCTCGGATTGGATTGGAACTAGTCATGGCCGATACCCCCAACGCATCCGGTGAACCCGGCGAACTGTACCTGGACGCCGCCGCCACCGAATCAGTGAGCCCGGCAGTCATCGAGGCCATGACCCCGTTCCTGACTGAGGCCTACGCCAATCCGGCCAGCGTGCACCAGCCCGGCAAAACCGCGGCCCGCGCGCTGGACGCGGCTCGCGCATCATTTGCCGCGGCATTGGGCGCCCGGCCGGATGACGTGATCTTCACCTCAGGCGGCACCGAATCGGACAATCTGGCCATCAAAGGCATCGCCATGGCGCGCATGCGCAAACTGGGCTTGCGGCCGGTCTACGGATTCGCCGAAGCCGATGGCGAACAGCCGGCAAATTGTCGCCCGCGCATTATCATTTCCGCTATCGAGCACCCGGCCGTGGCCCAATCGGCGGCATGGCTGCACGAATGGTTCGGTTTCGAAGTCGTGCGCATTCCCGTGGATGCGCAAGCGCATCTCGATCTCGACGCACTTGAACGCGAGCTCGACGGCGAGGCCGGCGAACGTACCACGATGGTCTCCACCATGCTGGCCAACAACGAGGTCGGCACCGTGGAACCCGTGGAGGAACTGGTCCGCATCGCCCATGCGCACGGCGTGCCCATCCATGTAGACGCCGTACAGGCCGCCGGCCAGATTCCGATTCGTTTTCGTGACTGGGATGTGGACGCCCTGTCCGTATCCGGACACAAATTCGGCACCCCCAAAGGTCTGGGAGCGCTGCTGGTACGCGGCCGCACACCCATCGAACCGGTGCTGTCCGGAGGCGGGCAGGAACGCGGCCTGCGCTCTGGCACGCAGAACGTGGCCGGTGCCGTGGCGCTCGCCATCGGACTCAACGAATCGAATGCGCGCATGCAGGCGCAGTACCGTGAGTTGGTCGCGTCCCGAGACATGCTCATCGACGCGGTTCGCCGGGTCGCGCCTCGCGCCGACCTGACCGGCGACCCCGAACGCCGTCTGCCCGGTCACGCCTCCTTCATCTTCCCCGGCGTCACCGGGGAAGCGCTGCTCGTCGACCTGGACGCGCGCGGCATCGCTGCCTCATCCGGCTCGGCCTGCGCCATCGGGCGCCACGAGATTCCTGCCACGTTGCTGGCGATGGGCCTCGAACCGTCCATCGCCAAATCGGCATTACGCATGACCTTCCGCAAGCCGCTGACCCGCGAACAAGTCGAACGCATCAGCTTGGCCATCGAAGAGTCCTACACCGACCTGACCCGCCATTAAATCTGACGCCACTTACCAGAAAGGAAACGACGTGAGCACCACCACTTCAGCGCAACCCGCGCAGCTCACCCGCAACGAGCGCCTCGACCGGCTGCCCTTCAACAAGGCGCACCGCAAACTCCTCGTCGCCTCCGGCATCGGCTGGGCATTCGACGCCATGGACGTCGGCCTCGTCTCCTTCGTAGTCGCCGCCATCGCCGCCGACCCGCACTTCAACCTCACCCCGACCGAAAAGTCATGGGTGCTGTCCATCGGCTTCGTCGGCATGGCCATCGGCGCGGCAGTGGGCGGCTTCATCGCCGACCGCGTGGGCCGCAAAACCGTGTTCACCGCCACACTGATTATCTTCGGCATCGCCAACGGTGCCATGGCCCTATCTTGGTCACTCGGCATGCTGCTCGGCGCCCGACTGATCATCGGACTGGGCTTGGGCGCGGAACTGCCGGTCGCTTCCACGCTGGTCTCCGAGTTTTCGCCGACCAAACAGCGCGGCCGCATGACTGTGCTGCTGGAATCGTTCTGGGCCGTCGGCTGGATCGTCGCCGCCATGATCGGCTACTTCGTGATCCCGAACACCGGCGACTGGGGCTGGCGCTGGGCGCTGGCCATCGGCGCGCTGCCACTGCTCTACGCAATCGTCACCCGCGTGCACATCCCAGAATCCGTGCGATTCCTCGAAGCCAAGGGTCGCGAAGACGAAGCCGAAAAGGCCGTGCGCTACTTCGAGGAAGCCGGGGGAGTAGCCCCGGTAACCTCTCCCAAGGGCAAGCCGCTGCCGAAGATCAAGACGCGCGAACTGTTCGGCTCCAAGTACCTGGCCCGCACCATCGCCATCTGGGCCACGTGGTTCTTCGTGAACTTCTCCTACTACGGCGCGTTCACATGGATGCCGTCGCTGCTCGCCGACCAGTTCGGCTCCCTGACCAAGTCATTCGGCTACACGCTCGCCATCTCCATCGCCCAGCTGCCCGGTTACTTCCTAGCCGCCTGGCTGGTGGAGGTCTGGGGCCGCCGCAAGACGCTGAGCATCTTCCTGGCCGTCTCCGCCGTGGCCGCCTTCGCGTTCTCGCAGGCCGGATCTGTGGCCCTCGTGCTCGTGTTCGGCATGCTGCTGTCCGCCTCCAACCTCGGTGCGTGGGGCGTGCTGTACGCCGTGACCCCGGAAATCTACCCGACCCGCCTGCGTGGCGCGGCCGCCGGTGCCGCCGCAGCGGTGGGCCGCATCGCCGCCATCATCGCGCCGCTCCTCATGCCGTGGTTCCTGACCCTGTCCGGCGGCAACAAGGCCGTGGCCTTCATCATCTTCGCCGCCGCCTTCATCATCGCCTGCGTCGCCGCCCTCTGCCTGCCCGAACGCAAAGGCCTCGATCTCGAAGACTGACGGAAGTCGATGACGGGAGAACAGATATTTGCCTGATTACCGGCAGAACCCCCGCGTCCCGGCGAAAGGGACGCGGGGGTTCTGCCGTTTGAAGGCCGTAAAAACGGCAGAAATCCCGCGAGGGGTTCGTCGAGACGCGGGAGTTCTGCCGTTGTGAGGTGCTTTTCTATGTTCCGACATAGTCAAGGTGTGCGAGTACCATCGTGACGGTTTGTGTGTAGGTATGAATAAACACCTCAGAGTAAGTACTTAAGTACTCGAGAACGCAAGTACCGAACGATTACGCAAAAGAATCAGTATTAAGAGAGGTTTCGATGGCGGTTCGTGGAGATATCCGTAATGTGGCGATTGTGGCTCACGTCGATCACGGCAAGACCACCCTGGTCAATGCCATGCTTCAGCAGTCGCACGTGTTTTCCGAGCGTGAGGAAGTGCCGGATCGTGTAATGGATTCCAACGATCTGGAACGCGAGAAGGGCATCACCATCCTCGCCAAGAACACGGCCGTGGAATACACCGGTCCGCTGGCCGCCAAGTACGGCCACCCGGAGGGCATCACCCTCAACATCATCGACACCCCCGGCCACGCCGATTTCGGCGGCGAGGTCGAGCGCGGCATCTCCATGGTTGACGGCGTCGTGCTGCTCGTGGACGCCTCCGAAGGCCCGCTGCCGCAGACCCGCTTCGTGCTGCGCAAGGCCCTCGAAGCCAAGCTGCCGGTCATCCTGTGCGTGAACAAGGTCGACCGCCCCGACGCCCGTATCGAAGAGGTCGTCGGCGAAACCTCCGACCTGCTGCTCGGCCTGGCCGACGACGTGCAGCACGAGGGCATCGACCTGGACCTTGACCAGCTGCTTGAAATGCCGGTCATCTACTGCGCCGCCAAGGCCGGCTACGCCTCCGTGAACCAGCCCGCCGACGGTGGCCTGCCGGACAACGACAACCTCGAGCCGCTGTTCGAAACCATCATCTCCACCATCCCGGCCCCCGAATACGAGGAGGGCGCCCCGCTGCAGGCTCACGTGGCCAACATCGACTCCTCCGACTTCCTCGGCCGACTCGGTCTGGTCCGTATCTACAACGGCACCCTTGAGAAGGGCAAGACCTACGGCCTGTCCCGTGTGGACGGCTCCCTCGAGAACTTCCGCGTCTCCGAACTGCTGCGCACCCAGGGCCTCGAGCGTATCCCGGTCGAATCCGCAGGCCCCGGCGACATCGTGGCCGTTGCCGGCGTTAACGACATCATGATCGGCGAGACCATCGTCGACCCCAACGACCCGAAGCCGCTGCCGCTCATCCATGTGGACGATCCGGCCATCTCCATGACCTTCGGCACCAACGACTCCCCGCTGGCCGGCACCGAGGGCAAGGACCACAAGCTCACCGCCCGCATGATCAAGGACCGTCTGGACCGCGAGCTCATCGGTAACGTGTCCATCAAGGTGCTGCCCACCGACCGTCCCGACGCTTGGGAAGTCCAGGGCCGTGGCGAGCTGGCGCTGGCCGTGCTTGCCGAGCAGATGCGCCGCGAAGGCTACGAGCTGACCGTCGGCCGTCCGCAGGTGGTCACCAAGAAGATCGACGGCGTGATCAACGAGCCGATGGAAAACACCACCATCGACGTGCCGGAAGAGTACATGGGTACCGTCACCCAGCTCATGGCCGACCGTAAGGGCCGTATGGATGGCATGACCAACCACGGCTCCGGCTGGGTCCGTCTGCAGTTCACCGTGCCGTCCCGTGGTCTGATCGGCTTCCGCACCGCGCTGCTTTCCGCCACTCGTGGCACCGGCATCTCCTCCTCCATCTCTGCCGGCTACGCGCCGTGGGCTGGCGCCATCACCATTCGCCAGAACGGTTCCATGGTTTCCGATCGCAAGGGTATCGCCACCCCGTACGCCATGCAGCGTCTGCAGGCCCGTGGCAACTTCTTCGTCGAACCGCAGTCCCCGGTGTATGAAGGCCAGGTCGTGGGTGTGAACAACAAGCCCGACGAGCTGGACGTGAACATCACGCTGGCCAAGCACATGACCAACATGCGTTCCTCCACCGCTGACGTGCTCGAAACCCTGACCCCGCCGATCAAGATGAGCCTTGAGGAGTCCCTGGACTTCGCCAACGAGGACGAGTGCGTGGAAGTCACCCCGGAGTCCATCCGCGTGCGCAAGATCATCCTCGGCCGTGAGGACTGGTACAAGTGGCGCGCCAAGCAGCGCCGCCAGAATGCCGCCCAGCAGGGTAAGTGATTTGGTGCGGCTGTAGCCGACCATTCTCTCTAGCTCCCCTCTCTGAGGGGAGCTAAGTTTATTCCTCACCAAGTCATATCCCCACCTATACTGAAACGCATGACTGTGAAGAGCACTACTGAATTGCGTCCGTGGTCGTATCGCCAGAACGCGCTGGTCAAATCGTTGATCACGATTGCGGCGGGCGTGGCTTCCGCCTTTGTGGGCACGTTCGCCCACCGTATGGGTGCGGAACTGAATATTCCGTATGGTCTGGTGCTGGCGTTTCTGCTGATCGGCCTATCGACATGGTGCGCCCGTTCGCGCATGGGCGCGGTCGGACTGGCCCTGCACCTCATCGCCTCCTCACTGACCGCATGGGGCATGGCGCTGACCACCACATCCGGCAAAGCGCTCATCGTCGCCGGATTCCAAGGCGACATGCCGTTCTTCTCCCAACATGCCGGCTACATCTGGCTGTACGGCCTGATACTGGTCCAAGTCGTCCTGCTCATTCTTCCCGCCCGCTGGTTCGTTATTCCCACTCATTCTGAATCGCGCGCGTAACTATATATGGCGGCACATTTCCGGGAATGCGTCGCGTATCGGCGGGCGTAGGGGATTACGGCCGCTACCATAGAACTTTATGGCACGCATGAAACTGTTTTACTTGGGCCCGGAGGGCACCTTCACCCATCAGGCGGCAATGACGGCCGCCGACCAGTTCGCCACACTCGGCGACTTCGACCTCATCGCTCTGCCCGACGTGCCCGCGATCATGCAGGCCGTACAGTCGCGCCAAGGCTGGGGCGTCATCGCATGGGAAAACAACGTCGAAGGCTATGTGGTCCCGAATCTCGACGCGCTGATCGACGCCCCCAACGCGGCCGGCTTCGCCCGGATCAGTGTGGACGTGGCCTTCAACGCCTTCACCGTGCGCGGCCACAGCATCTACGACTGCACCGGCAACCCCGTCAGCGCCCACCCGCACGGTCTGGCCCAATGCACCCGGTTCATCGCCGAACACCATTTGCAGCCCGAACCCGCATCCTCCAACGCCGCCGCCTGCCGCGACCTGAAGCCCGGCCGCGTGGCGCTCGGCCCCAGCATCTGCGGCGAACTCTACGATCTCGACACCCTCGCCGAACATGTGCAGGATTTCGATGGCGCGCACACCGAATTCCTTGTCATCGCCCCGCGTGATGTGGTCCAGGAACTCAACGCCCGCGCCCACAGCAATGACGCCGGCGACTTCGAAACCATCATCACCTTCATCCCGCTGGTCACCGGCCCCGGCGTACTCGCCGACCTGCTGGACGTCCTGCGCGATGCGGGACTGAACATGACCAGCTTCATCTCGCGCCCGATCAAAGGCCACGACGGAACCTACAGCTTCATCGCCACCCTTGACGCCGCCCCCTGGGAGCCGAGATTCCGCACCGCACTGGAAGAGATCGCCGGACACGGCGACTGGGCAAAAACCCTGGCCGTCTACCCACGCCGCGAACGCCCGAACCCGCCGGTCGACGCCTGGATGCTGCCCGAGGGCGGCGTCCACATCACCAATCGCGCGCCGGAAGGCTGGCAGTACACCGAGGAAGCAAGGAAGGAACTGCTGTGGTAGATACAGTCGGAATCGTCGGACTCGGATTGATCGGCGGCTCGCTCGCACGCCGCCTGACCGAGCGCGGCGTGCGCGTCGTCGCGTGGAACCATCGCCCGCACCCCTACGCCCAGGCCGAAGCCGATGGCATTTTCTGCAAGAGCACGCTCTCCGAACTCATGGATGCCGAGCCGGATGTGGTCGTGCTGTGCAATCCGCTCAAGGCGATGCCCGCAATCCTCGCCGCCCTGGCCCCGCTCATGGGCGACCATCCGAACACCACGCTCACCGACGTGGGCTCGGTCAAGGGCATGGTCCGCGATCAGGTCAAGGCTGCCGGGCTGGGGAAGTGCTACGTCGGCGCCCATCCGATGGCCGGCAACGAACTGTCCGGCTGGCAGGCCGCCGACCCGCATCTGTACGACGGTGCCCTATGGGCCATCACCGTGGACGAGTCCACGGACTACCGCCGCTTCCTCGACGTCGCCGCGATGATCACCAAGGACGTCGGCAACCGCGTCATCGTCGTGGACGACGAAACGCATGACAAGGCCGCGGCGATGATCTCCCACATGCCGCATGTGGTGTCCACCGCGCTGATCAACGAACTGGTCGCCAACCCGGACCGCAACATCGCCGCCGCGCTGGCCGCCGGCTGCTGGAGGGACATGACCCGCGTGTCCCTGACCGACCCGGACCGCACGCGCGCGATGGTCGAGGAAGACTCGCTGAACGTCGAAGCGCTGCTGCGCCGCATGGCGGCACGTCTGACCGATATGGCCGACCAACTGCACGCTGGTGCCGCCGGCGAGCAGGATGTGATGGGATTCTTCGCCGAAGGCGACCCCTTCCGCCGGTACAAGGCCGCCGTGACACATGCCGGCATCACCGCTGCACAAGACGGTACGGCCACCGCTGCGCCGCAAGCCGGCACAACTGCCGCCGGATTCCCGGAACGCGAGCTCGCCGTCCCCGAAGCCGGCTGGCAGCAGACCCTGCTGTTCTCCGCACGCCGAGGAGAAGCCATCACCGGCTTCGTCCATCCACGTCAGGCCATCATCCAACTGCGCCCCGCCATGTAACTGCGTACCGCCATGTAGGCCCGTGCGCAGGTTCCCCTCGCCGCCTGTCACGAAGAAGGCCGCGCGAGGGGGATGAAGTTCCCGCTTGTTTTCGTGAGAAGACCGTGTGGCTCCGCTGTTCGAAAGGCTCAAAGGAGTAAGGTAGTCTGTACCGTTTTTCGGGAAACGCATCGAAGTTGATGCGGCGAATGGTTAAGGGGGATGATGACGTATGACGTTACCAAGGCAGATTCCGGCCGGTGCCCGCGTGGTGGTGCGCATCACCGACGGCATTGACCCGGTCGACCACCGTATGAAGTTCCGCGACTATGTGGGTCACGTGGTTTCCTGGGACGGATACACGTTGGAGATGGTGCGTGACGCCGCCGCCAATGGTTCGCGCCCGGCCCAGAACGTGACCATCCATCAGGAACAGATTGCCACATTGAAACCCGTGCCGGAGCGGCGCAACACGCCACCCCGGCCGTAACCCAAGGCCATAAAGAATTCGGAGGAGAACGAGAGTGTCATCTACGCAGTTCGACGGCGATATCGACTCCTTCGTCTCCTATCTGAAGTCC
Organism: uncultured Bifidobacterium sp.; assembly: GCF_959020155.1. GTDB lineage: Bacteria > Actinomycetota > Actinomycetes > Actinomycetales > Bifidobacteriaceae > Bifidobacterium. Next base: position 30,019 of record NZ_CAUERC010000010.1, read on the forward strand.
AACCGCGGCCTGTCAGCGAATACGCTCAAAGCGTATCGCGCGGATCTCACGGCATGTCTGCACCTGTTCGAGCTGCGCGGCGTGACCGATCTGAACGAGATCACGCTGGATGATCTGCGTAGCTGGATGGCGGTGGAATCGCGCGATCACGCCCGCAGCAGCATGGCCCGCAAAACCGTGGCCGTGCGCGGGTTCTTCGCGTGGGCCTATGAGCATGGGGTGACCAACACCGACCCGGCCGCCACACTGATGACTCCCTCGATTCCCAGCACGCTGCCCGCGGTGCTCACCGAATCTCAAGCTGAGCAGTTATTGGATGTCGCCGAACAGGCCGTTGCAACAAACCAGTACAAGGGCGATGGGGGAGCGGCAGCCGCGTCCGGCAGTGGCAGCGGCAAGGCAGTCGGCAAGACAGCTGATAAGTCAGCCGACACCGTAAACCGCAACGAGGCACCCGCCCGTGCAGACAAGCGCGACAGCGCCCGAGTCGTCGCCGAATCGCAGCGCAACGCCGCGATTCTCGAACTACTGTATGCCACCGGCATCCGTGTCGCCGAACTGGTGTCGATGGATATCGTTGACGTCGACTTCTCCAATCGCACCATCAAAGTCACCGGCAAAGGCAACAAGCAACGCGTGGTGCCGTTCGGACTGCCCGCCCAGCGTGCGCTGGAGACTTGGCTTGAACAAGGGCGGCCTGTACTGGCCCGTACGGCAACGGATGCAGCCAAGTCCCGTGCTACCAACGCCCTGTTCCTCGGCGCACGAGGCGGCCGTATCGACCAACGCATAGCCCGTGACATCGTACACAGAGCGGCCCGAGAGGCCGGCGTACCGGACATCAGCCCCCATGCGTTGCGCCATTCGGCGGCCACGCACATGCTGGACGGCGGTGCCGATCTGAGGGAGGTGCAGGAGATGCTCGGGCATTCCTCCTTGAAAACTACACAACGCTATACGCACGTCTCCATCGAGCAGCTCAAGAACCGTTACGGACAGGCCTTTCCCCGGGCATGACCACTATGTGGGCATTGGTTAACAAACTTAGCAAAGACCGAACCTAGCCGGTAAAAGCCCCCGAATTTTACATGGGTGTAACAAAAATACGCTGCTTGTCTCCCAAGTGCGCAAAAATGACAGGTAACAGCAACGGGGTTGGGCGTCCGAAGCGGCGGGAAGCGTAAGTGTCCCGACGATGAGGAAATCCGACCCCGTTCGCATGAGGCGAGGCTGAAACGCTTCGCAACCTAATGAATAGGAGAAATCATATGAAGAAGAAAGCTCTTGCTTTCGCTGCCATGGCTTGCTCCGTGGCCATGCTGCTGAGCGCCTGCGGCGGTTCCAACAGCAACGCTGCCTCCGGTGACACCGCTGGCTCCAACATCATCACTGCGTACAACTCCGAACCGCAGAATCCGCTGATCCCGGGCAACACCAACGAAACCGGCGGCGGCAAGCCGGGCGACCTGCTGTTCTCCCGTCTGGTCTCCTTCGACAAGGACGGCAAGGCTTCCAACGAAGTGGCCGAGTCCATCACCCCGAATGATGACGCCACCCAGTACACCATCAAGATCAAGTCCGGCTGGAAGTTCACCGACGGCACTCCGGTGACCGCTGAGTCCTTCACCAAGGCCTGGTCCTACGTGGCCAACGTCAAGAACGCCCAGAAGTGCTCCTCCTTCTTCTCCACCATCAAGGGCTACGATGGGCTCCAGGCTGATGGTCTGAAGGGTGACGAGCAGCTCTCCGGCCTCAAGGTCGTGGACGACACCACCTTCACCGTCGACCTGAACCAGTCCGACTCCGTGTTCCCGATTAAGGTCGGCTACTCGGCCTTCGCCCCGCTGCCTGAGTCCTTCTACAAGGACCCGAAGGCCTTCGGCGAGGCTCCTGTGGGCAACGGCCCGTACAAGTTCTCCAAGTGGGACCACAACAAGGAAATCGCCCTCGTCAAGAACCCCGACTACAAGGGCAACGAGGACGTCAAGAACGATGGCGTGACCTTCAAGGTCTACACCGACGACTCCGCCGCCTACCGCGACATTCAGGCCGGCAACCTCGACGTGATGGAGTCCGTCCCGGCCGCCTTCACCAAGACCTTCAAGACCGACAAGAAGGTCCAGGCTTACTCCGAGGCCGGCTCCGTCATCCAGACCTTCACCATCCCGTCCTCCCTTGACCACTTCAAGAACGACGAGGAAGGCCAGCTGCGTCGTCAGGCCATCTCCATGGCCATCAACCGTGACCAGCTCATCGACAAGGTGCTCAACGGCAACGCCACCGCCGCCACCGAGTTCACCTCCCCGAAGACCCCGGGCTACTCCGACTCCCTCAAGGGTGCCGACAACCTGAAGTTCAACGCCTCCAAGGCCAAGGAACTGTGGGCCAAGGCTGACGCCATCTCCAAGTACGACGGCCAGCTCACCTTCTCCTACAACGCCGATGGTGGTGCCAAGCCGCTTTACGACGCCGTCGTGAACCAGCTCAAGAACAACTTGGGCATCGACGCGGCCACCAACCCGATCCCGACCTTCCAGGAATTCCGTGACGCGGTCACCAACCGTCAGATGAAGGGCGCCTTCCGTACCGGCTGGCAGCCTGACTACCCGTCCGCCGAGAACTACCTGTGGCAGCTGTACTCCACCGCTGCTGCTGATGGCAACGGCTCCAACGATGGTGACTACAAGAGCCCGGCCTTCGATGACCTGTGCAAGCAGGCTGCTGCCGCTTCCAGCACTGATGACGCCAACAAGCTGTACCAGCAGGCTGAGGAAATCCTCCTCAACGACCTTCCGGCCATCCCGCTGTACTACTCCAACGCCTCCGGTGTGGCTTCCCTCAACGTGAAGTCCGGCTACGCCTTCGATTGGCAGAACCTCCCGACCTACACCGAGATGTCCAAGAAGTGAGTCTGACTCACTGAACGGATACCGCTAGGTAGTTCGGAAATAAAGGGCGAGGATCGCAAGATCCCCGCCCTTTTTGTTGTGTGCGGGGTGCTTGCTCACGCCATCGGGAACCAAGTTAAAGGATCCACTATCCGACCGCAACCATGGACATATCCACCAGCATTGCCCAATCTCAAACCTTGCGTTAACGCAAATTTACATATCACAGTCCGGGCATGCGGTAAACTGTCGGAGTATTTATCGACCGGCGGGGGCGTACTATACCCTTTCTGGCCGGTCTAGGAAATAAGGAGCAACCGTATGGGTAAGTATCTTCTGCGACGCATTCTGCAGATGATTCCCGTGGTTCTCGGTACGACTCTTCTGGTATATGCCCTTGTATTCGCCCTGCCGGGCGACCCCGTCAAGGCCATGTTCGGAGACAAGCCTGTCAATGAGGCCGTCGCAGCCCAGATCCGCGCAGAATACCATCTCGACCAGCCGTTCATCGTTCAGTACTTCATCTACCTGAAGAATGCACTGACCCTGAACTTCGGCGATACCTTCGCCGGCCAGCCCGTTCTCGACGAAATCACCCGCGCCTTCCCGGTCACCATCAGGCTCGGCTTGATGGCGTTCGTGTTCGAGGCGATTTTCGGTGTGGTCTTCGGCATTATCTCGGGCCTCAAGAAGGGCAAGTGGTACGACACCGTTATCCTGATCGTCTCTCTGCTGCTTATTTCCGTGCCGACCTTCGTCACCGGCTTCGTCATGCAATATGTCTTTGGTATTCAGTGGGCGATATTGCCGGTGACGGCAGGCGCCGACCCCGGCTTCCTTGATCTGCTCATGCCGGCCATGGTGCTCGGTTCGGTGTCGATGGCCTATATCATCCGACTGACCCGCTCCGAAATCTCCTCCAACATCGCCGAGGATTACGTGCGCACCGCACGCGCCAAGGGCATGTCGAACGGTCAGGTCATGCTGCGCCACGTGCTGCGTAACTCCCTGATTCCAGTCGTCACCTACCTCGGCCAGGACATCGGTGCCCTGATGGGTGGTGCCATGATCACCGAGCAGATCTTCAACATCCACGGCATCGGCTTCCTCACCTACCAGTCCATTCTGAAGGGCGAGGCAAACCTGGTGGTGTCCATCGTCACGTTGCTCATGCTGATTTTCGTAGTGTGCAACCTCGTTGTCGACATGCTGTACGCGGCCCTCGATCCGCGTATCCGTTACGCGTGATAGGGAGGAGTGAGTCACATGGCAAACGAAACCACTGAAAACGAGCTCAACCAGACCGGCGAGCCAGGAACCGAATACTTCATGGAAACCCTGCCCGGTCAGGACCGTTACGTAGCTCCTCTCGACGAGACCCCGTTGCAGGACGTCGATTCCGTCGACGAATCCGCACCGGCCACCAGCATGTGGGCCGACGCATGGCGAACCCTGCGCCGCAACCCGTTGTTCATCATCTCCGGCTTGCTGATCCTGTTCATCATCGTGGTGGCCATCGCCCCCGGTCTGTTCACCAAGCAGGATCCGAACGCCTGCGATCTGGGCAACTCCTTGAGCCCCGCCTCCGCCGGACACCCCTTCGGCTACGACCTGCAGGGCTGCGACGTGTACACCCGCGTGGTCTACGGCACCCGTACCTCACTGTCCGTCGGCGTGCTCTCCACGCTGCTGGTCGTGATTGTCGGTACCCTGATCGGTGCCGTCGCCGGCTTCTTCGGCGGTTGGGTCGACGCGGTGCTGAGCCGTATCACCGACATCTTCTTCGCGCTGCCTATGCTGCTCGGCGCCATCGTGGTGCTTCAGATGTTCAAGACCTCCAAGTCCATCTGGAAGATCGTGCTGGTGTTGACGCTCTTCGGCTGGGTCGGCGTATGCCGTATCGCCCGAAGCGCCGTGCTGGAATCGAAGAACCTCGAATTCAACACCGCCTCCACGGCCCTCGGCTCCACGCCTGCCAGGAATCTGTTCCGCCATATCCTGCCGAACTCCTTGGCCCCGATCATCGTCATCGCCACCACTTCGCTGGCCTCCTACATCGTGGCCGAAGCAACCCTAAGCTTCCTTGGCGTCGGTCTGCCGACCACCACGGTGAGCTGGGGTGGCGATATCTCCAGCGCACAGACCAACCTGCAGACCGATCCGATGGTGCTGTTCTACCCGTCCGCCGCACTGGCCATCACCGTGCTTGCGTTCATCATGATGGGCGACGCCGTCAAGGACGCCCTCGACCCGAAGAGCCGTACGGCCTGAGTGAGGGGAGTGGAGAATCATTATGACTGACAACACCAACGCCAAGATGCTGGCTATGCAGAAAGAGCATGGTCCGCTGCTCGAGGTCAAGGATCTGGCCATCGACTTCACCACTGACACCGGCAAGCCGGTGCATGCGGTGCGCGACGCCAACTTCACCGTCTACCCCGGCCAGTGGGTGGCCATCGTGGGCGAATCCGGCTCCGGCAAATCCACCTCCGCCATGGCTGTGCTGGGCCTGCTGCCCGGCACCGGTCACGTGGTCAACGGCTCCATCAAGCTTGACGGCGAGGAAATCGCCGGCGCCAAGCAGAGCGAGTTCGACAAGCTGCGCGGCACCAGGATGGGCCTCGTGCCGCAGGACCCGATGAGCAACCTCAACCCGGTGTGGCGCATCGGCACCCAGGTCAAGGAAGCACTGAAGGCCAACAACATGGACGTGGACCATGAGAAGCGCTCCGCCCTCGCCAAGGCCCTGGCCGGCGACGAGGTCGAAGTCAAGGGCAACGACGACGAGACCTTCCTCGGTGCCAAGGAACTGCCCGAGCTCATGACCGAGGCCAAGAAGGCTTTGACCGAAGCCGGCGTGTCCGGCGAGGCCTTCGACAAGGCCGTCGCCCGCTTCACCAACGAATGGGTTCCGGGCTCCGAAACCCGTTGGCGCGTGGCCGACGACCTCATCAAGGCCGGCGTGGCCGACGATCAGGCCTGGTACCTCGCCAAGAAGTACGTCATCGGCTCCACAATGGATGACCGTATCGCGGGTCTGCTGTCCGAGGCCGGTCTGCCCGACGCCGCTACCCGTGCCCGTCAGTTTCCGCACGAGTTCTCCGGTGGTATGCGCCAGCGTGCGCTCATCGCCATCGGTCTGGCCTGCCGCCCTGACCTGCTGATCGCCGACGAGCCGACCTCCGCCCTCGACGTGACCGTGCAGAAGCGCATCCTCGACCACCTGCACATGCTCACCGACTCGTTGGGCACCGCCGTGCTGTTCATCACCCACGATCTGGGCCTTGCTGCCGAGCGCGCCCAGCACATTGTCGTGATGTACAAGGGTCAGGTCGTCGAATCCGGACCGTCCCTGGAAGTGCTCCAGCACCCGCAGCACCCGTACACCAAGCGACTCGTGGCCGCCGCCCCGTCGCTGGCCTCCCAGCGCATCATCTCCGCCAAGGAGCGCGGTGAGAACGCGGACGCCCTGCTCGATCACCACATCGCCGGCGAAAGCACGCTTGAGAAGAGCGAGCACATCATCACCGTCGACCACTTGACCAAGGAATTCAAGCTGCCCCGCAAGAAGGAGATGTTCAAGGCCGTCGATGACGTGTCCTTCTCCGTCAAGCGTGGCACCACACTGGCCATTGTGGGCGAATCCGGTTCCGGCAAGTCCACCGTGGCGAACATGGTGCTTCACCTCCTGAAGCCCACCTCCGGCAAAGTGTTCTATGAAGGTCGCGACACCTCCACGTTCAAGTCCAAGGACCTTCTGGGCTTCCGCCGCCACGTGCAGCCGGTGTTCCAGAACCCCTACGGTTCGCTCGACCCGATGTACTCCATCTTCCGTTCCATTGAGGAGCCGCTGCGCATCCACAAGATCGGCGACAAGAAGTGGCGTGCCAACCGTGTCAAGGAACTGCTGGACATGGTCGAGATGCCGGCTTCCGTGATGGGCCGTTACCCGAACGAGCTCTCTGGTGGCCAGCGCCAGCGCATCGCCATCGCACGAGCCATGGCTCTGGACCCGGACGTCATCGTGTGCGATGAGGCCGTGTCCGCTTTGGACGTGCTGGTGCAGGACCAGGTGTTGCGCCTGCTCAACGATCTGCAGGCCGAAAAGGGCCTGAGCTACCTGTTCATCACCCACGATCTGGCCGTGGTTCGTCAGATCGCCGACGAGGTTGTGGTGATGCAGCACGGCAAGCTCGTGGAGCATGCCACCACCGACGAGGTCTTCGACCACCCGCAGAAGCAGTACACCCGAGACCTGCTCGACGCCATCCCCGGCGGCAAGCTCCAGCTTGGTCTGGACTGATAATCTGCGTTTGAGCGCATTGTATTGGGTTCTTTCCATCCGTGGAAAGAACCCAATATTCGTATGTGCAGGTTTGCATGATGGTTCGCGTGGGACGAAAACGCAAAAATCGGTGTTTTCCCGATGTTGTCCCACAATTTGTGGGACAACATCAACATCAATCGATAGACATGAGTGTTGTCCCACAGCAGATTTCTCACGAAGCCCGGAATTACGCCATTCTTAGTGTGGTCGATAATTACTCATGCTGTGGGGCGTGGGACGACCCGCGAAAATCGTCGATTTTCGGATGTTGTCCCACGGAATACGTCATACCTCGTATGTGATCGTGAGTGGGGCGTGATCGGACCAGCGTTTGTCATACGTGGGAGCCTTGTCGATGACGAATCCGCGTGCGGTCTCCGCCAGCTCGGGCGTGGCGAACTGGTAGTCGATTCTCCAGCCGACATTGTTGTCGAAGGCGCGCCCTCGTTGGCTCCACCATGTGTACGGCCCCTGAATATCACCGGCCAACGAACGCATCACATCCACGAACTCGTATTCGTCCAGCCATTTGTCCACGTAGGCACGTTCTTCGAGCAGAAATCCGGCGTGCTTCTCATTGGCCTTGGCGTTCTTGATATCAAGCGGCGTGTGCGCGATGTTGAAATCGCCGCATAATACAGCCTGCTTGCCGCCATGTGCGGCTTCATCACGAAGCGCGCCCATGCGGGCCAGCATAGTGTCCAGAAAACGATACTTCTGTTCCATTTTGGTCGGATCATCGGTGTTGCCGGCATGTATGTACACGGATGCCACGGTGATCGTATAGCCCTCAGGCGTTTTGACATCGGTTTCGATCCAACGCCCCGAATCCACATCCTCGCTCAGACCTGGCAGACCATATCGCTTGTCAAGCACTTCCAAGTCGGTGAGCAGCCCGACTCCCGCGCGGCCTTTCACCCGGCAGACCTCGTTCATGGCATGGAGGTCGGCCGGCGCGTCGATTTTGCCGGCGGTGGCGTATTCGAAACCAAATTCATCGAAAATAGAATCGACATCGTTCTGAGGCGCGCGAACCTCCTGTATGCACCAGACATCCGGCGCATGCTTGCCGGCCCAATCCTCGATGCCCTTGCGCTTGGCCGCACGAATGCCGTTGACGTTAGACGTGGTAATGGTGATGGTCATGCGGCCATACTATTGTGGCCTCCCTACGAATCGAACCGGACACCGGCGGCCGCGATGCTCAGCTTTCTCTAAGCCTGAGTGCTAGTGTTAGCAAGGTTGCAACCGTTACATGAAACGAGGAATTATGGGACTGTTCGGATTCGGCAAGAAGAAGAGCAAGAAGGAAGCCGAGCCGGCCGTTGAGCCTGTCGATGAAGACAAGGTGGCTGCCGCAGAAGCGAACGCTGCCGCAAAGGCCGAGAGCGCGGAGACCGTGCTCGCCGAGCCGGCCGACGAATACCAGGGCCGCGGCGAAGAGCGAGGCCCGTGGGACGTCAACGATGAGGACGTGCCCGATTATGACGATTATCTGGATCTGGGCGCCTACTACCTGCCCTTCCTCCAGGGCATCCAGCTGCGTATCAAGGCCAACCGCGCCACCCAGCAAGTGCTTGGTTCCACCATCACCTTCGGCTCCTCCAGCCTGGAGATCGAAGCCTTTGCCGCACCCAAGACCCTGGGACTGTGGGATGACGTTCGCGGTGACCTGCTTGAAGCCAACAAGGCCGCTTCTGAAGTGGACGGTGTGTTCGGCACCGAACTGAAGCTGCCGGTCAATGTCAAGGGCGGCAAGACCGTGAACACGCGCATCGTTGGTGTGGACGGCCCGCGCTGGATGCTGCGTGGCATCTTCTCCGGCAAGGCTGCTATCGATCCGGACAGCCCGGAGACCGAGGCGCTGAACAAGTTCTTCGCCGGCATCGTCGTCGAGCGTGGTGAGGAGCCTTTGGCGCCGCGCGATCTGATCCCGATGCATCCGCCGGTCGCCCCCGCTGAGCGTAAGGCCGCCAAGGCCGCGGCCGAAGCCGGCGAGGCGAACGGCAAGGAACACTTCAAGGACATTCCGGACAACAAGCCGAAGGGCCCGTTGAGCCAGGACCAGCAGACCGAAGTGAAGACCACGCTGTCTCGCGGCCCGATGTTCTCCGAAGTTCGCTGATTTATAGGAAGAGACTTGGCAGACAACAAACGCACCGGCCTGTCCGCTCTAGCCGACGCCGGCAATGAAGGCGAGGATTTCTCCGTCATCGACGCCATCGGTGGCCCGCGTGGCGTCATCGAATCCATGCTGCCTGGCGTGGTGTTCGTCGTACTGTTCGTGGCCACGAGCAATCTGAATCTCACCATTGCGGTTTCGGCCGTGTTGGCGGTATTGCAGGTTATTGTGCGACTGATTCAGCGCCAGTCGGTAATGGGCGCGGTCTCTGGTCTGGTGGCGGTAGGCATCTGCCTGATTTGGGCATGGCAGACTCATGAGGCCCGCAATTACTACATCTTCGGATTCATTACCAATGCTGGCTATGCCGCGTTGCTTGCCGTGTCGCTGATTGCGCGCGTGCCCGGACTGGGTTTGGTCGTCGAATTCATCCGTAGCCTGCCCACCGAGCATTTCAAGGCATGGTTCCATGACTGGATGGACGACAAGGCCCTGAAACGCGCCTATATGATTGTCACCGGCCTGTGGGTCGGTCTGTTCCTGCTGCGGCTGGTGGTGCAGGTGCCGCTGTATCTGACCAACCATGTAGCTGCACTCGGCGTGACCCGCCTGCTCATGGGCATTCCGTTCTGGGCATTGGCGATTTGGGTGAGTTACCTCATTATTGCCACGCCGATGCACCGGCATAAGGTCGCGGCTAGGAAGATACAGACTGAAGTCGCTGTTGATGCCGAACTCGAACCGAGCGCAACCGGAAAGGACGATGATGCAAGCTGAAGTTCGTATCGAACGATACGCCGACCAAGGCCGCTGTGTGGCCCATATCGACGGTCGTGTGGTGTTCGTCCGCTTCGCCTTGCCCGACGAACTCGTGCGAGTCGAGCTTGACGAGCCCCACGACCGGGACGACCGGTTCTGGACCGGCGAAGTCGTCGAGGTTCTCGAGCCGTCCGAAGACCGAGTCACCCCGGCATGGCCACTTGCCGGTCCCTTGGCGATGGGCGGGGGAGTGGGCGGCGCGGATCTCGTGCACGTCTCTTTGCCCGGCCAGCTCAAGTGGAAGGCCATCACCGTCTCCGAACAGATGAGCCGACTCGGCCATATCGACGTGGCCGTTCCCATCGAGCGCATGCCCGGCGACAAGGCAGCCGGCGGCCTCAATTGGCGTACCCGCATCGAAATGATTGCCGACGACAACGGCATGCCATCCATGCGCCGGCGCGGCACACACAACCGCGTGGCCATCGACACCATGCCGCTTGCCACGCGTACGCTGCTGGACGTCGCCAAGCGCGAACACGTGTGGGAAGGCGGCTTTGAACCCGGCTCCCAGATTCGTCTTTCCGTGCCCGAACCGCGCGGCGAGATCGTCGATACCGCGGCAGCAGACGACAATTACGCCGTACTTGTGGACGGCGAACTGCGCGCCGGCTCCCAGCTGCTCACCGAACAGGTGACCATCAACGGCACGACCTTCGACTATCAGGTTGACGCCAACGGGTTCTGGCAAGTGCATCGCCAAGCGCCGATTGCCCTTGGTACGCACGTGATCAATCTGGTCAACGGGCAGCTGCAGTCAGCGGCGGACGCCGTAATCTGGGATCTGTATTCCGGTTCCGGCCTGTTCACCCTGCCGCTGGCCACAATGACCGGTGAACGCACCCGCATGCTCAGCGTTGAAGGCGCGCGTGTGGCCGTCAAGAACGCCCAGCGCAACCTGCGTGCCATGAACCTGAACGACGTGGACGCCCGCGCGGGTGATGTCTCGCGCACGCTGGACCATGTGCCGGCGCATCTGGCCAAGCCGAATGTCGTAGTGCTTGATCCGCCGCGTGCCGGTGCTCGTGCCAAGGTCTGCTGCCAGATTGCCGCGGCCGGCGCATCCAGCGTGGTCTACATCGCCTGTGATCCCACCAGCCTCGCACGCGACACCGCGACACTCATCGGCGAAGGCTACGAGCTCAAAGACATCCGTGCCTTCGACATCTACCCGATGACCCACCATGTTGAGACGGTGGCCCTGTTTACCCGCTGACAGGTGAGCATATGACACGACGAATTCTCGGATTGCTGGCCTGCATGGCGGCTGTGTTGTCCCTGGCCGCCTGCACGCCGGCCGGTAGGGCGGTCGGCGATACCCAAGACAGCATGCCGGAAGTCGCCCACGATTCCACACATCCCACGGATGTCACAGTCGGCTTTGTGGGGTCGACTGACACCGCCGCAGACGAGTTCGTCATCAATGCGCTGTCTGATGACAAACTCAATGTCTACTATGCCTCGCTCGAAACATCCGCAAGCTCGGCAAACGCAACTGATGGTGTATCCGGTGAAACCGAATCTTCTGACGCCGGCACTACCAGCGAAAACGGTGCCGATAGTATGGATGCTCATACTGGCGTCGACAAGAATGCGGCCACCGCACAGCAGGGTGTTGCCGATTTCGTAGCTCGCGCGGTCAAAATCGTGGTTATCAGCGGCATCGACGTTACCGACGCCAACCGGGAGAGCTGGAACCAGACGTTGACCAATGCGCGTGAAGCCGGTATTCCAGTCGCTCTCATTGATCCAAAGCATGCGCCCGAAGATGAACTGCTGTACGCCGTCATCCTTCACCTCAACACCAACAGTGCCGATTCTGGCGACACTGCCGATACCAAGCCAATGACTATTACTGACGCCGTGCTCACCATCACGCGCGACGAACCCCACGAACGCGAGATCAAAGTCACCGTTTCCTGAGCCGAATCAGGCCCTTGAAGCTGAGAAAGCACCCTGAATCATCCCTGAGCCTTAGCGGATTGCGGAACAAGACGCGGTAGGCTGGGGAATATGAGTGCAACAACAGCCGTGGAAATGCCTGAGATCGGAGCAACCGGTCTTACCTCCAAAGAAGTGGTGCAACGTATCGAAAGTGGCCAATCGAATGCGGTGAAAACATCCACCTCGCGTTCGGTTCAAGATATCGTGCGAGCCAACGTGTTCACGCTGTTCAACGGCATCATCTTCGCCGCGATGGTACTGGTGCTGATCACCGGTTCCTGGAGGGACGCGGTGTTCGGTTTCGTCATCATCATCAACACGGGCATCGGCATCGTCACCGAACTCAGGGCCAAGCGCACGTTGGATAAGCTTTCCATCCTTGTGGCCTCCGAATTCCTCGTGCATCGTGACGGCAGGGACGTGGAGGTGCCCCACAACGAGATCGTGCTCGACGACCTGCTGTGGATCCGTGCCGGCGAACAGGTGCCGGCCGACGGGCAGATCATCCAGACCTGGGGACTGGAACTCGACGAATCCATGCTCACCGGCGAATCTCGCACCGTGCGCCACAAGGTGGGGGAGCAGGTGTATTCCGGCGCCACCGCGGTCTCCGGCATGGCATTGGTCAAGGTCAATGCGGTCGGCAGCCATTCCTACGCCGCCACGCTCACCGCGCAGGCCAAGGTATACAAGAAAACCGTGTCCGACCTGAACAAGGGCATCAACACGATTCTGAAATTCATGACCTTCCTCGTGGTACCGCTGTGCATTCTGCTGATTCTTTCGCAGATTCATACGGTCGGCGGTTGGGGCACGGCACTCTCCACCGGCGAATGGCGGCAAGCCGTGGTTTCCGCGGTCGCCGGCGTAGTAGGCATGATTCCCGAAGGCTTGGTGCTGCTGACTTCGCTGAACTTCGCGGTGGCCGCCATGCGTCTCGCCCGTCACAATACGCTGGTGCAGGAGCTTGAATCCGTGGAGACACTGGCTCGCGTGGACGCGCTGAACCTCGATAAAACCGGCACGATCACCGATGGCGGCATCGCCTTCAACCGGCTCGTGATGCTCGGCTCCGCCAATGCGACTGCGGAACAGGCAGCCACGCAGTCTCTCTACGACTGCTGCAACGAAGAGCAGCCCAACGGCACCGGCCAAGCCGTACTCGCCGGGCTTAAGGCCCAAGGATATGGGGCAGGTGCGGTTGAGTCTCGTATCCCGTTCTCTTCGGCGCGCAAATGGAGTGCGGTGCGTAAATCCGGCGAGACCTGGTACATGGGAGCGCCGGAGGTTATTATTTCTGCGCTTGAGGGTGACTATTCGTCGGTGTTGCAGCAGGTTAACGAGTATGCCAATGACGGCAACCGTGTGTTGCTGGTTGCGCGGTCTACAGCGCCCCTCAGTCCGCTTCGCGGACAGCTCCCCTCGGAGAGGGGAGCCGAGAAGAGCGAGCTGGCTTCCCTCTCCGAGGGGAGCTGTCGCCAAAAGCGACTGAGGGGAGCAGTTGAGGGAGCCAATGTATCTGACGACCCGCAGCTCGACCCCAAGGCTGAGCCGATGGCGTTGGTGTTGTGCTCTGAGAAGATTCGCGAGGACGCCGAGCGGACGCTCGCTTGGTTCCGTGAGCAGGGTGTGCGCTGTCGTGTGATTTCCGGCGACAATCCAGTGACCGTGGGTGCCATCGCCCGCAGAGTGAAACTCACCGGCGACCATGAGCCGGTGGCGATGGACGCGCGCGAACTGCCTGAGGACGTGAACGAACTTGCCCGCGTGCTCGAAAACGTCGATGTGCTCGGCCGCGTGCTGCCCGACCAGAAGAAGGCCATAGTGCAAGCGCTGCACACGCAGAACCACGTGGTGGCCATGACCGGCGACGGCGTCAACGACGCGCTCGCCATCAAGGAGGCGGACCTTGGCATCGCCATGGGCAATGCGGCACCCGCCACCAAGGCCGTGGCCCAGGTGGTGCTGGTGGATTCGAAGTTCTCGCACCTGCCGGACGTCGTGGCGCGAGGCCGTCAGGTCATGGCCAATATGGAGCGCGTGGCCAGCCTGTTCCTCGTCAAAACCGTGTACTCCGCGCTGATCTCGCTCGGCGTAGTGCTGACGCAAATCCCATACCCATACCTGCCGCGCCATATCACGTATATCGGCGCTCTCACCATCGGCATGCCCGCGTTCATTCTGGCGCTCGCGCCGAACACGCGCCGCTATATTCCGGGATTCCTCAAGCGCGTGGTCACGTTCGCGCTGCCGGGCGGCATCGCCACCGCGCTGTCGGTGTTGCTGGCTTCATGGACCCTGCCGAACGTCATGGGCTGGGATGTGGTGAACAATGACGCCGATCTGTCGGCTTTGCGCGCCACCAGCGCCATTATTCTGTTTTTGATGGGCGTGTTTGTGCTGGCCCGTGTGGCGAGGCCGCTCAACAGCTGGCGAGGTGCGCTGGTCGCGGGGTTCGCGGCGGCCGGCATCATCGGCGCGTTCATCCCGTTCGTGGCGAACTTCTTCGCGCTGATTCTGCCTACCGGCACTGCGTTGGTGGCCACGCTGATTGCGTTGGGCGGCGCGGCCATGATTTTCGTGATCTGTCTATGGCTGGCTCCGCTGGTCGGCAGAATATTCGGCAATCTACTGCGCCAGCACGGTTTCAATATCTAATAGCGGCGAATTGTCTCACACTTCAAGCCGACACGCCAGAGCCTCGGTAACGTGCCCGTACCATGTGTAGCGGATAATCAGCGGCATCATAAGCCGATTCATGATTTCGGAGGAAGCATGTCCTTACGCGACGACCAGCTGGCTACCCTCAAGGCAGCCGGCAAGGACTTCGATTACTACAACATCGCCAATCTCGACGGCATCGATCATCTGCCGTACTCGCTGAAGGTACTGGTCGAGAATCTGGTACGCAACATCGACGGTGCCAACATCACCGACGAGCACGTCAAGACCCTGCTCGACTGGGATCCGAACGCCGAACCCAGCCACGAAATCCAGTTCACGCCGTCCCGCGTGATCATGCAGGACTTCACCGGCGTGCCCTGCATCGTGGACCTCGCCACCATGCGTGACGCGGTCAAGGACCTCGGCGGCGACCCGGAGGTCATCAACCCGCAGGTCCAGTCCGATATGGTCATCGACCATTCCGTGCAGATCGACAAGTACGGCATCGCCGACGCGGTCCAGCAAAACATGGACATCGAATACCAGCGCAACGGTGAACGCTACCAGTTCCTGCGCTGGGGTCAGCAGGCATTCAAGAACTTCCGCGTGGTGCCGCCGGGAACCGGCATTATCCACCAGGTCAACATCGAATACTTGGCCAAGGTGGTCATGAGCAAGGCCGAGGCCAACGGCAACACGCTCGCCTACCTCGACTCCTGCGTGGGCACCGACTCGCACACCACCACCGAAAACGGTCTGGGCGTGCTCGGCTGGGGCGTCGGCGGCATCGAGGCCGAGGCCGCCATGCTCGGCCAGCCGATCTCCATGCTCGTGCCGCGCGTGGTCGGTTTCAAGCTCACCGGCTCCATCCCGGAGGGCGTTACCGCCACCGATGTGGTCCTGACCATCACCGACATGCTCCGCAAGCACGGCGTGGTCGGCAAGTTCGTGGAATTCTACGGCGAAGGCATCGCCTCCGTGCCGCTGGCCAACCGCGCCACCATCGGCAACATGGGCCCCGAGTTCGGCTCCACCTGCGGCATCTTCCCGATTGACAACGTCACGCTCGACTACCTGCGCCTGACCGGCCGCTCCGAAGAACAGGTCGCGTTGGTCGAAGCCTACGCCAAGGCCAACAAGCTGTGGGGCGACGCCTCCGACCCGGATTACGTGGAACCGCAGTACTCCGAATACGAGGAACTCGACCTCGGTACCGTGGTGCCGTCCATCGCTGGCCCGAAGCGCCCGCAGGACCGCATTCTGCTCTCCGAAGCCAAGGAGATGTTCGAGAAGACCGCTCCCGCCTACGAGACCGAGAAAACCGTCAAGGATCCGGTGGCCGTGTCCACCGACTTCCGTGGCGATTTCGACATCGAAAACGGCGACGTGGCCATCGCCTCGATCACCTCATGCACCAACACCTCCAACCCGTCCGTGATGATCGCCGCCGGCCTGATCGCCCGCAACGCACATGCCAAGGGCCTTAAGCCCAAGCCTTGGGTCAAGACCTCGCTGGCCCCCGGCTCGCAGGTCGTGGCCGACTATCTGAAGGCCGCCGGCCTGCAGAACGACCTCGACGCGCTCGGCTACCAGCTCGTCGGCTTCGGCTGCGCCACCTGCATCGGCAACTCCGGCCCGCTGCTGCCCGAGATCTCCGAGGCGATCAACGCCAACGACCTGACCGTCACCGCCGTGCTCTCCGGCAACCGCAACTTCGAAGGCCGCATCAGCCCAGACGTCAAGATGAACTATCTGGCCTCCCCGCCGCTGGTCATCGCCTACGCGCTCGCCGGCACGATGGACTTCGACTTCGAAACCCAACCGCTCGGCACCGACGCGGACGGCAATGACGTGTACTTGAAGGATATCTGGCCCACCAACTCCGAGGTCGCCGCCGTGGTCGACGGCACTGTGAGCCGCGAGATGTTCCTCAAAGACTACGCCTCCGTGTTCGACGGCGACCACCGCTGGAAGGGCCTCGACGTGCCGGAAGGCGAGCTGTTCGCGTGGAACGACAAGTCCACCTACGTGCGCAAGCAGACCTTCTTCGACGGCATGAAGGCCACGCCGGACCCGGTCGCCGACATCCACGGCGCCCGCGTGCTGGCCCTCCTGGGCGACTCGGTCACCACCGACCACATCTCCCCGGCAGGCGCGTTCAAGGCCTCCGGACCGGCCGGCAAGTACCTGACCGAGCGCGGCGTGGAGCCGAAGAACTTCAACTCCTACGGTTCTCGCCGAGGCAACCACGAGATCATGGTGCGTGGTACGTTCGGCAACATCCGCCTTCGCAACCAGCTGCTCGCCTCCGTGGGCGAGGAGGTGACGCCCGGCGGCTTCACCTACGACTTCCTCGCCAAGAAGCCGACCACGATCTTCGAAGCCTCCCGCGACTACATCGACAACAAGGTGCCGCTCGTGGTGCTCGCCGGCAAGGAATACGGCACCGGCTCCTCGCGCGACTGGGCTGCCAAGGGCACGGTGATGCTCGGCGTCAAGGCCGTGATCACCGAAAGCTTCGAGCGCATCCATCGCTCCAACCTGATTGGCATGGGCGTGCTGCCGTTGCAGTTCCCGGCAGGCGAATCCTATGAGTCCCTGGGCCTCAACGGCACCGAGACCTACGATATCGCCGGCGTCGAGAAGCTCAACGAGGGCGTGACCCCCAAGACGGTCCACGTCACCGCCACCCACGAGGACGGCTCCAAGACCGAGTTCGACGCGGTGGTCCGCATCGACACGCCCGGTGAGGCCGACTACTACCGTAACGGCGGCATCCTCCAGTACGTGCTGCGCAACCTCATGAAGTGACTTATTCTGGCTCCCCTCTCTGAGGGGAGCTGTCAGCGAAGCTGACTGGGGGGGGAGTAAAGGTCGGTATCCACCAACGGATGCCGGCCTTTTTCATGCACGTCAGTATGCTATACTGTATAGCATCTTTGGAATGGAGGTTGCCATGACCATGGTCCAAATGAACGTTCGCATTGATGCGAAACTGAAGAACGAGGTCGAAGAAGTCCTCAAGGGCAAAGGCGTATCGGTGAGTGACGTAATCCGGTCGCTGTGGTTGTACATCGCCGACCGCAAGGAAGTGCCGGCCTTGGAAACGACCGCCGAAGAGCAGGCCCGCGAGGAGGAAAAGCAGCGCAAGCTGAAACTGATTCGAGAAGGTGCCGGATACGTGCACAAGGAACTGGTCAAGGCCGGACTGATCTCAGAAGACACCGACCTCATGGAAGGCCTTACCTACAAGCAGTTCCGCGATGAGATAGCTGACGAACGGCTGAAGGAATACAGGCATCAGTCGGACTATGCGCGTTATTTGGAGAAGGAGCGGAGTCTGTCATGAGGCAGTCAAAGCAGGTGTCGATCTTGTGCGACACCAATATCCTTATTTATTACATGCTCTGTACGCCTCGGTTCATCAAGGATGTCATGAAACTGTTCGAGCGATGCGTCGAGCGGGAGGTAAAGCTGTCCTGTGCGTCACTGTCGCTGAAGGACGTGTTCTACATCACCCCGGAACGATTCAAAGAACGATTCATGAATGACGAATCCATGGTCGTTGCGACCACCGCCAAGCTGATATTGCCGGAGGTGGCATGGTCGGGAATCAGCAAACTCAAGGAGCTCATGACAATCGTGCCGATTGGCGCGGAGGAATGTGAATTGGCGCAGTCGTTGCGGCACGCGCATAACGATTTCGAGGATGACCTTATTATCGCCGCCGCACAACAATCCGGGGCCACCTATGTGGTGACGTATGACAAAAAACTAGCCAAGCATTTTCCCGAATATTGCAAAACGCCGGCTGAAATCGTGGCGGCGCTGGCATAGACAAGCGTGTGGCTCCCCTCACGGAGGGGAGCCACCAATGATGTGCCGGCTACTGCGCCTGCAGACGGAACTGCTTCCAGATGTCACTGAGCTTCTGGCCGTTACGCGTGCGCTTCCACACGTCCAGACCGCCGCCGCGACGTCCTCCGGCGGCGGCACGGGCCGCGGCGGTCGGAGTCGGATATTCGGAGCCGTCATCCAGACGGAGACGACCGTTTTCGGTGACCGTGGCAAACCAGCGCTCGCCCTTGCGCGGCCGATCCCACACCAGACGCTCGCCCGGCACCAGAAGACCCGCGTCAATCACCTGCCGGATCGTGACGCGCCGCGAACTATGAGACGGCCGTGGAGAAGTCTTCGACAACTCATCGACATTCTGCTTGGTCAGATCACGGGCGTCCTTGTCATACCGGATGCCCCAGTATTCCACGATGAGTCGGACCGACTCTTCCTGCCGCGCCTCCAGCAGGGCAGGTGTGCAGTCAGCGAAATCCTTCAACTGATTGGTCAGCGGGAAACGACGTGAATCCGCGCGCAACAGCATGCGGTCGCGACGTGCCGGATATTCACTCAACCTGTCCAACTGATCCTCAGGGCCCTGCACCAGCGCCATATTGCCGAGTCGGTACATCCAGAAATCATGCTGATCCTGCGGCCAGTCCGCAAACGATTTCGACCGTTCGATATCCAACGGCATAATCGGCAGCGCACTGAACCGGCGTGGTCGATCCAACTGCATGCCGGCCTTCTGCTCGTTGGCGCGAATCAGCAGCAGACGGACCAAATCGCCGTCACCCTGCATCTCGCCATGCAAACGGACCAATGCGCCTTCACGGTCGCCGTCCGAGACATGCAACCCGTTCACGCGCTGGACCAAATAGCCCTTGTCAAGATCACGGATGGCGGCGTTCGCATAACCGCGCCGCTCCAACGCTCCAGTGCGATTCAGCGTGCGGATGCCGGTCACCTGTTCCAATGCGGTCAGAATTTCCAGCAGCCGACGCTCGTCATGGGCGCCCAACGATTCCAACGTGGCCGTGGTTCTGGCGATACGCGAGGCACGAACCACGAACGGCGACAAATCGGCGTCGCCCAGCCCGCGATACGAATTGACCAACGCCCACATGGCCACGGGCTTCCACTCGTGGCTGCGGTAATCGTCCAATCCCTCAAGCCGGCTACGCACCTCGGCGGGCAGTACGGTATCGCTGGGGCGCGCGATAATCCGCCACGCCATCGCGTAGGGTGCCAGCACCTGGTTGATGAACGTGGGCACCGTGCCTTTGTCGATGTACGGTTGCAGCACGTCGGCCAGGAAATCCTCGATGAGCTTGTCGGTGGCCGGCTTGTGCGTGAGCACGAGATGCAGATAGGCGAAGAATTCCTCACAGTCATGCGGATCGTCGCCAAGCGGGTCAATGATGTCATCCCAGCGGGCGGCGTACACGTCAAGTTCGGCGGTCGACAGGCTGGCCGTGGCGCGCGCCTTGAACACGTCTGACGGGGTGAGCGGCAGGCCGCGCATGTTCATCACGTCGAAGATGCGATGCGCGCCGTCGAGATCGTCGGTGGTCACGATGAC
>NZ_CAUERC010000011.1:0-48768 GCF_959020155.1 uncultured Bifidobacterium sp.
GTGATCTTGGGATTGTGTGCCCTTATGAAAGCGCGCCGCCGACTCCTCTCGGAACAGGTGACGTGCTTCCGGACGACGATGTCCATTACGATCACGGCAGATCGATAGCCGACAATATCGTCACGCTGGTTCAGCTAGTTCGAATTGCAGGTGGCGGACGGTGCCCAAGACGAAAGATTCTCGTCCGTCGTTCGGCCGCCGTCGTTGGCCGTGATGATACTGGAGACCATGAAGCTCAGGCGGCGGCAGCCAAGGGCGAAGTCGAGAAAGAGGTGACGGCGTGACACTTGAACAGAGGTCAGATAGCGCGGCGGCGGAGCGGTGCCGAGCATGAGCGACGATCAACGGCCGCAGGCGATCGAAGTGCGCGGGGCGCGCGTGCATAACCTGAAGAACATCGACATCGACATTCCGCTGGGCGAACTGGTGGGCGTGGCCGGCGTCTCCGGTTCGGGAAAGAGCTCGCTGGCGCTCGGCGTGCTGTATGCGGAAGGTTCGCGGCGCTACTTGGAGGCGCTGTCCACGTACACGCGACGCCGCCTGACCCAGGCCAGTCGCGCCCAGGTGGACGAAGTGCTGCACGTGCCGGCCGCGCTGGCCCTGCACCAGCGGCCCACGGTGCCTGGCATCCGTTCGACGTTCGGCACGATGACCGAATTGCTCAACAGCCTGCGACTCCTGTTCTCCCGCGTCGCCTCGCACGTGTGCCCGCATTGCGGGGCGCGCAACGAGTCGACGCTGAACGTGGCGGCCGGACTGCCCATCACCTGTGCTGGCTGCGGCAAGGAATTCCACGCGCCCGGCGCCGAATCGCTCGCTTTCAACTCGGCCGGCGCCTGCCCGACCTGCTCCGGCACCGGCATCGTGCGCGAAGTAAACCGCGCGGCCCTGGTCCCGGACGAGTCGAAAAGCATCGACGACGGCGCGGTGCTGCCATGGGGTTCGCTCATGTGGGACCTCATGAAACAGGTGTGCGGCGCGATGGGCGTGCGCACCAACGTGCCGTTCAACGAACTCACACCCGAAGAACGCGACATCGTATTCAACGGGCCGGCCGTCAAAAAGCATATTCTTTACAAGCCGAAGAAAGGCGACGATTTCGCCGAACTCGATTTCACCTACTTCAACGCCGTATACACGGTGGAGAACGCGCTCGCCAAAGCCAAGGACGAGAAAGGTCTGAAGCGCGTGGCTCGATTTCTCAAGGAGGGACCATGCGCCGACTGTGGCGGCACACGGCTGAGCGCCGCAGCCCGGGCCCCGCATGTGCGCGGGCTGAACCTGGCCGAAGCCAGCGCGATGACCTTGGATGCGGCGGTGGATTGGGTGCGCGGCGTGCCGGAATCTCTGTCCGCCGACATGCGGCCGATGGCCACCAACATCTGCGAATCATTCCTGGACGTGGCCCGCCGACTGTTGGATCTGGGCCTCGGCTATCTGGCGCTTGACCGCGCCGGTGCCACGCTTTCAACCGGTGAACGCCAGCGTGTGCAGCTCGCCCGTGCCGTGCGCAACCGCACCACCGGCGTGCTGTATGTGCTCGACGAGCCGTCCATTGGCCTGCACCCCTCGAACGTGGATGGGCTGCTCGGCGTGATGCATGACTTGGTGGCGGACGGCAATTCCGTGGTGGTCGTGGACCATGACGTGCGTGTACTCAAAGCGTGTGACCATCTTATCGAAATGGGGCCGGTTGCCGGTGCCGAAGGAGGGCATGTGATCGCGCAAGGGACGGTCGGCGAGGTGGCGGCGAATCCAAGTAGTCGTATTGCGCCGTTCTTGGCCGATAATGTGAGCGCGCGCATCCGTGAGCGCGTGGCGGAACCGCAGGTGTTCGACCTTGGCCGCATCCGCATGACAACCAGCCAGTTGCATACGGTCAAGCCGCTGGACGTTGATATTCCGCGCGGCCGGCTCGTGGCGGTGACAGGCGTCTCCGGCTCCGGTAAAACCACGATGGTGCTCGAATCGCTGATTCCCGCGCTCAAAGCGCAGGCGGCGGGGGAGCGGTTGCCGGAACATGTGCGTGAACTTGAGGCCGAGGGCATCCATCGTGCGAATCTCATCGACGCCACGCCGATTGGCGCAAACGTACGCTCCACCGTGGCCACCTATGCCGATATTCACGACGAATTGCGCCGCGCCTTCGCCCGCACGGACGGCGCCAAGGCGGGCGGCTGGAAGGCTGGCGATTTCTCATACAACACCGGCCGACTGCGTTGCCCCACATGCGACGGCACCGGTTCAATCTCGCTCGATGTGCAGTTCCTGCCGGACGTGACCATCGAATGCCCGGATTGTGGAGGCTCCCGCTATGCGTCCGAAGCCGACGCGATTCGGCGTGCGGTTAAAGCGGCTAAGGGCAAAGCGGCGAAGATGAAGGTCCCGGATAAACGCAAAGCTGCCAAGGAAAAATTGAGTGAGGCGACGGATCAGGGTGGCGGCAACATTTCCCTGAGCCTGCCTCAACTCATGGCAATGAGCGTGGACCAGGCGCTGTCCGTGACCGGCGACCTCAAGAAGGTTCACGCACGTCTGACCACCCTGCACGACTTGGGCCTCGGCTACTTGACGCTCGGCGAACCGACGCCGGCGCTTTCGGGCGGCGAAGCCCAGCGGCTGAAACTCGCCAGTGAAATGGGCAAGGCCCAATCGGACGCGGTATTCGTGTTCGATGAGCCGACCATCGGTCTGCACCCGTTCGACGTGCGCGTGCTGCTGGGCGTGTTCGACCGGCTCGTGGCGAGCGGCGCAACAGTCGTGGTCATCGAACATGACCTTGACGTGATCGCCAATGCGGACTGGATCATCGACATGGGTCCGGGCGGTGGCGAAAGCGGCGGACGCATCGTCGCCACCGGAACGCCGGAACAAATCGCGGCCAATCCGAACAGCATCACCGGGCGGTATCTGCGCTGACTCGTATGGCGGTAACGCGCCTTTGCATAGGACCCTGCGCGAGTAGGATAGCCGTCCATGGTGCAGATTCATGGCATTAGACGCGCAAGCGCGGACGCGAAATATCGGCAGATGACCGGGCAGCCGGTCAAGCCGCTGATTCTCAAACTGTGTTTGCCGGCCGTCATCTCCAACTTGGTGACCACCGCCTACAATCTCACGGACACGTTCTTTATTGGTCAGCTCGGCACCGCGCAGTCCGGTGCCATCGGCATCGCGTTCTCCATCATGACCGTGATGCAGGCGCTCGGCTTCTTCTTTGGCAACGGCGCGGGCAACTCGATGAGCCGCGAACTCGGCAAACAGAACAATGAGCGCGCCTCCCGACTACTGGCCGTGGGCTTCGCGGGTGCGGTGCTCTCTGGTTTGGTGATTGCCACAATCGGATTGCTGACCCTGCGGCCGCTGGTCGTCATGCTGGGATCGACCTCGACAATCGCCCCATACGCCGTGCAATACCTGACGCCGTTGTTGGTCGCCGCACCCTGTGTATGCGGTTCGTTCGCACTCAACGGACTGCTGCGATACCAAGGGCAATCGACGTTCGGCATGATCGGGCTGGTTTCGGGCGCATTGCTGAATTTCCTGCTCGCGCCGTTGTTTATCTTCGTGCTGCACCTCGGAATTTTTGGTGCCGGCCTGGCCACCGCCATCTGCCAGACGGTGAGCTTCACGATTCTGACCACAATGAGCCGCAAATTCGGCGTGATGAAACTGTCCCTGCGCAATTGCAGGCCGGATGTGCTGCTCATGCGCGAAGTGGCCGGCGGTGGCCTGCCCTCGCTGATCCGCCAAGGCGCCGGTTCGATTTCCGTGACCTGCGTGAACATTGCCGCCAATCCGTTCGGCGATGCGGCCATCGCCGGCATGGCCATTGTGATGCGCATTATGTTGGGCGCCAACTCGGTGATCGTCGGCCTCGGCCAAGGTTTCCAACCGGTGTGCGGCTACAACTACGGTGCCGGCCTGTTCGCGCGCGTCAAAGAAGGGTACTGGTTCTGCGTGCGGCTCGCCACCTGCGTGCTCGTGGTGTTGGCGGTGTTGCTGTGGGTGTTCGCACCGCAACTGGTCGAGATCTTCCGCTCCGACCCGGCCGTGGTGGCGGTGGGCGTGGCCGCGCTGCACATCCAATGCTGCACGGTGATTCTCAACGGCTTCAACATGATGGGCAATATGATGACCCAGACCATGGGCCGCACCGGCATCGCCTCGTTCCTGGCCCTGTGCCGGCAAGGCCTGTTCCTGGCGCCAATCGTGCTGATTCTGCCGATGATGTTCGGCGTGCTCGGCGTGGAAATGGCGCAATCGGTGTCCGACGTGCTGACATTCCTAGTCACTATCCCGTTCATGCGGCGAATCCTGCATGAATTGCGGTGAATGGTAGATGGCAACTATGAATAATCGAAGTGCAAAGCGGGTGCCGGGCGTTCCTTCTCCCGCGTATATCGAATCGCTGTACCGCACCATGGCTGCCGCCCTTGGCCCGACCGGATGGTGGCCGGCTGAAACCACATTCGAGATTATGGTGGGCGCGGTGCTGACGCAGAATACGGCGTGGGGCAATGTGAATCGTTCGCTTGCGGCGTTGAACGCGGAGGGTGTGCTCGAACCCCATAAGCTGGCGATTATGGGGCCAGCGCATCTGCAGGAACTTATTCGCCCGTCCGGCTTTTATGTCAACAAATCCAAGACGGTACAGTCACTGAGCCGATGGTATGTGGAGCGTTGCGGAGCCTCGCCTGAGGGCGCGGCAGATATTCCCGACGCCGAATTGCGGACCGAATTGCTCGGATTATTCGGTATCGGGGGCGAAACGGCCGACGACCTGATGCTATATGTGTTTTCGCGCCGCACATTCGTGGCCGATACTTATGCTCGCCGACTATTCGCCTTCCTTGGATTTGATGCGCCAGCCGGCTATCTGGCATTCCACAAGGCCTATTCGCCCGTGGTGCTGGATGCGAGCCTCAGCGTCAAGGATTTGCAGGAATTCCATGGGCTCATTGACGAGTTCGGCAAGGCCTACCGCGATGACGCGGCCAAAAGCGAGTCCTTTTTGGGTGGATGGAGGGCTTGACTGCACGGCGAATCGTTCTCAATAAGAAAAGTGTGAGGCCCGCACGGTGCCAATCGCACATCTGAATCCTTGACTGGCTGCGCTCGATGCTGGGTGTCGAAAACGAGTCTGTGACAGAATAGTTCGACCGACGCAATCGCCAAAACGCCGAACAGGAGCCAATGATGACCGAAGACAAGCCGATCGCCAAGCCGATTATCGATGATGCGACGCGCGAGAAAATGGCGCTTATGTTCTCTGGCGAGGTCTACCTGCCGGATGATGTGGACGGCTTTTTTGATCTGCAGGCCGCCCAGCGTGATCTCCAGCTCGAACTCAACGCCACGCCGCTGACCAACCCGAAGCGCCGTACCGAACTCATGCAGGCGTTCTTCGGCGCGGCGGGGGAGGGTCTGTACCTCGAATGCCCGGTGTATGCGAACTGGGGCTGCAATACTTATTGGGGCGAGCGCTGTTACGCCAACTTCAACCTGACGCTGGTGGACGATGGTGAGATCTTCATCGGATCCCACACCATGATCGGCCCCAACGTCACGCTTGTAGCCACCGGCCATCCCGTGCGTCCGGACCTGCGCTATCAGGGTGCCCAGTATTCGTTGCCCGTCCACATCGGCGAGAACGTCTGGATCGGCGCGAATGTCACCGTGCTGCCCGGGGTCACCATCGGGGACAACGCGGTCATTGGCGCCAACTCGCTGGTCACCAAGGACATCCCCGCCAACACGGTCGCCTATGGCAGCCCGTGCAAGGTAATTCGCGAAATCAACGAACGCGACGACGTCTACTACTGGCGCGACCGCCAATTCAGTGAGCGTTTTAAGCTCAAAGAGCAGTAGCGCGAAAGCTCACTCCCACACGTCGAGCTTGCGATTTTTGTAGAAATACTCGCGGTCCTTGTCGCCGATTTCACGCACGACCTCGCAGGGCGCGCCGTAGGTGACGGAGTTGGCGGGGATGGAATGTGTCACGACCGAACCGGCGCCAATCACGCAATTGTCGCCGATGGTCACTCCCGGCAGAATCGACACGTTCGCGCCGACCCACACGTTGCGCCCGCTGATCACCGGAATGCAATACGTGTAATGGTGCTCGCGCAGCACCGGCAACACGGGGTGGCCGGCGGCGCATTAGCACGGGGAACGGTTGAACGAGAAGTGGATTGGCATGTGATGGTATCGAACATACTGATGCGTGTGCCGCCGAGCCTGTCCAGATGGCTGCCTATATGAACCAGTGACAGAAAAGCACGGGAACGCGAGCGAGAGGAGTGTGCATGGGGCAGTTCGGCGTCATGATTGGCCAGTTAGTCGGATTTCTGATCATGCTGATGGTCGGGTATGGATGTGTGAGGCTTCGATTCTACGGTCAGACGGCGTTGGACGGCATGTGCTCGTTGCTGCTCAACGTGCTCATCCCCGTGCTCGTGTTCTCGAACGCCGTCGACGGCGCGGACCGCGCGCAGCTTGCCTCTAACTGGGGCGTGATGCTGCTGACCGCCGTGATGTACGCGCTGCTCATCCTGGTGTTCTGGCTGGTCGCCGAACTGTTGCGGCTCAAAGGTTCGCGTAGCCATGTATTTCAGGCGTCGCTTATTTTCGGCAACGCCGGATTCATCGGCATTCCGTTGATTATGGCACTTTGGCCGCAGAACGGCGCGATTTACGTGGCGCTGATGTCGATCATCGACCAGACGCTGCTCTGGACGTACGGCGTATGGCTGTGCGAGCCGGTCGACGAAACGACTGGCGGCAACGCGATTGGCGCGCGAGGTGCGGTCGTGAACGGTTCGGTGAACGGCGCCGGTTCGGTGGGCAATGCTGGTTCGGCGAGCAATGCCGCAAACGGTGGTTCTCCGGCCATCGTCCGCCCCTCGCCAGGCACCCGCGTCCTCGGCCTGCTTAAACGATTCGTCAATCCCGCCTTCGTCGGCGTGATGCTCGCCCTGATTCTGATTCTGCTCGGCGTCAAGGTGCCGGACATCATCCTGAAGCCGCTGCACACCATCGGCAATATGGCCACGCCGATGTCGCTAATCTACTTAGGCGGCCTGTTCGCACTGACCAAGTGGTGGGGCGTCCTCAAACGCTACGAACTCTATGCTGGCCTAGCCGCCAAGATGATCGCATTCCCGCTCGCCTTCTACGCGCTACTGACCGCGCTGACCGGCGCATTGCCGCAACTGCCGATCACCCATGACATGGTGCTGATGATTACGGTCATCGCCGGACTGCCGACCATGACCACCATTGCCATGTTCACCGGTCGCAAGAACAACATGCCCGAGTATGCGGTCGGCTTCGTGCTCGTAAGCACGCTGTTCTCGCTGGCCTCCCTGACGATTGTGTCGGCAGTTGTGTTCTGAATTGTCCCCTTCGACGAAAAGAATGCCGGGGCCTCCGGCGCTTGGAATTTCATCGACGCCGCCAACGACTCCAATCCGAGGCGGCCGTGCCGTATTTCAAGGAGATATTCGATTACGCGCGCACGCTCGATCCGCAGCATCGCCCGCTGACCTACACCAATCTGCTGATGGCCGCCGGAGGCAAAGACAAGTGCCATCAGTTCGCGGATGTCATCTGCCTGAACCGGTATTACGGCTGGTATGTGCAAGATGGGTATCAGCTCATCGGAGCCAAGAAGGCCTTCATCAACGAGATGAACCAATGGATGAACACCGAACCCAACAAGCCGTTTCTGTTCACCGAATACGGTGCGGACACCGATGCCGGTGTGCACAAGCTGCCGAGCATGCAATGGAGTGAAGAGTACCAATGCGAGTACCTCACCATGCAGCACGAAGTGTTCGACATGTTCGAGGCAGTGGTGGGCGAGCAGGTATGGAACCTCTGCGACTTCCAAACCGGTGAAGGTATCATGCGCGTCGACGGCAACAAGAAGGACGTCTTCACTCGCGACCGTCAGCCCAAAGCCGCCGCCTATGTACTCAAGGAGCGTTGGGAGACTAAGTAGCGGCCCGCCCCTGGAATATTCCAGGAGCAACACACATCGCATAACACACAACGCAACATACAAAAAAGAACCTCGTGAAACGAATTTCACGAGGTTCTTTCTAGTTACGCTGAATGACTCCCATTAGACTCCCACGAGGGAAGAGCAATGGGAATTCCAACGTGGCTAAGCTCTCAAACTCAGATGTGGAAGTAGAGCTCGTACTCGAGCGGGGTCGGGGCCAGGCGAGCCTGGTCGATCTCGTCGCGCTTGAGGCCAATCCAGGTCTCGATCAGGTCGTCGGTGAACACGTCGCCGGCGGTGAGGAAGTCGTGGTCCTCTTCCAGGGCGTCCATAGCCTCGGCCAGGGAGCTTGGCACCTGCTTGATGCCAGCGTGCTCTTCCGGCGGCAGCTCGTAGAGATCCTTGTCGACCGGCTCCGGAGGCTCGATGTGGTTCAGGATGCCGTCCAGGCCAGCCATCAGCTGAGCGGAGAAGGCCAGGAACGGGTTGCAGGACGGATCCGGAGCGCGGAACTCGATGCGCTTGGCGGCCGGGGAGGTGCCGGCCAGCGGAATACGGATGGCGGCAGAACGGTTACGAGCGGAGTACACCAGGTTGACCGGAGCCTCGAAGCCCGGGACCAGACGGTGGTAGGAGTTCAGGGACGGGTTGGTGAAGGCCAGCACGGAGGAGGAGTGCTTGATCAGACCGCCGATGTACCAGCGAGCCAGATCGGACAGACCAGCGTAGCCCTTCTCGTCGTAGAACAGCGGCTTGCCGTCCTTCCACAGGGACTGGTGGCAGTGCATACCAGTGCCGTTGTCGTCGGCGATCGGCTTCGGCATGAAGGTCGCAGCCTTGCCGGCCAGAGCGGCGGTCTCGTGGACGACGTACTTGTACTTCATCAGGTCATCGCCTGCGTGCTGCAGGGTGTTGAAGCGGTAGTTGATCTCCTGCTGGCCAGCGCCGGCGACCTCGTGGTGGGAACGCTCGAGGATCAGGCCGACCTTCTGCAGGTTGGCGACCATATCGTCGCGCAGATCCTGGGTGTGGTCAATCGGCGGAACCGGGAAGTAGCCCTTCTTGACGCGATTCTTGAAACCGATGTTCGGGGTGCCGTCTTCCTCAACGTCAACGCCGGAGTTCCACGGAGCTTCGATGGAGTCGACCTCGTAGAAGGAGCGCTGCATGCTGTTCTCGAAGCGCACCTTGTCGAAGATGAAGAACTCGGCTTCCGGAGCGAAGGAAGCGGTGTCGGCGATGCCGGTGGACTTCAGGTAAGCCTCGGCCTTGCCGGCAACCTGACGCGGGTCGCGGGAGTACGGCTCGTCGGTCAGCGGGTCGACGATGGAGAAGGCCACGTCAAGGGTCTTGTGCTTGCGGAACGGGTCAATGAAAGCGGTCTCAACGTCCGGGACCAGCTTCATGTCGGACTCGTTGATGGCTTGGAAGCCCTGAACGGAGGAACCATCGAACGGCATGCCGTCGGTGAAAGCGTCCTTCAGGAATTCGCTAGCCGGCACGGTGAAGTGCTGCTGAACGCCGATAAGATCGGTGAAACGGACGGAGACATACTCGATGCCTTCCTTGTTGATAAGGGCCTCGGCGTCTTCCTTGGACTTGAGTTCGGTCACGGGACCGCTCCTTTCGTATGAAATATAACGGTATCCATCGTAAAATCGCGCGTTTCGCCGGCTCGAAACTTGGGTTACGAGAATGTTTCGTGACTGTGGCCGACAATCGCGCAGGCGCGTTATTTCAACGAAACATCATTACAGAATGGAAACGGAGGCTATCGGGGGAGTGGGTAGAGGTGTCCGCAACGTGGACAGTGGATATTGACAGGTGACGTAGGTGGATGTATGTGGACGCGATTATGAGACATATGACGAAGCCCCGGAACCGATTGAACGGATTCCGGGGCTTCTGTGCGATTTGGTGGTGTGCTGCCGATCAGCGACCGCGCATCGCGCGGCGGGAGATCTTCTGCGGGTGGTTCGGGTCCATGCCCTTGGGGATGGCATAACCCTTCTTGGCCTGCAGCGTGCGCAGACGATCGTTCAGCGTTTCCATCTCGGCCTTGGTCAGCAGGAAGCGACGACGCGGATGAATCTTGGCGATCAGTGCGTTCTTGTGGTTCGTGGGCTCATAGCTCTTGGACTTGGTCACCGTGCTACGCAGCTTGTCCAGTGGCACCTGCTTGGGGCCGTGGCCCACGGAGATGCGGTACACCGGAATGGAGGAGCCGGCGGTGACGCCCTTGATATCGTGTTCCTGACGATCCATCGCCTTCATGATGCGACCGTATTCGCCTTCGCCGATCAGGTAGATGCCGTTCATCGAAGTGCCGCGCCAGATGGCATCCTTGGTCTTCGGGTCGATCCACACCGGTTCCTGCGGGAAGTTAAAGCCGGCTTTCTGCATGTTGCTCAGCACGCCGATGGCGGCACCAGGCTTGCCGTCAATCTGCTTGTAGCCGACTGCATCCGCGCGGCGGGTGAGCATCATGGTGGCCAGTAGCATGCCGAGCATGATGGCGGTGATCATGGTGAAGATCCAGGTCAGCCAGGTCCACTTGGCAATCAGACCGATGATGATCATCACGACTACAGGCAGCAGGAAAGCACCGGCCTCAAGCCACGGCAGGGCCTTGTCTTCCTTAGCCGTGTACTTGTAGATCTGGATGATCTGCTTGATTGTGCTCTGCTTCTTCGGCTTCGCGTCCTTTTCCGCCATCACTTCTTCCTTTGTTGGGACGAAACACACTAGGCAACATCTTATCAGGTGCGCTGGTCCGAACTTGTTTGTGCTGGTTGGTCTCAGCGTGTGTGTAACGGCCGTCCGTCGGCCTTGAGCAGCGCCTCGCCGAGCGTTTCACTGAACGTGGGATGCGGGTGAACGAGGCGGGCTGCGTCGGCGAGCGGCATATGGTTGCCGACCAGCTGTTCGGCTTCGGCGATGATGTCGGAGGCCATCTGGGAGACCATGTGCACGCCGAGCACGCGCGGGGTGTCCGGGTTGGCCGCGTCGCAGCCGGAGACGATGGTCAGTGAACCGGCCGTGCCGCTCATCAGCATGCGCGCGTTCGCCAGCATCGGATAGTTGGTCTCCTTGATTTCAATGAGATCCTCTCTCGCCTGCGCCTGTTCGACGGTGAGCCCGACCGACGCCGCTTCGGGGAAGGAGAACACGATTTGCGGCACGGTGGCTTCGTCCACCGGCTTGGGATTGAGTCCGGCGATGGTCTCCGCGATGACGATGCCTTGCTCAAAAGCACGATGCGCCAGCGCGTGACCGGCCGTCACATCGCCCACCGCCCATACGCCCGGTTTGTCGGTGCGGCCGTACGCATCCGTGGCGACATGTCCGTGGTCGTCAATCGTCACGCCCCATGCTGGGTCGGTGATCGGGTCACGCCCGATGGCGACAAGGGCGATTTCGCCCCAGACGCTTTGTTCGCCGTCCTGGCCTTCGCACGTGTAGTGCACGGTGGCACCAAGGTTCGCGCCGGTGTCCACATGGGTGACGCTGGCGCGGGTGATGATGTTCACGCCATGACGTTTGAGCTCACGGGTCAGCGTGGTGCCGGCTCTCCGGTCCCAGGCTGAGAGCACACGGTCCTTGCGAATCAGCAAGGTCACCTTCGAACCGGCGGCGTTCCACATCGAGGCGAATTCAAGGGCGATGGCCCCGGCGCCGATAATCACCGCCGACGAGGGAAATTCGTTGACTTCCAGCGCCTGTGTGGAGTCGATGAGGGCGCCGGCGAACGGGTTGCCGGGCAATGGGCGTGGCTTGGCACCGGTGGCGATGACGATGTTCGTGGCCGTGAGGTCCATCGTGGGGCCGCTGGGCTCGGGGACATCGGCCTTGTGATAGGTGAGGATGTCGCTTTGGTCGGGGGAAGGGACGAGGTGGACGATGTGGTTGGAAGTTGCTGGAGCGGTCTCATCCGCATGGAACGCGGCATTGGCTCGGAACACGGTGATGCCGCGATGGGCAAGCAGTCCGGCCAGTCCTCCCACCATCGTCTTGACCACGCGCAGGCGATAGTCGCGCAGCGTGCCGAAGTCGATGCCATTCACCGAGGCGTTGACGCCGAGCTCGGCCGCACGGTGCACGGTGTCGATGGTGTGGGTGGCGGTGATGAGCGCCTTGGAGGGGATGCAGCCACGGTTGAGACAGGTGCCGCCCACGGTGGCGTCACGCTCGATGAGTGCCACTTTCATGCCGAGTTCGGCGGCGCGCAGGGCTGTGGAATAGCCGCCGGGGCCGGCCCCGATGATGACCAGATCAAACTGTTCGCTCATGATTGCCTCCTTGGTGCATATAAGTATGGCTCCCATGCTAGGGAGCCATATGTGGCTATCGCCGCCACTTCGCCTAAAAACAGTCCACTGGACTGTTTTCTTTACGGCTCAGCCCCTCAACGAGGGGAGCCAGAGTATATATGGACAATCAGTCCGCCGGCCAGTGACCGCGCTTCGGGTAACGCGGCTTGGGAAGCCTCCAACGACGCATCTGAATCGAACGGCTCCAAGCGTAGGAGAAGGAGCGGGAGCCCTTGGACACGGACTGTTCGCCGTACTTGGCGATGAGCTTGGCCTTGAGCTTGCGCCACATCAGCCATACGTCGATGATCACGGCAATCAGGTAACCGTACATAAGCGCCATCATGATGATGGAAGCCCACTGGTTCTGCATCAAAGAAGTGACGAACATGGAGACGATCAGAATCGCGAAGGCCACCGGGATGAACCATTCGCCAAGGTTGAAACGGGCATCCACATAATCACGGATGTAGATACGCCAAGGCAGGCGTTCCGCCTTGGGCATGTGGTTGATATCGCCCTTCTGCATCGCCTCGTACTCGGCGTTCTCCTTCTCACGCAGACGGGCTTTGGCGGCCTTGGCGCTGGCCTTGCGGTCCACCGGAACCAGCGGACGGATACCGGCGGCCTGAGCCTGCTTCATCTTCGGGGTAGGACGGCCTTTTTTCTCAGAAGGATCGGCGGTCTTCTTCGGGGCCTGCTCAACGGGAACTTGGGCCTCTTCTTTTTTCCTAAACGGATTCCATGTCATGCTTTGAGGTTACGGTGACGTTCAGACACTTGTATACTGGCGCAGCCATTGCAATGACGCCGCTTACACACATATAAAGGAGGACCATCATGGCAACGCTCACCGCTGACGAGATTCGTTCGCGCGTCGAAACCGATTGGAACCGCATCGTCAAGGTGCTGGCCGAAAAGGTTGCGCTGCAGTCGATTTCCGCCAAGGGCATCACCGCCGAACATATGAAGCGCTCCGCTGAATTCGTGGCAGACGAACTGCGCCTCGTGGGTGTGGATGCCAAGGTGGTCCAGGCTTCCAATGCCGACGGCACTCCGGGCGCATGGGAGGTCATCGGCTCGCATATCGTTTCTCCGGACGCCCCCACCGTGCTGCTCTACGCCCATCACGACGTGCAGCCTGTTCCGGACCCGGCCGAGTGGAACACCGACCCGTTCGTGGCCACCGAAATCGACGGCCGTCTTTACGGCCGTGGCTCCGCCGATGACGGCGGCGGCATCGCCATCCACTCCGGTGCGCTGAAGGCTTTGGGCGACGACCTCAACGTCAATATCAAAGTGTTCATCGAAGGCGAAGAGGAGATGGGCTCGCCAAGCTTCATTCCCTTCATCGAGGCTCACCGCGACGAATTCGCCGCCGACGTGATTATCGTGGCCGATTCCGGCAACTGGTCGGCGGACATTCCTTCTTTGACCACCTCGCTGCGCGGCAACACCTGCGTGGACGTGACCGTGCAGGGCCTTGAGCACCCGGTGCACTCCGGTCAGTACGGCGGCCCGATTCTCGACTCCAATACGTTGGCCGCCATGCTCATCGCTTCCATGTACGACGAGAACGGCGATCTGGCCGTGCCCGGCGTGGCCGCGGAAGAGCCAATCGGCGGTTTGCAACGCGACCTTGACGAAACCACCGTGCGCGAGGATTCTGGCGTGGTGGCCGGTTACGAGTTCGCCGGCACCGGTTCGCTGGCCTCACGCCTGTGGACCAAGCCGTCCGTGACCGTGATCGGCTTCGACGCCCACCCGGTCGAGGGATCCTTCAACGTGATCGCCCCGGAGACCCGCTTCCGTCTGTCGCTGCGCACCGCGCCCACCCAGCGCCCTGAAGAAGCGCAGGAAGCACTGGCTGCATTCCTCGAATCCCACGCGCCGTTCGGCGCCAAGGTCACTGTCGAACGCGGCGAAAACGGCATGGGCTGGGCCATGGACCCGACCGCCGTGGCCACCAAAGACGCGCTGGAAGCCATGACCGAGGCCTTCGGCGTTGAGCCCATCAACAAGGGCGAGGGCGGCTCCATTCCGTTCATCCCCGAACTGCAGCGCATTTTCCCCAACGCTCAGGTGCTGGTCACCGGCCCCGAAGACCCGAAGGCCAACGCCCACAGCCCCAATGAGTCCATCTCCCTGCCCGGCCTCAAGAACAACGTGATCACCGAGGCTTTGCTGCTGGACAAGCTCGGCAAGTAACCGAACCGCATCGGTAATGGTGGCGAGCTGCCGTCAGGTAGGTCACGGATGTGGCTATTGCCTTTGACGGCGGCTTGCTTTATAGTCGGGGAGTTGACACGGGAGCTGCCGTTAGGCGGCTGAGAGGAGATTCATAGTCTCGACCGATGGAACGTGACCGGATAATGCCGGCGCACGGAAATGTCGCTCTTACCCACCCGTGCCTGAACCAACCTGCGCGTGGCCACGAACATGTGCATCATGTGCGTACATATATCCATGTATGTTCGGCCTGCGTACGAGCAGAAGAAAGGCACATTCATGACTGAAGCTGTGGCCAAAGCCAATTACAAGTGGCGCGTCGTCGATATCGTCGTCGCCGCAATCATCGCCGTCGCATCCGGCGTCATTTTCTGGGGCTGGGACATTGTCTGCTCCGCCCCGCTGGCCCTGTTTGAAGGCGTGACCCCCGGTTTCGAGGGTCTGCTCAACGGATTCTGGCTGTTCGCCGGCCCGCTCGCTGCAATCATTGTGCGCAAGCCCGGTGCCGCACTGTTTGCCGAAACCCTCGCCGCCTTCCTTGAGCTTACGCTGGGCAACCAGTGGGGCGTCGGCGGCTCGCTGATCGTCGGCATCATCCAGGGTCTGGGTGCCGAAATTGCCTTCGCCGTCTTCGCTTGGAAGAAGTGGAACATCGGCACCACCATCCTGTCCGGTGCGCTCGCCGGCGTGGGCTGCTGGGCCTACTACTGGGCCACCAACCCGGGCTGGAACGGCCTGCGCGTCACTTGGTATCTGGTGGGCTCCATCATCTCCGGCGTCGTGATCGCCGGCGTGGTGGTCTGGTACTTGTCTCGTGCGCTCGCCGTCACCGGTGCTCTGGAGCGTTTTGAATCCGGCCGCAGCAAGGCGCGCGTCTGATGCAGATTAATCCGGCTGCGGTAGAGGCCAGCGGCTGGGGATGGCGGCACGCCACGCGTAAGGACTTCGCGTTGCGTGCCGTCGATTTCACCATCCGGCCAGGTGAACGTGTGTTGCTGCTCGGTGCTTCGGGCGCGGGCAAAAGCACGATGATGGCCGGTCTCGCAGGCGTACTTGGCGGCGATGAGGAAGGCGAGCAGGAGGGCTCGCTCACCATCGATGGCGTCGATGCGCGCGAGGCGCGAGGTCGCGTGGGACTGGTGCTTCAGGACCCGGACTCGCAGATCATTCTTGAACGACTGGGCGATGACGCGGCCTTCGGCTGCGAAAACCTCAACGTGCCGCGCGAGGAGATTTGGCAGCGAGTGCGCGAATCATTGGATATGGTGGGACTCGGCGGACTCGAACTGGATCGGTCCACCCGCCATCTGTCCGGCGGTCAGCGTCAACGTCTCGCGTTGGCCGGCGTGCTGGCTATGAAGCCCGGTCTGCTGTTGTTGGACGAACCGACCGCCAACCTCGATCCCGAAGGCGTGGTCGAAGTGCATGACGCGGTCAAAAAGGTCATCGAGGCCACCGGACAGACCATGGTTGTGGTCGAACATCATATCGATGTATGGCTCGATCTGGTCGATCGCGTGATTGTGCTCGGCCGACCCGATGCAAGTTCGCCCACGGGTGCGGTCATTGCCGACGGCAAGCCGGACGAGGTGTTCGCCGAGATGGGCGACGTGTTGGCCGCCGGTGGCGCGTGGGTGCCGGGCCGTGCGATTCCCGATTACTCACCGAAGCAGGAGTCTGCGCACGATGCGCCGGTGCTCAGCACCGAGAACTTAAGCTTTGGCCGTGGGGCCGCTCTTGGCGTTGGTATCAATCTGGATTTTTATCCCGGCGAAGTAACGGCTCTGATGGGTCCGAACGGCGCGGGCAAATCGACCTTGGCCTTGACCTTGGCCGGGCTACTCAAGCCTATCGCCGGCAAGGTGCTCATCGCCGACAACCTCAAGCCCGCGCATGCCGGGCGTGAGCCGATCGACTGGAAAAGCAAGGAACTGCTGGGCCGTATCGGCATGGTGTTCCAGGAGCCCGAACACCAGTTCGCTGCCAACTTTGTGCGTGACGAGGTATCCATCGGCCCCAAGTCGATGGGGCAGAGCCAAGACGAGGCTTATCAGACCGCCGACCGCATGCTTGAGCAGATGAATCTCACGCGCTTCGCCAAAGCCAACCCGTACACCTTGTCTGGCGGGGAGAAGCGGCGACTGTCCGTGGCCTCCATGCTGGCCGCCGCACCCAAAGTGTTGGTGATGGACGAGCCGACATTCGGACAGGATTTCAGTACGTGGAATGAAATGGTCAAGCTGATCGCCGCCATCCGCGACCAAGGCTCGTGCGTGATCATGGTGACGCACGATGAGGCGCTGGTGGATGCGCTGGGCGCACGACGCGTGATGTTCGAGGAGGCGAAGGCATGAGTGACGTGGTAACCGTCAGCCCGCAGGAAACGCGCGTGGAGCCGGTCAAAGCCTCATCGCCCTCATGGTTCATCGCGCGCATCAACGCGGTCAGTCGCATCATCGGTGCGTTGCTGCTGTGCATTCCGATGTTCATCAGTCTGGATGTGGTATCCGCATCCACGGCGCTCGGCATCGAATTCGTGCTGCTGTGGATTGGTGGCGTGGCTCCGTGGACCGTATGCCGTAAGACCTGGCCGGTATGGATCGCCGCCGCCGGCAGTTTTATCTCCGTGTTCCTCTACGGCCGCACCTCGGGCGAGATCCTGTGGCAGGGTGGCTGGATTGTGATCAGCGAGGGGTCCATCAATCTGGCCATCGCCACGGCTATCAGGGTGGCGGCCATTGCCGTACCCGGCGTGATTCTGGCCTTGGGCCTCGATCCCACTGATTTGGCGGACGGTCTGGTTGAGATTCTGCACTTCTCACCGCGATTCGTATACGGCGGATTGGCCGGATTGCGCATGTTTACGCTGCTGCAGGAAGATTGGCGCGCACTCGGCTTGTCCCAGCGTTCGCGCGGCCTTGGTGACGGTAACGCCATCGCCCGTGCTCTCTCCCAAGCGTTCGGACTGCTGGTGCTCTCCATCCGGCGTGCCACCAAACTTGCCACCGCCATGGAAGCGCGCGGCTTCGGCTCCGGCGCCCCACGTTCCCAAGCCCGCATCTCGCGTCTGAAGCCTATCGACTGGATCTTCTACGTCATCTGTCTGGCCGTCCCGCTGGCCTCCATAGGCGTAGCCGTCGGCACCGGGAATTGGCACTTCGCCTTTCAGGGTGTCTGAAAGGCGACAGGCTGGCACAGTGCCTTTCAGGGTGTCTGAAAGGCGACAGATTAGCACAGTGCCTTTCAAGGTGTCTGAACGCCTTATGATGCCCCCGCTGGCGGGGGGCTGTCGGCGTAGCCGACTGGGGTGGTTCCAGCCTCGACCACCCTCAGTCTCGCGACTGACGTAATGACCCGGCAGTAGGGTAGTGGCTATGCCCATCAACGCCCAGATTCTTGATAATCCGAAATCCGACCGCGTGCGCCGCATCGCCGATCTGACCCGCGCCAAAGGCCGCGAACGTTCGGGCCGTTTTCTTATCGAAGGCCCGCAATCCGTGCGCGAGGCCGTCACTTGGCGGCCGGACGTGGTGCAGGACCTGTATGTAGAGGTTTCGCAGGCGCTGGAACATCCGCGTATCATCTCCTCCACGTTGGAGAAGATCGTCGAAACCTCGCAGGATGCCACGATTTATGTGCACTACTGCACCGGCGACGTGATGCGCCGCATCAGTCCGGACGCCCAAGGCATCGCGGCCGTCGGCAATGCCGAGTCCATGCACGCCGGAGCCGATGACGTCGAACTTGGCAAGAACGGTCGGGCCCCGCAGATTGCCGCCTTCTGGCAGGTGCGCGACCCGGGCAACGCCGGCACCGTGATCCGTGCGGCCGATGCGGCCGGCTGCGACGCCGTAATCTTCGTGGACGACTGCGTGGACGTGCTGAACCCCAAGGTCATCCGCTCCACCGCAGGCTCCCTGTTCCATCTGCCGGTACTCGCCATGAGCACCGACGAATTCTTCACCTGGACAGGCGACCATAATATGGACGTCTGGGCCGCCGACGTATACGGCACCGAAGAACGCAAGCCGGAAAGCCTGCCCGCAGTACTGGCGGACAAGGCGGCGGTCGAGGCTCCGAAAGCCGTGCTGTTCGGCAATGAGGCGCGTGGCTTGGAACCGGACATCCTCACGCGCTGCGGCTGCATCGTCTCCATCCCGCTTTATGGCAAGGCCGAATCGCTGAACCTCGGCACCTCGGCCGCGGTGATGCTGATGTCGCTATCTATGTCGGGTCATGTTGAAAGAATGTGAAACCGGTAAAAACGCTGTGAAACGCTGAGAAAACATCAGACGAAAGGGTTCTCGTGGCAGAACAAATGGTGTTCGACGCCGACCAGGTGACCGCTGAGGTTGCCGAGGGCATCGAGAAAATCCAGAACGCCTCCAACCTGGAGGAGCTCAAGGCCATCAAGACAACGTACGCAGGTGCCGATTCGGCGATGACCAAGGCCAGCAAGGCCATTGGCTCCCTGCCCGCCGACCAGAAGAAGGAAGCCGGCAAGCTCATGGGCAAGCTGCGCGCCGACTTCGGCCGCGCCTATGGTCCCAAGGAGGTCGAGCTCAAGGAAGCCGCCGAGAAGGCCGCGCTTGCCGCCGAAACCGTGGATATGACGCTGCCGGTGAGCCGTAAGCCTCTGGGCGCCCGTCACCCGCTGCCTAAGCTGATGGAGGACGTCGAGGACTTCTTCATCTCCATGGGCTGGCAGATCTCCTCCGGCCCGGAAATCGAAGCCGAATGGTACAACTTCGACTCCCTGAATTTCGGCCCGGACCATCCGGCCCGCCAGATGCAGGACACCTTCTACGTCAAGGGCAATCAAGCCAAGGACGCCGCCGGTTTCGTCGGCTCCAACATGGTGGTGCGTACGCAGACCTCCTCCGATCAGGTCCGTGCCCTCCTGACCCGTGGAGTGCCGCTGTACATCGCGTCCCCGGGCCGCGTGTTCCGCACCGATGAGCTGGACGCCACCCATACTCCGGTGTTCCACCAGTGCGAAGCCCTCGCCGTCGACAAGCACCTGACCATGGCCGACCTGAAGGGCGTGCTGGACAAGCTCGCCGTCGCCATGTTCGGCCCTGAAGCCAAGACGCGCCTGCGCCCGAGCTACTTCCCGTTCACTGAGCCGAGCGCCGAACTCGACCTGTGGTTCCCCGACAAGAAGGGCGGCCCCGGCTGGCTCGAGTGGGGCGGCTGCGGCATGGTGAACCCGAACGTGTTGAAGTCCGCCGGCATCGACCCGGACGTCTACACCGGTTTCGCCTTCGGCGTCGGCATGGAGCGCACGCTCCTGCTGCGCAGCGACATCAACGACATGCACGACCTGGTCGAAGGTGACGTGCGTTTCGCCGAACAGTTTGTGATGGGGGAGTGATTCAGCCATGCCTATGATCGATATCGATTGGCTCAAGGACCATGTCGAGGTTCCCGAAGGCCTGACCTACGAACAGCTCGCCAAGGACCTTGTCAAGGTGGGTCTTGAGGAAGAGGAGATTCACTCCTCTCAGGTGACCGGCCCGATTGTGGTCGGCTACGTGGTCGACGCCACCCCCGAACCGCAGAAGAACGGCAAGACCATCAACTGGTGCCACGTGGACTGCGGCGACGAATGGAACGAGACCGACGAAGACGGCAACAAGGTGCCGCGCGGCATCATCTGCGGCGCGCCCAACATGAAGGCCGGCGAAAAGGTCGTCGTCACCCTGCCTGGTGCCGTGCTGCCCGGCGACTTCAAGATCGAACCGCGCAAGACCTACGGCCACATCTCCAACGGCATGTGTGCCTCCGAACGTGAGCTGGGTCTGGGCGACAACCACAATGGCATCATCCTGCTGCGTCAGTACGGCTTCTCCGAGGCTGAATACGAGGCTCTGAAGCCTGGTCAGGACGCCATGCATCTGCTGCACCTCGACCAGCCTCTGCTTGAGATCAACATCACCCCGGACCGTGGCTACACGCTGTCCTACCGTGGCGTGGCCCGCGAATACCACCACTCCACCGGTGCCGTCTACACCGATCCGGCCGTGGCACTCAACGAGAAGGCCCCGGAACCTGCTGACTACCAGCCCGGCACCCCGGTGGACATCGATGTTGAAATCGACGATAACAATCCGATTCACGGCGTGCCCGGTTGCGACCGCTACTACGCGCGCATCGTCAAGGACTTCAACCCCAACGCCCACACGCCCAACTGGATGCGTCGTCGCCTGATCCGCGCCGGTATGCGCTCCATCTCCTTGGCCGTGGACGTGACCAACTACGTGATGCTTGACCTCGGCCAGCCGATGCATGCCTACGACCTCGACAAGCTCGAAGGCCCGATTGTCGTGCGCCGCGCCAACGAGGGTGAGAAACTCACCACCCTGGACGGCAAGGAACATGACCTGAGCGTCGAAGATCTGCTTATCACCGATTCGCCGAACGGCGAACGCGGCTCGCGCATCCTCGGTCTTGCCGGTGTGATGGGCGGCCTGTATGGCGAAGTGACCGCCGACACCAAGAACATTCTTCTGGAGGCCGCGCACTTCGATCAGGTGACCATCGCCCGTTCGGCCCGTCGCCACAAGATTCCATCCGAGGCCTCCCGCCGCTTCGAACGTGGCGTCGACACCGCGCTGCAGCCCGCCGCCACCCAGATGGCCGCCGAGCTCATGGCCAAGTACGGCAACGGCGAGCCCAGCGAACACCCGAACGACGTGAACAACACACCGCGCGCCAAGGTCATCCACTTCAAGGCCTCCGAAGTGGCCCGCGTGGCCGGCCTCGACGTGGACATCAACCGCATCTCCGACATCCTGACCGACATTGGCTGCACGGTGGCCGGCGGCGGCAACGGCGAGTTCGCCGTAACCGCGCCGAGCTGGCGCCCGGACTTGAACGAGCCGTGCGACCTGGTCGAGGAGATTGCCCGACTGGTCGGCTACGACCAGATTCCGATCACCGTGCCGCCGGCACCGGTCGAGGGTCTGGTGGGCCTGACCCCGGACCAGCAGCGTCGCCGTCGCGTGGCGGACGAGCTCGCCGAGTTCGGCATGGTCGAATCGCTGAGCTACCCGTTCGTGGGCGACGACGATTACAAGGCCTTCGGCTTCGACCCGGAAGCCACCAAGAAGGTCAGCGTCGAGATCGCCAACCCACTCTACGGCGACCGTCCGTACCTGCGTCGCGAGATTCTGCCGACCCTGGCCACCACCGTGCAGCGCAACATCCGCCGCGGCATCGAAAACGTGTCCCTGTATGAGCTCGGCCACGTCTACCTGTGGGATCCGAACGCGCCCGCCATCCCGGCACTGCCCGGCGGCGTGCGCCCCACCGACGAACAGCTCGCCGCGCTTGACGCCGGTCTGCCCGAACAGCCCGACCATGTGGCCGGCATCCTGACCGGTCTGGCCGAGGACGATGGCTGGATGGGCGGCAAGCGCCCGGTCGACTGGTCCGACGCCGTCGAGGCCGTGCGCCGCATCGCCGGCCGTATCGGTGCCGCAATCGAACTCGACCAGCCCGCCGCCGACGATGTGCCAGTCCAATGGCACCCCGGCCGCGCCGCCCGCGTCATGGTGGGCGACGTCTTTACCGGCTGGGTTGGTGAACTGCACCCGCGCGTCAACGAGGCGCTCGGCTTCCCGGCCCATTCCGCGGCCTTCGAGCTGAACCTCACCGCGCTGTTCGCCACGCTGACCGGCAAGCCCGTCCAGGCCAAGCCGATCTCCACGTTCCCGCCGGTCAAGCAGGATTTGGCCTTCACCGTGGACGAGACCGTGACCGCAGGCCAGCTTGAGAACGTGATTCGCAAGGCCGTCGGCGCGAACCTCGAATCCATCGAACTGTTCGACGTGTTCACCGGCGAACAGGTGGGCGAGGGCAAGAAGTCCCTGGCCTATGCGGTGGTGTTCCGTTCGCCGAGCAAGACGCTGTCCGCCGAAGACAGCGACGCCATCCGCAAGGCCATCGTGGCTGAGGCCGCCGAAATCGGCGCCCAGCTGCGCGCCTGACCCAACCAATCATCCGAATCGAGGAGCGCCATGAGCCAAGCGGAGCAGGACAAGCCGAAATACGGGCAGTACCAGCAGCCTGAATATGGTGCTATGTCTGGCCAATACGGGCCGAATTACAACCCGTATATTTATGGCGCTCCCGAGCCGGATACCAAGAAGGATTCCGCCGCAGCCGCTGGCGATAACGGTGGCGCGGCACAATCTCAGCAGGCCGGCCAGCCGTATGGTCAGCAGCCGGCGTGGCCCGGCAATCAGCAGGCGGGCGGCTGGCCGTACGCTCAAGGCGGCCAACAGTCCGGTCCGGGCGCATATCCGGGCGGGTACCCGGGCATGCAGGGCCAGCCGTATGGTCAACAGCCGAACGGTCAGCCTCACCAGCCGCATTATTACCACGGCATCGACCTGAACGATCCAAAACAGAACCCACTCTACGGGCACTGGGATTCGTATGCGATCATCTCCTTTATCCTCGCCCTGTTCTTCCCGGTGCCAGTGCTCTCGGCACTGATGGGCGCGGTGGCAATGTGGCGCACGCGCACTTTCCATATGAAGGGCTTCGGTTTGGCCGTGGCCGCCGTGGTAATCAACGTGCTGTACACCATCGCCGTCATCTGGATGGCCTTCAATGGCTATGACGCCATGAGCCTTTACCAGGAAGCCCTCCAGCAACTCACCGGCGGCACCGGCTCCTCCTCCGACTCCATCTCCGCATAAGTAGCGTTCACATACCAACACACCCACTGCATAAATATGCAATAGTCTGCATAATCGCGTATACTCATCCGAAGACACATCAGTGAAAAGAGATGAGTATGGCGAAATATACAGTGGCCGTGGCCGGTGCCACGGGCTATGCCGGCGGTGAAGCGCTGCGCATTCTGGCCGCGCACCCCGACTTCGACATCACCTGCGTGGCAGGCCATTCCTCAGTGGGGGAGTCGATGGCCAAGCACATGCCGCATATTCCCCAACTGGCCAATCTGGTCGTTGAAGATACCACGCCCGAAGTGCTGAACGGGCATGACGTTATCATCCTCGCACTGCCGCACGGTGCTTCGGGCAAGCTCGCCTCGCAGCTCGATCCGAATGCCGTGGTTGTGGATTTGGGCGCCGACCATCGCCTCGAAGAACAGGCCGCTTGGGATGAGTTCTACGGCGGCGATTTCTATGAGCATTGGACCTACGGCATGCCCGAGCTCATCACCGGCAAAGCCGCGGACGGCTCCTACACCCGCCAGCGTGCGGCGCTTCCTGGCACCAAGCGCATCGCAGGTCCTGGCTGCAACGTCACCGCCACCACGCTGGCCCTCCAGCCCGGCATCGCCGAAGGACTGGTTGAATCGCAGGATATCGTGGCCGATCTGGTCGTCGGATACTCGGGTGCCGGCAAGAATCTCAAGCGCACCAACCTGCTTGCCGCCGAGGCCCTGCAATCCGCCCTGCCGTATTCGGTGGGCGGCAAGCACCGCCACATTCCCGAAATCCTGCAGAACTTCGCCCACGCGGCCGGCAAGAGCGCGGCCGAAGCCAGCGAATTCACGCTCGGCTTCACACCGATTCTCGCCCCCATGTCCCGAGGCATCCTCGCCACCGTGTCCGCCCGCATGACGGACAAGGCCAAGACACTGAGCGATGAGGAGATTCGCGCCGTATGGTCCAAGGCCTATGAAGGTCAGGACTTCATGGTGCTGCTGCCCGAGGGCACGCTGCCCGCCACCGGCAACATCATCGGATCCAACGCAGCCCACCTGCAGGTCGTCACCGACCGCAAGGCCGGCCGCATCTACGCTTTTGCCGCCATCGACAACCTCAACCGTGGTACCGCCGGACAAGCGGTCCAATCACTGAACATCGCACTAGGCCTGCCGGAAGACGCGGGCCTGACCAAGATCGGAGTAGCACCGTGAGCGTTACATTTGCACAAGG
The DNA here is from genome assembly GCF_959020155.1 of uncultured Bifidobacterium sp. Classification (GTDB taxonomy): domain Bacteria; phylum Actinomycetota; class Actinomycetes; order Actinomycetales; family Bifidobacteriaceae; genus Bifidobacterium. The sequence goes on from NZ_CAUERC010000011.1 coordinate 24,468, forward strand.
TTTCTCCGCCGCCGGCGTGGCGGCTGGTATTTCATCCGTCGAAGGCAAGAAGGACTTGGCCCTCGTGGTCAACAACGGCCCGCTCGACGCGGCTGCAGGCGTGTTCACCTCGAACCGTTTCTGTGCCGCCCCGGTGCAGTGGAGCCGTAAGGTCGTCGCCGACGGTCACGTCAAGGCCGTGATTCTGAACTCCGGCGGTGCCAACGCCTGCACCGGCGAGGCCGGTTACGCCCAGTCCGTCGCCACCGCGGAAACGGTCGCCGGGCTCATCGGCGCCGAACCGAATGATGTGGCTGTCTGCTCCACCGGTCTCATCGGTGAACTGCTGCCGTTGGACAACGTGCTGGCTGGTGCCAAGAGTGCCCATGAGGCTCTTGCCGCCACCGCCGAAGCCGGCACCGACGCCTCCCACGCCATCATGACCACCGACACCAAGCCGAAGACGGTCGAACTGACCGGCTCCAACGGCTGGAAGATCGGCGGCATGGTCAAGGGCTCGGGCATGATTGCCCCGCAGCTGGCCACCATGCTGTGCGTCATCACCACCGATGCGGTTGTCTCCGCCGGTCAGATGCAGGCCGCACTCGCTGTGGCTGCCGAACATTCGTTCAACCGCATCGACGTGGACGGCTGCATGTCCACCAACGACACGGTCCTGCTGCTCGCCTCCGGTGCCTCTGGCGTCGAACCGGACAAGGACGAATTCAACAAGCTGGTGCGTGAGGCCTGCGCATCCCTGTCCCGCCAGATCATCGGCGACGGCGAAGGTGCCTCCCACGACATCCGTATCATCGTCACCGGTGCCACCAGCGAAGACGCGGCACTTGCCTGTGGTCGTGCCGTCGCCGCCTCGAACCTGCTCAAGTGCGCCATCTCCGGCAACGATCCGAACTGGGGCCGCATCGTCAGCTCCCTGGGCACTGTGCCACCTGAAGTCGCGCCTTACGATTCGAACAAGGTGACCGTGGACGTCAACGGCGTGCGCATCTGCGAGAACGGCGGTGCCGGCCGCGACCGTAGCGAGGTCGACATGACCCCGCGCGAAGTCCACATTGACATCGACCTGAACACCGGCTCGGACGCCGAGGCCACCGTCTGGACCGACGATCTCACCCACGAATACGTCCACATCAACGCCGACTACGAAAGCTGACAAACAGCCCAGTGGGCTGTTTGTAGCAGCCGGCAGCGATAGCGTCGCCGGCGTCGCAGAAAAGAGAAAAATTGTCTACAGAATTGAAGGGACCTGGGTTCCATTTCGACGTGCACACCGATTTGCGCGCCGATCAGAAGGCAGAAGTGCTTATTGAAGCGCTGCCATGGCTGGAGGAGTTCGCCGGCCAGCGTATCGTCGTCAAATACGGCGGCAATGCCATGGTCGATGACCATCTGAAGCAGTGCTTCGCCGAAGACATGGTCTTTCTGCGTCAGGTGGGTCTGCACCCGATCGTCGTGCACGGCGGCGGCCCGCAGATTTCCCACATGCTCAAGGCCCTCGGCATCAAATCCGAATTCAAGGGCGGCCTGAGGGTCACCACCCCCGAGGCCATGGATGTGGTGCGCATGGTTCTGACCGGCAAGGTTTCACGCGAACTGGTAGGCCTGATCAACGCGCACGGCCCGCTGGCCGTAGGTCTGTCCGGTGAAGACGGCGGCCTGTTCTCGGCCATGCAGCGCAGGCCCATCATCGATGGCAAGTCCACCGATATCGGCCTGGTCGGCGACGTGGTTTCCGTCGATGCTTCGGCAGTCGAGGATCTGGTGGCCGCCGGTCGTATCCCGGTCGTCTCTTCCGTGGCTCCGAACGAAGAAGATGCCACTGAAGTGCTCAACGTGAACGCCGATTCCGCTGCCGCCGCTTTGGCTGCCGCTGTGGGCGCACACAAGCTCGTTATCTTGACCGATGTGGATGGTCTGTACGCCGATTGGCCGGACAAGAATTCTCTGATTGGCCGGATCGGTGTGGAAACCCTGCGCGATATGCTGCCGGACCTGGAATCCGGTATGCGACCCAAGATGGAGGCCTGTGTCAGGGCCATCGACGGTGGCGTGCCCCAAGCCCATATCATCGATGGGCGCAAGCCGCATTCGATTTTGAACGAGATATTCACCTCCGCAGGCATCGGTACCATGGTTATGCCCGATGAAGGACTGGAAATGAGGAGCTCTTATGGCTACTGAGCATGAGGAAAAACTAGGTACGGAAGACAGCAAGTGGCTGGGAGAGTACTCTCAGGTCCACATGAATGTGTTCGGTACGCCGCTGCGCGTCATGGATCACGGCCAAGGTGCCCACATCTGGGATGTTGACGGTAACGAATACCTCGATTTCCTGGCAGGCATCGCCGTCAATTCCCTCGGATATGCCCACCCCAAGTGGGTCAAGGCGGTTGCCGATCAGGCTGCCAAGGTGGCTCATATCAGCAACTATTTTGCGTCCGAGCCGCAAATTGAATTGGCATCAAAACTGGTCAAGCTGGCTGGTGCACCTGAAGGCTCCAAAGTCTACTTCGGCAACTCCGGTGCTGAAGGCAATGAAGCTGCCCTCAAGCTCGCCAAGCTGTATGGACGCACCTTGCCTGGTGCCCTGCCTTCCATCGGCGGCAAGCCCGCACGCATTCTCGCAATGACTCACGGCTTCCATGGCCGTACGATGGGTGCGCTGTCCGCCACGTGGAAACCCGGTATCCGCAAGCCGTATGATCCGCTGGTGCCGAACATCGAATTCGTGCGCGCCGGCGACAAGGTCGCCCTGCACGACGCTTTTGCACAGACCGGTCTCGGTCGCTATGGCAAGGGTCCGGTGGCTGCTGTGATTCTGGAACTTATCCAAGGCGAAGCCGGCGTGCAGCCGTTGGACGCCGATTACGTCAAGTTCGTGCGCGAACTGTGCGATATCAACCACGCGCTGCTTATCATCGATGAAGTACAGACCGGTATCGGACGTACCGGCAAGTGGTTCGCATTCCAGCGTGACGATCTGTCCGGCGGCGTGACGCCGGATATGGTGACTTTCGCCAAGGGTGTGGCAGGCGGATTCCCGATGGGCGGCATGATCGCTTTCGGCGAGAAACTTGCGGCTCTGTTCACTCCTGGTTCCCACGGCTCCACCTTTGCCGGCAATCCGCTGGGTGCGGCTGCGGGACTCGCCACTCTTGACGTGATTGAAGACGAGAATCTGGTGGCCAACGCCGAAGCTCGCGGCGAACAGCTGCGCGATGGCATTATGGCCACCGGTAATCCGCTGTTCGTTTCCGTACGCGGCCGTGGTTTGCTGGACGCCGTCGAGCTCAAGCATCCCTGCTCCCACGCGGTGATGAACTACTGCCTCGAACACGGGCTCATCGTCAACGCGGTGGCTCCCAATGCGCTGCGTTTCGCACCGCCGCTGATTGTAACCGCACAAGACGTGGATCAGGCACTTGCCATCCTCAAGGATGTGCCTACGGACCTGCCCGACGACTGATTTCTCTCTGTCACTGCCGACCCACCGATCCAAGGAGATCATCATGACCCCAGAACTTCGCCACATGCTGCGTGACGACGACCTCAACCATGAGGAACAGAAGCAGGTGCTCGAACTTGCCATCAAGTTCCACCACGACCGCTTCTACAAGCAGCCGTTCGCCGGTCCGCAGGCCGTCGCCGTACTGTTCGACAAGCCATCCACCCGCACCCGTTCCAGCTTCTCCATCGGCGTTGCCGAGCTTGGCGGCTACCCGCTGGTCATCGACAAGTCCGGCTCCCAGCTGGGCCGTGGCGAGCCCGTGGCCGATACCGCTCGTGTGCTCGACCGCATGGCTTACGGCGTGGTGTGGCGCACCTTCGGTCAGGACCGCGTCGAAGAAATGGCCAAGTACTCCACCCATCCGGTGGTCAACGCCCTGACCGATGACTTCCATCCCTGCCAGATTCTCGCCGACTTCCAGACCATCGCCGAGCACCGAGGCGGCGTCGACAACCTGAAGAACCAGACCATCGCCTACCTCGGCGACGCGGCCAACAACATGGCCAACTCCTACCTGCTCGGCGGTGCCGTGGCCGGCATGGACGTGCGCGTGGCCGGCCCCCACGGCTACCTGCCCCGCCCGGACATCGTGGCCGACGCCAAGCGCGTCGCGGCCGAGACCGGCGGCTCCATCCTGGTCACCACCGATGCCAAGGAAGCGGTGCAGGACGCCGACTGCGTGTTCACCGACACCTGGGTCTCCATGGGCGAGGAGGCCGAATACGCCATCCGTTCCAAGCCGTTCTGGGATTACCAGGTCAACACCGAACTTATGGCATTGGCCAAGCCGGATGCACTCTTCCAGCACTGCCTGCCCGCCTACCGCGGCAAGGAAGTCACCGCTGAAGTGATCGACGGCCCGCAGTCCGTGGTGTGGGACGAGGCCGAGAACCGTCTGCACGCACAGAAAGCGTTGCTGACTTGGTTGACCGGCAAGGCCCGTGGAGACGAAAGCCTGCTCGCATGAGTGAAACCGGTCCGTCCCTGCAGCGCCCTGCCACCAGGGCGGCGCGGCTGAGTGCCATAGAACAGGCGCTCGCCACGCATATCATCACCTCGCAATCACAGCTGTCCAAAATCCTTATCGACGAGGGCATTGCGGTGACTCAGGCGACCCTGAGCCGCGATCTTGACGAGATGCATGCGGTGAAGACCCGGCTGAAGGACGGCACGGTGGCCTACACAGTGGGTCGCAGCGTCGTTGCTTCAGAAGGTGAGGATGTAGGGGAGCGCGGTGAGGCACAGATGTCCCGCGTGCTGAACGGACTGGTCACCTCGGTGGCCGCCGCCGGAAATCTGGTTGTGGTGCACACGCCTTCCGGTGCCGCACAATACGTGGCCTCGGTGATTGACAAGCAGCCGATCGAAGGCGTGCTGGGCACCATCGCCGGAGACGACACCGTCATGGTGATTTGCACCAATGACGACACCGCCGTCTCCCGCTCCGACTGGCTGCTAAGCCTCGCCTCCAAATAACCAACACGCCGTGCATAAATATACAGTCCTCTGTATATACTTGCATCAGTTTGTTTTTGAACTTGTAACGAAAGGGAACCAATGGCAGATAACAAGCGCATTGTTCTGGCCTACTCCGGCGGTCTTGACACCTCCGTCGCCATCTCGTACCTGAAGGAGCGCACCGGCAAGGACGTCGTGGCCGTGTCCCTCGACGTCGGTCAGGGCGGCGAAAGCCTCGAGACCATCAAGCAGCGCGCCCTCGCCTGCGGTGCCGTTGAATCCTACGTGGTCGACGCCCGTGACGAGTTCGCCAACGAATATTGCATGAAGGCCCTCAAGGCCAACGCCATGTACGAAGGCGTCTACCCGCTGGTCTCCGCCATCTCCCGTCCGCTGATCTCCAAGCACCTCGTGCGCGCCGCCCACCAGTTCGGTGCCGACACCATCTCCCACGGCTGCACCGGCAAGGGCAACGACCAGGTTCGTTTCGAGGTCTCCATCGCCTCCATCGACCCGACGCTGAAGGCCATCAGCCCGATTCGCGACCTGTCCCTGACCCGCGACGTCGAGATCGCGTTCGCCAAGGAGCACAAGCTGCCGATCACTCAGACCGAGAAGTCCCCGTACTCCATCGACCAGAACGTGTGGGGCCGCGCCATCGAGACCGGCTTCCTTGAGGATCCGTGGAACGGCCCGACCAAGGACTGCTACTCCTACACCGACGACCCGGCCTTCCCGCCGGTCGAAGATGAAGTCGTCGTCGAGTTCAAGGAAGGCGTGCCGGTCAAGATCGACGGACGTGACGTCACTCCGCTGCAGGCCATCGAAGAGATGAACCGCCGCGCCGGAGCCCAGGGCATCGGCCGTATCGACCTTATCGAAGATCGTCTGGTCGGCATCAAGTCCCGCGAGCTATACGAGGCCCCGGGTGCCGTGGCCCTGATCACCGCTCACCAGGAACTCGAGAACTGCTGCCTCGAACGCGAACAGCACCGCATCAAGCGCGACATCGACAAGCGCTGGGGTGAGCTGGTTTACGATGCGCAGTGGTTCTCCCCGGCAACCCAGTCGCTCAATGCCTTCATCGAGGACACCCAGAAGTACGTGTCCGGTGAGATTCGCATGGTCCTGCACGGCGGCCGCGCGGTCGTGACCGGCCGTCGCTCGGATTCGTCGCTGTATGACTACAAGCTGGCCACTTACGACTCCGGCGATACCTTCGACCAGAAGTCCTCCAACGGCTTCATCGACATCTACGGCCTGCCGTCCCGCGTGGCCGCAGCGCGCGACGTCAAGTTCGGCAACGGCATCGAGGTTCCGAAGAACACCGTCGAGTAATTCTTACTCAGTCGCCCCCGCTGCGAGGCTGTCGGCATAGCTGACTGGGAGTGGTCTTTGAAAGGACTGTCCTCAGTCACACTCCATGTGACAGCCCTCGCCAGCGGGGGCAACTGTATGTTTGAACACATTGCTACGCTTAAACACAGCTATTTTCACTTTTCAAGGAGTCTTCATGACTGAGAACAACGAACATCTGGCCCTGTGGGGTGGTCGCTTTACGTCTGGTCCGTCGCCGGAATTGGCCCGACTGTCCAAGTCCACGCAGTTCGACTGGCGCTTGGCCGACGACGACATCGCCGGTTCCCGCGCCCACGCCCGTGCTCTCGGCCGTGCGGGACTCCTGACCGCCGACGAGCTGCAGCGCATGGAGGATGCGCTCGACACGCTCCAGCGCCACGTTGACGATGGCTCCTTCGCCCCCATCGAAGACGATGAGGACGAGGCCACCGCCCTCGAACGCGGTCTGATCGACATTGCCGGCGACGAACTCGGCGGCAAGCTCAGGGCCGGCCGTTCCCGCAACGACCAGATCGCCTGCCTGATTCGCATGTGGTTGCGCCGTCACTCCCGCGTAATCGCCGGACTCCTGCTTGACCTCGTCAACGCCCTGATCGAGCAGAGCGAAAAGGCCGGCCGCACCGTGATGCCGGGCCGCACCCACATGCAGCACGCCCAGCCCGTGCTGCTCGCGCACCAGCTCATGGCCCACGCTTGGCCGCTGATTCGCGACGTGCAGCGACTGATCGACTGGGACAAGCGCATCAACGCCTCTCCGTACGGCTCCGGCGCACTGGCCGGCAACACGCTCGGCCTCGACCCGGAGGCCGTGGCGCGTGAGCTCGGCTTCTCCCGCGTGACCGACAACTCCATCGATGGCACCGCCGCACGTGATCTCGTGGCCGAATTCGCGTTCGTGGCCGCCATGACCGGCGTGGACATCTCCCGCCTGTCCGAGGAGATCATCATCTGGAACACCCAGGAGTTCGCCTTCGTCAAGCTCGACGACGGCTATTCCACCGGCTCCTCCATCATGCCGCAGAAGAAGAACCCGGATATCGCCGAGCTCGCCCGCGGCAAGTCCGGCCGACTCATCGGCGATCTGACCGGCCTACTGGCCGCCCTGAAGGGCCTGCCCACCGCCTACGCTCGCGATCTGCAGGAAGACAAGGAGGCCGTGTTCGACCAGGTCGATACGCTCGAAGTGCTGCTGCCAGCCTTCACCGGCATGGTCAGGACCATGCACTTCGACGGCGACCGCCTGGAAGAGGAAGCTCCGACCGGCTTCGCGCTGGCCACCGACATCGCCGAATGGCTCGTCAAGAACGGTGTGCCGTTCCGCCACGCGCACGAGCTCTCTGGTGCCTGCGTCAAGCTCGCCGAAGGCCGCGGCCAGGAACTGTGGGATCTGACCGACGATGACTTCATCGAGACCTTCGCCGCGTTCCTGCCGGCCGACAAGGCTCCGGGAGTACGCGAAGTGCTCTCCAGCCACGGTTCGGTCGACTCCCGCAACGGCAAGGGCGGCACCGCTTACGGTCGCGTGCGCGAGCAGATCGCCGACGCCAAGGCCGAGGTCGAAGAACTCAAGCTCTTCCCCGCATCCACGTCGGATGGTTCCGCCTACAAAGCCCCCGGCACGTTCTAGTCCCAATGAAGCTCCCTCTGATGAGGGAGCTTCATTTTGCTGTTGTCACTGCAACGGCATACACTGAGAAACCGTAACGAACGGGAGCCGTGAGGCTGAGAGGAAGTCGCCAGACTTCGACCGGGGAACTTGACGCGGGTCATGCCGCCGTAAGGAATCGTTGTCGCAGATTTGCCGGGTTCTCCGATACAGCTTTCATTCCGTTTGCATAATTCAGCCGTGAGACGGTCGTGATGGAGCCAATACATCACAGCGGTCGAACGGTCGCATGATTGGGTTCATGAATGGGCGCACCACATAAGGTACGGTTCGTTTCGTGCACCCTTTTTTACTATCTGAAAGGATATTATGCAGGTCAACGGAGAGCAGGTCACGCTCGAGACGCCGGTCAGCGTCGCCGATTATCTCGAAGCGCACGGATTCCGCGCCGAGCGTGTGGCCATCGAACTCAATGGTGAGATTATCCCGCGCGATAAGCGTGCCGACGCCATGCTCGACGACCAGTGCGTCATGGAAATTGTGCAGTTTGTACAGGGTGGATGAAAGGAAAAGCTATGAGCAATATTAATCCGGTTACTGAAGCATCTGTTGAGGCGACTCCGCTGCCGCCGCAGCCCGCCGTCACCAATCCGGTCGGCACCGCCGCGCCGATTCTCCCGGTGGAAGACAAGCCGCTGAACCTGGGCGGTCACGAGTTCCAGTCGCGATTCATTCTGGGCTCCGGCCGCTACGACCTGAACCTCATCAAGGCCACGGTCGAACATGCAGGCACGCAAATCGTCACCATGGCACTGCGCCGCGCGCAGACCACCGAGAACAGCGTGCTCGACTACATTCCCGAAGGCATTACGCTGCTGCCCAACACCTCCGGTGCGCGCAACGCCGAGGAAGCCGTGCGTATCGCCCGACTGGCACGCGAAGTGTGCCACACCGACTTCGTCAAGGTCGAAATCGAACACGAGACCAAGTACCTCTTGCCGGACAACGCCGAAACCATCCGAGCCACCGAAATGCTGGCCAAGGAAGGCTTCGTGGTCATGCCCTACATGTTCCCGGACCCGATTGCGGCCCGTCAGCTGGAGGAGGCCGGTGCCGCTGCCGTTATGCCGCTCGGTTCGTTGATCGGCTCCAATATGGGCCTGCGCATGCGTGACTTCATCGAAATCATCATCGCCAACGCGCATGTGCCGGTCATCATCGACGCTGGTATCGGCCGTCCGAGCCAGGCCTGCGATGCGATGGAGATGGGTGCGGATGCGGTGATGGCGTACACGGCCGTTGCCTCTGCTGGCAATATCCCGCTGATGGCTGAGGCGTTCAAGCACGCCATCGATGCTGGTCGTGCGGCGTATTTGTCTGGCCTTGGCAAGGTGACCGAGGGACAGGCTGTGCCGTCCAGCCCGACTACAGGGTATTTGCACTGACACTTTTATTAGCTCCCCTCTCTGAGGGGAGCTGGCCGCGTAGCGGACTGAGGGGAGCTGGAAACATGGAGAAAACATGGCATTGACTGATGAACAGGTGGAGCGGTACGCGCGCCATCTGATTTTGAAGGGTGTGGGCGTCAAAGGGCAAAAGCGGTTGCTGGCCTCCAGCGTGCTCATCATCGGAGCGGGCGGTCTTGGTTCTCCGGCCGCCCTGTATCTGGCGGCGGCCGGCGTCGGCCATATCGGACTGGTGGACGGCGATGTGGTGGATATGAGCAATCTGCAACGCCAAATCATCCATACCACCGCACGTGTCGGAGCGCCCAAAGTGGAATCCGCGGCCACAGCCATCCGCGCGCTCAACCCAGATGTGACGGTTGATACCTACTACGAGCTCGTCGACGCGAGCAACATCGCCGGCCTCATCGAACCGTACGATCTGGTGATCGATGCCACCGACAACTTCGCCGCAAAATTCCTCATCAATGACGCCTGCGTGCTGGCCGGCAAGCCGTACATCCATGCCGGCGTGGTCGGATTCGCCGGTCAGGTGATGACCGTCATTCCCGGCGAAGGCCCCTGCTACCGCTGCATCTTCCGCGACATGCCCGCCGCCGGTGAGAATCCGACCTGCAAGGAGGCCGGCGTGCTGGGCGCGGTGGTCGGCGTGTTCGGCAGTCTGGAGGCGACTGAGGCCGTCAAGCTGATTGCCGGCGTGGGGGAGCCGCTCGTGGCTCGTATGCTCACTGTGGATGCCCTGACCATGAACATCCGCCGTGTGCCGTTGCCGAACCATGTGCCCGACTGCCCGGTGTGCGGTGAGCAGCCGACCATTACTGCTATTGATCCGGCCAACTATATTCAGCCGGCCTGCGCGATTTAGAGCTATGTGGCTCCCCTCCTTGAGGGGAGCCAAGATCAGAACGAGAGGGGAAGAACATGCCTATTGCCTTGCATAATGCGGTCGTTGACGATGAGAGCAGTGAATCATCGTACCGCCGCATCACGCCGGCGGAATTTGCCAAGCTCGACCCGAATACGGTCACGCTGCTCGACTTGAGGGAACCAGCCGACTTCGCCGCCCACCCGGTCGAAGGTGCCATCAATGCACCACTCGACCCTCTGGCCCATGTGCTCAAAACCGTGCCCACAGATCGAACTGTCGTAGTCTATTGTGCTCAAGGATGGTGGAGCGAGGAAGTAGCTGAAATCCTTGCCGATCGCGGTTACGATGTAGCAAGCCTAGATGGCGGTTTTCAGGGTTATCTCGACTATCTTGAAACCCACCATGATTAACGGTTCCCGTTGTCGTTCTTTTGGATGAGTGTGCACGGACATACGTGTGCCCTACAATCGGTCACGGTATTACTCGATGGATTCTTGAATATCGTCGGGCAATCGTGATTCACAACAAGGGATTGCACTGAACCAACCCGAACGGAGGGTCGAAACCGTGGGACATCTGCTCACTCGGACGCAGATTCAACGCCTGGTCGCCAAGTACGGCCGTGAGGTCATCGAACACCAGCACATGCAGATCGAACGCTGCTGCTACCAGCACGGCAGTGTCACCACGTTCGAACATTCCGTGCGTGTCGCCTGCCTGGCTGTGTGGATGGCCGACCGCGCACACCTGTGGTACCGCGTCGACCTCAAATCCCTGATTCGCGCGGCCCTCCTGCACGATTACTTCCTGTACGACTGGCACGACTGGGATAACGGCGAACACCAGTGGCATGGCTTCACCCATGGCCACGCCGCCCTGGTCAATGCCCTGAAGGACTTCAAGCTCAACGATATCGAACGCAACAGCATCGAGAACCACATGTTCCCGATGACCCCGGTGCCGCCGCGCTATATCGAAGGCTATCTGGTCACCTTGGCGGACAAATGCTCCGCCACCGCCGAGACCTTCTCGTTCGACCGGTTCAACAAGCGCGCGTTGCCCGCCGCGAAGCCCTACGCCGAGATCGAAGCCCGTCGATGATCACCACACTCGAACATTATTTCCTCTGGTTTCTGTTCTACAGTTTCGTCGGCTGGATGTACGAGTCCATCCTCGTCTCCTGCCAACAGCACCGCTTGGTCAACCGAGGGTTCCTCAACGGCCCGCTGTGCCCGATCTACGGCACCGGCGCGATACTCGGCGTCGCCATTCTCGGCAACGTACGTAACCCGATCATCATCTTCCTGATTTCGATGGTGGGCGCCACGATACTCGAATACACAACCTCATGGGTCATGGAGCAGCTGTTCCACGCCCGCTGGTGGGATTACTCGAACTTCCGCTTCAACCTCCAAGGCCGCGTCTGCCTGCTGGGCGCGTTGATTTTCGGCCTCGGCGGCGTGGGCGTGGTACTTGGTTCGCAGCCATATGTCGAGCGGGTCACGGATATGATTCCGCTACCGATGCTGCATACGCTGGTCACGGTACTGGCCCTGATCACCATCATCGACTTGGCGGTCACGGTTACGGGCATGCTCGAATTCGAGCAGGTGCTCGATTCCGTCTCTCAGGTGGTGCAGGATGTGGCGGCACGCGCCGGTGGCACGTGGCAGTGGGGCTCCAGTGCGGTATCCGACAGGATGCGTGAGCTTTCGCAGGATACGGTTGAGCGTCTGCGCTGGGCCGTCAATGGCGTCATCAACGCACAGCAGAAGCGTATGCTCAAGTCCTTCCCGAAGTTCCAGGTGCCGGATCGTCAGGACATCATCGACTCTTTGCGCGAACTTATGGGCCCGCGCCGCTAGAATAAGGCGTTTTACTGAATCGCGCGGCTCGGCTGGTGTTCGGCACTGTCGCCATGTTCTGCGAAACTTGACTGTGCCCAATTGGGCAGTCTTATTCACAATTCGATAGGGAGAAGCGACAAGCTATGGCTCACGTCACCGACTTCAAGGAAGCGGGTTTCAACACCCTGCTTGAGGAACTGGAATGGCGCGGGTTGATTTCCCAGTCCACGGACCGGGATCGACTCGCAGAAGCACTGAACGGCGAGCCCATCACCTATTATTGTGGCTTCGATCCCACCGCTGCATCGTTGCATATCGGCAACCTCGTGCAGCTCATCAACATGCGTCACCTGCAGCTTGCGGGCCATCATCCGATCGCTTTGGTCGGTGGCGCCACCGGACTCATCGGCGACCCGCGCCAGTCCGGCGAACGTACGCTTAACCCGAAGGACGTGGTGGCCGGCTGGGCCGATCGCCTGAAGAATCAGATCGGCGGCATTCTGGACACCGAAGGCGCGAACGCCGTACGTTTCGTGTCCAATTACGATTGGACCGCCTCGATGACCGTCATCGACTTCCTGCGTGACGTCGGCAAGAACTTCCGTCTGGGCACCATGCTCGCCAAGGACACGGTCGCCCGCCGCCTGAACTCTGAGGAAGGCATCTCCTTCACCGAGTTCAGCTACCAGGTGCTGCAGGGCAACGACTTCCTCCACCTGTTTGACGAATACCATTGCACGCTGGAACTCGGCGGCTCCGACCAGTGGGGCAACCTCACCTCCGGCCTGGACCTGATCCACAAGGTGCGCGGTGTGGACGTCAATGTGTTCACCAGCCCGATCATCACCGATGCTTCCGGCAAGAAGTTCGGCAAGTCCGAGGGCAACGCCGTCTGGCTCGACGCCACGATGCTCAGCCCGTACAAGTTCTACCAGTTCTGGATCAACCGCCCGGACGTGGAGATGGAAAGCCTGCTGAAGGCGTTCACCTTCCTGCCCAAGGCCGAAATCGAACGACTGGTCGAGGAATCCAAGACCAACCCCGGCAAGCGCGAGGCCCAGAAGACCCTTGCCTGGGAGGTCACCAGCTTCGTGCATGGCGAGGCCGCTACCCAGGCTGCCATCGATGCTTCCGGTGCGCTGTTCGGCCGCGGTGGCAACCTCGAAGACATCGACGAGGAAACGCTGGAATCCGTGCTCGACGGTTTCAAGGTGGTCGACGAGAACGGCGAGCACGTCTTCCCCGTCTCCAAGCCCGGCGATCGCGTAATCGACGCCGCCCAGGCTGCCGGACTGTTCAAGTCCGCTTCCGAGGCACGCCGCGCCATCAAGTCCGGTGGCGTGTATCTCAACAACAACCGTATCGAGGATGAGGAGCAGGTGCTGGCCGAAGCCGACTTCCTGGCAGGCCGCTTCGCGCTTATCCGTCGTGGCAAGAAGGCGCTCGGCGCCGTGGAAAACCGTTAATCAACAACGAATTAAGGAAAACAAGTAATGGCAGAAGGTAACGAGCGTTCCGGCAAGTCTTACGGCGGCGGCCATAAGGGGTATGGCGATCGCCGACCGGGCAACCGCGGCGGCAAGGGTTTCAAGCCGCGCGGCAAGGGCGGTTTCAAGCCGCGTCATGATGGTGAGGGTTTCAAGCCGCGTCGCCGTGAGGATGGCGAGGGCTACGCGCCGCGCCGTGACGGTGATGGCGAGGGCCACGGCGGCTACCGCAAGTCGTACGGCAAGTCCGGCGGCTTCCACAAGGGCGGCCGCTCCGGCTTCGGCGGCAAGGGCGGTTACCGCGGCAATGGTCCGCGCCGTGACGGCGAAGGCTTCAAGCCGCGCCGCGAAGGCGGCTACCGTTCCCACGAAGGCGAGAACGGCGAGAATCCGCGCTACCAGCACCGTGATAACGATCGTCGTGATTTCCGCCGCGATGGTGAGCGTCGCAGCTTCCGCCGCAACGACGACCGCCGAGATTTCCGTAGGGACGACCGTCGCGATGGGGACCGTCGTGACTTCCGTCGTGACAATGACCGTCGTGACTTCCGTCGCGATGACCGCAGGGATAACGATCGTCGTGATTTCCGCCGCGATGGTGAGCGTCGCAACTTCCGTCGCGACGACGATCGCCGTGATGGCGACCGCCGCAACTTCCGCAGGGACGACCGCCGCGATGATCGTCGTGACTTCCGCCGTGACGATCGCCGCGACAACAACCGTCGTGACGGCGAATTCCGCGAGTTTTCGCAGGAAGAGAAGCGCCAGTACCGTGAGGAGAAGCGCTCTGAATACATGAGGCGCCCGCGCCGTAACTCCGACGGCACGATGAGCTTCCCCTCGCAGAACCCGTACACCGACCGTCGTCCCGACGAGCCCAAGATGCCCAAGGGCATGGAATGGTCGATGCTGTCCAAGGATGAGCGCGAACGTCTGCGCGGCCTGTCCAAGGAGCACGCGGAGAACATTGGTCTGCACATCCTCGCCGCTTTCGCGCTGGAGGAGAGCGACCCCGAACTTGCCTTGGAGCACGCCAAGTGGGTGGCCCGTCAGGCCTCCCGCATCGACTTCGCCCGCGAGACGCTTGCGTTCGTGGCCTACCGTCAGGGCGACTACAAGCTGGCCCTGCGTGAGTTCCGCACCGCCTACCGTATGAACGGCTTCCTCGACTACCTGCCGTTCATCGCTGACTGCGAGCGTGGCGTCGGAGAGCCGAAGAAGGCCGTGGAACTGGCGCTGTCCGATGAGGGCAAGCAGCTGCATGGCGCTCCCAAGGTCGAGATGTTCCTGGTGTACGCCGGTGCCCTTGGCGATTTGGAGATGTGGGACAAGGCCATTGAAGTGGTTCACACCGTCGGCCGTTCCCAGGGGCTGCCGGGTGAGTACCGCATGCGTGCCGTGCAGGCCGAGCAGTACTTCCTTGAAGAGGCCGGCCGCAGCAAGGAAGCCGAGCAGCTCAACGACCTGCTGGACCGTCTTGAGGACCAGTATGCCGACGAGGAGATTGACGAAAACAGCGACGACGTGGTGATCGATCACGATCTCGAAGACATCACCGACGACTCCGACGTGCTCGAAAAGCTCGGCATCGATCCGGATGAGGCGCAGTACGCCCCGGATCCGGAGCAGGAATACGGCGATGAGGATGACGAGGCTGAAGACGGTGATGCCGAGTCTGATGAGGCCGACGAGACCGAGACCGATTCCGCCAATGACGCCGAGGCTGACGATTCCGCCGAATCCGCCGACTCCGACTCCACCGAACCCGAAACCGAAACCGAAACCGAGGAGTGAACGGCGTAATGACCCGTTTCCTCAAAGGCACCGATCGCCCGCTCGCCGAGGCCTATCAGCTTGCGCTGCTGGACCTCGACGGCGTGGTGTATCGCGGCAAGAATCCGGTCGAATACGCGGCCGATTCCATTCGTGCGGCCGAAGCCGCCGGCATGACCATCGAATACACCACGAACAACTCCTCGCGCTTCCAGCACGTGGTGGCCGACCAGCTCAAGGGCTTCGGCTTGGACGTGGAGCCGTGGCAGGTCATCACCTCTTCGGTGGTGGCCGCCCGTATGGTGGCCAAGGCGTTGCCCGCCGGCGCGCGCGTACAGGTATTGGGCGCCGAGCATTTGCGCGATGAGGTCACCCGCAACGGCCTGACCATCGTGGACGGTCCTCAGGACCGCCCGCAGGCCGTCATTCAGGGCTGGTATCCGGATATGACTTGGCAGATGATGGCCGATGCTGCGTTCGCGGTCGAGGCCGGAGCCACGTATTTCGTGACCAACCGCGACCTAACGATTCCTCGTGAACTGGGCATCGCCCCCGGTTGCGGATCGATGATTCGCGCCGTGATCACGGCCACCGGCGTCGAACCGGTCGCCTCCGCTGGCAAGCCGGAAGCGTACATGTACGATGAGGCCCGCGAACTGAACGCCGCCGAAGGCCACGATTTGGTGCCCAAGGAGGCGTCCATCGCCATTGGCGACCGCCTCGACACCGATATCGAGGCCGGTAACCGCGGCGACTACGATTCGCTGGCGGTGCTGACCGGTGTCACCAACCCGACCGAACTGATGCTGGCTCCGTCACACCTGAGGCCCACATTCATCGCCCCTGATCTGCGTGAACTCGGCGAAGCCCAACCGGAGCCGGTCCGCGATGAGAGCGGTACTTGGGAATGCCGCAAGGCTAGCGCTTGGTTTGAAAACGGCCAGGTACACGTCAGCGACCCCACCAGTATGGACGGCCTGCGCGCCGCCGTATGCGCCGCATGGGAAGCCGCCGACCAAGGCGCACAGCTTAGCGAGGCCACGGTACCGGTGTTCGCCATCGAGGCATAGTCCTATGCCTACGGATAGCGAACATGCGCCGGTCACCGAGCGATACCCCGAACTTGCGGATATCGATGAACAAGACAACGACCGCAAGCTTGAGACCTATCGCAACGTGCTGGAATCCTTACAACACGAGCTTGATAACAGCCGCAGCTAGCAGAGGTGATTCATTCTCCCGCCAGCGGAAGATGACGTGAAGTGCTGGATGGTGGCTCCATGCCGAGCCACCCCGTTGGTGGATGGTGGGCCGAAAGGAAGATATATGACCGAGCAGCATATCGATCCCGCGACTCCACTTGACCGACTTGACATGATGCTCGTGGCTTCGGGACTGGTCGAATCGCGGGCCAAAGCGCAGCGACTCATCAAGGCCGGGCATGTGCGCGTGGACGGCGAGACCATCACCAAGCCATCGTTCATGGTCAAAGCCGGGCACAGCGAACTCGCCGTGGATAAGGGCGACGACTACGTCTCCCGAGGCGCTTACAAACTCTTGGGCGCGTTCGAAACCTTTGCCGGCAATGGCCTTACCGGGCCGGAAGGCTTGGAATGTCTGGATATCGGTGCCTCCACCGGTGGCTTCACCGACGTACTGTTGCGCGGGGGAGCGGCCAAAGTCGTAGCGCTCGACGTTGGGCACGGCCAGCTCGACCCGCGCATCGCCAATGACGAGCACGTCATCGAAATGAGCGGCGTCAACATTCGCGAAGTAGAGGCCGACGACCTGCCTTACCGGCCGGCGATGATCGTTTCCGACGTCTCCTTTATTTCCCTGACCTATGTGATCCCGGTAATCGCGCGCATCGCGGCTCCCGGTGCGCAGATTGTGTTACTGGTCAAACCGCAGTTCGAGGTCGGCCGGGCAGGACTCGGCAAAAACGGCATCGTTGAAGATCCGGCATTGCGGGAGCGGGCATTACACGACGTGGTCGCCTGTGCTGAACAGCACGGACTTGACGTGGTGGCCACTGCCGATAGTCCCATCATCGGCACCCACGGTAATGAGGAATACCTGCTTTACGCTGTTTTGAGATGAATGCGTTGGCAGTCTCCGTTCACCAGCAGCACGCTGGAGGTACGGTCGATGCCTAGTGCGGTGGCACACGTGGCGCTTTCCACCGCACTGCCGTTGCGTAGCATGGCGGAGTCCGCCGTCAAAGTCCGGCATTGCAGATGGTTGGCTTCAACCGTGACGGCTGTGATATGGCGAACCGTGCTGCCATCCTCATACCCATCCATATCAAAACGGGAAAACATCGTACTGCGGAGTGGATGAACTTCCAGAGCCCTGCTGTTGACGTCATGACCCTTCAACACGCCGTTCAAGCGGACTGTCTGACCGCTAATATGACGGGTGCCTAGGGAGCCATTGACGGACAGATTTCCGGAACAAACGATATCGCCGTTGCATCGTAGTTTGCCGGTAAAGGTTATTTCATCGCAAATAATGTCGCCGCCGACTTCGATGTCGCCGCTGCCGCTGATGCTGGATACGCGAATATCACCATCACACCGCACAATGCCACTTTTGATGACCAGTTTGTCCCCTTCTATAACTGAGGCCTCGAGGGTGCTGGTCACAATCATGGTGTGAAAATGCGCGCCATCGGCAAGACGGGAACGTTGGTCCACTCCTATGGTGCCGTAGACTCCTTTGCCTATCAGCGTGCAATTCTGCGTATGCTTGCCCATGATGATAAAACTCCCCTTATTAATATGGACGTACAGCTTTATGGCTTATTGCCACAATAATGAGCGCATCCATGTTGAGGGGGTTATATCGGTCACGATGTGAGCAGATAGGGGGTATAGCGAGCGCAGTTAGGGGGTTAGCCTTGGATGAAGTGGTCGATCTGATCCTGCTTGCCCATGAGGATGAGTTCGTCGTTGCGATGCATGACCAGTTCCTTGGAGCCGTACTGGAACTCCTTGCCTGGGGCCTTGAGGCCCACCACGGTCACGCCGTACTTGTCATGTACTTGTACGTCCTCGATGCTGCGGCCTACCGCGTACAGGGGCGTGTGGACCTTGACGACGGTGTACGGCCCGTCGATTTCGATGTAATCCAGATAATTGCCGGCCACCAGATGGCCCACGCGCTTGCCGGCATCGGTCTCCGCGTTGATGATGTGGCGGGCGCCGATGCGCTGCAGAATGCGCGCATGCTCCTGGGACACGGACTTGGCCCACAGGTCGGAAACGCCGGCGTCCAGCAGGTTGCCGGTGATGATCACCGAAGCCTCGATGCTGTCGCCGATGGCCACGACGGCCGTGTCGAACTGGGAGGCGTCGATCTGCTCGATGGCCAGCACATCGGTCATATCGGCCTGAATGGTGGGCAGATGCGCGGACCAACGGGCCACAAGCTCCGGGTTCTTGTCCACTGCGAGCACATCCTGACCCATCTGGTCGAGGGTGGCGGCCACGGACCCGCCGAAACGGCCCAGTCCGATGACCAGCACGCTTTTGTTGCCGCTCGGTTTTGCTGCCATGATGATGGTCCTCTCTATGTCAGATTGCTGGGCGCCGATTGAATGGCCGATCAGCCAACGATAATGTTTTCCTGCGGATAACGAATAGGTTCGGGAGCCATCGGTCGGCTGATGGAGTAGGCGATGGTCAACGGGCCAAGTCGTCCGACAATCATCTCGGCGGACAGAATAAACAGGCTGGCCGGATTGCCGGCGCTTGCCACGCCCACCGAATAACCACCCAACGAGAAGGCCGAGCAGGCTTCGAACACGGCGTCCACGAACGCGCAGCCGGTGGTGAACATCAGCATCATCGCACCGACCATAACCAACGCAAAGCAGGCCGTGGTCACGGACACGGCGGTCATCTGAATACGGCGGGGGATACGGCGGCGGAACACGGTGACATCGCGATGGCCGGTGAATGCGGCGCGGCAAATCAAGAGAATCACCGCGAACGTGGTGACACGGATGCCGCCAGCGGTGGATGAGGAACCTGCGCCGATGAACATGAGTATGCTCATGAACACCTTGGTCTCATTCGTGACTTCGGGCACCCAGGAAATATCGAAACCGGCGGAGCGGGGCATGACGGCGGCGCTCATCGCACGGCGCATCTTCATGCCGGGGTCATCTGCGGGGAACAGGCCGGTATTGCTCCACTCGACCAGCAGGAACCAAGCCAGTGAGGTGGCCACCAGCACAGCGGTGGTCACCAAAGTGAGTTTGGTGTGCAATGTCCAACGTTTCGGGCTGAGCCGCCGGCGTGCGCACTGCACCAGATTCAGCACCACGGGGAAGCCGAGCGTTCCGATGAATGCACTGATGAGAATCGGCAGCCCCACGCCCCAACGGTTCACATGCAGACCAGTGGCATCCGGCGTGAAACCGGTGTTGTTATAGGCCGACACCGCGTAGAACAGCGCCTGCCACAAGGTACGCCCCATATTGCCATGGTTCACGCGGAACAGGTCGGGCAGCAGCAGCACGAAGGTCAGCACCTCGGCGATGATGGAGGTGCCCAGCACCACGGTGAGCACGCCTTTGACCTCGGAAAGCTTCGTGGTGCCCAGCTCGTTCGCGGTGAGCATACGCTGGGAGACCTTGAGTCTGCGGGAAACGCCAAGAGCCACCATCGAGGCGAAGGTCATGACTCCCAGACCGCCGAACTGGATGGAGAACAGGACGACGACCTGGCCGAACATCGACCAGTATTCGCCGGTGTTCACCACCGGAATGCCGCAGGTGGACAGGGCCGAGACGGCGGTGAAGAACGCGATCGGGAAATTGGTGAAGATGATGTCCGATGTGGAGATCGGCAGCAGCAGCAAACCGGTGACGATGATGATCAGTGCGCCGAAATACACCATGGACAGACGGCCCGGGTGCCTGAGCAGACGGTCGGTGATGCTGATACGTCGAATGCGCTTGGCGGTTTTATCGCTTTTGTCTCGGCTCAGTACATCGGCTGAATACCACCATGACAGTCCCTTCGAGGCCTCCTCATTGGCGGAGGATTCGTCGAAGTCATTGGCCATGGGTCCTCAAGCTCCTCAACTGATACTGCTGTACGGTCATACGGCATGCCATCGCGCTGCGCACGGCACGCGTACGGTGATTGCGCGGCTGTACGCCATTGTATGCCGAAGCCTTACGATAATCGACTCTGTGGAACGTTGCCGGCGACGCGCCACGAAGCAGCATTTTTCGAACACCTGTACGACTGATGACGGTGTCTGCGGTTAGAATAATGAGCAGTGCGACCGAATCGACAGGAGGATGCCATGGCCAAGCGCAACGCGGTGGTGGTGACGCATACCAGGCTCAGGCAGACCGGAACCGTAGTGGCCGAGGCGGTGAGCCAGCTGCGAGTGGCCGGTTTCGAAGTCGCCATCATCGACAACACCGAGGCCCCCGATTTCGGCGTGCAGCCGCCGTGCGTGTCGGACGACACCGAAATCGTCGTGGTCCTGGGCGGCGACGGCACGATACTGCGCGCCGCCGAACTCGTCCACTGCACCCAAGTGCCGATTCTCGGCGTGAACATGGGGCATGTCGGCTTCTTGGCCGAATTCGAAAGCTTCCAGATCGACGAGGCGATCCGCCGGGTCTCCACCCACGACTATTCGATCGACGAACGCATGATCGCCCATGTGGACGTCTGGCTGCCCGGCGCCACCAAGCCCATTGAGGATTGGGCGCTGAACGACATCACACTGGAACGCGCCGACCGGGGCAAGATGGTCGAACTGTCCATCCGCGTGGACGATGTGGAGATGAACTCGTTCGGCGCGGACGGCGTCATCGTCTCCACGCCCACCGGTTCCACCGCCTACGCCTTCTCCGCGGGCGGTCCGGTCATGTGGCCGAACGTCAAGGCCCTGCAGTTGATTCCGTTGGCCGCGCACGCCCTGTTCGCCAGGCCGCTGATCATCGGCTCCGGCTCGACCTTCACCATCGACATTCTGGACGATTCCATGTCCGAAGGCTGGATTTGCTGCGATGGACGCCGTCAGCGCGCCCTGCCGCAGGGTACGCGCGTCATGGTGCGCGAATCGCGCGATACCTTGCGCCTCGCCCGACTCTCCGGCGTGCCGTTCACCAACCGTCTGGTCTCCAAGTTCGATCTGCCCGTGGTCGGTTGGCGCGAGCACGCGCGCAACGAGGCCTCGAGCCAGTCGCTGCATCACGGGCACACGTTCCCGGCGGCCGCGTATGCGGCTGGCGTTGCCGTTGCCGGTGACGCTGGCGTCGCTGGTACCGAGCCCGACAAGCCGGGCGAACGTGACGGCAAGGCAGGATCCTGATGCTCGAAGAACTCGATATCCGCAATCTGGGGCCGATTCGAGAAGCCACCATTGCGCCGGCCGCAGGCATGACCGCCATCACCGGTGAGACCGGTGCCGGCAAATCCATGCTGCTCTCCGCGATCCGACTGGTCTCCGGCGGGGCCGCCGAATCCTCGCGCGTCTCGGCCGGGGCGGACGAGGCTTGGGCCCAGGCGATTTTCGCGCTCTCGGATGATGCCGTCGCATCTGAACATTCCGGCGACACCAACGATGCCGGTTCTGGCGATGCCGACAGTGGGTTCACCGGTGCTGCCGCGGCCGTGGCCAAGGCCCATGACGCGGGCGTCGACCCCGAAGACGGCGAACTGTTCCTTTCCCGCACCGTACGCGCTTCCGGACGTTCGCGGGCTGTGCTCGGCGGCAAGTCCGTACCGCGTTCGGTGCTGGGGGCCATCGCCGGCGAACTGGTTACCATTCATGGCCAGACCGATCAGCTGAAAATCGCGGCCTCCTCACGGCAACGCGAGTTTCTGGACCGGGTGGCCGGAGACGAAGCCGAACTGGCCGCCTACCGCAAGGCGTGGGATGCGCTGGCCGCCATGGATGAGCGGCTGGAACGCCTGCGCTCGCAGGAATCCTCTGCCCGCCAACAGGCCGACTACCTGCGCGAATCCATCGACCGCATCAACCGAATCGACCCGCAGCCGGGGGAGGATGAGGAGCTGAAGGCGCGCCGCGAACGCATCGAAAACGCGGCCGACATCGCTCAAGGCGTGGGTTCGGCGCTGGGCGCGCTGGATGCCTCGCAGGTGGATGTGGACGCCGCCGACGGCGCTTCGGCCGTGGAACTCATCAATCATGCGGTGACCTCGTTGCGCGCGATTCGCGTCGGCGGCACGTTCTCCGAGCAGGCCGATCGGCTTGAATCCATCAATGCCGATTTGGGCGACGTGGTGTTCGCCCTGAGCCAGGAGCTGGGCGACGAAGGCAGCGTGGAGGATCTGGACCAGATCAACGGCCGTATCCACGAGCTTGGCGACCTCGCCCGTCGGTGGGGCCCCACCTTGGCCGACGTGCTCGCTTGGCGGGACAAGGCGGCGTTCGATCTGGAGGATCTGGATGCCTCGCCGGAAAAGGTCGCCGAACTCGAATCCGAACGGCAGACGCTGTACGATGCGGCCCTCGCCGCCGCCGACGTGCTGAGCGCCGCGCGCGTGGCTGCCGCTGCCGACTTGGGTGCGCGCGTCACTGAAGAACTCGGCTCGCTCGCCATGCTGGGCGCCTCCTTGGAAGTGCGCGTCACGCCGCGAGACAAGGCCGATGATCCGCTCGGCCCGTATGGTCGCGACGATATCGCGTTCCTGTTTACGCCGTTCGAGGGGTCGCCGCAGTTGCCGATGGGCAAAAGCGCTTCGGGCGGTGAACTGAGCCGACTGATGCTGGCCTTGGAGCTGGTGGCCGCCGACACGCGCGGCGGTGCCGACCAGACCTTCATCTTCGACGAGGTTGACGCCGGCGTGGGTGGCAAGGCCGCGGTCGAACTGGGCAAACGTCTGGCACGGCTGGCCCGCAGCGCGCAGGTCATCGTCGTCACCCACTTGGCGCAGGTCGCCTCGTGGGCGGACGCGCAGTTCGTGGTCACCAAGGAGCCGTCGGATGCCGATGACGACGATTTGGGCGTGGTCACCACCATCGCCGAAGTCAACGGCGAAACCCGCGTCCACGAAATCGCCCGCATGCTCTCCGGCAGCGAATCCGAAGCCTCCCTGGACCACGCCCGAGAACTCCTATCCGATTCTCGGCTTACGCTCCCGCTGGCGGGAGCTGGCGCCGCAGGCGACTGAGGGTGGTTGAAGAAGATGGAGATTAGCAAATGACCAAGGCCGCCATATTCGACCTCGATGGCACCCTCCTAGACTCCATGGGAGTCTGGGACCAAGTCGACATCGACTTCCTGAACAAGCGCGGAATCGAAGTGCCGCCCGACTACATGACCAAAGTTTCCGCCATGCAATTCCGCCAGATCGCCGAATACACCATCGCACGCTTCGGCCTTACAGACACGCCCGAAGAGCTCATGCAGGAATGGGACGACATGGCCAGCGTCGCCTATTCCACCACGGTCGAAGCCAAACCCGGCGCGCTTGACTATCTGCGCGATCTGAAAGACTCCGGTGTCAAACTGGGTGTCGCCACCTCGCTGCCCCCGCGTCTGCGTGAGCCGGCGCTACGCCACGTCGGCATGTTCGATTTGTTCAACGATATCGTCTCCGTCGATGACGCGAACGACGTCGGCAAGGACCAGCCCGACGTCTACCTGCTCGCCGCCAAGCGCCTGGGTGCTGCACCGGCCGACTGCACAGTGTTCGAAGACCTGCTGGTCGGCATGAAGTCGGCCAAATCAGTCGGCATGAAGGTCTGGGCCATGCACGACGACTCCTCCGCCTCCGACTGGCCCGAAATCTGCCACCTGGCCGACGGTGTCCTCTTCGACTTCCACGACGCCCCGCGCGTGCTGTGATAAAAAAGTTACGCCCCCGCTGGCGGGGCTGTGAACTGCGCCCCGGAAGTTGGACGTGGTTTATTAAGGGTACCTGATTAGGCT
>NZ_CAUERC010000012.1:0-45587 GCF_959020155.1 uncultured Bifidobacterium sp.
AGCGAGGGAACACAACAATGAAAACGCCAGTTACACACTTAACGAGACAGGCCCGTTCGCGCCCGCAAGCGCAACATCGTGTCAAGTAATCGCATGATAGCAGGTTTTGTCCGGCTGCGACCGTGGCCACGATGAGCGGCATGGGACATGATGACATGACCGGGGCTGCGGCGCGGTCGATCCGTATCGCCCGTATTGGACAATGATCCGTTCGCCCTGGATGCGATGTGCGCGATGATCTCGGCCGTATCCAAGGACTTCCATGTCATGTGGGGCACGGGTTCGCCCGCGGTGGCGATCGAGCATTGCCATAACCCGCATACCAGGCCGGATGCGCTGGTGTTGGATATGGCGTTGGGGGGAAAAATCACGGGCGCTGACGTGTGCCGGCGCATCCGTCGCAGGAGCGGCGGGACGGGCAGCGTGTTCACGTACGTGCACCGCGTGGCCGACAAGCTGGGAGTCGCCAGCCGCAAGGAGGTGCTGGACGCATGCGCCAGATACGATCTGCTCTGCCCCGGCTTTCCGACCGGCTTGGCCTGCGGCATGCCGGGCATCCGGTGATCGCGGCGTCCTGCGCCGTATTGTACGTGGCGGTGCTCGCGGAGTACGTGTTCTCGATGGCGGCACGGGTCCCCGGCACCGCGACCGTGCGCGATATCATGTTGGCTCTGGCTGTGCTTGCCGGCCTGGTCGGCGGCATGTTCCGCCCGGACCGGTTCCTGTGGCCGGCGCTTGTCACGGGCGTAATCCTCATGCTGGATGTCCCGATGGTCACGCCGGGACCGACGGCATGCCCGCCGACGAACACGAATACCAGCAACAGCTCGACGAATTGCGCGACGCCGCCAGCCGGGCCATGGGCCACACGCACGAGGTCATCGACTCGCTCGAAGAACACACACCAGCGCAAGCCAGCCGGACACCGAACAAGCCCACTGGCAGCTGGAGGCCGTCATTCCCTTTACCGGCGTGTTACAGACAATGGAATGGTGATGTTCGCGTTCCAGTTGTCGGAATCATCGGTGATGTCGAACGTCCCGGACATGGATTCGATAACGGTTCGGTATCTCTTGAGGCCGCTGCCGAGTCCGAGCCGTACCGCTTCGTCCTTTAGTACGTCGCTTGCCGAAATGATGACGTGCCGCCGGTCGAAGGAGATCGTGACGGCGTACCATTCGTGCGGGGCGGCGTGCTTGGCGATGTTCGCGTACAGTTCGTTGAGCAGTCCTTCGAGAAGGTCGAGGATGTCGTCCGCCAGTGGATGGTCGAACGTCCCGAGGATGTCGTCACCTTGGAATCCGAGGCCGCCAAGGCGACGTCGTTGCGATTGAATGATGCCGTCAAGCCGTTCACGCTGCTGTTCGATTTTCCTGTCGGTTTTGTCGTCGTTATTTGTTTTGACGATGCGGCTGCGATCGTCTGGTTTGTCGGTGCGTTCAAGTTGTCGTATCACCTGGTGGGTGTGGTCGAGCGCCGTTTCGGCGATGGCGCGCAGATCGGTGAGTTGGCGCTGATATTGCTCCCGATCGGCGGGGCAATCACTGCGGCTTGCCTGGTCGATGCGCAGGATCATGTAGGCGAGGTCGTTGCTGATGGTATCGTGCAGGTGACGCGCCGTGTGTTCGCGGTCGAGTCGTTGCCTGAGTGTCGCGGTCGCCTGCCGTTGGGCGAACAGCAGGTTGAGACTGAACCCCAGCGACAATGGGCATAGGCACATGATGATCATGCCTACGATGTTCGACGAGGTGAGGTTGTTCTGCATGTTGTTCGCGGCGAGGGCGGCGAGGGCCGCCAGTGCGGAAGCGGCTCCAAGGCGGGGTTTGACGAACGAGAGGACCGCTATGGAGGTCAGTGCGGCGATCATGATGGTCGTCAACGGCGAGAACAGCCACAGCAACGCGTATCCTGAGACCGCGAACAGCAGACAGGCGGCCCATACCGGTGCCGCTCCGAGCATGGCGCACAGGACGGCGACGAGCAGCGATATGCGTATGGTCGACCATGACAGCAGGTTCTGGGATGAGTACACGCCCATCTCTACAGGGATCGCCACTGCGAGGACCAGCCCCGCGGCCAGTATGGCTGGGTGGTGTATACGGTTCAGAGCAGATCGTATCGGGCGCATATGGCGAGGGCCTCCTTGCGGTCGGCGGCATGGAGCTTGCGGCATGCCCTGTTGACGTAGGTGAAGACGCTGCCCTTGCTGACATTCAGGAGCGCGGCTATCTCGTCGGTGGATGATCCATGCGCGTAGAGGCGCAGTACGTCCCGTTCCCTGGAGGACAGCGATGGCTTGTCGTTTTCCGGCAGCCGGCCCTCGGTCGCGTGTCCTTCGTTGAGTTTGCGATTGGCTTCCCGTGCGGTGGGGAATCCGGTGCCGGGGACGGGCTCGCCCTGTGCCGCGCATCGTATGGCCTGCGGGAGCTCTTTGACGATGTCATCTTTGGCTATCAGGCATTGTGCGCCCGCCTCGACCGCGTCTTGCCGATATGGATCAAGGTCATAGGAGGTGACGCACACCAAGCCGATCGTCGGAGTGCGCCGACGGATTCTGGCGCATATGTCCGCGCCGGTGATGCCTCCCAAGGCCATGTCGACGACCAGCACGTCGGGTCGCGCGCCGTGGGTCATGCAGCGCTGCAATGCCATCGCCGGGGACGTGGTGCTCCAGATGATGTGGAACCGCGGGGAGAGACGGCTCGTCATCACGGCTATGGCGTTGAGGGCGAGCGAATCGTTGTCCAGCACCCCGATGGAGATGGTATGCGAGTCCGATAGGTCTGTCATGCCACCCATCGTATGCGCATCCCATGCTCCTCGACGTATCGTTGTCATGCGCGCGCATGACAGTCTTTTGCTCCCGGATCGCCGTCTGTGGGCTAATGGTTGGCGACAGTTGTGCAATCGTCCGAAGGGGCATGATGATGAAATCGGGAACACGACGCAGGGCCGCCATTCTGACCGCAGTGATGCTGCTGTCCGGTTGCGGGACGACTCCGAACCGCGGCACCTCGGGAAGTGGCGGCATGCTGACCTGGCAGCAGGCGAACGAGGAATACAAGGCGACCGTCGAGGATTTCCCCTTTGAACTGATGAACGGCGATGCGTTTCCAGCGAATATACCCAAGGCGCAGGCCGCGTCCTCGCTGTATGCCAAGGGAAGTGGGGAAGGACAGGCGTATGTCTACTGGCAGTGCTCGGTGGAACGCGACATTCTCGACAACAGCCAGACCAACGCGGAAGCAGCCCGAGGCGCCCTCCAGCAGCTGCGCAAGCTGCTGGATACCGACTGGTTCAAGAACTACTACGAGGACAAGGATGGCATATACGAGAACGATGTGATCGGCAAATCCGAACTCGGCGACTATTCGACCATGCGGGACTTCTACACCACGGACTGCACATGGTACCGGCATGAGAACGGACTGACGAAATGAATGCGATCGCACCGTTCAAATGCCTGTTGGCGTGCGTGACGGCCACGACGATGTGCGCGATGATGACGGCTTGCTCGCCGTCGCGGACGCCATCGTCCGACGCCTCCTCCACGGCGAAGCGGCCAGCATCCACGGTCGAGGTGCGTAGGGGCGGCATCACGCCGTTGTCCTCTTCCTCCACCGGCGTGCAGGTGGCTCCTGTGTTCTCGCTTACGACTCCGGCGAAAGGCTGGTTCCACTCCACGACTGATCAAGGAGCATACGTGCATGCGGGCGACGTGTTGGGTACCGTCGGCGATCAGCAGGTCACGGCTCCGGTCGACGGCGTGATCGAAACGGTCGCGCAGGACAACGACATGGCCGCGGACTATCCGCTGTTCTCGATACGGTATGGCGGCATGAGCGCCAGCGTGGATGCGACCGCGCTGCTGGCGACCATAGACCCGGACCAGCCGTTGACGGGCCGATTCCAGATCACCGACGCGCAGGGGCCCACGGACTGTGCCGCGGTAGTGAATGACGGCGTCGCCACTCCGCCCTCTTCAGCGGAAGATACGGCCGGATCGGCGACGACTGCGCATGGGACGGAATCGACTCGCACACTGCAATGCCTGTTCCCAAAGGACGTGCAGGCGCGTCCCGGGCAGAACGCCACCGTGGTACTGACCGCGACTGCGGTCGAGGACGCCTTGATCCTGCCTGTCACCGCAGTCGCCGGCAGGCTCGCCTCCGGCCAGGTCAGCAGGCGTGACGGAGATTCGTTCGCCACCGTGAACGTGAAGTTGGGGGCATCGGACGGCACGTCGATCATCATCCTCGACGGTCTCGAGGAAGGTGACATGGTGTCCGCGACAGCTCCGAATCTCACACCGGGAGCGCAATCATGAGCACACTCATCCGGTTGGAACATCTGAGCGCCGAAGTCCGGCTGCCCGACGGCGAACGCCTGACGACGGTGGACGATGTCAGCGCATCGTTCGAGAGGGGAACGTCCACCGCCATCATCGGGAAATCAGGATCCGGCAAAACCAGTCTCGCCTCCATCGTCGGGCTGCTCAACAACGACTATGACGGAACGCTCTCCTATGACGGGCGGGACTGCGCCGCGTGGAACGACGCCGACCGGGCGCGCTTCCGCTGCCGGCATGTCGGCTTCGTGTTCCAGAACTACTCCCTCATACCGCATCTGAGCGCATGGGAGAACGTGGCACTCCCATTGCAATACCGGGGAGGCATCCCCCTGCGGGTCATCAGAAGACGAGCCTCGCGCATGCTGCACACCGTCGGGCTCGGGAGCCGGACGGTGTGCAGCATGCCGTCGCGCCTGTCGGGAGGCGAACAGCAGCGCGTGGCCATCGCCCGAGCGCTGGTGGGCGATCCCGATCTGCTGATCTGCGACGAGCCAACCGGCGCGCTCGACACCGAAACCGGCGACATGGTCGCCGACATACTGTTCCGACATGTTCGTGAACTCGGGGTCACACTCATCCTCGTCACGCACGACCCGCAGCTCGCCGCCCGATGCGAACGCCGACTGACGATCGACAGGGGGCGACTGTCGTGATCCGCATGATCGCCAAGGATCTGCGCATCAACCCGTTGCGTACCAGCCTCACCGCCCTGTCGATGTTCATCGGCATCATCGCCCTCATCGCCGGCGTTCTCGTCGGCACGCTCGGACGCGACTATCTGGAAGCGGTCAACGCGCGACTGGGAGGCAAGTCACCCACCTATAGCGCCATCGTCGACGTGCCATCATCGGTGAACATACAAGTCGTCACGGCTTTGCAGGAACGCCTCGCGCATTTCCGTCCGGGAATCGCATCGGCGCAATATCACCTCAACGACCTCGCCATATGGGCGTCGTCCGATGACGGCAACACGGAGATACGCCGCGTCACCATCATCATCACCGACGCCGAACGGACAAGAATCATGCCCGCCCCCATCATCGAGGGCACATGGCTGACCGGAGCGGACGAACCCGCCACGCTGGAAACCGCAGTCAACGAAAGCGCCCGCCAATACGTGCACGATGGCACCGTGGCACTCGCCCGGACAGGAAATCCGCAACAGGTGCCGGCACGGGTGAACGGTGTCATCGCCGACGGGACGGACACACCCACCATCTACGTCAACGCGACCACACTGCAACGCTACTGGCCGCAAGCCTGGGAACCGGATGGGCTGACCATCCTCGTCCATCCCAATGAAGGCGTGGACGATCAACACGCCAAAACCGTGTTGGACGATCTGTTGTCCGACGTCGAGACCGGCAGCATATCGTCATGGAACCGTTCCGACAACGCCGATGATTACGAGCAGGTCATCGGTTTTCTCCAACTCGGCGTCACCGTCACCGCGATATTACTGTTGTCGGTATCCGCCATCGGCATGATCAACATCGGATTGGCCGGCATCGAGCAATGCTCGCACGAGCTGCTCATCCGCCGCGCACTGGGCGCGACCAGAGCCAGCATAGCCATACAGGTCATCGGCTCGTCCGTGCTGCTCGGCCTCATCATCGCCTTCGCCGCGGTGCTCATCTCCGCGGTGCTGGTCTGGGCAATTCCGTGGATGATGCCCGCCGACTCGCCGCTGGAACCGCCCGCATACCCATATACGGCGGCGATGATTGCGGCCTGTGCGTCCATCGTCACCTCGCTTGTCGGCTCTCTTGCCCCGGCCATCAAAGCCATACGGCTGCAACCCGCGCTGGCGTTGCGATGAACCAGAAGCCATTCTGGACAAGCCCGCCGACAGCTGGATGGTCGGCATTCCGATCATCGATTGCATCCGGTAAACGATCCGCTTGCGGGATGTGTACCATGGTCGAGATGTCGCAACCGCAGAATGTTGACTACTAGCATACAAATACATACTATTGTCTTACGTAATGATGGTGGAGGTTAATGTGAGCATGGCATCCGTCACAGTCCGCGTGGATGCGGACACCAAGCAGAAAGCCGCAAACATAGCCGAGGATCTCGGTCTGGACTTGTCTTCGGTCACCCGCGCCTTCTACAAGCAGATTGTCCGGGAGAAGCGCATTCCCCTAAACCTTTCCTATACGATCGTGCCGCCTGAAACCATGGAGGCCCTTGACGAGGCGAAGAACAGGCTCGCCGACGGCCAACCTCGCTTCAACAGTGCCGATGAGATGTTCGATTCGTTGGGAATCTGATCAATGCTCAAACCGGATTACACGGCGGCATTCCAGCGAGATATCAAGAAGCTCAAACGCAAGCACACTGATTTACGCCCGCTGAAAGAAGTCATTCGTCTGGTTCTTGAGGACACGGCGGACTCCAAGGAAGTATTGAGGCGTAGGCATCGCGCCCACACACTTACCGGTGATTTAAACGGCGTACTGGAATGCCACATCGGCAATGCCGGCGACTGGCTACTTCTATGGATTCGCGATGATGGTACCGCCATGTTCATGCGAACCGGCAGCCATGACGAACTGTTTGGGCAAATAGCGGGTTTACATCCTGCTTTGAACCAGCCGACGGCGATTTGAGTGCGGCAGCCGGCCCGTGCCCGCAGAAGCCGGCATCGCCGCGCAGCGTGCCGGTCTGCAATCGCTGATCGACGAGGAGGAGTCCAGACTCGAAGCCCCGGGATTCACCGGCGACAACCTGCTCGCCGAACCACACCGGCCGCTCACGCCGGAGACCATGCGACTGCTGTCGGGCCTGCTGGCGGAACTGTACGCGAACATCGCCAAACACACAGATCCGGGCGAATTGGTGCGCCATCTGCGTCACCTTCGACACGGACGCCATTCACGTCTCCGCCAGCGACACCATCGCATCCGATGACACGAGACTCGGCCTGGGCAGCGGCCTCGACCGCTACCGGACCATCATCGAAACACGCGGCGGCACCTTCCAAACCCGCGCCGGACAAGCCCACTGGCAGCTGGATGTCAGCATTCCAATCGATGGCGACCGGTAAAACATGCATTCGCAGACCAGCCATGTCAAGCAATCGCATGACAGCATATTCACGCAGGATCGCGCCTCATTTCGGCTGATCCCGCACGCCCTGTTCCGACGCGAATTGTTCGGCGATTTGCCGTGCGTGGATGTTCTTGGCTTCGTTAACGAAGTCGGCGCATGCCTTGCTGCCGTAGAGCGCCTCACCACACGGGTCAGCGAAACGCGGGTCGCCGGCCAGCGCGGAGCGGATGGCCCCGAGCGAGCCGGACAGCGGCATGGCGTTCATCACGGTCGCGGTTTGATTCTGCGCCTCCTGGGTGCGGGCGGTCTTGATGTCCCGGTCCAGGATTCGTTCGGCGTATTGCACGCCAACATCAAAAAATGCAAGAGGCTGAAAGACCTGGCTGCTTCCCTTCACGATATCTACTGTTCTGATTTGACCGGCCCAGTCGTATATATCCTGAAATAATTGTCGATGAATCTGCTGCAGTTGTCGCAAAGTACCTTGAGCGACAGGAAGATTCGATTGGAATTCCAACATTCTGGCAGATACAAGATCGTTTTCAGCCGCTTCAAGTTCTGTAACGGTTGTGGCACCGATAAGATTGCGCAGTACGTTTGTGCCGGGAATCAGATATGTGTCAAAGGTTTCGGGCAGTTCAATCACACGGATTCCAGACCGTATCGGCGACGTGTACGATTAACCAATTCGTGTGCGTCTATTTGTTCTTCGATATAGTCGCGCGCGTCTGCAAAAAACGAGGATGTGACACCGCCGCCTTCCATACGGGCAGAATGGACGGCTTCCGCCACTCTCATCGCACGTATCTCTTGTTCCGTCATGTCAACCTCCTCATTGCAAACAATCATACCTACCGGAATAGGTTCCTGCAGAATCGGCAATCCCGTTCCGAAAAAGCGAATGCACTAATCAAAAGACACTCGCATAACCACCACTACGCATCGCCAATAACATACCGATGAGCCAGAATGAGGCCCCGGCCATGATGCTAATCCGTGAATGACGCTGGTCAGAGTGGCAGGTACATTGGTCTTATGGCTAAGCGCAAACATACCGGCACTGTTGTTATTGCAATACTGGTCGCTATTCTGCTGGCGGTGGGCGTTTCCGGCTGGCTGTTCTGGCAGTCGGTACAACGGGTGATCGGCGAGGCGCAGCAGGCGGGCGAATATGCGGCTGAAGCACAGCAATCCGTCGGGCAGGGCGACTTCAAGCAGGCGCTTGAGCAGATGGACAGCGCTGGCAGTCACATCGTCGCGGCGCGAGACGAAACCCAGGGCATGCTATGGCAGGCCGCCGAATACGTGCTGTATTACGGTTCGGACGTGAAGGCGGTGCGCGGCATGCTGGATGCGGCCGCCGACGCCGCGACCAACGCCCTGCCCAAAATCGACAGTGCCGCGCAGGGCACGTTGGTGGACTTCAATATCGAAGAGCTGCTGTCCGGCATGAACTTCTCCGACGGCACGCTTTCCATTCCCAAAATCGCTTCCATCAAGCAGGACCTGTCCGACGCCGGTGCGGTCTTGAAGCGCGTCAAGACGTCGATTCATGCGCTGCCGCAACCCCGCACGGAACAGATCACCGAAATGGTCAACCAGGGCAAGCAGGTAGTGGACCAAATCGATGAGACTTTCGACACCTTGAACACCATCGTCGAAAAGATTCCGGGCTGACGTTGGTTCGTTCTTGTCGTATATTGGCGTAACCTCCGCATAAGGCTAGTCCATACAAATTTATGTTTAAATTTGGGATAGGAGGTGCCAATATGCCGACACGCACACCAATCCCGGTCAGTCGGGCGATGCGTCAGATATCCGTCAACCTCGATTTGGCGCGCAGACAACAGCGCATTCCCGTAGCCTTGCTGGCCGAGCGGGCTGGATTATCCATGCCAACGGTCACCAAAATGCTGCGTACGGGTAATGGCAGCTTTGAGAACTTCCTCCGCATTGCTCGTCTGCTTGGACTGCTGGACGGCGTACAGCAAGCGACGGACCCTCTTAACACAGATATCGGCAAATTACGCGCCGACGAAGACACTCCAAAACGTATTCGATAGTACAGCAGGAGGCGCAACACATCATGGAAGCAATCGTCACCCTGCAGTTCAACGGCACAGACGTCACCGTCGGGAAATTATTCACCAGTATCAGGCGCGGCATCGAATCGGCACATTTCACATACGATACGGCCTATATGCGCTCTTCAAACGCAGTATCCCTCTGTCCAGAGATGCCCCTCTCCCCCCGGAACGTTCCCGGCCGAGCATAATGCGATGCATCGCATCTTTCAAGACTGCATGCCGGATCGTTGGGGCAGGAACCTCATGCTTCGTGCAGAACATCAAGATGCTCGTTCGGAGCATCGCACAGCACGCACACTATTTGAGGGAGATCTCTTGCTATCCGTCAACGATGAGACCCGACAAGGCGCATTGCGCTTCTGGAACAACGACGGTGACGCGCTAGCTCCCAGTGAGACCGGCGGTCCAAGAGAAGTGACCATTCAGTCCCGCATCCATAGCAATGATGAGCAGCTGCTTTGAATCCGGCATTGCGCGGCTTCGCGAAGCAAACGCACAATGACTTCACATTCCCGCCTTGCACCAGCTGGCTGCAATCTGCGTATGGTCATGTATCTGTAGGCCGGCACGAATGCGGCTGATGGGTGCGGCGAATCGTGACATTGCTTATTGCCCATTCGCCCCTTCAGTCGTACCATTCGGGTCGTCGCAGTTCCAGGAATGGCCGCTGTTTGCGCGCTGCTGCGGTCTGTGTGAGATCGATGTCGGCGATAATCAACTGTTCTTGGTCGTCGGCCTTGCTGACGACGTTGCCGTACGGGTCCACCACCACCGATTGGCCGGCGAACGTCACATCGCCTTCCTTGCCGACCCGGTTGCACATGACGATGGCCACCTGGTTCTGCATGGCCTGGACACGGATTTTCCACAGGAACGGCTTCGACGGTTCGGCGTCAGTGTTCGGAACCGATGCTCGCCGTCGGCACGATGACCAGGCGGCGCCGCGCAACGCGCATGTGCGGATGCCTTCACGGGGTTCACTCAAATAGCGTCATCCAGTCGGGATCGCGGTGGGCCGCAAAACACATGGCGATTTGTTCCGCGGTGTTTCTTGTTTCCGAAAGCCGCGGCAACCGGTCTTCCTCGAAGTAGCGGATTTCCGTCGTTTCGATGTTGGCCGAGAACCAACCGCCGGCGCGGCTGCACAATACGAAGAACTTGAGCACCCCGTACGGATAGGTCAGCGCGTTGTGATTGGCGCAGTCCTGCACCGCGATGAGTCGCTCGCCCCTCACATCGAGCCCAGTCTCCTCCTTGACCTCCTTGACGGCGTTGGACCGAATGGACTGGTTCTCGTCGACCCAGCCTCCGGGCAGTGACCATTCCCCGCTGTTCTCATGCGTCATGAGGATCCTGCCTTCTTCATCGAAGATGGCCGCACGAGTGTCGAGTTTCGGCGTCGGATATCCGGCGCTGAGCAGTCGACTCACCTGTCCGGCCGGCGCATCAACCTGCGTGGAGAGCATGTCGACCGCCATCGCGCGGATACGCTCGTAGCGCTCCCGGTCGAAGGGGTCCTTGCAGTACATCAGTCCGGTCTGGGCCAGCGCCTGCAATTCTCGGGCCTGTTCCAGTAATGTGCGGTTCGTGGCCATCATCGTTCATCCTGTCATCGTAAGGTCTTGGATCCGTTTGCACTCAGGCATCGCAGCGTAGTGCAAGCAGTATAGCACTTCGAACCGTTCCGGGGACGAGGGTCTCAGCGCATCCCCCGTAACCTCTCCCATGTGCCATCAACGCTTGGCGAGCTGCACGTTCTTGCGCTGTCTGCGATTGCGGCTGGCGACCGACTTTTCACGCTCGCGGCGCACGTGGGCCTCCTCACGCGCGGCCGCCGCGCGCTCTTCTTCCAAAGACGGCAATCCGGAGGCGGCGCGGTGCCGGTTCTCCCGCTCATGGTCGCGTTCGGCCTTGCGCTCCCCGCCTCGGATCCGGGCGCCGGAAACCATCGCAGTTGGCAGAGCGTCTGGCCGAAGTTCCACAGGTTATTGGTCAGCCAGTACAGCAGCACGCCGAACGGCAAGGTGCCGCCCGACACCACGTAGATGGCCGGGAACACAAACGCGGTCAGCTTCTGCGTGCGGAACTGCGGTGAATCCATGGCGTCCTTCGGCGTATTGCGATGGATGAGCAGCCACTGCATCGCGAACAACATCAGACACATCAACGCCACGGCCACGCCGATGACGACGTGCGACTGCGGCGAGACGACCGTGCCGAACGAGTCGGCGATGCGCACGCCGAATATGGACGATGATTCGATGTCGCCCGCCATGACGCGGTCGATGCCGCTCAACGGTTCCGCATTCCCGGCGGCGCTTGCGGGCAGGGATTGCAGCGTGTAGAACAGCGAGCACAGAATCGGCGCCTGAATCAGCGAAGCAGGTATGAACCGAGCGGATTGGCGTTATGCCGCTGCTGCAAAGCCATAATTTCACGTTGCATGGCTTCTTTGGAACGCGGATCCTTACGCGCGGCGTACTTGCGTTGGATACGTTGGATTTGCGGTTGGAGCACCTGCATACGCTGCGTCGCGCGCATTTGGGAGAAGAAGAGAGGCAATAGACAGATACGGATGATGAGCACGAGGCACATAATCGCGATGCCTAAGCTGTGCGGCACCGACTCCTTCTACGGCGGCGGCATGGTCACCGGCCAGCCCATCGGCACCATGATCGGCTCTCGCATGATCAACAATGCGCAAGCCGGCTTCATCATCGGCGCCGTGATCATGGGCTTCCGGATTCGTGGCGCTTGACATCTGACCTCGCGAGGAATCCTCAAAGGACATGGAACGCACCAAGATGACGCTCAAGGATCTCGCTGTCTCCTTCCACTTCCCGAAGTTCTCCACCTCGCGTGACTTCTACAAGGCGTTCGGCTGCCGAGTGTGCATGTTGCTCAGCTACCAGATGATCTCCGTGTACCAACTCTACATCGTCGAGGATTACGTGCACCAGACCAAGACCGAGGCTGCCGGCACCATCGCCACCATGTCCATCATCACCATGGTCGTTTCCCTGACCGCTTCGCTGATCTCCGGCCCGATCTCCGACAAGATGCACACGCACAAGGTACCAGTCATCATCGCCTCGCTGCTGTTCGCGATTGGCACCGCGATGCCGTGGATCATGCCGAGCGTCACGGGCATGTACCTGTATGCGGGCATCGCCGGCTTCGGCTACGGCGTGTACTCAGCCATCGACCAAGCGCTCAACGTCGACGTGCTGCCGAACAAGGAAGAGGCCGGTAAGGGCCTCGGCATCCTCAACCTGGCCACCACGCTCGGCCAAGCAGTCGGTCCCACCATCACCTCCGTGGTCAAGACCACGACCGGCACCTACACGCCGGCGTTCGCCATCTCCATCGTCATGGCCGTGTGCGCTGCCGTGTTCGTGCTGCGTATCCAGAAGGTGAAGTAGCCGCTGCGAGTGCCTATCTCCGTTTCAAGGGGCTGATTTTGACTTTGCGGAACATCTACTTCCGTTTCAAGGGGCTGATGCCAAAGTAGCCACTGGTTAAAAACGGCGGAATAGCGATAGAACAATGCCATTTCTATCTGCGTTCCGCCAGTTGACCAGCCCCTTGAAACGGAAGTAGACCTCCGGCAAACGCCAAATCAGCCCCTTGAAGCTGATTTTGACTCAGCATCATGCAGCGCAGCTATATCCTCGGTGCGGGTATACTATTCCGGGCCGTCACGACGACGCCTATGGAACGCACGCATGGCAAAGAGAGAAACATGAGTCAGCCCGACACCGACACGGCGGCACAGTCGCCGTCCTCGCAACAGGAACCGCAGATTCAGACGGATGGCCGTCGAAGCCATTCGGAACAGATGAATCAACCAGCGCAAACCAGCCAGTCCGAGTCGTCACATGATGGCAAAGACGAGCACGCCCTACATACCAACCTGAAGCGCGGCATGGAATCCCGCCACCTGCAGATGATCTCATTAGGCGGCGTGATCGGCACCGGCCTGTTCCTGAGCTCCGGATACACCATCCAGCAGGCGGGCCCCATCGGCACGATCCTGGCATACAGCATCGGCGCGCTGATCGTCTACCTGGTCATGCTCACGCTCGGCGAACTGTCCGTGGCCATGCCGGTGACCGGCTCCTTCCATGTGTATGCCGAGAAGTTCATCGGCCCTGGCACCGGCTTCGTGATCGCAATCCAGTATTGGCTCACCTGGACGGTGGCGCTCGGCTCCGAATTCACCGCCGCCGGCCTGCTCATGCAACGCTGGTTCCCGGACAGCCCCACATGGGTGTGGAGCGCGGCGTGCATCATTCTCATCTTCACCTTAAACGCCTTGTCGGTGCGGCTCTTCGCCGAAGCGGAATTCTGGTTCGCCTCGATCAAGGTGTTCGCCATCTGCGCGTTCATCGTCATCGGATCGCTCGCCATCTTCGGCGTCATCCCGGTCGCCGGCTACCAACATGCCCCGATGTTCGTCAATCTCATCAAGGACGGCGTCTTCCCCAACGGCTTCATGCCGGTGTTCGCCACGATTCTGACCGTCAACTTCGCGTTCTCCGGCACCGAACTCATCGGCGTGACCGCCGGTGAGACGAGGGACCCGCAAACCGCCGTGCCGAAAGCCATCCACACCACCCTGTGGCGTCTGGTGCTCTTCTTCATCGGCTCAATCACCGTGATGTGCGCGCTGATCCCGTGGCGCAAGGCCGGCGTGGGCGAAAGCCCGTTCGTGCTCGTGTTCAACGGCATAGGCATCCCCTATGCGGGAGACATCATGAACTTCGTGGTGCTCACGGCCGTGCTCTCCGCCTCGAATTCCGGCCTGTACGCCTCCACGCGCATGGTGTGGTCGATGGGCAACGAAGGCATGATTCCGCGCTGGTTCGCCAAAACGAACCGTCGCGGCGTGCCGATGCTCGCCTTGTGCGCCGCGATGGCCGGTGGCCTGCTGGCGCTCCTGTCTTCCGTGATCGCCGCCTCGACTGTGTACCTGGTGCTGGTGGCGCTTTCCGGCCTGTCCGCCGTGGTGGTGTGGATCGCCATCGCCTACTGCCAGATCGTGTTCCGTCGCCGTTGGCTGGAGTCCGGCCATTCCACCAGCGAACTCAAATACCGCACGCCCGGCTATCCGTACGTGTCTTGGGCGGCGTTCATCCTGTGCACCGCATCGTTCGTATTGGTGATTTTCGACGTGGAGCAACGGTTCGCGCTCGTGGCCGAGCTCGTGTTCATCGTGGCCTGCTATGGGGCGTATTTCCTGCAACAGTGGGTACGCAAGCGCAAAAAGGCGACCGAGGCCGACGACCTCGATACGCTTTGGGTCGCGCGCGACTGAACACATGACCATAGTGTGATACACGTCACTTCCTGAAGTACGTAGTCGTTATGGAATCACCCGCACGTTTCCCGTATCGGAGCTGTACGATAGCTGTGAGACAGGGGGGTCGTCAGATTTCGGGGGGGAGGGTTCCGGTAACGGTCCGGCTGCAGGATGCACCGGACCGTGCGGCACGTATCAACTCGTGGATTCACGCCAAACTCAGTTCAGTATGCCGATTCTCGTAAATGGCCAGAAGCGGAACAACGCCACACCTTGGATATCGTCGTATGGCACTAGCCCATTGTTGCCGTCGTCAAGATGGTATCGAGAATCTCTGGAATTGGAGCGATTATCACCAAGCACGAACACGTTGCTGTCAGTAACGGTTACGGAAAAAGGGCTGTCGCTTGGATTCACGCCGGACTTAAGATAAGCGCTTTCATCAATGGGTTTGCCGTTGACCGTGATGGGCTCCCCGGATCCCTTGCAGGCGACGGTATCGCCGGGCAGACCGATGACACGTTTGATTAGGTAACGATTGCTGTCGATTATCGACATCAGATTGGTGGGAAGCTGCTCCCCCTCCATCCAGTCTGCGGGATCTTTGAACACGATGATGTCGCCACGGTGCAGTGTAAAGAGTCTCGGAGTCAATCGCGAGGCAAATACGCGGTCGCCGATTTGCAACGTGTCTTCCATGCTGCGGGATGGAATCACATATACGTTGAACACGAAGGTACGTCCCAGCAACACGACCAGCATCACCGCGATCACTGTCAGCAGATAGCCGCGAATTTCGCTCCAAACGGAGGGCTTTCGCGCATATCTCCTCGACTGGCCACGCGCTTTTTTGCTATGACGCCCCACCATCACATCCTTTCCGACCGATAACGCAACACCATAGTCCTCAAACCATGCCGTTACCTACGCATGTTTGAGCTCAGCTGTCACACCAGCGGTTCGCGCACGTCCAGTTCACAGGCGATGCCGGTTTCCTTGCGGGCCCATTCGGCCGCCTGCAGTGCGGCGATGTTCCATAATGCGCACGGCACTCCGCCAAGGTCCGGATGCGATGCCCAGAATGTGAGGTCATCAGCGTATGCGGTGATGACCGATTCTTCCGTGACTGGCATAATCGTGTGGTACAGGCGGTCCGCAAGCGTGGCCACGAATTCGTTGGCCGCGGCGAACGTGTCGATGAGATGCTGTTCGGCGGTCACCGGCGGGCCGACCAGCTCCCAGGATTCGACATCCGTGGCGCTCCAATGCGCGGCTTCGCCGTCCACTTCACGCTGCAAAGAGACGAACAGCCTGGCGAACTCATCCGAAGTCAGTCCCGTAACCCGGCGTCGGGTTGACAATTCAATCGGAGTCATCAGATACCGTTCCTTTCGCTTCGTTCATTCCGTTGTTTCGCTGCTTGGATTTGCTGCCAGCCGGCACAAAGCCCATCTCGCACACCTCACGATAGCCCAAACTACCGGCATGGCCATGATTGCCAGCCCTACGACCAGTAGCTATGAGGAGCCGGCGTAATGGCCTCATCGAGCATTGTCGGATGATTCGCGTGGCCCACAATCGAGACAGTATCGGTTTCCGTTCGGTTCGTGCGGCCAGACTATCGCCCGTTCTTGCCGATTGCCTGTGAGCAGGTTCGGATAGACTGGCGCGAGAACAATGCGAGAAAGAGGTAAGGATGACCCGGAAACAGTCGCAACAGCACGACGCACAACGCAAACCGTCCTGGCGCGTACGCTGGAAAACCATGAGCCGAGCCGTGGGCATGGAAATCCGCGAACACAAAAGCTCATTCGCGGTCTATGTGGTGCTGCGCATGCTGGTGCTCGCCATGGCAATACTCCAGTTCTTTAACGGCGACTACGAAAATGTGTTCCTGTGCATCCTGACGTTGCTGCTGCTGTTGGCGCCGGCGTTCATCCAGGTGCAGTTCCGCATCGAGCTGCCTTCGGTGCTGGAAGTCATCGTGCTGGTGTTCGTGTTCTCGGCTGAGATTCTTGGCGAGATCAGTTCGTTCTATGAGATCTTCCCGTTCTGGGACACGGTGTTGCATACGATGAACGGCTTCCTCGCTGCGGCGATCGGCTTCTCGCTGGTCGACCTGCTCAACCGGTCCGACCGGGTGAAGTTCGAGCTTTCGCCCCTGTATCTGGCGATCGTGTCCTTCTGCTTCTCCATGACCATCGGCGTGATCTGGGAGTTCTTCGAATTCGGCATGGACCAGTTGTTCGGGTTCGACATGCAGAAGGACGCCATCGTGCATTCCATCAGCTCGGTGATGCTCGACCCCACGCACACCAACCATGCGATTCGCATCAACGACATTACCCAGGTCACGGTCAATGGCCAAGACCTGGGCCTCGGCGGCTACCTCGACATCGGTCTGATCGACACGATGGAGGATCTGGTCGTCAACTTCATCGGCGCGGTCGTGTTCTCCGTGTTCGGTTTCCTGTACGTGAAGAACCGCGGCAAGAAGGACTCCATCATCAGTCGTTTCGTGCCACGCCGCAAGTCCGCCGACCGCGATTACCTGCGACTGGTGATTGATGGCGGGAGCCGGGAAAGTCATACAAATATGAGAGATACAGTAATCGAACAAACGTTCGACTGCCCTGATAAACTGGATGCATAATTTAGCGACGACAACGACATGATTTACAGACGCCCGAAAAAAGAAAGGCGATCTCATGACTGGCGAGGAACTGAAGCGGCAGATTGCTTTGTATGAGAGCGCGGACCACACCGTGCACCTCGATGTGAAGGTAGACGAGGACACGGTGTGGCTTAACAGACAGCAATTGGCCTTGCTGTTTGGCCGCGATATCAAAACAATCGGCAAGCATGTCGGCAATGCATTAAGGGAAGAGCTCAATGGATTTTCAGTTGTCGCAAAATTTGCGACAACTGCATCTGACGGTAAGACATACCAAGTCGAGCATTACAACCTGGATATGATCCTGTCGGTCGGATACCGCGTCAAATCCAAGGAAGGCATCTATTTCCGGCGATGGGCCAACTCAGTTCTGAAGCAGCATCTCGTTGATGGTTATACCATCAATCGCAAGCGGCTTGACGCACTTCACGCCGTCATCAAGGTGCTATCGAGGTCCACCGAACCGGAAATTGCTGGCACCGCCGAGATCTTGGAACGATATTTGCCGAGTCTTGTGCTGCTTAACGACTATGACACAGGCAATGTCCCTATACCCAAGGGCGACGAGTCCCAGTGGGTCTTGACCTATGAGGACGCGATGCTGTTCATCCGGTCGATGCCGTATATGCCAATCACTGTTGTGTTTGCGAACTCCTTCGCTCATGGTGCCGAAAATGCATACATTTGGTTATTCGCTGTTTGCGGTGGGGCGTGCATGGGTTAGTGTTTCGGGTTCGATTCCCTGTCAGAAAAAATAATCGAGTGCGGGATTACGGCCGGTAAGGCTCCTGTCGTGGATGCGGATGCGCGCCGGTCTTACGGTGGTGCTTTCCCGAAACGTGGATTGCACGAGGTGTGGGACGGCACGCGGATTCGGCCGTTTTCCGCCCGCCGTCCCACAGCGCTCGCTATGAACGGTTGTGGATAATCATGGAGCTGTAGCGGAAATCGGCGTTATTCCGCGGTTTCGACAGTTAATAGAACAAATAGAACAAATAGAACAGCCAGCTTAGGCACGGCGCGGCAAATGGCGCAAACCGGCCGCGATAGTAGTAGCGTGGTGCATACCAGTACAACCATGCGAGGAGAACAGCCATGATCAATGAGGAATACAAGGCCATGCTTGGCGGCAAGTCCGTGATTCGCGAGCTGAGCGAGTACGCCACGAGCCGCGGTGCCGAAATCGGCTACCAGAACGTGTTCGATTACAGCCTTGGCAATCCCTCGGTGCCGGCTCCGAAATCCTTCACCGACGCCATGGTCGACCTCTACGAAAACGGCGATCCGGTGGCCATCCACGGCTACTCCCCCTCGCTCGGTATCCCATCCGTCAAGGACGCGATCGCCGAAAACCTCAACGAACGTTTCGGCATGGCATACACCGGCAACCACATCTTCCCGACCACGGGCGCGGCGGGCGCGCTGTCCCACGCGATGCGTGCGGTGACCAAGCCGGGCGATGAGATCATCACCTTCGCCCCCTACTTCCCCGAATACCAGCCGTACGTCAAGGGCGCCGGCGCCAAGCTGACCATCGTGCCGGCCGACACCGAGAACTTCCAAATCAACTTCGACGCATTCGAGGCTGCACTTAACCCGAACGTGCAGGTCGTGCTTATCAACACCCCGAACAACCCGTCCGGCGCGGTGTATTCAGCGGACACGCTCAAGCGTCTGGCCGCGATCCTGACCGCCAAGCAGGTCGAATACGGCCACGATATCTTCCTGATCAGCGACGAACCGTACCGCGAAATCGTGTTCGACGGCGCCACCCAGCCCTACCCGGCCAGCTTCTACGCGAACTCGCTGACCTGCTACTCGTGGTCGAAGTCGCTGAGCCTGCCTGGCGAACGCATCGGCTATGTCGCGGTGAATCCCACAGCCACCGACGCCGACCTGCTCGTGCCCATGATGGGCCAGATCTCGCGCGGCACCGGCCACAACTGCCCGCCGAGCTCGATTCAGCTGGGCGTGGCCAAGGTCATCGACCAGACCGCCGATCTCAACGTCTACGAGACGAACATGAACCTGCTCTACGATGCGCTGACCGGCATCGGCTTCGACGTGGTACGCCCCGGCGGCACGTTCTACATCTTCCCCAAGGCGCTGGA
The DNA here is from genome assembly GCF_959020155.1 of uncultured Bifidobacterium sp. GTDB lineage: Bacteria > Actinomycetota > Actinomycetes > Actinomycetales > Bifidobacteriaceae > Bifidobacterium. Next base: position 19,580 of record NZ_CAUERC010000012.1, read on the forward strand.
GGACGACGCCGTGGCGTTCTGCATGAAGGCCAAGGAATACGACCTGATTCTTGTGCCGTCCGACAGCTTCGGCGTGCCCGGATACTTCCGCATGGCCTACTGCATCGACACGGAGAAGGTCAAGCGCTCGATCCCCGTGTTCGAAAAGTTCGCCCACGAGGTGTACGGCCTGTAAACACGGACCGCAAGTAACAAACACAAGAAAGGGGTTGCCATGGAATACACCGAAGACGCCGATCGTCGCGAACTGCTGCTGCACAGCGCCTATGACTCCGATACGGTCCGGGCCATGGAGCGACCCCTGCTGGACAAAGGCGTGCCGCTGATGCGCATGGCCGCCCAGGCCGCGGCCCACATGGCGGCCGGTATGCTGGACGACGAGGATCTGGCGCTGGAGGACACGTCGATCGTGCTGCTGGCCGGGGCCGGAGACAATGGTGGCGATGGTCTGTTCGCGGCCGCCGCGCTGGCCCAGGAGGGCGCGAACGTCACCGCCATCGCCGTGGGCCGGTCGTTGCATGAGGCCGGATTCGCCTCATTCGTGCGCGCCGGAGGCAAGGTGCTGGTGCTTGATCCCGCGGCTGATATTCCCGGTTGCGCGTCCGGGTTTTCCGCCGGTGAGGCCGGCGAGCGATTGCAGACCGCCATCGCCGTGGCCAGGAAATCGCATCTGATCATCGACGCGATGACCGGCATCGGCATCCAAGGCTCGCTACGCGGCATCCCCGCCGCGCTCGCCTCCGCCCTTGGTCTCGACGGCGAGGCTCCCGATGAGCCCGCCCTGCCAAACCGTGAGTCGTCAGGCGATTTTCCGCTGGTACTTGCCGTGGATACGCCATCCGGCGTCGGTGTGAACGATGGTTCTCTGCCCGGCCCGTACATTCCGGCCACGGTCACGGTCACGTTCGGCGCGATGAAGCCGTGCGCGGTGCTGCCGCCCGCCACGTTCGCCTGCGGCCGTATCGAGTTGCTCGATTTCGGATTCGATATCGACGACAAGGATCCGGACGTCGAGGTGGTGGATAATTCGTTCGCGTCCGACGCGGTCCGTCTCCCCAGGTTCGAGGATTCCAAATACTCCCGGGGCGTGGTTGGTCTGGTGACCGGCTCGCAGCGCTACCCCGGTGCCGCCGTGCTCACCGCCAGCGCCGCCGCCCGCGCGAACACCGGCATGGTCCGGTATCTGGGCCCGGAGCGCGCGCAGAACATGGTGCTCGCCGCACTGCCGGAAGCCGTGATCGGCAAGGGACATGTGCAGTCCTGGGTCGTGGGGTCCGGCGTGCCCGAGGCTAGCGTCGAGGGCACCGACGGCGATATGCAGCGGGACACCATCGCCGCATTGCTCAAGCATTACGCGCTCGGCAGCGAGGATGAGAACAAGGACGCCTACGACATGCCGCCAATCGTGGTGGATGCCGGCGCACTCGACCTGCTGCCGGAGCGTGTGCCCGGCCAGGTGGTGATCACGCCACATGCCGGCGAGATGGCGAAACTGCTCAACCGGTTCGAAACCGCCGCCAGCACCGCGGAGCATGCCGATTCGCACGAGCCGTACACCGCCGACGACGTGCGGTTGAACCCGTTGGCCAGCGCGAAGCGTGCCCACGAGCTCACCGGCGCCACCGTATTGTTGAAGGGCGCGGTGACCATCGTGGTGGATGAGGACCACGTCTATGCGTCGGGTAGCGCACCGGCCTGGCTGGGCACCGCCGGCGCGGGCGACGTGCTGGCCGGTCTGACCGGCGCCCTGCTCGCCCAGCAGGATGACGTGGCCACCACGGGCGAGACCGTGGCCTCGGCCGCCTACCTGCATGGCCTGGCGGCGGCGATCGCCTCCGAATCCGAGCAACAAGGCTGGCAGGAGCCGGAACTGATCGGCCGCGAGCATCGCCAGCGCTTCATGACGCTCGGCCACCCGATTGTGGCCGGCGACGTGGCCCACGCCATCCCCGAAGCCATCGCCGACGTCATCGCATGATTCCGTACGTTGGCTCCCCTCAGAGAGGGGAGCCAACGTATGAAACCCCCTATACTAAATCGCAGACCCCACTCAACGGCCCCAACAACACAAGGAGCATCATGGCCAACTCCCCCATCACCGACGTGATTTTCGACTTCTGCGGCGTGCTGCTGGACTGGAACACCCGCGCATGCCTGGAAGGCCGATTCCCCGATGAGATCGTGGAACGCATCTGCGCCGACGACGACCCCTGCGGCTTCTTCCGCTACGAGGACCGCATGGACACCGGCGAGGATTTCGCGGACATCTACCCGGATGTGGTACGCGAACAAGGCCAGGAACTCGCCGACATCTTCAAGTTCTACATCGGCCACTACGCGGACGCGCTGCCCCGCACGCTTCCGGGCATGGTCGAGCTGCTGGCGGATTTGAAGGCCCACGGCTACGGCGTATGGGGTCTGACCAACTGGTCGCATGAGACCTTCCACCTGGCCTTCGAGAAGTACCCGCGCCTTGAACAGCTGTTGCAGGGCACCGTGGTCTCCGGCGTGGAGAAGATGCATAAGCCGAACGCCGACATCTACGAGCTGGCCCTGACCCGTTTCGGCCTCACGGCCGAGCGCTGCGTGTTCTTCGACGACACCGCCAAGAACATCGTCGGCGCCAACGAGGTCGGCATCCACGGCATCCTCTTCGAGAACGCGTTGCAGGCACGCGAATCGCTCGCAGAACTCGGCGTACGTCTGTAAGTCGCCAAACGTTGCATCGCGGCAGTTGAAGTCTATGGACCCGTCCTTGACGACGGTGACCGGCCGTGTGGCGACTATCCCTAGCGATATAAATAGACTTTATGACACTGCTGCAGCTGAAATACATCGTCAAAATCGTCGAGTGCGGCTCGATGAACGAGGCCTCCCATGCCCTGTACGTCTCCCAGCCGGCCCTGAGCTCGTCGGTCAAGGAATTGGAGAACGAGCTGGGCATCGAGATCTTCACCCGCTCCTCGCAGGGCATCGCCCTGACCGTGGACGGCGCGGAATTCCTGACCTACGCCCGCCAAGTGCTCGACCAGGCCGACCTGCTCGAAGAGCGCTATAAGCATGCCAAACCGCGCAAGCAGCTGTGCCAGGTCTCCACCCAGCACTACATGTTCGCCGTCGAGGCGTTCGTGGAGATGATCAACTCCATCAAGTCCGACGAATACGAGTTCACCATCCGCGAGACCCGCACGCGCGACATCATCAACCAGGTCGCCAACATGCAGTCCGAAATCGGCATCATCTACCTGTCCGATTTTAACAAGGACGTGATCGGCAAGCTCCTGCGCGAGAAGCACCTCGAATTCCACCCGCTCTTCCGCGCGCCGCTGCACGTGTTCATCTCGCGCAACAACCCGCTGGCCGCCAAGAAGGTCATCACCATGGAGGACCTGAAACCTTATCCGTTCATCCAGTACGAGCAGGGCGAGGAAGGCTCGTTCTACTTCTATGAGGAAGCGGTCTGGCCGGAGTACTCCCCCAAGCAGATCAACGTGACCGACCGCGCCACGATCCTGAACTTCATCATCGGCCTCAACGGCTACACGGTGTGCACCGGCATCGACAACGGCGACCTCAACAACGAGAAGATCGTCACCGTGCCGCTCGACACCGACGAAACGATGTTGGTCGGCTGGATCACGAACGAGCGTTCCAAGCTCTCCAAGGCCGCCGAAACCTATCTCGACAAGCTCAAGTCCGTAGTCTCCGACCACGGCTACAAGCTCATTGATTAGGAGTAAGTAAAACAGGCATGGTCAGCAGTGAGATATACTGCGATTAAGCCAACCCCGCTGGGGAAATGGAAGTAAGGGCCGGCTCCTGAGTATCTCAGGGGCCGGCTTTTGCGCTATTGAGACTGACTGGCAAAACCAGTTTGATGGCCTCCGACTACTTGGCCAAGATTACCGACGCGGCGGCTGTCGCGGCGAAGCCTTTGAGCACTTCAATCATCACGTCGCGATCTTCGACATCAATGTTGCGGGCCGCGGCGAGCATAATCGGCAGTGACTGTGTCAAATGCGAAGTGAGGTCGCCGAATGTGTCGTATCCGCCAGCCTCGAAGATGGCAAACAGGTTTTCGATGAACTTGCGGCGATGCTCGTCGTCGTATTTTGCCATCCATCCGTTGATCGTGCGTGCCAGGTATTGCGCGCTACTTGTCAGTCCATCAGCCTGTACGAATTGGCCATGATCGACTTGCCAGTGCAATGCGAAATGCTGCATGATGCTGGCACCGTCGCTGCTGACCACCGTATAGCCGTCTTCCACATGCTCACGAGTCTCAAACAGCATGCCGATGATCGACGAGCCCGGTACCGATTTATGAATCTTCGACGCAATGCGTACGTACCCGTCCTCATCGAAGAACGCCTTATCGAATCCAGGCCCATCGTGCGAATATACGACCGTGATACGTTCCTGAATCTCGCTAGGCACATTGGCCGCCGCATACACCGCCAGATTGCCGCCTTTGGAATGGCCGCCGACCATAATCGGCCCGGCCCAATGGCCAGCCAGCTCGGTCAGATAACGCGCGGCGGCCTCCTGCGAGGCGACCGGGCGGCGGAACGCCATCATGAAGTCCTCTTTCCACCCGACGATTGAGCTGTCGGTACCGCGAAAAGCCACATAGAGCGTGCCGTTACCCAGTTCGAACACGCAGGCCGAGAACTGCTTGGTGGTTTCGGCATCGAATTCGTCCACGTATGCGCCCACGCGTAGGTTCCTCCAACGTGGGCTCTCGCTCATCGCACGTAACAGATCGACATTCATCGAAGGCGACCACACCTTGCCGAACATGTCGTCATAGCATTCGGCACGCAGCAAATCGTGAATCGGAACCGTGGCGATCATGCCGTCGGCGGTCTCTGCATTCTCGTGATAGCGCGGCACGTTATCCGGCATGCGAGCATAGGCCAACTGGGACAAAGCGAGGCTATCCGCCTCGGTGAACGGCAGTTCGGCGAAAGTGTCGAAATGTTGCCGAATATCGTCGGTGATGTTCCCCATAGCGGCCTTCCTTGTTCGAATGCAACGAACCTACGGTAATTCTACGCCGAGCGGGTTTTCATCACAGGCGAGTCGGTCCCAGAGTTTAGAACCCTATCTCGCTTTCAAGGGAGCTGATTTGGCCTTCTGGAGACATTTATCTCCGTTTCAAGAGGCTGTTCATCCGTCATATCCCGAGTATGAGCGGCGTCACCCCAACGTCATTCCGCCATTTTCATGCTGCTTCTACTTGGGCATCAGCATCTCGGCGGTCTTCTTCATTACCTTGCGACAACTTGTTCGCTTTGCTGTCCAGATGATGCTCGATGCCGAAGTAACTGCATATCCCCACGAGCGCAAACAGCCCTATATCAACTAACCAGTTCATAGCACGCTCCTTGCCAAAGCTTTTGCCTTAATATGGTGCTGCTGTTCATGGAACGTAATAAAAAAAGCGGGCTCGCAAGCCCGCTTTTGGTTTTTAGATTGAAGACGATCAGGCGCCGTATTCCTCAAGGTAGGCGGCGGCGCGCTGCTGGATGTCGTGGCTGAGCAGCGGGGTGCCGTCGGGGTTCTTCATCTTGGCGGCGGCGTCGAAGATCTCGCGCACGTTGGCGATGGAGAGCACCGGGAAGCCGAATTCGGCTTCCACGGCCTTCACGGCGGACATGTCGGAGTCCTTGGTCTTCTCCATGCGGTCCACGGAGAGCACGAGACCCACGACCTCGACGTTCGCCTCGGCCTTGAGTTTGGGGATGACTTCGCGCACGGCGGTGCCGGCGGTCATCACGTCGTCCACGAGCAGCACCTTCATGCCGTCGGTCAGCGGGGTGCCAACCATCCAGCCGCCGTCGCCGTGGTCCTTCTTCTCCTTGCGGTCGAAGGTGTATCCGACGGTCATGTTGTGGCCGGCGGTCAGCGCGATCGCGGTGGACACGGCCAGCGGAATGCCCTTGTAGGCGGGGCCGAACACGGTGTCGATGTTGCGGGGAATCGTGTTGTGCACGATGGCCTGGCTAATCTTTTCGGCGTAGAACGCGCCGAGCGCGGCGATCTTCTTGCCGTCGTCGAAGGCGCCGGCGTTGATGAAGTACGGGCTCTTGCGGCCGGACTTCAGCGTGAAGTCGCCGAACTTCAGCGCGTTGGATTCCAACAGGAATTCAGTGAAGCGATGTGCGAGTGTTTCTGCCATGATGTTCCTTACCTCCAAGTCTGTCCTGCGGCCAGTTTAGCAGCGAGTTCGGGACGGCTGTCCAACAGGTCGTCGAGTTCGCGGGCGACGCGCAGCGGGGCCACCGGGTCGAAGAGCGCGGCCGCACCCACTTCGACGGCGTTCGCGCCGGCGTACAGGTATTCGAGCGCCTTCTCGCCGCTGTCGATGCCGCCGAGGCCGATGATCGGAATCTCCGGCAGTGCGGTGCGCACCCGATAGACGGCTGCCAGGCCGACCGGCAGCACGGCCGGGCCGGATACGCCGCCGGTGACGTTGGCGATGATCGGCTTGCCGGTGCGAATGTTAATGCGCATGCCTTTGAGCGTGTTGATCATGCTCAACGCGTCGGCGCCATGTTCCACGGCCGCGCGCGCCGGCACGGTGATGTCGGTGACGTTCGGCGTGAGTTTGACGATCATCGGCTTGTCGGTCATCGGGCGCAGCCGGTCCATAAGATTGGCGAGGGCCACCGGGTCGGTGCCCACGCTCATGCCGCCGGCGGAAACGTTCGGGCAGCTGACGTTGATTTCCAGCATGTCCGCGTCGGAGTCGGCGAGCTTTTCCACGACCGCCGCGTAATCGTCATCGCAATGTCCGGCGACATTGGAGATGACGAACGCGCCCGCGGCCTTGAGCTTGGGCAGGTCCTCGGCCAAGTAATGGTCGATGCCGGGATTCTGCAGGCCCACGGCGTTGATGTTCGCGGCCGGCGATTCGGCGGTGCGCGGCGAGGGATTGCCTTCCCACGGTACGGGCGAGGCGCCCTTGGTGCATACGGCGCCGAGCTGGCTGACGTCGTAGAACCAGCGGACGGCGGCGTACTGGAAGGTGCCGGAGGCGGTGCCGACCGGATTCTTCCATTCCAGACCGGCCACCTTGGTGTGGTGCTTCCACACGTGGGGCTCGTACAGGTTGATGTGGTTGTCGCCGCCCTGCGCGGACTGGTTGTTTGCGCTCATCGTCACTTCCCCCATCCGAGCTGTTCGCGGGTGAACACGGGTCCGTCGGAGCAGACCTTGAGGCGGCCGTCCACGGTGTCGATGGTGCACAGCACGCAGGTGCCATAGCCGCAGCCCATGCGCTGTTCCATGCTCAGCTGCGCGGGGATGCCGCGTTCGGCGGCCCAGTCGGCCACGGCCTTCATCATAGGCAGCGGTCCGCAGGACAGAATGATCGGCTTGCGATCGTAGGCCTTCAGGTCGTCGCCTTGTTCCAGTTTGTTGAGCAGGTCGACCACGTTGCCTTCGGCGTCGTCGATGCTCCACGACCAGTCCGCGTACCGGGAGACGTATTCCTCGGCGAAGTGGTCGTTGCGGTAACCGAATACGGCGGTGGCAAAGGAGGCGTCGTGTTCGGCGAGCTTTTGCGCGGCGTAGATTAGCGGGGGCACGCCGAGTCCGCCGCCGACAAGAATGTAGTTGGCGTCTTCCTTGAGGTTGAAGCCGCGGCCGAGCGGGCCGAGCACGTCGACGGTGTCGCCGGCCTGCAGTCCTGCCAACTGTTCGGTGCCGTGTCCCACGACGGCGAAGATCACGCTGACTTCGTCGCCGTCGACTTCGCTGACGCCGAACGGACGCGGCATGAGCATGAAGTCGTCGTGCGTGAACAGGTTGACGAACTGGGCGGGCTTGGCATGGGAGGCGATGAACGGGTCGCGGAACGTCAGTCGCATCACGCGGTCGGTCAGTTCCGTAACCTGCGTGATTTCGACGTTGTGGCGCGGCGGGAAGAATCCGGCCGCAGTCGCTTCCGTAACCACATCATGGGTGGGGGTGAAAGTTGTCATTTCATTCCTATTCAGCACATCAAGCTCCCCCTATCAGGGGAGCGGTCAACCGCAGGTTGACTGAGAGGTAGTTAAACACACTCGGCTCCGGTTTCCAGCCCACACTCACGTATAGCCCACAGCCGGACAATCTACCTACCTATATACGGCAACCCGCAGATTATCGCGCATGTCGAGCGCCGCCTGGCGCGCGCTGCTCGCCACAAGGTCCAGCGCCTCGTCGGCGGTCATGGATTCGGAGTACTTGCCGCTCTTCTTCCATGCGCCGATAATGCCGCGCGACGAGTTGACGATGGCGCCGCTGCCCTGCTTGTCGAACATGCCTGCCACGTCCGCGGCCGTGCCGCCCTGCGCACCGTAGCCCGGCACGAGGAAGAACGTGTGCGGCATACGTTCACGCAACGCCTTGCCTTCCTCGGGGTGGGTGGCGCCGACCACCGCGCCCACGCGGGAGTAGCCGTGGCTGCCGATGGTCTCGGCGCCCCATCCTTCCACAAGATCGGCCACGTGCTCGTAGACCTTCGTGCCGTCGGCCAGGTCGAGCATCTGCAGTTCGCTGGAGGACGGGTTGGAGGTGCGCACGAGCACGAAGATGTCCTTGTCGGCTTCGGCGGCGGCCTCGACGAACGGGGTGATGCCGTCGGTGCCGAGATACGGGTTGACGGTCACCGCATCCTCATGCCACGGGTCGAAGTCGCCCACGCCGTTCAGGTGGTGGGCGTAGGCGGCTGCGGTGGAGCCGATGTCGCCACGCTTGATGTCGCCGAGCACGTAGAGGCCCTGCTGGGCCGCGTATTCGCAGGTCATCGTGTAGATGTCCACGCCGGCGGGGCCGAGCGCCTCGTACATGGCGATCTGCGGTTTGACGGCGGGCACGATGTCGGCGATGGCGTCAATGATCGTGCGGTTGTATTCGAAGTAGGCGACGGCCAGCTGCGCGGATTCGACTTCCTCCGGGGATTCGACCGAGTCACGCACCTCGTCGGCAAAGCTCGCCACGACCTGCGGCGGCACCAGCGCCTCAGTGGGGTCAAGGCCCACGACGCTGGGGTTCTGAGTGTTGTCAATCGCTTCGATCAGGCGATCCATGCTGCTCCTTGTGTTATCTACAGACGGCTGAACATCAGCTGGGAGCCGATGATTGTGGCGAGGGGGCGTCCGGTGACCTGCCAGCCGCCGAACGGGGTGTTACGAGCCTTGGAGTGGAACTGTTCGGGGTCCACGGTCCATTCCTCGGCGGCGTTGAGCACCACGAGGTCGACATTGTCGGCGTCATCCACGCGGCTCAAGTCGAGCAGTCGGTTGACGCCTTCACGCTGCGGCTGAGCGTCGCTCTCCCCCGCAATCACGCCATCCGGATCATCCCCGGTGGGCGCGGGTTCGGCGTAGTCCTCGACCAGCGCGGCTACGTCGGTTGGCACATGCCCCATGAGTTCGGCAGGTCCAACGGACATGAGCTCGATCAGACGCTCATCGGAAATGAAGCCGCCGTCGACGAGCACCTTGTGGCACACGCCGTACGCGCATTCCAGTCCGATGATGCCGTTGGGCGCCTCAAGGAAGCCGAGTTCCTTCTCTGCCAACGTGTGCGGCGCATGGTCGGTGGCCAGCAGATCCACGGTGCCGTCGGCGATGGCCGCGATGGTGGCTTTGCGGTCCGCTTCGGAGCGCAGTGGCGGATTCATCTTGGCGAGCGTGCCGTACTTGAGCAGCGCCTCGTCGCTCAACGCCAGATAGTGCGGCGCGGTCTCGCAGGTAATCGGCAGTCCTTCGGCCTTGGCCCTGCGAATCGCCTCGAACGAGATGGCAGTGCTCACATGCTGGAAGTGCACGTGGACACCGGTGCGGCGGGCCGCTTCGATATCGCGGGCCACGATCTTGAGCTCGGTGTCTTCCGGAATGCCGGGCACGCCAAGCTCGCGGGAAACGGGGCCTTCGTTCACGGCACCTGTATCGTGATGCTCGCAATGCTCGATCAGGTACAGGTCGGAGGCCTTGACGTTCTCCAGCACCTGGTCCAGGATCTCCGGCGTCACAGCGGAACCGTCGTCGCTGATTGCGGTGATGGGGTGCGTGAGCATGGCCGGCGTCTTGGCGTCGTCCTCGAATCCGGGCACGTACTTGAGCCAATCGGCAACGTCGCTTGCCTCATGACCGGCGCGATCCTTGGACGCGCACACGCACAGATCGTAACGAACCGGCAATTGAACGTCATGCGCAGTATCGTACTGCTGCAGGAAGTCGATGACGTTGTCGAAGCCGGCATCCAGAACCTCTTTTGCACCGGTCGCTTCCGGGCCAGACACGGTCTGCCCATCCAGTGCCGGCAACGTGTTCGGCATGATGAGCACGTTCGTGTATCCGCCGGATGCGGACGCACGGCAGCCGGAGACCATCGATTCCTTGTAGGTCTGGCCGGGATCGCGGAAGTGGACGTGTGGGTCTTCGAAACCGGGGGCCACGGTCAGGCCGGTGGCGTCGATGTCGGCGCCGTCAGCCACGGCGGAGGTGTCGGCGAAGTAGGCGGCAGCGGTCCCGGGCACCACGAGGTCGATGACCTCGCCGGTGTTCCAGACCTTGATGTTGCGTAGGGTGATGCTCACAGTTTGGCTTCCTCGTCGCAGTAGTCGCAGCGGTATTCGAGCCGCTCGGAGTGCACGAGGTGGAACATCTGCTTGATGCCGGGCTCGGCGGTGGTCACGCAGCGCGGGTTCACGCAGGAAATCACGCCGACGATGTGCTCGGGCAGGTTCGGCTGCTTCTTTTCGACGATCTTGCCGCCGCGCACCACGTCCACGGTGGCTTGGCGGGCCACGAAGCCGAGCACGTCGAGGTCGATGTCCTTGTCATCTTCGATTTTGATGATGTCCTTGGAGCCGTAACGCTTGGAGTCGGCGTTCATGATGAGCGCAAGCTTGGTTTTGGCCGGGTCGATTTTCAGGTATTCGAGAACCTTCAGCGAGGTTCCGGCCGGCACATGGTCGATAATGATGCCGTTCTGAATGCTGGTGACTTCCATCAGGCCTGAACCTCCTTGGGGTTGAGCGGTTCGTATCCGGGCAGTTCGTCGCCCACCACGGTGCTTTCGAGGGCCATGCGCACGAGCATGCCGTTCTTGACCTGTTCGAAGTAGGCGGCACGCGGGTCGTCGTCCACGTCCACGGCGATTTCGTTGACGCGCGGCAGCGGGTGAAGCACGGCCATGGACGGCTTGGCGAGCTGCAGCTTCTCTTCGTCGAGAATGTAGGTGTCGCGCAGGCGCAGGTAGTCGTCTTCGTTGAAGAAGCGTTCCTTCTGTACGCGGGTCATGTACAGCACGTCGAGGTCGCCGATCACGGAGGCCAGGTCGCGCACTTCCACGTAGGAGCAGCTGTCGGTGGCGTTGATGCGGTCGATCACGTACTGCGGGGTCTTGAGCTCGTCCGGGCTGATGAGCACGAAGCGCACGTTGCCGAAGCGGCACAGGGTCTCGATCAGGGAGTGCACGGTGCGGCCGAAGGTCAAATCGCCGCACAGTCCCACGGTCAGGTCGGTGATGCGGCCGAAGCGCGACTGCAGCGTGGCCAGGTCGGCCAGCGTCTGCGTGGGGTGCATGTGGCCGCCGTCGCCGGCGTTGATTACCGGCACGGATGCGGCGCGGGAGGCCACCAGCGCGGCACCCTCCTTCGGGTGACGGATGGCGACCACGTCCACGTAGTTGGACACGGTCTTCAACGTGTCGGCGATGGATTCGCCCTTGGTCACGGAGGCCAGCTGCGCGCCGGCGAATCCGATGACCTTGCCGCCGAGACGTAGCATTGCGGTCTCAAAGCTCAGGCGCGTACGGGTGGAGGGCTCGTAGAACAGCGTGGCCAGCACTCGCCCATCGCAGGTATGGGCAATCTCTTTGCGGTGGGAATCGATGTATTCGGCCTTATGCAGCAGGTCGAGAATCTGGTTTGTAGACAGGCCGTCCAGCGTTACGACGCTTTTGCCGACCATTGGCGTTTCTTCAGACAAGGCTCACCTTTTCGCTCGTGGTTTTCAGGTGGCCACCCTTGCGTGACCTAATCTAACTTACGCCATTTTTCGGACAGCCGCATTCACCGAGTGTCCACCTGAAAATCCAACGAATATGCTGCCTTATCGCTGCGCGCGGCGTCGATTTCGTTCCAGTCGCGGTGCGATCACGTGCATACGCGGGCGAGGGGCGGTTTGCGGCTGCTGCGTTGCGGCGGAGGCCGTGGCGGTGGTTGCCGCAGCCGCCTCGCCTTCGGTCTTCCCATAGAACAAGCGCTGGCATACGTCACGGCATTTGCGCATCACGGCCAGCAGGTCGTTCTCGAAATGCTGGCCGCGGTGGGCGCCGTAGCCGAGGTAGACGGCGATGCCGCCCAGCGAATAGATGTCATCAGGCAGAATATCGGCCTGGTTGGCGCGCCCGCTCCACAGATAGCTGCCGTTGCGGGCCGCGGTGCACAACGTCCATGCCTTGCGCAGCTGAATCGCGTCGATAGCGCTGATGAGCTTCTTGGCTTCCAGCACGTCCAATGCCTCCAGCGTGCCGTTGACGCGCAGATCTTTGATATCGCCGGCGTGCTGGAGCTGCATGAGTTGCACGGTCCATTCCACGTCAGACAAGCCGCCCTTGCCGAGCTTCAGATGCCGTTCACGGCGCACGCCGCGCGGCAGACGCTCGGCTTCCATGCGGGCCTTGAGCTTGCGGATGTTCTGCAATTCTGCTTCAGTCAGTTCCGTGGTCGGGTAGCGCAGCGGGTCGGCGATGTTGATCAGGAAGTCCCGCGCCAGTTCAGCGTCGCCGGCCGCGTACCGGGCGCGCAGCAGCGCCTGGCGCTCCCAGGTCGAAGCCCAGGATTCGTAGTATTCCTCGCAGGAGGCATAGGAGCGCACGAGCGGGCCGTTCTTGCCTTCCGGGCGCAGGTCCAGGTCGAGTTCGATCTTGGGTTCCAGCGTCGTCGGTCCTTGCAGGATGTTGCGCAGGTCTTCCACGACCTTCTTGGCGAAGGCGTTGGCTTGGCCGTCGTCGGCATCGTCGGCCGGACGGTAGATGAGAATGGCATCCGCATCGGAGCTGAAGTTCACTTCGCGCCCGCCGTAACGGCCCATGGCGATGACGGTGATGCCGGCCGGCGCGGTTTCGACGCCGAACTCGGCGATCTGGTGGCGCACGGCCCAGGTCAGGGAGGCATCGATGATCGCGTCATACACGTCGGTCATGGCCTTGAGACTGTCGGAGTCGCTGATCACACCGCTCATCCAAGACAGGCCGATGCGTTCGATTTCGTGGCGGCGCATGGCGCGCATGGAGGTGGCGAACTCGTTGATGTTCGAGCCGAAACGTTCCAGCGCCGAGCCGGTCTGCACGTCCAAGGCCTCGCGCGTGCGGGCCTGCAGATTGTCGTCGTCGCCAAGCCAGCTGATCGATTCGACCGACTTGTTGAGCGCGTCGCCCAGGAATCGTGAGTTGGACAGGATGTGGCACAGGCGCTGGGCGGCGGAGGTGGAGTCGCGCAGGAAGCCGAGGTAGCCGGATTCGGTGCCGAAGTTCTCCTCCAGTTTGCGCCAGTTGAGCAGGCCCATGTCCGGGTTCTGGCCCTCGCCCAGCCACTGCAAGACGGCGGGCAGAATGATGCGGTTGATTTTGGCCGCGCGCCCCACGCCGGCGGTGAGCGCCTGCACGTGGCGGATGGCGGCGTCCGGGTCGCCGAAACCGATGGATTCGAATCGTTCCTGTGCTGCCTCGACGCTCAGGACGATCTGGTCGTTCTCCATCTGGGCGTTGACCGGCAGCATCGGGCGATAGTAGATGTCGAGGTGCAGGTGGCGTACTTCGCGGCGGGTGTCGTCGTACTTGTCGACGAGTTCTTCCGGGTGCAGGCCGAATGCGCGGGCGAGTCGGCGCAGCTCCTGGTTCTGGTTGAGCTCGTCCACGTCGATGTCGCGCTTCTTTTCGAGGCCTCCGACCGAGGCCCGGCCGAGGTCCGGGAACAGGTGCGTGCGCTTCAGGGACCAGATCTGCTGGCGATGTTCCATCACGCGCTCGAAGCGGTAGTCCTGGGACATGCGCACGGCCTGCTTGCGCGAGACATAGCCGCCTTCGGACAGGCGCTGCAGCGAGTCGAGCGTGTTGCTGGTGCGCAGCGATTCGTCGGTGCGGCCGTGTACGAGCTGGAGCATCTGCACGGTGAATTCCACATCGCGCAGACCGCCGCGGCCGAGCTTAATCTCGCGGTCCTTCAGGGGCGCGGGAATCAAATCCTCCACGCGCTTGCGCATTTTCTGGCAGTCGTAGACGAAGTTCTTGCGCTTGGATGCGCTCCACACGAACGGCCGGGTCATGTCCATGTAGGCCTGACCGAGGTCGGGGTCGCCGGCCACCGGGCGGGCCTTGAGCAGCGCTTGGAACTCCCAATTCTCGGCCCACTGCTCGTAATAGTTCTTGTGCGAGGAGAGCACGCGCACCAGCGCGCCGTCCTTGCCTTCCGGGCGCAGGCCGCCGTCGATCTGCCACAGCGGCTGCTCGGCCACGCCCATGATGGCGGACTGGCAGACGCGCTGTAACATGGTGCCCATCTTGGTGCCCACGCGAATCAGCGTCTGATGGTCCACATCCTTGTCGGCCGGTTCGACCACGTAGATGAGGTCCACGTCGGAGACGTAGTTCAGTTCCTGTGCGCCGAGTTTGCCCATGCCGATGATGGTGAAGCGCACGTGCTCGCTGCCCTCGGTTTCGTGGCGGGCGATGGCCAGCGCGCCTTCGAGCGCCGCGTCCGCGAGGTCGGACAGTTCGCGGCTGATGGTCGGTTGGATGGAGGTCGGGTCGTCCGCCACGGCATCCTGGGCGATGATGGCGGCCAGTTGGTTCCGGTAGCTGGAACGCAGGGCAGTGGCCGCTTCGGCCAGATCCTTGGAGGCGACGGGCATGGCCGGTTCGTCCGGGTCCGCGCCGACCGCCTTGAGCAGACGTGCACGGCGTTGCGCGTGATTGAACAGATGGCTGTTGCAGTTGTCGACTGCTGCCGCCTCCACAAGCTGCGGCTTGAAGCGCATGAACTTGCCCATCGCGTCGGAGACGCCGAGCACCGTGACCAGACGCTTCAGGGCGTCGTTGTCGGGGATGACGTGTTCCAGATCGCGCTGGCTGGATTGCATCGCGTTGACGATATCCACGAAATTGCTCAATGCCATATCGGGGTCGCAGGCGTGGGCCAGCGCGCTCAGCAGTTCGGCGCATCGCTCATCGGGAATGTCGTCCGTCTTGAGCTGGTCGAACAAGGTGCGGGCCTTGTCGAGGTCTTGCAGACCTGCCCTGATGAGGTCCATGGAGCTGGGTTTGAACATCGACGATTCCATAAGATTCCACTATATACGCTCATGCCCTCCGAATGGGGCATGAGCCGGGAAGGAGTCATCGGGCGACGCTGATGAGCTCCGAGGAATCCATATCGTAATCGGCCATGGCGTAGGAACGGATGGCGGGGTCATCATAGGTGTTCATGTAATAGGTGTTGGTCTTGGACGAATATCCGCTGGTGAACAGCGTGCGTTCGAACTGGCCGTCGCCCATCTTCGCCATGCCGTCCACCATCTGCACGGAGCCGAGGGTGTGGAACAGGCGCGACACATTGGCGGCTTCATCGTTCTGCTGCGGGTAATGCGCGTTGGTGTAGGCCACACGAACGAAGCGCGATGGGGAACTCACGTCGCCCGGGATGCCATGCATGCCCACACCCGCACCCCAGGCGGTCAAGGAGGCCTTGCCCCATGAAGTCGGTTCGGCCATCTCGTTGCTGACGCACATGTAGTTGCGCAGGTTTTCCATATGGAAGTCGAACGTCGGCTGATTGGTCAGCACATCGACGTCATCATGATGCACGTGCATGCCATCGGCCATCTGCTCGACGACGATGCTGCGCTTGCCGTCGCCGATGAACCAGTGCAGCAGAGACTCCTGCTGTCCCGGCACGATCTGGGAGACGAGCGTCACGTTCCTGAGCGCCTCCTCGACCTCGTCGACGGAGTCGAAATTACGCGCCACCCACAGCGGAAATTCGAACGTGGCGACGTTTTCCGTGCCTTCGACCGGTTCGTGGACGAACGAGGCGTAGCCGGGGAAATTCAAGCCGGCGATGGCCAGACCATGTTCATTGGCGCAGTCGAAATACATCGGCCTATCGGCCATGACCACGCCCACGCCGATCACCGCGTTCGGCTTCGCCTTGCCGCCCGCACCGAACACCGTGTCATAGTGGTAGCCGCGCGGAGTGACCAGGATGGTCTCCCCATATGAGAAACTCCAGTCGAGATTACGGCCGAAATAGGTGTTGCCCTCATCATCGGAGAAACGGACACCAGTGCACATAACGGACTCCCTTCCATCGCTTTGGTTGGATTGCACGTTCATGATACCCATCGGCCGCTGGGGGAACTCTGGGTTTCGCCAGCAGATTAACGTGCGGCGCGACGCATTGAGATGCGCCGCGCCGCGATATGCGTCAACCTTGCGTACCGCGGAACAACGGTTCCGCATTGCGCCAGATACGGCGCGTGGTGGCGGGGTGGTTCATCGAATACAGGTGGACGCCGTCCACGTCGTGGGCCACGAGGTCGGCGATCTGCTCGGAAGCGTAGAGGATGCCGGCGGCACGCAGGGACTGGATGTCGTCCCCCCACTTGTTCAGCAGGGTGTTGAGCTTGTCCGGGATGCGCGAGGCGTTGCGCTCGGCCATGCGACGCACGGACTTGGCGCCACGCACCGGCATGATGCCCGCCTCGATCGGCACGGTGATGCCGGCGGCGCGCGCCTTGTCGAGGAAGCGGTAGAAGTCCTCATTGTCGTAGAAGAGCTGGGAAATCAGGTGAGTGACGCCGGCATCGACCTTGATTTTGAGGTTTTCGATGTCCTGGTCCAGCGAGTCAGCCTGATAGTGGCCTTCCGGGTAGCAAGCACCAAACACCTTGAAGTCCGGCTTCACGGAGCGGATGTATGACACGAGGTCGCTGGCGTGGTTGAACTCGCCGACCAGCTGCTCGCCGTCGATGTAGTCGCCGCGCAGCGCGAGCACGGCGCTCACGCCGGCTTCCTCGAACATGTCGAGAGCCTCATCGATCTTGGCCTTGTCGGAGTAGAGCGCGGTCAGGTGGGCGACTGCAGGGATGCCGTATTCCTTGCTGATCGTGTGGGCGATGCGCGCGGTGGCGGTGCGGTCGGAATGGGTGCCGTGACCGTAGGTCACGGAGATGAAGTCGGGGTTCAGCCCTTCGAGTCCGTCGAGGGTGTCGTAGATGGTGCCGACAGGCGCGTTGCGCTTCGGGGGAAAGACCTCAAGGGTGAACATCGGGGAATGCATGCTGATTTCCTTACATAAACCCGAGCTCCCTCATCCAGAGGGAGCTCGGTGATTTCCGCTACTTGTCGAGCTTGGCGCGCACGGCCTTGGCGGCGGCGACCAGGTTCTCCAGGCTCGGCCAGGTCTCGGCGTTACCACGGGTCTTCAGACCGCAGTCGGGGTTGATCCACACCTTCTTGACGTCCATCTTGTCAAGAATCTCGTAGATACGATCCTCGATCTCCTTCTCGGAAGGAATACGCGGGGAGTGAATGTCGTAGACGCCCGGGCCGGCCTCGGTCTCAAAGTGCGCGTCATGAATGGCGTCGAGCACCACCAGATCGCCACGGGAGGCTTCGAAGGAGATCACGTCGGCATCCATCGCGTCGATGTCGCGGATGATGTCGTTGAACTCGGAGTAGCACATGTGGGTGTGGATCTGGGTGGTCGGCTTGACGGCGGAGTGCACCAGACGGAAGGCCGGAACGGCCCAGTCGAGGTACTTGACGTGCCAGTCGGACTTGCGCAGCGGCAGCTTCTCACGCAGGGCGGCCTCATCGATCTGGATGACCTTGATACCGGCGGCCTCGAGATCGAGCACTTCGTCGCGGATGGCGAGGGCGAGCTGCTTGGTCTGCTCCTCGTGGGTGATGTCCTCGCGCGGCCAGGACCAGTTGAGGATGGTCACCGGGCCGGTGAGCATGCCCTTCATCACATGGTCGGTCTTGGACTGGGCGTACGCGGACCATTCCACGGTAATCGGGTTGGCGCGGGAAACGTCGCCCCAGACGATCGGGGGCTTGACGCAACGGGTGCCGTAGGACTGGACCCAAGCGTTCTTGGTGAACAGGAAGCCGTTGAGGTTCTGGCCGAAATATTCGACCATGTCGTTACGCTCGAACTCGCCGTGGACCAGCACGTCGAGGCCGATCTCCTCCTGCTTCTTGATGACGGCGTCGATCTGGGCCTTGATGAACTCGTCGTAGGCTTCCTTGGTGACCTCGCCCTTGCGCAGCTTGGCACGCTCGGCGCGAATCTCCTTGGTCTGGGGGAAGGAGCCGATGGTGGTGGTCGGCAGCAGCGGCAGGCCGAGGGCCTTGCGCTGCAGGGCCTGACGCTCCTCGCGGGCAGGCTGACGCACGTAGTCGGCGTCGGACAGCTTGCCGATGCGCTCGGCGACGGCCGGGTCGGCGGCCACGCGGGTGCCGTCGAACAGAGCCTGGTTGGCGGCGAGGGCGGCGGATGCCTTCTTCTCGTCCTCGGTGGCGTCGGCCAGGGCGGCGACTTCCTTGAGCTCGTCGAGCTTCTGGACGGCGAACGCGAAGTGCTTGAGGTCTTCGGCCGGGATGCCGGTCTCGCCTTCGGTGCTGAACGGCACGTGCAGCAGGGAGGATGCGGTGGAGACGGCCACGTTGGCGGTGACCTGCTTCAGGGCGTCGACCAGGCCGAGGGAGGTGGCGTAGTTGTTGCGCCAGATGTTGCGGCCGTTGATCACGCCGGCGAAGATGGTGGTGTTGGAGGCCACGCCGTACTTGGCGACGGCTTCGAGGTTCTCCTCGCGACCTTCGTTGAGGTCCAGGCCGATGCCGTCGAAGCCGAGCAGGTTGACGGTCTCGTACACGTCGGCGATGTGGCCGAAGTAGGTGTTGAGCAGCACCTTGACATTGCCCTTGGCGGACAGGATCTTGGTGTACAGGGTCTTGAAGAGTTCAACGTCGCCCGGCTCCTTGTCGAGCACGAGGTACGGCTCGTCGAGCTGGACCCATGCGGCGCCGAGCTCGTTGAACTTGGCGAGCACTTCGGCGTAGACGGCGGCCACGGCGTTGACCAGGCCCTTGTCGAGCTCGAGTTCGGTGGCTTCCGGGGTACGGGCGAGCTTCAGGAACGTGTACGGGCCGATGAACACGGGCTTGGTGTCGATGCCCAGCGCCTTGGCCTCGTTGAACTCGTCGAACGGCTTGGTGGAGTTGAGCTTGATCTCCGCGGCCGACTCGACTTCGGGCACCAGATAGTGGTAGTTGGTGGTGAACCACTTCTTCATCGGCAGGGCGGTCACGTCGCCCTTGTCGCCCTGGTAGCCGCGGGCCATGGCGAAGAGCGTGTCCTCCTGGTTGTCGAAGGAGAGACGTGCGTAACGCTGCGGAATCACGTTGAGAAGGATGGCGGTGTCCAGCATCTGATCGTAGTAGCTGAAGTCGTTGCTGGGAATGAGGTCGATGCCGGCGGCCTGCTGCAGCTTCCAGTGCTTGGCGCGCAGTTCGGCGGCGGTGGCCTTGACGGCGGCGAGGTCGTTGGCACCCTTCCAGTAGCCTTCGATGATCTTCTTCAGTTCGCGGTTCTGCCCGATGCGGGGGAAGCCGGAGACGGAAGTCAGAGTGGACATGAATCCTCCAATGTATGCGTTCGTAACCCGACTTAGGGTAGCAAAACATCCGGATTCCGGCCCTTATAAATGGCCGCAGAGTGTCGTTATAGATGGAATTTATATCCGCTTTAGTCGAAGTCTTTCACATTGATGACCGCGAGCAGTTCGCCGCTGTGCACCTGCCATTCGTCGAACGGTTTGTTCGATCCCATGATCACGATGGATGCGGGCGAAAGTCCCAAATTCAGCAGGTCGAGTCGTTCGCCGTCGGAGTCGGCGGAGGCGAGCCATTGGGCGCTGATCGACACAGTCGGCTCGTGGCCCACGATCATGAACACGCGATTCTTGGCCTTGACGTGGGCGAGCTCGTCGAACACCGCCTGCACTCCCCCGTCATACAGGCTGATGCGGTAGTCGACGATTGGCTTGTCGCCAAAGGTCTTGAGCATGCGGTCCAACGTCTGGCGCGTGCGGGTAACGGACGAGCAGGAGATTTGGTCGGGCACCAGTCCCAACGACTCGATGCCCTTGCCCACGGCCTTCGCCTGTTTCAGACCTTTGTCGGTGAGCTCGCGCTCCGAGTCACCCTTGTCGCCGAACGGCTCAGCCTTGGCATGCCTCATGATGATGAGAATATGGTCGTATTTCTTCGCCGCTTTGGCGACTTTACTCAGCTTGATGCCCATCCGTGGCTCCCTTCACGAACCGTCTGCCCGGTGTGGCGGTGTGGCGGTGTGGTATTGCTTCCAGTATAGAGGTGTGTGAGCGTTCACAAACTCATCGTTTGGCGGTTATTCGTGCGTATTGCCGAGTTCTCCCACCTGACGGTCGAGGTCGCGCAACACCTTACGTAGTTTGTGGTCGGAGATGTCGCGCAGTTCCAGTTCCTCGATCTGCGCTTCACGCTGTTCGTCGGTGAGCGAGTCGATGTCGGTCTGTGTGTCCTTGGTCACGCGATCGCGCTTTCTGAGCGCCT
Source organism: uncultured Bifidobacterium sp. (assembly GCF_959020155.1). GTDB lineage: Bacteria > Actinomycetota > Actinomycetes > Actinomycetales > Bifidobacteriaceae > Bifidobacterium. Next base: position 40,238 of record NZ_CAUERC010000012.1, read on the forward strand.
CGAACCCGGAGGCCATGGCGCGCGAGATAACAAGGAAACCGGTATGACCGATCATCTGGTGGTCGGGGCGTACGGCGAGGCCTTGGGCCTTCCATGTGCGTTCGAACGATTCCTGGATCTGCGGCTCGGTCCAGCAGCCGGCCGCGCGCAGGGCTTCGGCCATGCGGCTCATCTGCGTGGTGGTAGTTACGTAACTGACCAACACGCCGCCGGGGGCAATCACGCGGTATGCCTGCTCGAGCCTGTTCCACGGGTCGAGCATGTCGAGCATGATGCGGTCGAACCAGTGTTCGGGCAGTTCGGCGGCAACGGAATCGAAGTCGCCGGTTTTGAGATCCCACCAGCTGGGGGCTTCACCGTAATACAGCGTGGCGTTGGCCTGAGCCACTTTGGCGAATTCGGGGCGCAGCTCGATCGTGGTCAGGTGGCCGCGCTCGCCCACGGCGTCCAGCAGGTTCACGCTCATCGCGCCCGAGCCGGCACCGGACTCAAGCACGCGCATGCCGGAGCGGATGTCGCCGAGCTGAATAACTTGGGCGATGTCCTTCGGATACATGATCTGCGCGCCGCGCGGCATCGAAAGCACATAATCGGCCAGTCGCGGGCGCATCACCGCATACTCCCAGCCGCCGATGGCGCGCGACGATTTCCACGGCTTGTTCTTGTCTTTCTCGGGGTAGACCTGATTGACCTGTGCCTCGCGCTTGGCATGCACGGTGAGGATTACGGTGCCTTCGGTCTTGCCAATCACATCGTCATGCAGAATCAGGCCATGCTCGGTCTGCGTGGAGCCGCCGGCCACAAGCTGATCGGTGATCTTCTTGCCCTTGCGGTCGGTGAACTGCACTTTCTCGCCTGCGGTGAGAGGCCCGCGCCTCGGCTCCATAACTTGCTCCTTGCGTGCTCGGTGGGTCAATCGCTACAAGTCTAATGCATGTAAGCTCGCTGGTGAGGTGATGACGATGCGAATGCAGATGACAAGCCAGATTGATGCCGGCGGCAATGACCCCATTTTCCTGATGTTCCACGGTTACGGCAACGACGAAAGCGAGATGATGCGGATTCTCGACGCCGTATATGCGCCGGCGCGAGCCGATGCGGCCCCGGCTGCAATTGCCGCCGTACCCAGCTATATCTCGTTCCGCGCCACCTACGCGAGGCCCTATATGGGCGGCAATTACTGGTATCCCGACGGCTGCGGCGTGGACGAGCGCCAACGCGAATGCGCGGCGGTCGGGGATGCGGTGGCTTCACTGCTGGACGCCTCGGCATTCGCCCATCGCAGGAAGATATTGATCGGTTTCTCCCAAGGCGGTTATCTGTCGTATCGTCTGGTCAAGGCGCATCCGACGTTGTTCGATGCCGCGATCCTGCTCAGTCCTTCGTTCATGGGCGAGGAACAGGCGGCGCTTGACTCCCCTACCCGATTCTTCCTGGCGTATGGCGCGCAGGACCGCACGATTCCGCTGCCCGACCAGCAAACGGCCCATCAGGTCCTTGAACGGGCCGGGCATCTGACCTATCGCGAGTATTCCGGCATGGCCCATGCCATCTGTGATGAGGAAATCGCCGATATCCGGGATTTCCTACGTGCCATATGATGCCGGAATAGCTTCAATATGGAATATCTCCGTTCAAAGAGGTACCGGTCCAAGTAGAAGCGGTTCAACAATGGCGGAATGTGTTGGCCACGCCCATTCATCGCGCGATGGTTCTGCGATCAGCTCAATTCCCCTGCCGGCTGATGCCGCCCTTATGACCGGTGGCCTTGAATGGCGTGGCGCGTGCCGTCACCTTCGGCCCCGGCAGATTCGTACTGGTATTGGATCGACCGCGGAGCCCGGCAGCCGGCTGGGACTCGGAGCGTCGACCAGTACCCGTGATGTCGGTATGCCGTTTGCCGTCGTGTGCCCGTTTCTCACCAGCACCGTCAGCCTCGTCAATATCAATGCCTTTGGCGCGCAAAGCACGCGCCCACCGCTCATCCATCGTGCGCCTCACACGTCCCATTCGGGTTTCCACGTGTACTGCATGTCGTAGGCGCTGGGCGAACGGCGGCAGGTGGTTCAGGGTGATCGGGCCGAATGCGGCGGCGTCAAAAGACATCGTTTGCTCCCTTCGATGGTGTTGGCCAACAGGTTCCAAGGGTCAGGCACAGCGCCTTTCTCAACCCGTTCGCCGCCACGATGGCCGGCAGCTTGCGTTCACGGGTTCCCCTGCAATGCGCCTCATTATGGCAACACGAACCGACAGGTGCCGGCTGCGCCTAGGATGGGAAATGATTGCTGCACGCCGAAAAGGGAAGGCGACTGCCATGAGGTATTTCACGACTGGTGGTTGGAAGACCGCCCCGCACTTAACCTGTTCGAAAGTTTGGAGCCGCACGATACGGTTGAGATTGAGGGACTCGGTGGTGCACGCCCGGAGGCACTGAATGTTGGCTTGGATGCTTGGGATTTGATGCCGGTGAGTGAAACACGGGTTGTCGAGTGGTTCCGCAATCACGATGTCGACTCGCCCGCGAACGGGACCAGTAAGGCCGATGATTCAGTTCCCTCGCTCGATATGCCGTCGTTCTGATGTGATTCGCGGAATGTTCGTGTCGTTGTTCTCGTCGTGGGTGGATTGACACAGCATTGACTGCCGTTGAGATGTATGCACGCTGAACACGCGCCTCAACGGCAGTGGTCTCGTCATCTCTCGCTCACACCAACGGATTGCCGGCTGCCTGATACAGCGACCACCAGTCACGGCGTTCGAGTTCGATATCGGCACCGGCCGCCATCTGGCGGATGCGCTCCGGTGTCATTGAGCCGAGCAACGGTTGGATACCGGCGGGATGACGCAGAATCCAAGCGACGGCAATGCCGTTGGGCGTGGAACCGTATTTGCCGGCAAGACGGGTCAATTCGGCGTTCAGCTCGGGGAAATGCTCGTTGCCGACGAACGGACCGTATTCCGTGCCGGATTGGAATGGGCACCATGCCTGAATGGTCATATGCTTCAGCCGTGAATAAGGCAGGATGCCACCGGTGCGATCGGCTGCGGGATCGCTCGCCATATTGAATTGGATTTCAGCGTCGAGCATCTGCGTATGCATCAGGCCGAACTGCAGTTGGTTGATTTCCAATTTCTGACGAAGGCCGCTTTGCAATAGTTCGATCTGCCACGGGCCCATATTGCTGATTCCGAAATGACGCACTTTACCGCTTGATTCCAACGCGTCGAATGCTTCGGCGACCTCGTTCAACTCAAACAGCGTGTCAATACGGTGCAGCAGCACGGCGTCGACGTAATCCGTCTGCAAAGCCTCAAGCTCGTGATCGAGTGCGTCAATCAGATGCTTGGCGCTGAAGTCATATCCGTTGGCGCCGCCATCGTTTTCGCCGAAACTGTAGTCGATGCCGAACTTGGTTTGGATGAAGATGGTGCTGCGGTCGAGTCCTGCGTCCTTCCACGCTTGGCCGAAACGCTTCGAACTGGCGTGCGCGGCATGATCATGGAATCCATAGATGTCCGCCGTGTCGAAATAGTCGATGCCAGAATCATGGGCCACGGCCACGGTACGTGCCGCATCGGCGGCATCCAGCGCGTCCATGCGCATCACACCCAGCGCCACTCGTGACGCAATCATGCCGGATTGTCCGATTTCCTGAGTCTTCATAGTGTCTCATTTCTGTTATCGTGAATCGGCGAACGGGCACTGTCCGCCTCGTTGCCGGACAGCAATCTCCATTGCCGCGGCTTATGTCACCTTATCGCTTGAAGTGCACTTGAAGACAACTCGCAGGCAGGCAGCGCGCGCTGCCGGGCGCGTCTTCGCGTCTTTATGTCTTCGCTGTGATCGAGACATCGTTGTGCCGTAATCATGCCTATTTCTTGTATGATGACCTCTATAGCAACAAAGCTAGGGGGATTCCATGAACACTACCGATTCAGCCAAAGTCAGTGATGCCAACGCCGGCGCAAACAATGTCATCCATATCCCGCACAATCCCACGCTTGCCGGATTGGCCACGCTGACCCGCAACGTGGCGTACAAGACCGGGGCCGATAACCTGGTGATGGATATCATCGCCCCGCAATCCACCGGCGATGACGATGACCGCCGCTACCCCACCGTGGTATTCGTGCAAGGCAGCGCCTGGACCACGCCGCATCGCGACTACGAGATCCCGCAGCTCTCGGCTTTGGCCCGCGAAGGCTTTGTGGTGGCTACGGTGAATCATCGCGATGCCTCGAGCGATCCCCACGACGTGTTCCCCGCATATCTCGAGGACGTCAAAGCAGCCATCCGCTATCTCAGGGCAAACGCGCGCCAATGGCACGTGGACCCCGACCGTCTCGGTATCTGGGGCACGTCGTCCGGCGGCAACACGTCGCTGCTGGTGGGGTTGACCGCCGACGAGCCGCGGTATGAGGACGGCACCAATGCCGATGAGAGCGATGCGGTGAAGTACGTGGTCAGCTGCTTCCCGCCCACCGACATGCTTGAAGCAGTCGACGCATTCGACGATGAGACCAATCCATTCCGGCTGTATTATTTCGGCCCGTTCGCGGCCGTGGTGGGCGCGACCCATGAGACCGGCATCAATGCCGAGGTCCGTCAGCGCGCGGCTGACATGAGCCCCTACCTGCAGGTGCGGGATGACCAACAGTATCCGCCGATGCTCCTGTTGCACGGTACCGCCGACACCGTGGTCCCCTACCATCAATCCGTCAAGATGCGCGACCGGCTGGCCGAGCACGGCGTGGACGCGCAGCTGGTGCTAGTCGACGGCGCCGAACATGAGTACGATTTTTGGAGCCAGCAGGTCTTCGACGTGATTTTCGATTTCATTCGTGAGCGGAGCTGAACGATAAGGGCACACGGGCGCGCCCTTTTTATAGGTTGCCGAGTTCTCTTTTAGCCAATTTTGTTGGAGCCCTTATCTGCGCGAACATACCATGACAGTTCTAGACTGTGTTCTAGGACTGTCAATCGGCAATGTGTATGAAGCGTGATGTGATGGGTCAGACGGCGATTGATGGAGTTGAGGGACTTAATAGGGCCGGTGAACTCGATGAACTCGGCAGATTTAGCCGTTCGCGGCAGCTGATGTGGGGTCATGCGCTGTATCTGATTTGGTGGTGTATTTTCTTCCGCCCGAATGCGCAGGTCAAAGGCGGCGCGCTGCGCGTATTCGGTATTGCGTGCATTCTTGTGGCCGCGGTGGCGGGGCATCGTCGGAGTAGTGTTAGAATGTTTTGGTATCAGTAAGTTACTTTAGCACGCGGCCGATTTCCTCTTTGAGTGCCCGTTGTCTAAATGAAAGTGCAACACCCGTTAGATTGGAAATTGCCTAGAAAA
>NZ_CAUERC010000013.1:0-45364 GCF_959020155.1 uncultured Bifidobacterium sp.
AAGGAGTTCATCCGCTCATGCGCACTGCGGACATCGCAAAGCGATACCTCGATTATTTTGCCAAGCACGACCATCTCATCGTGCCCTCGGCATCCCTGATTTCCCCGAACCCCACCACGCTTTTCACCATCGCCGGCATGGTGCCGTTCATCCCGTACCTGATGGGTGAGCAGACCCCGCCGAAGCGCCGCATGGCCTCCAACCAGAAGTGCGTGCGTACGCTCGACATCGACGAGGTCGGCAAGACCACCCGCCACGGCACCTTCTTCCAGATGCTCGGCAACTTCTCCTTCGGCGACTACTTCAAGGAAGAGGCCATCCACTACGCCTGGGAGCTGCTCACCACCTCGCAGGATGAGGGCGGCTACGGCTTCGACCCCGAGAAGCTGTGGATGACCACGTTCACCGACGATGACGAAGCCCGTTCCATGTGGATCAACGAGGGCGTGGACCCCGAGCACATCCAGAAGATGGGCATGGAAGACAACTTTTGGACCACCGGTGGCCCCGGACCCGGCGGCCCCTGCTCCGAAATCTACGTGGACCGCGGCCCCGCCTTCGGCAAGGAAGGCGGCCCGATTGCCGACGAGAACCGCTACATCGAGATCTGGGACCTCGTGTTCGAGAACTACGAGGTCGACAACGTCAAGTCCAAGACCGACCTGCACATCGTGGGCGAGCTTGAGAACAAGAACATCGATACCGGTGCCGGCTTGGAACGTCTGGCCTACCTGCTGCAGGGCAAGAACAACATCTACGAGACCGATGAGGTCTTCCCGGTCATCGAGGCCGCCGAGCAGCTCTCCGGCCTGAAGTACGGCGAGAACGAGGACGCCGACGTGCGCTTCCGCGTGGTCGCTGACCACGTGCGCTCCGCCCTGATGATCATGTCCGACGGCGTGCGCCCGTCCAACGTGGGCCGTGGCTACGTGCTGCGCCGCCTGCTGCGCCGCACCGTGCGCTCCATGCGCATGCTCGGCGTGACCGATCCGGTGCTGCCCACCCTCTTCCCGACCTCCAAGGCCGCCATGGAGGCCAGCTACCCGGAGCTCAACGACACCTTCCATGAGGTGTCCGAATCCGCGTATGGCGAGGAAGACGCCTTCCGCCGCACCCTTGAGACCGGCACCACGATTCTCGACGTGGCCGTCAACAAGGCCAAGAGCGATTCCGCCGAGCCCGTCGTGGCCGGCGAGGACGCCTTCAAGCTGCACGACACCTACGGCTTCCCGATTGAGCTGACCCTCGAGATGGCCGCCGAACAGGGCGTGAAGGTGGACGAGGCCAAGTTCCGCGAACTCATGGCCGAGCAGAAGTCCCGCGCCCGCGCCGACGCCCTCAAGAAGCGTCACAACGTGGATCTTTCCGTTTACGACGACTTCAAGAAGACGCTCGTCAGCCCGATCGACTTCCTCGGCTACACCGACATGTCCGCCCGCGCCAAGGTGATCGGCATCATGCAGGAAGGCAAGGGTTCCGTGCCCGCCGTGACCGGCCCGGCCAACGTCGAGGTCATCCTCGACCGCACCCCGTTCTACGCGGAGGCCGGCGGCCAGCTCGCCGACCAGGGCGAGATCCTGTCCGACGACGGCGCCGTGCTCGAAGTCGACGATGTGCAGAAGCCCATCAAGGACCTCATCGTCCACCAATGCCGTCTGACCGAAGGCACGCTGGTCGTCGGCGCCGAAGTCAACGCCAACATCGACCTGGCCCGCCGTGGCGCCATCGCCCGCTCGCACACCGCCACGCACATGGTGCACAAGGCGCTGCGTGAGGAGCTTGGCCCGCAGGCCACCCAGCGCGGCTCCGAAGACGCCCCGAACCGTCTGCGCTTCGACTTCCAGTGGTCCAAGGCCCCGGCCAAGTCCGTGATCTCCGCAGTCGAGGAGCGTGTCAACGACAAGCTGCGCGACAACCTCGCCGTGACCACCAAGGAAATGAAGTTCGACGATGCCATCGCCCTCGGTGCTATGCACCTGTTCGGCGAGAAATATGGCGACATCGTGCGCGTGGTCTCCATCGGCGAAGACGGCTGGAGCCGCGAGCTGTGTGGTGGTACCCACGTGGACCACGTTGGCAAGATCGGCATGGTCAATATCCTGTCCGAAGCCTCCATCGGCTCCGGCGTGCGTCGTGTCGACGCCGTTGTGGGCCAGGGTGCCTATGACTTCAACGCTCGTGAGCACGCGCTGGTCTCCCAGCTGTCCGACAAGCTCAACGCTCGCCCGGACGAGCTCGCCGAGCGTGTGAACGCCCTGCTCGCCAAGCTCAAGGAATCCGATCGTCGCTTGGCCTCCATGTACGAGTCCCAGCTGGCCGCCTCGGTTCCGGCGCTGGTTGCTGACACCAAGAACTCCGCGGCCCCGGTCAAGGTGGCCGTCAAGAACGTGGGCCACTTCGGCGCGGTCGACGCCCTGCGCAAGACCGTGCTCGATGTGCGCGCACAACTCGGTGAAGACGCCCCCGTGGTGGTGGCCCTCGCCGGCGTGAACGAGGATGACAAGCCGATGGTCGCCGTGGCCACCAACGAGGCCGCCCGCAAGGCCGGCATCAAGGCCGGTGATCTGGTGCGTGGCGCAGCCAAGGTCCTCGGCGGCGGTGGCGGCGGCAAGCCGGACTTCGCCCAGGGTGGCGGTGTCGATGCCTCCAAGATCGGTGAGGCCCTCGAAGCGCTCAAGCACGAGGCGCAGAAAGCCTGATTCCGCCAGTGGTGTGGTTAGGCGTTGATTTGGGTAATGCCCGGGTCGGACTGGCACTGTCCGACCCGGAGCTTACCTTTGCACACCCTGCTGGCAACATTCATGTTGCCGGCGACTATTTCTTTGCTATTGACGAGGTCCTGAACGTCATCGAAGACGAACATGTGGACCATGTAATCGTCGGATTGCCCCTGCAGATGGACGGTACAGAAGGCAAAAGCGCCAAAAAAGCGCGCAGGTGGGCGGCCAATCTGGAGAAGAGGCTGCAAGCAGAGAGTGAAGACAGTGATTCTACGGAGTATCAGATTCCGCAGGTGTCATTGATAGATGAGAGATTAACAACAGTCAGTGCGCATCGTCAACTGTTCGAGGCCCATAAAGCTTCGAACAAGCACAGGCCGGTGGTTGACCAGCAGTCGGCAGTGGTGATTTTGCAGACGGCACTCGACCGTACCCGGGAGTAGTGAGGTATCGGTTATGACCGATGATTTTAACGAGTTCTTTGATGACAACACGCATTGGGTCGAACAGGGGTCAGAACCAATGCGCGGGGCCAAGCCGCCAGAACCGCCGAAATCCCGCAAGGAGATGCGCAAGCGACGTGCACATCGCAAGCGCAAGCGTATCAGTGGCATTATCATCGCTATCGCCATCGTCGCCCTGCTTATCGGCGGCGGCTATTTCGGCGTAACCAAGCTCATCGCATGGCGCGACAGCCGGAGTAACCAGTCGACGGCCATCGCGGACTATCCGGGACCGGGCTATGGCGAGGTCGAATTCACCGTGAGCGAAGGCCAAGGCGCTGCGGAGATCGCCGATAATCTGCTCAAGGCCGAAGTCATCAAGTCCACTGCCGCGTTCACCAGCGTGGTCAACGCCAATAGCTCGACACTCTATCCTGGAACGTTCACATTGAAGAAGCATATGGCCGCATCCGATGTGATCGCCGTTCTCTCCGATACCAACCAGGCGGCGGGCTTCCTTGAGGTTCATCCCGGTGAACGTGCCACCGATGTGTTCGCCGACGCCGCGAAGCTTTCCGGCATTTCCCAAAGCGAATTCGACACGATTATCAAGAACAAGGGTAAGGATATTCTGCCCAATGAAGCGGGCGGTAGCTTTGAGGGATGGCTGGAGCCGGGAACCTACAACGTCAAGAGCATGAAGAGCGCTTCGGAAATCCTCAAGGCCATGGTCGATAAGCGTATCGCCAAGTTGGATGAATTGGGCGTGCCGACCGGCAGTGACCGCGAACGGGTGATGATCATCGCCTCTATCGCCGAGGCCGAGGTCAACAAAGCCGATTACTACGGCAAAGTGACGCGAGTCATCGAGAACCGTTTGGAGCAGGGCATGTCGTTGGGCATGGATTCCACCGTGGCCTATGGCAATAACGTCAAGCCCGCGCAGGTGACCACCGAGATGACCCAGGACGAGTCCAACCCGTACAACACGTACAAGATCTCCGGCCTGCCACCTACGCCGATCAGCAATCCCGGCGATAGCGCCATTCAAGCGGCACTGCACCCCGAAAGCGGCAATTGGCTGTACTTCTGCACGGTCAATCTGGACACCGGCGAAACCAAGTTCGCCGCAACCGCCGATGAACATGACCAGAACGTGGCCGAACTACGCAAGTGGCAAGCCGAAAACCAGTAGTCATCCCGTTAGCTTCCTTCGCTTGGGGAAGCTGATCGGACATTAGTCTCTTCATTGGCTCCCTCGCCGAGGGGAGCTGTCCGCAAAGCGGACTGAGGGGAGCACTGCGGGGAATGTAACGCTCGACTTAAGCCCGGGGCTCCCGCAAAGCGGATGGAGGAGAAATCTAGGATAACACCCCAACCACCACCGCCACAATCGCGCCCGCCAATATCACCGGCACATACGGCACCTTGCCCGCATGTGCCGGTGATGTGCGTTGTGGGTCGAATCGCGTCCACAAGGCAATCCATGTGATGCCGGCAACGCCCATCGCCAGCCACCAGACCACCATAGGCAACAGGCCAAACAGTCCGACAGACAATCCCATAGGTATCAAGGCGGTCACATCGCCGAATCCCAATGACCGCGGCACCAGCAACGCCAACGCGAACTGGATCAGGCAACATAGCACGGTGAACAACAGTGCCTGCAACAGCACGAACAGGTCGTTCGCCACCACTCCATACGCGAAATCGGCGGCCAACTGGATTAACGCGCCCACGGCCACCCATGCGATCGGCACCCGCCGATGACGAACATCCTCAATGGACAGTGCAAGCCCACATAGCAGACCGGGTAGCGTGAACAGGTATGGCATAGCTTAACATTAACCCCTAGTTAGACGTACACATAGACGTACACACATGAAACGAGGGAAGTTATGCTGCGTTGGCAGACGGCAGGGGAGTCGCACGGAGAAGCATTGGTGGCCATGATTGAAGGGTTGCCGGCCGGCGTGCGTATTAGCACGGACGATATCGTTTCCGCACTGGCACGCCGTCGACTTGGATATGGTCGCGGTGCCCGCATGAAGTTCGAGCAAGACAAGGTCCGTCTGCTGACCGGTGTACGCCACGGCCTGACCCTCGGCTCGCCGGTGGCCATCGAAATCGCCAACACCGAATGGCCGAAGTGGACCGAGGTCATGAGCGCCGATGCACTCGACCATGACCTGCCGCGCGAAGGCCGCAATGCGCCGCTGAGCCGCCCGCGCCCGGGCCACGCCGATCTGACCGGCATGCGCAAGTATGGTTTTGACGACGCCCGCCCGGTACTGGAGCGCTCCAGCGCCCGTGAGACCGCCTCCCGTGTGGCCTTGGGCGAGGTGGCCAAGCAGTTCCTGGATCAGGCGTTCGGCATCCGCACCGTAGCCCACGTGGTGGCGCTCGGTGGCGTGCAGACCAACCCTGATTTGCCGTTGCCCACACCTGACGATCTGGAAGCGTTGGATGCCTCTCCCGTGCGTACGTTGGATAAAGAGGCCGAGGTCCGTATCATCGAACGCATCAATGAAGCCAAGAAGGCCGCCGATACGTTGGGCGGCGTGATTGAAGTGCTGGCTTACGGTGTGCCTGCCGGCATCGGCACGTATGTGGAGTCCGACCGCCGACTGGACGCGGCTCTGGCCTCCGCGATTATGGGCATTCAGGCGTTCAAGGGTGTGGAGATCGGCGACGGCTTCCTGGAGGCCTCCCGCCCCGGTTCGCAGGCGCACGATGAGATCGTGGTCAACGCCGACGGCCGCATCGACCGTCTGTCCAACCGTGCAGGCGGCATTGAAGGCGGTATGTCCAATGGCCAGGTGATTCGCGTACGCGGTGCCATGAAGCCGATTCCGTCCATCCCCAAGGCCCTGCGTACGGTCGACGTGCTGACCGGCGAATCCGCACAAGCCATCAACCAGCGTTCCGACAGCACCGCCGTGCCTGCGGCATCCGTGGTGGCCGAGGCCATGGTGCGTCTGACTTTGGCGAAGTACGCGCTGGATAAGTTCGGTGGAGACAGTGTTGCCGAAACACGGCGCAACCTTGAGTCGTATCTCGCCTCGTGGCCGGAGCACATGCGCTGAACGAAGGGCGTATGGTTTCGTGACGACTGCCACGGAACCATCAGCAACTGTACCCACCAATCGTCGAGAGGATTCGTAGATTATGACCGCACGCCCCCGCGCCGTCATCATCGGCATGATGGGAGCCGGCAAAACACGTGTCGGTAAGGAAGTGGCGCATATGTTGCGTCTGCCGTTCGCCGATGCCGATGTGGAGATCGAACGTGAAGTGGGCATGAAGATTCCCTCCTACTTCGAGGAATACGGTGAGCCGGCATTCCGCGAGGTCGAGGCCGATCTCATCGCCGATATGCTTGAGGATTTCGACGGTATCTTTTCGCTGGGCGGTGGCGCTCCCATGACGCCATCCACCCAGCATGCCCTCGCCTCATACATCGACCATGGCGGTCGTGTGGTCTACCTTGACGCCGATCCGGCGGAGGCCATGGAACGCGCGAACCGCGGGGGAGGCCGGCCCATGCTCAATGGCAATGCCAACTCCCGTTGGAAGAAACTGTTCAAGCAGCGTGACCCGGTATTCCGCGAGGTCGCCAACGTTCATGTCCATACCCGGGGGCTTACGCCTCAGGGCGCAGCGAAGAAAGTGATTGATATGATATCTGAGCGAGCAGTGCATGTTACCGGAGCGGCAATTGAGCCGTATGATGTGGTCATTGGCGAAGGTGCCATGAACCATCTGGCCGATGTGCTGGGACCCAAACCCGCCAAAATCGCGCTTATCCACACTCAGTCGGTGCAGCGACACTCCGATCGTGCCCGCGCTCTGTTGCGTCAGGGCGGCTATGAGGTTTCCGACATCGTGATTCCGGATGCCGAACCCGGCAAGACCATTACCGTGGCCAACGGCATTTGGGAACGCCTTGGCAACGAAGGTTTCACCCGATCCGATGCCGTGGTGGGGCTTGGCGGCGGTGCCGCAACCGATTTGGCCGGTTTCGTGGCTGCCACGTGGATGCGTGGCGTGCGCTATGTAAACTGCCCGACCTCGCTGCTGGCCATGGTCGATGCCTCCACCGGTGGCAAAACCGGCATCAACACCCCGCAGGGCAAGAACCTCGTCGGCTCGTTCTACACGCCTGCCGGTGTGCTGGCCGACACCAAGACGCTGGCTACTCTACCCAATGACATCTTCATCGAGGGTCTCGGCGAAGTCGCCAAATCCGGTTTCATCCGCGATCCCGAAATCCTGCATATCCTCGAAGACCACGCAGCTGAACTGCGCGCTTTCGACGGCTCTACATTCCTCGGCTCGCCGCTCGAAGACGTGGTTGCCGAGCTCATTGAGCGCACGGTAAAGGTCAAGGTCTACCACGTCTCCTCCGATTTGAAGGAGAAGGGTCTTCGTGAATTCCTCAACTACGGGCACACGATGGGCCATGCCATCGAAAAGCTCGAGCACTTCCGCTGGAGGCATGGCAATGCGGTGGCCGTCGGTATGGTGTATGCCGCCGAGCTGGCCCATCTGATCGGTTACATCGATCAGGATCTGGTTGACTATCACCGCTCGTTGCTCGCTTCGCTGGGTCTGCCGACGTCGTGGCATGGCGGCTCGTTCGACGACGTGCTCGCATTGATGCATCGCGACAAGAAAGCCCGTGGCAACGAACTGCGTTTCGTGGTCCTTGACGAGATTGGTCACGTCGTACACCTTGACAACCCGCCCGCCGACGCCGTAGAAGAAGCCTTCCGTCGTATCCAGCAATAATTGAACGGCCACAGGCCGTGCCGTTCGCCATCCCCTCAGAAAAAAGTACTTGGCTCCCCTCTAACGGAGGTGCCCCGGAGTCGGATCTACCTTCTTCCTCCCTCTGATGAGGGAGGTGCCCAGAAGGGGCGGAGGGAGAGAAGCACAAACAAAAGGAGTCCCGATGACCAAAGTCATCGTTGTCAATGGCCCTAACCTCGGACGTCTCGGCGTCCGCCAGCCCGACGTCTACGGTCGTCAAGACCTCGACACCCTGCGCAAGCTCTGCGCCGAATGGGGCAAGGACCTCGGCCTCGAAGTCGAGGTGCGTCAGACCGACGACGAAGCCGAAATGGTGCGCTGGATGCACCAAGCCGCCGACGAGAAAACCCCGGTGGTCATGAACCCCGCCGCTTTCACGCACTATTCGTATGCTCTCGCCGACGCCGCGCACATGGTCATTGATGAGAACCTGCCACTTATGGAAGTCCATATTTCCAACCCGTCCGCCCGCGACGAGTTCCGCAAGCGTTCCGTAATCAGCCCTGTGGCCACCGGCACCATCACCGGCATGGGTTTCTACGGCTACAAGCTCGCGCTCGATGCTGTGGCGCACTTGCTGAGCGAATAGAACCAAGCCTCCAGCCAATCCCGGGTATCAGTCGACGTTGAGCCCGGGATTCCTGTTCCGACGAATCGGACCAGAATCCTCGTCCTGGTGCGCCCTATGGACCTGAAGTGCGCCGTGTATTCGACCATATGCTGGCCAAGGCAGGACGAGACGGGCCGCCTACGCGCGACTACACCGGCCACGTCATGAACACGCCGGGTCATACACGGATGATAGAGTGGAATTCCATGGTTAGAAGAACACATGGTAATTCTCAAGAACACGTCACCAAGCATATTTTCGTCACTGGCGGCGTTGTTTCCTCTCTCGGCAAGGGCCTGACCGCATCCTCCCTCGGCCGCCTGCTGCGCAGCCGCGGCATCCATGTTCTGCAGCAAAAGCTCGATCCGTACATCAACGTCGACCCGGGCACCATGAACCCGTTCCAGCATGGTGAGGTCTACGTGACCGAAGACGGTGCTGAAACCGATCTCGACATCGGCCACTACGAGCGTTTCCTCGACGTCTTCCTGAGCCAGAAGGCCAACGTCACCACCGGTCAGATCTATCAGGAAGTGCTGCGCAAGGAGCGCGCCGGTGAATACCTCGGCCAGTGCGTGCAGGTCATCCCTCACATCACCAACGAGATCAAGTCTCGTATGCGCGCCCAGGCTTCCGATGACGTGGATGTGATCATCACCGAAATCGGTGGTACCGTCGGCGACATCGAGTCCCAGCCCTTCCTTGAGGCAGCCCGCGAAGTGCGCCGCGATCTCGGCCCGGACAACTGCATGTTCGTGCACGTTTCCCTGGTGCCGTACATTTCCGCCGCCCACGAGCTCAAGACCAAGCCCACCCAGCACTCCGTGATGATGCTGCGTCAGCTCGGCATCTCCCCGGATGCGCTGGTGCTGCGTTCCGACCGCCCGCTCAACCAGTCCATCAAAGACAAGATCTCCCTGATGTGCGACGTCGATGCCGAAGGCGTGGTCAACTGCGTGGATGCGCCGAGCATCTACGATGTGCCGAAGATTCTGTTTGAAGAGGGCCTTGATGCTTACGTGGTGCGTGAGCTCGGCCTGCCGTTCCACGATGTCGATTGGGATGAATGGGCAGACCTGCTTGAGCGCGTCCACCACCCCAAGCATGAAGTCAACATCGCCATCGTCGGCAAGTACATCGATCTGCCGGACGCCTACCTGTCTGTCACCGAGGCCATCAAGGCCGGAGGCTTTGCCAACTGGGCCAAGGTCAACGTCAAGTGGGTTGCGGCCGACCGTTGCGAAACCACCGAAGGTGCGGCCGCCGCTCTCGACAACGTCGACGGCATCGTGATCCCCGGCGGCTTTGGCATCCGCGGCATCGATGGCAAGATCGGCGCCCTGAAGTTCGCCCGTGAAACCAAGCTGCCCGCCCTTGGCCTGTGCCTGGGCCTGCAGTCCATGGTCATCGAATACTCCCGCCACGTGCTGGGCATTGAAGACGCGAACTCTTCCGAGTTCGAGCCCGATTGCGCCAACCCGGTGATCGCCACCATGGAAGAGCAGAAGGACATCGTGGCCGGCAAGGGCGACATGGGCCACACCATGCGTCTTGGCTCCTACCCGGCCGAGCTGGAGGAAGGCTCGCTGGTCGCCGAACTGTACGGCACCACGCACGTCACCGAGCGTCATCGTCATCGTTACGAAGTCAACGTGGCCTACAAGGATCGCCTACGTGAAGGAGGCCTGCGCATTTCCGGCCAAAGCCCGGACGGCGAGCTCACCGAGTTCGTGGAACTGCCGCAGGACGTGCACCCGTTCTATGTGGCCACCCAGGCTCACCCGGAGTTCAAGTCTCGCCCGACCAAGCCGCACCCGCTGTTCGCCGGCCTGGTCAAGGCCGCGCTCGACCATCAGGCGGCGCGCTGACCGTGGATCCCGCGCGGTCGGTCCGCGCACGATGAAGGCGTGACGGCACGGCATCTCAGGATGCTTCGCCGCCACGCCTTCGCCGTTTGGCGCCATCCGTGATGCCGCATGGCCCGATGGCGCCCGCATGTAATCAAGCCCACAGCCAATATGCGTCAGGGCAGCTAGTGTTTGCACTTGGGTTCTGCTAGGTTTTCATAGGGTTAAGTGTGATACAAGGAAGGCAGGATGGTGACCGAAAACACAGCACCAAACGCCGCCGCTGACGTGGAGATGAGCCAGTATGTGGCTGATCGTACCCGCGTCAACGAGGACAAGATCAAGAAGGATGACGAGATCATCAGCCAGTTCGGCGACTACAACTATGGTTGGCATGATTCTGATGCCGCCGGCGAAGCCGCAAAACGAGGCATTGATGAGAACGTCGTACGCGCGATCAGCGCCGACAAAGGCGAGCCGCAGTGGATGCTCGACATGCGTCTGCGTGGATTCAAGGCGTTCCTCGAAAAGCCCATGCCCGATTGGGGTGTGGATCTCTCCGGCTTCAACGCCGACGACTTCAAGTACTACGTCAAGCCGATCGAGAAGCAGGCGAAGTCGTGGGAGGAGCTGCCGGACGACATCCGCAACACCTACGATCGCCTTGGCATCCCGGAGGCGGAGAAGAACCGCCTCGTCTCCGGCGTGGCTGCCCAGTACGAGTCCGAGGTAATCTACAACTCCATTCGTGAGGACCTGAAGAAGCAGGGTGTGATCTTCGTCGACACGGACACCGCTGTGCGCGAATACCCTGAACTCGTCAAGAAGTACTTCGGCACCGTCGTGCCCCCGGAGGACAACAAGTTCGGCGCCCTCAACACCGCGGCATGGTCCGGCGGCTCGTTCGTATACGTGCCGAAGGGCGTGCACGTGGACATCCCGTTGCAGGCATACTTCCGCATCAACACCCCGGCCATGGGTCAGTTCGAACGCACGCTGATTATCGCGGACGAAGGCTCCTACGTGCACTACGTGGAAGGCTGCACCGCCCCGATCTGGTCCGAGGACTCGCTGCACGCCGCCATCGTCGAGATCATCGTCGAAAAGCACGCCCGCGTGCGCTACACCACCGTGCAGAACTGGTCGAACAACGTCTACAACCTCGTCACCCAGCGTGCCTACGTGCGTGAGGGCGGCACGATGGAATGGGTCGACGGCAACATCGGTTCCAAGGCCACCATGAAGTACCCGGCCTGCATCCTCGCCGAACCGTACGCCAAGGCATCCACCATGTCCCTCGGCTTCGCCGGCAAGGGCCAGTACCAGGACACGGGCGCGAAGATGATTCACCTCGCCCCGCACACCAGCTCCACCATCGTCGCCAAGTCCATCTCGCGCGGCGGCGGCCGCTCCGCCTACCGCGGTCTGGTCAAAATCGTCAAGGGCGCGTACGGTTCGTCCAACTCGACCGTGTGCGATGCCCTGCTGGTCGACGACTTCTCCCGCTCCGATACCTACCCGCACGTCGACGTTCGCGAAGACGACGTTTCGATGGCCCACGAAGCCACCGTTTCCAAGATTTCCGAAGACCAGCTCTTCTACCTGATGAGCCGAGGACTCACGGAGGAAGAGGCGCGAGGCATGATCGTTCGCGGCTTCGTCGAACCGATCAGCCGCGAGCTGCCGATGGAATACGCGCTTGAACTCAACAGACTTGTGGAACTTCAGATGGAAGGATCGGTGGGCTGATTCCGATGACCGACAACGCAACACCCGTCAAGGAAATCAAGATTCCGGTCGCCGACCCCAACGACCCGTACGCGATTCCGGCCGCCATGCCGTCCTCCGTGGACCATGCCGTGCGTTCGTTCAACGCAGGCGACTACCCGGAGCCCAGCCGCAAGCAGGACGAATGGCGCTACACGCCTATCGAGCGCATCAACGAGTTCTTCACCGTGTTCAAGCCTTCCGGCGAAACGCAGATCGAAGTCTCCATGATTGACGGCTCGCCGTTGGCCGAAGGCGTGAAGCTCAGCCAGATCAAGCTCGGTGAGGGCCTGTCCGGCACTGTGTCCAAGCCCAATGACCGCGTCTCCGCAGTCGAATGGGAATCCGGCCACACCGCAACCATTCTGGAACTGTCCGGTGAGATCGCCCAGCCCGTGCTCGTCAAGGTGCACGGCGCGGGGGAGGACCTCGACGCCTTCCATCTGGTGATCGCCGCCGCCGACAAGGCTCATGCGGACGTCGTCGTGGAACACGACGGTGACGCACGACTGGCCGAAGGCGTGGAAATCACCACCGGCAAGGACTCGCACGTCTCCACCACGTTCGTTCAGGAATGGGCCAAAACCGCCAAGCATGTGGCCAACCACCGCATCCATGTCGGCGAAGGCGCATCCCTGCGCCACTCCGTCGTGACCTTGGGCGGCGACATCGTCCGCATCCGCATGGATCAGGACTTCGGCGGCGAACAGGGCGACCTCAACATGCTCGGCATCTACTTCGTGGACCCCGGCGAGCACATCGAACACCGCACGATGGTGGTACACAACCACCCCGACTGCAAGTCCCGCGTGGTCTACAAGGGCGCGCTTGACGGCAAGGGCGCGCACTCCACTTGGGTGGGCAACGCGCTCATCCAGCCCACCGCCCCCGGCACCGACTCCTACGAGCTCAACCGCAACCTGGTCCTGACCCCGGGCGCCATCGCCGATTCCGAGCCGAACCTCGAAATCGAAAACGGCAACATCATCGGTGCCGGTCACGCCTCTTCGGTGGGCCGCTTCGACGACGAGGAACTGTTCTACCTCGAATCCCGCGGCATCCCCGAAACCGACGCCCGCAAGCTCGTGGTGCGCGGCTTCTTCGGCGAACTCGTCGAGGAAATCGGCATTCCCGCCATCTCCGAACATCTGATGACCGTGATTGACCGCCGACTGGCCCGTGGCGAAAACGACGCCATGGCACAGGTCCTCGAAGACAAGTAAGAACAGCATTTTTAGGAGCACAACAATGTCAACACTCGAAATCAAGGACCTGCACGTCCACGTCGAAACCAAGGAAGGCATCAAGCCGATCCTGAAGGGTGCCACCCTGACCGTCCACTCCGGCGAAACCCACGCCATCATGGGCCCCAACGGTTCCGGCAAGTCCACTCTCGCCTACACGTTGGCCGGCCACCCCAAGTACGTGGTCGACTCCGGCGAGGCCCTCCTCGACGGCAAGGACATCCTCAAGATGACTCCGGACGAGCGCGCCAAGGCCGGCCTGTTCCTGGCCATGCAGTACCCGGTCGAAATACCGGGCGTGTCCATGACCAACTTCTTGCGCACCGCCAAGACCGAAATCGACGGCGAGGCTCCCGGTATTCGCCAGTGGGCCAAGGACCTGTCCGCAGCCATGAAGCGCCTCAAGATGGACCCGAAGTTCGCCTCCCGTTCCGTGAACGAAGGCTTCTCCGGCGGTGAAAAGAAGCGCGCCGAAGTGCTGCAGCTCGAACTGCTGAAGCCGAAGTTTGCCGTCCTTGACGAAACCGACTCCGGCTTGGACGTGGACGCCCTGCGCATCGTGTCCGAAGGCGTGAACCGCGCCAAGGAAGCCAACCAGTTCGGCATCCTCATGGTCACGCACTACACCCGTATCTTGAAGTACATCAAGCCGGACATCGTGCACGTGTTCGCCGACGGCCACTTCGTCAAGACCGGCGGCCCTGAGCTGGCCGACGAACTCGAAGAGAACGGCTACGACCAGTACCTGCCCGAAGGCGCCGACTCCGAGTCCGCACTGGCCTGAGTCCGTGACCGTGGGAGTCTGACATGCCCTATTCTCGACACGCTCCGGGCCGCTCAGGCCAAGTCTTTGCTGTCGCGAACAGGCCATGTCAGACTCCCACTCGTTTCGTACAATTGTTACGTAAGTAGGGGGAACATAATGGTTGATTTTAAGGAGATTCGGGGCGAGTTCCCGATTCTGGATCAGGAGATTCACGGGCACCCGCTCGTGTACCTGGATTCTGCGGCCACCTCGCAGAAGCCGAATGCGGTGATCGACGCCGAGGCGAACTTCTACCGTACAATTAACGCCGGCGTGCACCGCGGTGCCCACGAGCTGGCGGCCCGTAGTACCGTGGCCTTCGAAGAGGCCCGTGTCAAGGTCGCCAAGCTGGTCGGTGCGAATGCGGCCGAAGGTGAAGAGGAGGTCGTCGTCACCGGTGGTGCCACGGCCGGACTGAACCTGCTCGCCACCGCATTCGGCAATGCATCGCTGGGGCGTGGGGGAGAAGCCGCCAAGCGTTTTGCCCTGAAGCCGGGCGATGAGATCGTCGTCTCGCGTGCGGAACATCATTCGGTGCTGCTGCCGTTCCAGGAGCTGGCCTACCGTACCGGTGCCACCTTCAAGTGGATCGACCTGACCGAGGACGGCCGTGTGCGTACGGACAACCTCGACGAAGTCATCACCGAGCGTACCAAGGTCGTGGCCGTCACCCACGTGGGCAACACCACGGGTGCCATCACCAACATCGCCCCTATCGTCAAGCGTGCGCATGAAGTAGGTTCGATCTTCATCTTGGACGCTTGCCAGTCCGTACCGCACCTCAAGGTCGATTTCCACGCGCTTGATGTGGACTTCGCCGTCTGGAGCGCGCACAAGATGTACGGTCCTACCGGCGTCGGTTTCCTGTACGGTAAGCGCGACCTGCTCGAAGCCCTGCCGCCGGCCAACTTCGGCGGCTCCATGGTCGAGCTCGCCTACATGGACCACGAGGCCCAATACATGGCCCCTCCGGCCCGCTTCGAGGCCGGCACCCAGCCGGTCGCCCAAGTGGTAGCCGCAGGCGTCGCCGCCGAATGGATGATGAACATCGGGCTCGAGAACATCGAAGCCCATGAGAAGACCATCGCCGCCGAACTGCTCAAGCTCGGCGACGTCGATGGCATTCGCATCCTCGGGCCGCGCGAAAACGTGGACCGCATCGGCACCGTGGCGTTCGACGTGGCCGGCGTGCATCCGCACGATGTGGGCCAGTTCATCGACGCCCAGGGCATCGCGATTCGCGTGGGACACCACTGCGCCCAGCCGGTACACCGCCACTTCGGCCTATACGCATCCAACCGTGCCTCCTCCGGTGTCTACAATTCGGTCGAAGATGCCCAAGCGTTGGTCGAAGCGGCCAAGGGCATCCGTAAGTTCTTTGGAGTGGAGTAAAACAGAACACCATGAACGAATTCGGTATGAGCGGGGATGACCTCGAACAGATGTACCAAGAGGTCATCCTCGAGGCGTCGAAACATCCGCATGGCAAGGAATCCTTTGCGCCCAACGCAGCGGTCGAACAGTCCGCGGACGCAGCGGCCAATGTCACCGTACAAGCCAGCCACGAATACTGCACGCCCGGTGAATCGCACCAGTTCAACCCGACCTGCGGCGACGAGGCGACCATCCATGTCGAAGTCTCCGATGACGAACCGCACACCATCAAGCGATTGGTGTGGGACGGCCACGGCTGCTCCATTTCGCAGGCCAGCCTGTCGGTGATGGTCGATCTGGTGGACGGCAAAACCGTTGACGAGGCCATGGATCTGGAACAGACATTCCACAAGCTGATGGAATCGCGCGGTGCCGGTCTGGACGACGAGAACCTGGAAGAAAAGCTCGGCGACGCCGTGGTATTCCAAGGCGTGTCGAAATACCCTATGCGCATCAAATGCGCTCTGCTAGGCTGGGAAGGGCTGAAGGACTCCATCGCCAAAGCCCTCGCTGCAAAGAACTGAGGAAATATGTCCAACGATAATTTGGTTCCCGAACCACAGCCGTCCGTTTTCGATGCCGTCAACGGCGTCCTGCAGGACGAGGAGGCCGCTCGCCGCGTGATGGCCAACCCGGCCTTGGCCAAGGGCTTCCCGAACGGACGCCCGATCGAGCACTCTGCTGCGTCCGGCGATGACACCTGTGCGTGTGGCGGTCACCACGGCAAATGCGGTTGCCAGGATGACGAACAGTCCGATGGCAGCGAGATTCCGATCAAGGCGATTGACGATATCGGCCGCGCCACTGCCGAAGACGTGCGCGAGGCACTGCATCAGGTGATTGATCCGGAGCTTGGCATCGACGTGATCGATTTGGGTCTGGTCTACGGCATTGAGATCGATGAGCTAGGCCGCGCCATTATTACGATGACGCTGACCACGCCGGCCTGCCCGCTGACCGACCTTATCGAGGACGAATGCGCATCCACGCTGGCCGGTCTGGTCGAGGAGTTCCGCATCGACTGGACGTGGGATCCGCGCTGGACCATGGAGCGCATCACGCCCGAAGGCCGCGACCAGCTCGCCGCCCTAGGCTTCAGCTTCGACAATATGCCAAAGTACTGATAGCGCTTAGTAAGTTCCCTCATCAGAGGGAGCTCTATACGAGAAAAGCCCCGCATGATGCGGGGCTTTTCCATGTCTGGACTGGTCAATCAGTCATCGACGATGGTGTTCTTCGGGACAACCGTGATGCCATCCGGCGTGACGGTGAAGCCACGGGCCAGATCGTGCTCGGTATCGATGCCGACAGTGGAGTTCTCGGTGAGCACCACGTTCTTGTCAAGAATCGCCTTGTACACGCGGGCGCGGCGGTTGATGACTACACCGTCGAACAGCACGGAATCGACAATCTGTGCCCACGAGTGGATACGCACATTGGGGGAGAGCACGGAGTGGTGCACTTCACCGCCGGAGACGATCACACCGGGGGAGACGATCGAATCGGTGGCGTGGCCCAGACGGTCGCGGCCGGCGTGCACGAACTTGGCCGGCGGCAGGTTGCCGGACATCGTGTAAATCGGCCAATCCTGGTTGTACAGGTTGAACTCGGGCACATAGGCGATCAGATCCATGTGCGCATCGTAGAACTGCTTAATCGTACCGACGTCGCGCCAGTAAGCGTGATCAGTGGCCGTGGAGCCCGGAATCTCGTTCGAGTTGAAGTCGTAGACGCCGGCTTCGTTGCGGGAAGCGAAGTACGGGGCGATGTCGCCGCCCATGTCGTGCTTGGTGTCGGCAGCCTTCTCATCGAGAGCCAGAGCCTCGAACAGGGCCTTGGTGTTGGCGACGTAGTTACCCATGGAGGCCAGAATCTGGTTCGGATTGTCCGGCAGACCGGTGGTGGTGGGCGGCTTCTCCTGGAAGTTCTTGATCATGTTCGGGTGATCGGGATCGACCTCAATCACACCGAACTGGTTCGATTCCTCGATGGGCTGGCGGATACCGGCCACGGTGAACTCGGCGCCGGACTCGATGTGCTGCTGTACCATCTGTTCGAAGTCCATGCGGTAGACGTGATCGGCACCCACGATCACCACGATGTCCGGCTGGACATCCTCGATGATGTTGATGGTCTGGTAGATGGCGTCGGCGGAGCCGAGATACCAGTGCTTGCCGAGACGCTGCTGCGCGGGCACAGGGGAGACGTACGAGCCAAGCAGCGGGGAGAAACGCCAGACCTGGGAGATGTGGCGGTCAAGCGAGTGAGACTTGTACTGGGTGAGCACCACGACCTGACGGTACCCGGAGTTCACCAGGTTGCTCAACGGGAAATCGATCAGACGATACACACCACCGAAGGGAACGGCGGGCTTCGCGCGATCACGGGTTAACGGCATCAGGCGGGTCCCCTCACCACCTGCAAGCACAATCGACAGAATCTTGGGATTCTTGGTCATCGTAACTGTCCTCTCTGTTACTGAGCGTCTTTCGACACCGCACTGCCGGGCCGGATGCTTCCTTGCATTCGGTTTACATAGTTAATAATTGCAGAAAAAAACGAACATGCAAGGCTTTCGCCCCCGCGTGCCGTGAACTTGCGATGAACAGTTTCGTAGATTTGTTAAGGATCCGGCCTTTTCGGAGCGCGTGCGATTCCTTAGCGTGTCGCGTAGAACGCCACTGCGCTGGATGCCGCCACGTTCAGGCTATCCACGCCGTGGCTCATCGGAATCTTCACGGTCAAATCGGCGCGGGCAATCGTATGGTGGGACAGGCCGTCGCCCTCGGTACCGAAGATCAGCGCGAGCTTGTCGATATGCGTCGGATCTTCGGCAGGCGCGTGCAGACGGCGTGTCAGTTCGTCCAACGAAATCGAACGATCCTCCAATGCCATGGCCACGGTGGTGAAGCCCAGCGACTTCAACTCGTCGATGCCCTGGAACGGCCAGTAATGCTTGTTTTCGGTGCCGTCGTCGTTGAACCCGGTGATACGGGTCCACGGAATCTGGAATACGGTGCCCATCGACACGCGGGCGGCGCGTCGGTACAGCGGATCACCGCAGGAGGGTGTGACCAGCACGGCATCCACATCGAGCGCGGCCGCCGAACGCATCAGTGCGCCCACATTGGTGTGGTCCACGATGTTTTCCATTACTGCCACGCGGCGGGCGCTCCTGCAGACCTCGGCTACGGAGGGCAACGGCCAGCGTCGCATCGCGCATAGGGCGCCGCGATGCAAACGGTAGCCGGTCAGACGCTTGAGCTGCTCAGGTGAGGCCACGTAGACGGGAATATCCGCGCCCCAGCGCCCGTCGATGAAGTCGAAGGTGTCTTTCATGCCCTCCAGCCAAGGTTCCTCGACCAGCAGTGACAGCGGTTCGCGGTCAGCGGCCAGCGCGCGGTCGATAACCTTGGGGGACTCGGCGATGAACACGCCCTTGGCTGGTTCCAAGCGATTACGCAACTGCATTTCGGTGAGGCTCACATACGCTTCGACGCGCGGGTCGTCGACGGTGTCCAGCGTGATGAACTGCATTGGTGGCCTTTCGTGTGTGCAGATAACGAAAAACCCCTTGCAATGCAAGGGGTTTATCTGTGCCCGAGACGGGACTTGAACCCGTACGCCTGTATAAAATAGGCACTAGCACCTCAAGCTAGCGCGTCTACCATTCCGCCACCCGGGCAGGTGTCGTTTGGACAACGAGTAGATAGCTTAGCATGAAATTACAGGGATGCAATTCGCGCGTGTGCCCGGCGTGTCGCGTGTAGCCTTGAAGTCATGACTGATGCCCTTTTTCTTTTCGACCCGCAGGTCGACGACGTCCCGGTGAACAGCGACGAACTCCACGCCGGCTGGAAGCTAACCCTGCCCGCTCACATCAAGCGCCATGCCGTGCAGGCCATGCGACTCAAGGCAGGGGACAGCCTGCAACTTTCCGACGGCAACGGCTTGAGAATCCAGGCAGTGATGGCCGATCCTGAAGCCGGACTGGCTGAAGTCGTGGAAGTGGGGCGCGAACCCGAGCCGCTCACCCGTTTGGCGCTGATTCAGGCATTGGCGAAAACCGGCCATGATGAGCAGGCCATCGATATGGCTACTCAGATCGGCGTCGACCAAGTGGTGCCATGGCAGGCGGACCGATCCATTGCCAAGTGGAAGGTCGGCCGTACAGACAAGAAGTGGAATTCGGTACTGGATGCCGCCACCGAGCAGTCGCGGCGCGCCTTTAAGCCGCAACTGGAGGCGTGCGCGTCCAGCAAGGAGGTCGAGGCCATCTGCCGCAGGGCCTGCGTGCATGGCGATGTGGTGATTGTGCTGCATCAGGATGCTACCGATACGTGGTCCGGCGTGGAGGAGAAGGTTGCGCAGTTGGTGGAACGCACGCTCCAGGACGGCCGGCCGCGGACTGTCAGTGTGGTGGTCGGGCCTGAGGGCGGCATCAGTGAGCAGGAGGTAGCTGATTTCGTCAAGGCCGGAGCGGTGAGCTGCGTACTGGGGCGCAATATTCTGAGAGCCGCGACGGCCGGTCCTGTAGCGTTGTCGCTGTTGTCTCGGGTGTTGGGACGTTACGAGTAACGCCCACGCGCTAAGCTGGTGCGTAGCAACATCAAACCAAGGAGCATGATGAGCGAATCCGACGATTGCCTGTTCTGCAAGATCATCGCAGGGCAGATTCCCAGCAGCAAGGTCTACGAGGACGAGACGACCTACGCATTCAACGACATCAATCCCAAGGCCAAGGTCCACGTGCTCGTGGTGCCCAAGAAGCACTACGCCAACGTCGCCGAACTTGCCGCCGACGACCCGACCGAGCTGGCCCACATCGTCTCCATTGCGCAGAACATCGCCGACAAGGAATTTCACGGCGCCTACCGACTGGTGTTCAACACCGGTCTCGACGCCGGCCAGACCGTCTTCCACGTGCACGCGCACGTGATGACCGGCGAAAAGCTCGACGAGTAGTAGGGGAATATCCGCTTCGTGGCAACGACTACACGTACCATCACCATCCCGCCCCAACTTGACCCCGTCGCCGTGCTCGGCCCGGTTGACGAGGTCATTCGCGAGGTAGAGCGCGCCTTTCCGGACCTGACGATTATCGTGCGCGGCAACCGCGTGGCGATCGTCTCCCGCTCCAAGCAGACCGAAGCCCAGGCCGCACAGGCCGAGGATTTGGTCAATACCATCATCCAAGCCGCCTACACCGCGCCTATGGACGCCGACACCGTGCGTCGCATGCTCGACCAGAACGTGCTCAAGAACCACGTGCGCCTCGAACATCCCGGTCACGGCCCGGTGCGTGACAAACTGGCGCAATCGACCTCAAACGAACGCGCCCATGCACGTTCTGCCGGCTCCCACGACCCGACGTACCGCAAGCCCACGGTTCCCGGCGTCATCACCTTTGCTGCCGGCGTGCCGGTCCGTGCGAAAACCGCCGGACAAGTGGCCTACGTGAACGCCATCGAATCGCACACCATCACCTTCGGCATTGGCCCCGCAGGCACCGGCAAGACGTATCTGGCCGTGGCCAAGGCTGTGCGTGCCTTCCAGGACAAGCAGATTCGCCGCATCATCCTCACGCGCCCGGCCGTGGAGGCCGGCGAAAGCCTCGGCTTTCTGCCCGGCACGCTGAATGACAAGGTTGACCCGTATCTGCGCCCGCTGTACGACGCGCTTGGCGACATGCTCGGCGCCGACCAGCTCAAGCGGTACATGGACGACGGCTCCATCGAAGTGGCGCCGCTCGCCTACATGCGCGGCCGTACGCTGAACGACGCGTTCGTGATCCTCGACGAGGCTCAGAACACCACCGAACAGCAGATGAAGATGTTCCTGACCCGTCTGGGCTTCAACACCACGATGGTCATCACCGGCGATATCTCGCAGGTGGACCTGACCGTGCCTCGCTCGGGACTGGCCACCATCGAACGCATCCTGGGCGGCATCAACGACATCGCATTCGTGCATCTCAAAACCGAGGACGTGGTACGTCACCAGCTGGTCGGACAGATCGTGGCCGCCTACGACCGTCACTCCGCCATCGCCGGCGACCACCGCGACATCGAACGCAAGGGCCGCCGCAACCATACCGACTTCGATGCCCGCCAGCAAGCGGATTCAACCAACCAAAGCGAGACAGACGATGAGCGTTGACGTCACCAATGAAACCCAGTGGGTCATCGACCCCAAGGTCTTCTCCGATTTGGGTATTTGGGTACTCGACCAGATGCGCGTGAGCACCCAGTCCGACCTGACCATCATGTTCGTGGATCCCGATCCCATCGCCGAACTGCACATGCGTTGGATGAACCTCGAAGGCCCGACCGACGTGATGAGCTTCCCGATGGACGAGCTGCGCCCCGGCGACGGCAAAACCGTGATGGAAGGAGTGCTCGGCGACATCGTCATCTGCCCGTGGGTCGCTGCCCAACAGGCTGCCGCAGCCGGGCACAGCACCATGCAGGAGATGCTATTGCTCACCATCCACGGCATCCTGCACCTGCTCGGCTACGACCACGTGACCCCCGAGCAGGAGCGCCAGATGTTCGGCCTGCAGCGACAGCTGCTGCTCACCTTCTTCGCCCTACGCCACGATGCCAACGTGCAGGCCACGCTGCCCGCCGGCACACCCGACGCGCTGGCCCTGTACGACGCCGCGCACGGTGCTGGCCGCGACCTCGATTCCAAATAAGCTCCCAAATCAATCACACCAAATCCGGATTATTCGATACCGTTCAAGGACATTCAAGGACACCGAAAAATCATTATGGAGTATTCCAGTACCACGCCGATCGCCATCACCGTCATTCTTGTACTCGTGGCGGCCCTGTTCGTCTGGCTCTCGCTGACCATGGCCGCCGCTGAAGGCGCCGTGGCCCGCGTAACGCGAGCCAGCCTTAACAATCTCATCCTCGAGGTGCAGACCGACTCCGAAGCAAGCCAGTTCCTCAAGATGAAGAAGATCGACAAGATTCATCGCGTGCAACGGCTCATCGCCGACCGTTACGCCACCGCCGGCAGCTGTGCGTTCTTCCGCATCGCCTGCAATGTGCTCGACGGCGTACTGGTGTCTTCCATCGCATCCCTGTGGGGTGCGGAACTGTGGATTGAACTGCTCTCCGGATTCCTGTTCGCGATTATCGTAGCCGTGGTCTCCGTACTGGTCCGCCCGCGCACCGCCGGCATGGCCAAGCCGGTCGGCATCATGATTTCCAACTCGCGCATCGTGTCGTTGGCCACCAAGCTCACGCCGTTCGCACGCATCGGTGGCGACAAGTCCGGTTCCAAGGGGCCGGGCCGCCGCTCCAAGGACTCCGATCTGTCCGACGACGAGGAGCTTGAGAAGATTCAGCTCGAGCAGGGCAAGGCCGCCATCGACCGACTGGTGGAGTCCAACGACTTCGATCCGGAAGTCTCCGAAATGTTGCGCAACGTGCTCACCCTGTCTGATACGTTGACTCGCGAGATCATGGTGCCGCGCACCGATATGATCTGCATGGAGCGCGACTCCACACTGTCTTCCGCGCTGAAACTGTTCTCCCGCTCCGGTTTCTCCCGCGTGCCGGTGATCGGTGAGGATGTGGATGACCTGATCGGCGTGGCCTATTTGAAGGACGCCGTGCGTGCCACCGCCTTCAACCCGGCGGCCATGGAGCGCGCGGTCGAATCCATCGTCCGGCAGCCGCTGCTTGTTCCCGAATCCAAGCCGGTGGACGACCTGTTCCATGAGATGCAGCGTTCCCGCCAGCATGTGGCCGTGGTGGTCGATGAGTACGGCGGCATCGCCGGCATGGTGACTATCGAGGATGCCATCGAACAGATCGTCGGCGAGCTGGAAGACGAGCACGACCGCACCCAGCGTACTGAGCCGGAGAAAATCGGAGACAACAAGTGGAAGATGCCCGCCCGTACGCCGATTGCCGATCTGGAGGAGATCTTCGAGATCGACATTGATGAGGACGATGTCGATACCGTGTACGGCCTGCTGACCAAGATTCTGGGCCGCGTGCCGATTGTCGGTGCCTCGGCCGTGACGCGCGGTCTGCGACTGACCGCCGTGGACTCCGCCGGACGCCGCAAGAAGGTGTCCACCATCGTCGTAGAACCGGCGCACGTCGAGGGCGGCGAGGAAAATAACAAGACCCATGAGGAAACTGACGGCGAGCCCGTCGAAGGCGATGATACCGCCAGCAAGGAGTGATATGACCGACCAGAACAACAGCACGAACGACGTCGATGACATTGACGTTACCGATGCTTCCGATGTTGCCGGCGTTGCCGAAGTCGACGCGACCGGTGAGACGGAGAACGTGACCAAGCAGGACGTGCCGTATCGCTCCGGATTCGTGGCCGTGGTGGGCCGCCCGAACGTCGGCAAATCCACGTTGATCAACGCGTTGATCGGCAAGCAGATTGCCATCGCATCCTCTCGCCCGGAAACCACCCGTAAGGCGATTCGCGGCATCCTGACCGCCGATCACGCGCAGCTCGTGCTCGTGGACACGCCCGGTATTCACCGTCCGCGTACGTTGCTCGGCCAGCGTCTGAACGACGTGGTCGACGAATCTCTGGCCGATGTGGACGTGGTGGCCTTCCTGCTGCCCGCCGATCAGGAAATCGGCCCCGGCGACAAGCGTATTCTCTCCCGACTGCGTACCGACTTCGCCACCAAGCGTGAGGACGGTACGTTCAAGTGGCGCATCCCGCTGATTGCCATCGTCACCAAGATCGACGAGCTTGGCCGTCAGCAACTCATCAACAAGCTCATCGAAATCAACGATTTCGCCGATTTCTCGGACATCGTGCCGGTGAGCGCCCTGAAGCACGACAATCTGGCTGAAGTGAAGAACGTGCTCATTGAGCACACGCCCGAGGGTCCGCAGATGTACCCGGACGATCAGATCAGCGAGGAGCGTCCGGAAGACACCATCGCCGAACTCGTGCGCGGTGCGTTCCTTGAGACCCTGGACGACGAGCTGCCGCATTCGCTGGCCGTGGTGGTTGATTCCATCGACTATCCGGAAGACAACGAGACCGGTCAGGGCTATGACGGCAAGGCGCAGGTCAACGTGTCCATTTACGTGGAGCGTGACTCCCAGAAGCCGATCATCATCGGCAAGGGCGCCTCGAACCTCACCTACGTCAAGAAGAAGCTGCGCACCCCGGTCAACCGCATCGTCGGCCAAAAAGCCAAGCTCGACCTCCACGTCAAGGTAGCCAAAGGCTGGCAGTCCGACCCCAAGCAACTAGAACGCCTCGGCTTCTAGGGCGTATAGACGAAAAAAGCTCCCTCGTCAGAGGGAGCTTTTGCTATACGGTTTACTTCCGCTTGGTGTACATCTGGGTGTTGAGGAGGGCGGAGTAGCGCTTGATGACCTTGGGGCGAATCACCTTCATGGAAGCGGTCATGAGGCCGTTCTCCTGAGTGAACTCTTCAGGCAGGATGATGAACTTGCGCACGGACTCGGCGCGGGAGACGCCCTCGTTGGCCTGATCGACCCACTGCTGCACTTCGGCGCGCACGGCGGCGTTCTTGGCGGCATCCTCCAGCGGCATGTTCTCGTCCAGGCCCTTGGCGGCCAGCCACGGGCGCAGCGACTCCTCGTCCAGCGTCACCAATGCGGAGATGAACGGACGCTTATCACCCAGCACCAGCGCCTGGGAGACGAACTCGCAACGCTGAATGACTTCCTCGATCGGGCCGGGGGAGACGTTCTTACCACCTGCAGTGATAATCAGATCCTTCTTACGACCGGTGATGTACAGGAAGCCATCGTTGTCGATACGGCCCAAGTCGCCGGTGACATACCAGCCATCTTCGGTGAACGACAGCTCAGTGGCCTCGTCGTTCTTGTGATAGCGCGGGAACACGGCACGACCCTTGACCTGAATTTCGCCGTCCTCGGCGATGCGCAGGGAGAATCCGGGGAATGCGATGCCCACGGAACCAGCGTGGAACGGCGTACCCAGCGGGTTGAACGCGCACGGTGCGGTGGTCTCGGTCAGACCATAGCCCTCGTATACAGGCACACCCGCGCCACGGAAGAAAGCCAGCAGTTCCGGGTCAAGCGGGGCACCGCCGGCCACAATCCACTTGGCGCGACCGCCGAGCACTTCGCGCAGCGAAGAGTAGACAATCGGATCGAAGGCGGCGCGGCGGGTGCGGGTCAGTGCACCTGCCTTGCCATTGGCGGAGACTTCCTTCATATAGTTCTGCGCAGCCACCACGGCGGAGGCGAACACCACGCCCTTTGGACCGTGTCCGGCCTTCTGAGATGCGGCGTTGTACACCTTCTCCAGCACACGCGGCACCACGATCATGATGGACGGCCTGGCCACCTGCAGGTCGCTGATCAGCGTCTTGATGCCGGCTGCGATATAGATGTGCACGTTCGAGGCCACGACGATGTAGTTGATGGCGCGGGCGAAGGAATGGGCCTGCGGCAGGAACAACAGGATGGTGTTTTTCTTGTCGTGCAGCAGTTCGGGCATGTAGGTCGGCAGATTCAGCGCGGTCTGGCAGTAGTGCTCATGGGTCATTTCCACGCCCTTCGGCGCGGCCGTGGAACCGGAGGTGTACACGATGGAGCACAGATCGGTCTTCTTGACCGAGTCGATGCGCTCGTCCAGTTCTTCGTCCGAGATGCCGGCGCCATAGGCCTTGATTTCGTCCAAGCCACCGGTCTCGATGGTGATGATGTGCTCCAAAGACGGGCATTCCTCGACGGATCCATCCGCCTTCTCGCGCATGTCCGTATCCTGCACGATCAGCAGGCGGGCGTCGGAATTATTGACGATGTTGCGAATCTGCTCGGCCGAATCGGTGTCGTAGACGGTGGCCAGCACACCGCCGCAGGCCATGATCGCCGCGTCGGTCAGGTCCCAGTCGTAGGAAGTGCGGCACATGAATGCCACGGCATCGCCCTTCTTCAGGCCGTAATGAATCAGGCCCTTGGCCACGGCACGCACGTCAGCCAGGAACTCGTTGGCGGTGACGGTCACCCAATCGTTGCCGGACTTGTAGGTGTACAGAGGCTCATCGCCCATACGTTCGGCGCGGTCCGCATACAGGTCGTAGATGGACGTACCTTCGTCCAGCGGCGGATTGCCTTCGGTGGAGGTGGTGAGCAGGCCGGTG
Organism: uncultured Bifidobacterium sp.; assembly: GCF_959020155.1. GTDB lineage: Bacteria > Actinomycetota > Actinomycetes > Actinomycetales > Bifidobacteriaceae > Bifidobacterium. Next base: position 26,826 of record NZ_CAUERC010000013.1, read on the forward strand.
ACGGGGTCGATGTCGGTGACGGTCAGGTGGCCGTCGTCCCAATCGTCGCTGTGAGGCAAAGCGATATTGGCCTCGACCGGCACGTCGGCGTTAGACAGGTAATCGGGCTCGTCCGGAGTGTCGTCGTGGACCGGGTGGACGAAGTCGGATCCCAACCTGAGCGCCTTACGGGTGAGATTGATAGTGTGCTGCGTGAAGGAATTGATAACCGACAAGTCTTGCTCCTGTAAACCTTTCAGTGTCGTCCAGCCATGAGGCGAACGCTTCTCAAAGTTCAAATTGTAATCGTCCAAACCGAACTCGTCACCTTACGCAACCGTAGGATTCTGGCGGGTTAGGGGAGCGCGTGGCAAAATATTGCACAGGTTCCGATATTGTTGAGTAACCGTGAGCTACGAAACGGCGATTGTCGATAATTATTGAGCGGTTGGTTGCTGATCGATGCCGGGTGATTGTTGGACGACTTCCGAGCAATTCATCCGCAATGCACATGGACACATTCGTATTTCTTACTAATTTCGGGTTCGTTTCTATTTCGATTGGCGGAATCTCAAGTCATGGTCTTTACCTTTCGACTACACTTACCATGCGGATAACCATGTCCATTTTGAAGTAGAACAAGAAAGGGCTCTCATGGCGCAAAACCCAGAAGCCACCGTGGTGTTCGGCGTTTTGAACGAAACGTCCGAAACGGAATCCCGCGTCGCGCTGACGCCGGATATCGTCACCCGGCTGAAGAGGAGCGGTGTCTCCTCACTGATTGAAGCAGGTGCCGGCATTGCTGCCGACTACACCGATGAGGATTACGAAAAGGCCGGTGCGAAGGTGGCCAGCCGCGACGAGGTGCTCGCCGAAGCCGACGCGCTCGGTTTTGTGGACCGACCGTCCGCCGAGACCGTGGCCAAGCTCAAGGCCGGCCAGTGGGTCATTGGCATGCTCGGTTCCTTCACCGATGCCGATTACGTGGCCGCGCTCGAGAAGGCCGGTCTGGTGGGCATCGCCATCGAAAAGCTGCCCCGTAAGCTTTCCAGCGCCCAGTCCATGGATGAGATGACCTCTCAGAACTCCGTGATGGGCTACAAGGCAGCCATCACCGCTGCCGATGCTTACGGTTCCTTCCTGCCGATGATGACCACCGCCGCCGGCACGATTCGCCCGGCTAAGGCGCTGGTGCTCGGTGCCGGCATCGCCGGCCTGCAGGCCATCGGTACGCTGAAGCGTCTTGGCGCGGTCGTCACCGCGTACGACGTGCGTCCCGCCTCCCAGGGCGAGGTCGAGTCCCTCGGCGCGAAGTTCCTTGATCTGGGACTTGACTTCTCCAAGGGCCAGGGCGAGGGCGGTTATGCCCGCGCGCTGAGCGCCGAAGAGCAGGCTCAGCAGCAGGCTGCCGTCGACGAAAAGGCCGCCGGCTTTGACATCATCATCACCACCGCCAAGGTCCCGGGCCGCAAGCCCCCGGTGCTGCTCACCGCAGCCGGCGTCAAGGGTCTCAAGCGTGGTGCCGTGATCGTGGACTGCGCAGCATCCGACCTCGGCGGCAACGTCGAGGGCTCCGCCGTTGGTGAGCAGGTCACCGAGGGCGGCGTCAAGCTGATCGGCGCTCCCTACCTGGCCTCCGGCGTCGCCACCACCGCATCCAACCTGCTTTCGCGCAACGTGGCCGACATCCTCGTGCACTTCGTGCGTGACGGCAAGCTCGGCCAGGATCTCACCGAAGAACTTGACGACGCGCTGGTGGTTGCCGGCCGCGCCGCCGCCCCGGCAGCTGCTGCCGATGCCGAGAAGTCCGAGAAGTAAGGAAGAAGGAATACCATGCCTACTCTCGTCGTTTCCATTACCCTGTTCGTCCTCGCGCTGCTCATCGGCATCGAGGTCATCGGCAAGGTGCCCGCCACCCTGCACACGCCGCTTATGTCCGGCGCGAACTCCATCCACGGCATCGTCATCGTCGGCGTTGTGATCGTGGCAGCTGAAGCCAATAGCCCGCTGGCCTACGTGTTCATCTTCCTGGCCGCTGTGCTGGGCACCATGAACGTCGTTGGTGGCTACGTGGTCACCGACCGCATGCTTGAGATGTTCAAGTCCAGCAAGAACGAGAAGAAGGGGGAGTCGAAGTAATGACCTCCGCAACCGTTGGCGCCATCGACATCGTCGCTTGGTTCGTCTACCTGTTCTCTGCCGTCCTGTTTGTGGTCGGTCTGCATTTCATGAATTCGCCGAAGACCGCCCGCAAGGGTAACCAGATCTCCGCGTTCGGCATGGTCGTGGCCGTGCTCATGGCGTTCATCGTGCTCTTCGCCAAGGGCTTCGTGAACATTGTCGCCGTGGTGGTGCTGGTCGTCGGCATCCTGATCGGTGCCGTGGCCGGTGTCGTCTCCGCCAAGAAGGTGAAGATGACCGATATGCCGCAGCTGGTCTCCGTGTTCAATACCGTGGGTGGTGGCGCCGCCGCACTCGTGGCCCTGAACGACATCCTGACCAAGGAAGGCACCCCGGACATCGTGGTGCTCATCACCGCTGGTCTCGGTATTCTCATCGGTTCTGTGACCTTCACCGGCTCGCTCATCGCTGCCGGCAAGCTGCAGGGTATCAAGTGGGTCAAGAAGCTGAACCTGCCGGGCAAGGGCGTATGGAACATTCTGTTCGCCGTGCTGTCCGTCGCCTCGCTGGTCATGCTGTGCGTCCAGCCCGAACAGCGTCTGCTGTGGTCGATTCTGACCACCGTGTTCGCCCTGTGCTACGGCTTGGTCTTCGTGATTCCGATCGGCGGCGCCGATATGCCGGTGGTGATCTCCGTGCTCAACGCCTGCACCGGTACGGCTGTGGCTATGTCCGGTCTGGCGATTGACAACGTCGCCCTGATCGTGGCCGGCGCACTCGTCGGTTCCGCAGGTGTGACCCTGTCCATCCTCATGGCTCAGGCCATGAACCGCCCGCTGCTCTCCGTCTTGGCCGGTGGCTTCGGCGGTGGTGCTGACGCCGCCGCTGCTGGCGACGGTCCGGAAGGCACCATGAAGGAGACCACGCCGGACGATCTGGCCGTTCAGCTCGTCTACGCGCAGAAGGTCATCTTCGTGCCCGGCTTCGGTCTGGCTCAGGCTCAGGCCCAGCGCGAGCTCGCCGACCTCGGCGAACTGCTCAAGGGCCACGGCGTGGAAGTCTCCTACGCCATCCACCCGGTCGCAGGCCGTATGCCTGGCCACATGAACGTGCTGCTGGCCGAGGCCAACGTGCCCTACGAGGAGCTCGTGGATCTCGATGAGATCAACCCGCAGTTCCCGCAGGCCAACGTGGCTCTGGTCGTCGGCGCCAACGATGTGACCAACCCGGCTGCTCGCCGTCCCGGCACCCCGGTCTCCGGCATGCCGATTCTCGACGTCGACAAGTCCCAGAACGTCGTGGTCATGAAGCGCGGCCGCGGTATGGGCTACGCCGGCATCCAGAACGAGCTCTACTTCGAAGACAACACCCAGATGCTGTTCGGTGACGCGAAGAAGAGTCTGCAGTCCGTCATCGCCGCCGTCAAGGAATTGCTCGCGTAACCATTCTTGGCTCCCCTCTGTGAGGGGAGCTGTCGAACGGAGTGAGACTGAGGGGAGTAGCCCATACGCGGGTGCTCCCCTCAGTCAGCTTCGCTGGCGGCTCCCCTCACAGAGGGGAGCCGAGCTCTATATCTACTACAGCCCAAACACCCGCTTAACAAAGCTGTTAACGCGACGCCAATAGCGGTCCGGATCGGTGCTGGCGCTCATCGTGTGGTCGGCGCCGGGAATCAGCAGCTTCTCGCGGTCGATGCTGGCGCAGGCGTTGTAATTGATGTCCAGATACTTCGGATTGACAAAAGTATCCGCTCCGCCATGAATGAACATCATCGGAATAGTCGCGTGCCGTAATGCCTTCACACAGGAGGCGTCCTCAAACCGGTATCCAGCCTTGCGTTCAGACACATGACTGGCCACTTTGACCAGCAGCACGGCCAACGAGTGCGGCAAACGGAACATCGCCTCGGCATTATCCGTAAACTGCGAGACCACGGAACTGTATCCGCAATCGGAAATCGCGGCGACGACGTTGCGGGGGAGTCGCGCATCGCCGGCCGCCATCATCACCGTGGCGGCGCCCATCGAATTGCCATGCAACAGAATGCGTGCATCCGGATCAGCTGCGGTGATCAGCGAAACCCAGCCCAACAGATCGTCGCTTTCCAGCAATCCCATACCCACGTAACGCCCTTCGCTCAACTCATGGGCGCGCTGCGCGGGTAGCAGGACCGTAAAACCGAGTTGCGCATAGCGATGCGCCCATTTGGCCATTTCCGCGGGCTCTCCGGCATAGCCATGGCAGCAGATCGCGTATAGATGCGGCTGTGGGTCGGAACAATCCGGGTCCAACAGCCAGCCGTGGAGTTTCAATCCATCATGGCTGCGCAGCGTGACCGATTGCTTGGCCTCCTCGAACCACCGGGCGGCCTCAAGCTGCTCGGACATGTCGAATTCGATGCCTTTCGGTGTCTCCTCGTGCGGCATGTTGAACATCGAACGTTTGGCCTTGGTGTCCAGCGCGAACGTGAACATGACGTTGGCGGCTGCGGCTGTGACGCCGGCTCCTGTGGCGGCTATCGCGGCAAGTGCCGCAGCCATACCCCTGACAACGCGAGTGTGTGCGGCGATGACGTCATGGCCATCCTCATTGATGACGTCGTCCGAACGAGTCATATCAACCTCCCGATACGGTACTCACCATCGTACGTTATTTTCGAAATCATCCCCAACTTCGTGAAAGACCGTACACTGAGTGTCGCTGAGCGTACGATTTTCACGAAATGGCGGACGATTTCGTGAAAACCGTACGATGAGAACGGGTAAGCGTACGTTCTTCACAAAGTTAGGGATTATTTCGCGGAAACCGTACGATGACGTGGCTGGGACGGCCGGGATGCAGTGTCATCGAAGCATCACCGCGCCAAAGTCCGGAGTTGGCGTATACTTGACAATTGTTGCTTTGGCGAGGGAAGTGTGCGTGCTGACACATGACACAGCTTCCGTTATCGACTCGGCGTATTTCACTCCTTGTAGGGTGTCTTTCGGCGCGTCGTGGCGTCTGAGCGAGACAGTACGAAACGAAACTACAAGGAGTATCCATTATGGCTACCACCATTAAGCTTGAGGGCGAGGCCCGTTCCGAGTTCGGCAAGGGCGTTGCTCGTCGTCTGCGCGTTGCCAACAAGATTCCGGCCACCATCTACGCCGGCGGCGAAGAGCCCGCCTTCGTGACCTTGCCGATGCGCGAGACCACCCTGGCCCTGCGTCACACCAACGCCCTGTTCACCATCGCCTTCGACGGCAACACCAAGATGGCCGTCGTCAAGGACGTGCAGAAGAACCCGGTCAAGCGCATCATCGAGCACGTTGACTTCCTTGAGGTCAAGGCCGGCGAGAAGATCGACGTCGAGGTGCCGGTCTTCGTTGAAGGCACCCCGAAGGGCGCTGCTGTGGCATTCGTCGACATTCAGGAGCTCAAGGTTCGCGCTGACGTCGCCAACTTGCCTGAGAAGATCGTTGTGAGCGTCGAGGGCCTAACCGACGGCACCAAGGTGTTCGCTAAGGACGTTGTTCTGCCTGAAGGCGTTGAGCTCGACGTTGAGGACCCGGAAGAGTCCGTCGTCACCGTTGAGGTGCCGGAAGATGCTTCTGAGTCCACCGCCGCTCCGGAAGCTGCTGCTCCGGCTGCCGACGCTGCTGCTCCGGCTGCCGACGCCAAGTGAGTCGATCGCTTCGATAGCGAACAATTCAGAACATAACTGAAACGTGGAAGCCCGCAGCCGTTGAGAACGGTGCGGGCTTCTTCGTTTTTCACCATGTGAACTCTGCTACACGAGTAACACATGGGTGTGCAAAAGTATGCAACAGAGCTCGCGCCACAAGCGCACAGCACACACCCCATATGGTGGCTTTCGGGCCGCCAAAGTCAAGAAGAAGTAGCTAGTAATGACTGAAAACACGCACCACGATCCGGCAGCGCTCGACAAGCTCGCCGAACCGTTCACCGTACTGCCGAACGACAACCCCGCATCCGATGAGAAGCGTCAGTCCCTCATCGACAAGCCGGCTTTCGGCCAGGTGTTCTCCGACAACATGACCCACATGACCTGGACCAAGGGCGAAGGCTGGTCCGACCGCCGCGTCGAACCGTACGCACCGCTCAAGATGGATCCGGGTGCTTCCGTGCTGCACTACGCACAGGAGTGCTTCGAGGGCCTCAAGGCTTACCGTCATGCCGACGGCTCCACCTGGCTGTTCCGCCCGGATGCGAACGCCGAGCGTTTCCAGAACTCCGCCAAGCGTCTGTACCTGCCTGAGCTGCCGATTGACGACTTCCTCGGTTCCGTGGCCGCGCTGGTCAAGCGCGACGCCAACTGGGTGCCGTCCCGCCGCGAGTACACGCTGTACATGCGTCCGTTCATGTTCGCTTCCGAGCCGTTCCTCGGCGTGCGCGCCCCGCAGGAGGTCGACTACTGCGTGATCGCCTCCCCGTCCGGCCCGTACTTCCCGGGCGGCGTCAAGCCGGTGAGCATCTGGGTTGAAGACAAGTGGTTCCGCACCGGCCCTGGCGGCACTGGTTTCGCCAAGTGCGGCGGCAACTACGCCGCCTCTCTGCTCGGCGAGTACAAGGGTGTTGAGAATGGCTGCGAGCAGGTGTGCTTCGTGGACGCCGCCACCAAGACCTACCTCGAAGAGCTCGGTGGCATGAACATGATGGCCGTGCACAAGGATGGCCACGTGGAGACCCCGTCCCTGACCGGTAACATTCTGCCGGGTGTGACCCGTCGCTCCCTGATTCAGCTGCTGCAGGACAAGGGCCACGACGTAGTCGAGACCATGATTGCCCTCGACCAGCTGCTCGAGGACATCAAGTCCGGCGAAGTCACCGAGGTGTTCGCTTGCGGTACCGCCGCCATCATCACCCCGATCGGTCGCTTCAAGTCCGAGAAGTTCGATGTCACCGTCGCCGACGGCGGCTCCGGCAAGCTCACCTGCGAACTGCGCGACGAGCTGCTCGGCATCCAGCTCGGCGAAGTCGAGGACCCGCACAACTGGATGTGGAAGGTGTGCTGAACTAGCACCTTTTGTTTCTGACTAAGACCCCTTGGAACAGCAACAATTCCAAGGGGTCTTGGCGTATTGGAAATGTTCTTGGCTAGAGAGATACAGATGGATTTAGCAACATTCCGCAACAAATAATATGATCTAGGTCTTCTGCACGTTGCGGGGGGTGGTTATGGTTCATCCAGATGAGAACAGGAGCAAACCTATGAGCAAGATGAGTGACATGACGGAATACCATGCTTCAGCCTACCGTTTGCCGTCAGGCTTCGAACACTGCTCGAAATTGAAGCCGGTGGCTGAGGCAGCGACGGCGCTGGACCGGGTCAAGGCCGTGGTGGATGTGCTGTATTCGCCGGGCGGCTGCCCGTGGGACGGCAAGCAGACGAACAAGTCGCTGCTCAAGAATCTGCTCGAGGAAACCTACGAATACGTCGACGCGGTGGAGACTCACGACCGTGACAACATGCGCGAGGAACTGGGTGATGTGTTGCTGCAATCCGTGTTTCAGGCGCGGGTCTGCGAATCGGATACTGAGGACCCGTTCGGTATTGATGAGGTCGCCGATCGGTTGGTGAACAAGCTCATCACTCGGCATCCGCATGTGTTTGCGGCTGATGATGCCGGCAATTCCTCTGATTCTTCTGATGCTTTTGATGCTGACAGTAACGACGGGGGAGAAGCTGCCCAACCCGAATCCCCGGAAGCTGTGCTGGCTCTATGGGAAAAGATGAAACAGCAGGAAAAGCATCGTAAATCCGTGCTTGAGGGCATTTCCCGCGCTCAAGGTGCGTTGCCTCGCGCGGCCAAAGTCGTTTCTCGCATCTCCAAATCGCCGAATGCTGATAGATTGTTCGCGGCGTTTGATGAGCCGGCTGCGGCTGATGCTCAGCGAGATGATGTACATCCTCAAGCGGCGAACCAATCCGAATCAAGCGGCGACAATTCCGCTGAACGGGAGAAGGCCGATGCCTACGCCGATGAAATCCTCGCCGTCGTGCGCAAGGCCCGCGTTGACGGCATCGATATCGAGTCCGCACTGCGCAATCGCTTGCGTGACGTCGAAGAAAAAGTCGCCTTGATTGAATCAGAAATCAACAACGATTAAGTCCATACATGTTTTTTGATTACAGATCGTAAAACCTAGAGGGGCTGAGTTGCCAACGACTACCGGCAAGCTGGCGTCATTGCCATCCTATTCACGTCTTAGTGGCCCCTTCCTCCCCGGCCATACTACTCAGGCAAGGCCTGTTGTAGGCTCGGGTACGACGGGCTGTAGCGCCGAATAAGGATGAACGGGAACAGAACGAAGACGGACTGAGACGAACCGAAGCGGTACCAGAGGGGAGTGGCTCATGCAGGTGGCGTTGGAGAACAACATCGTTTTTGTGGTCATCGAGTATTTAGCAATCCTGTGTTGGGGATTATCGGGCGGACTTGCCGCCATTCGCAAGGGCTACGACATCTTCACCATCATGCTGTGCGGATGGCTTACCGCACTCGGCGGCGGTCTTGTGCGCGACGTGATGCTCGGTGCCCTGCCGCCGGTCGGCATCACCGACAAAGGCTATGTGCTCACCACGCTGTTTTCCGGCATTATCGTGGTGGTGGCCCATCCGGAGATCACCAAACTCAAATGGACGATGACTGTCATCGATGCTCTGGGCCTCGGACTATTCGCAGTCAGCGGCACCGCAAAAGCTCTGGCCTACGGTTCCTCAGGCATGACAGCCGTATTCCTTGGCATGTTCACAGCACTGGCCGGCGGCCTCATTCGTGACATCTTCATTGGCGACGTGCCAATGATTATTCGAGACAAACACCTCTATGCTGTGCCTTCGTTCATCGGCTGCATCCTGACCGTGCTGGTATGGCGCGGCGTAGGCTACGGCTGGTTCGACATGCGCTCGGAAATGCTGCTCGACGTGCTGATCGTCATCATCGTGGTGGCGCTGCGACTGCTCTCGGTAGGCTTCAACGTCACTCTGCCCGGAGCCGTCGAACGTCATCGCGTCTACCTGCCCAGCGAAAGCCGATATCTCAAGCGCCCGGTCATCCATCCGCACGCCGATACCGTCGATCCCGGCGATACCACCAAGGACGAAGAAGACAAGCCTCAGGATGGTTCAAGGCCGTCTCAGGGCTAACTGTCTTCAAAGAGGTACATCTGGCCTTCTGCAGAATGCTAACTGCTTTCAAAGAGGTACCTGAAGCACGAAACGCTGAGTATAAGTGTTGCAATGATGGCGTTTATAGTTGGTTTTTCCCGTATTCGGTACCTCTCTGAACGGAGATGTCATTTCGCAAGACCGCCAATGTACCTCTTTGAACGGAGATACAAAAAGTCCCGCAAGCCAGATGACTTGCGGGACTTTCTAAAACCTTAAGAGGCTTATGCTCACAGAGCGTTGATCGCAACAGCGAGGCCGGACTTGCGGTTGGCGGCCTGGTTCTTGTGGATCACGCCAGCGCCAGCAGCCTTGTCGAGCTTCTGGGCGGCAACCTTGTAGGCGGCCTCGGCGGCAGCCTTGTCACCGGCGGCGATGGCTTCGCGGGTGGCGCGGATGGCGGTCTTCAGGCCGGACTTCACAGCCACGTTGCGAAGGTGCGCCTTCTCATTGGTGAGCACGCGCTTCTTCTGCGACTTAATGTTTGCCACGTTTACTCCAAACGATGTGTGTTATAAGGACATACAAAAGTTAGAGGATAGCATGAACCCCGGAAAAACCCGCGCAATGCCACGCCGAATACAGTCCCTCGGCTACACTAGGTGAAGTTTGAGTATATGCCAAGAGGAGGAATGCGTTGGTCGTCCAACACAATCAGCCGGGTTCCACGGATCAGTCGGTGATTCGCAACTTCTGTATCATCGCACACATCGACCACGGCAAGTCGACCGTGGCCGACCGCATCCTGCAGTTGAGCGGCATTGTGCCAGAGCGAGAGATGCGCGATCGCTTCCTCGACCGTATGGATATCGAGCAGGAGCGTGGCATCACCATCAAATCCCAGGCCGTGCGCGTGCCATGGACCTTTGACGGCACCGAATACACGCTCGGTATGATCGACACCCCCGGCCACGTGGACTTCACCTATGAGGTGTCCCGCGCACTGGCCGCCTGCGAAGGCGCGGTGCTGCTCGTCGACGCCACCCAGGGCATCGAGGCGCAGACCCTGTCCAATCTGTATATGGCCATCGACCATGATCTGGCCATCATCCCCGTGCTCAACAAAATCGACCTGCCGTCCGCCGAGCCGGACAAGCATGCCGAGGAGATCGCAGGTCTGATCGGCTGCGAGCCGAGCGACGTGCTGCGCGTCTCCGGCAAAACCGGCGAAGGCGTGGCCGACCTGCTCGACCAGATCGTCATGGACGTGCCCGCCCCGCACGGCGACCCCGAGGCCCCCGCCCGCGCGCTGATCTTCGACTCCGTCTACGACTCCTACCGCGGCATCGTCACCTACATCCGTATGGAGGACGGCGAACTGCATGACCGCGAAAAGGTCCACATGATGGGCATTGGCATGACCCACGATCCCATTGAAATCGGCGTGATCAGCCCCGATATGACCCGCACCAAGGCACTCGGTGCCGGCGAGGTTGGCTACATCATCACCGGTGCGAAAGATGTGAGTCAGTCCAAGGTGGGCGACACCCTGACTTCGGCCGTCCGCCCGGCTGCCGAGCCGTTGCCTGGCTATCGCGACCCGAAGCCGATGGTCTACGCCGGTTTGTTCCCGATCGACAACGCCCAGTTCCCCGAACTGCGTGATGCACTCGACAAGCTCAAGCTCAACGACGCCGCCCTGATCTACACGCCGGAAACCTCCGTGGCCCTAGGCTTCGGCTTCCGCTGCGGCTTCCTGGGTCTGCTGCACATGGAAATCGTCAACGAGCGACTCTCCCGCGAGTTCGGCCTCGACCTGATCCAGACCGCCCCGAACGTCACCTACGACGTGACCGCCGAGGACGGCAGCCAGCATCATGTGACCAACCCGAGCGAATTCCCGGACGGCAAGATCAAGAAGATTGTCGAGCCGATGGTTGCCGCCGACATCATCACGCCCAAGGAATTCATCGGTGCGGTGATGGATCTGTGCCAGGACCACCGTGGCATTATGGGCACGATGGAGTACATCTCCACCGATCGTGTCGAGATGCACTACCGCATTCCGCTGGCGGAAATCGTGTTCGACTTCTTCGACCAGCTCAAGTCCCGCACCAAGGGCTACGCTTCCCTCGATTACCATGAGGATGGCGAGCAGTCCGCCGATTTGGTCAAGGTGGACATCCTTATTCAGGGCGAGAAGGTCGATGCGTTCAGTGCCATCGTTCACCGCGATAAGGCGTATTCGTACGGTGTGATGATGACCAAGAAACTGCGTAGTCTGATTCCGCGTCAGCAGTTTGAGATTCCGATTCAGGCTGCGATTGGTTCGCGCATCATCGCACGTGAGAACATTCGTGCGTTACGCAAGGACGTGCTCGCCAAGTGCTACGGCGGCGACATCACCCGTAAGCGCAAGTTGCTCGAAAAGCAGAAGGCTGGCAAGAAGCGCATGAAGATGCTCGGCCATGTGGAGGTGCCGCAGGAGGCGTTCATCGCAGCCCTGTCCACCGGCGAGGACTCCAACGACCGCGACACCAAAGACAAGATTCGTGCCGCTCAGAAGACCGAGGGCTAGTGTTCGAGGTCTACATCCACGTCCCGTTCTGCTTGCGGCGCTGCGGTTACTGCGACTTCAACACCTACACGGCTACGGATCTTGGTGCGGGGGCCTCGCGCGGCAACTATGCCAATATGGTCATTCGGGAAATGAAATTGACCAAGCAGTGGCAGCTCGATCACGGCATCGCGGAGCCGCCGGTCTCCACCGTGTTCTTCGGCGGCGGCACCCCCACAATTCTCGCCGCCCGCGATCTGGTCGCCATGCTCGATGCCGTCCGCAAGATCTGGGGCATCGCGCCCGACGCGGAAATCACTACCGAAGCCAATCCGGACACGGTCAACGAGTATTACATCAATGAGCTCGCTGCCGGCGGCTTCACCCGTGTTTCCTTCGGTATGCAGTCCGCCGTACCACATGTGCTCAAAACCCTCGACCGCACGCATACGCCGGCCAACGTGGCCGCAGGCGTCAATGCGGCGAACAAGGCTGGGCTGCGCTCAAGCGTGGATCTGATTTACGGCGCTCCGGGGGAGAGCCTTGACGATTGGCGCACCTCGGTCACGACCGCCATCGATCTTGGCGTAAACCACATCTCCGCCTACGCATTGACCGTGGAACCCACCACGAAAATGGGCCGTCAAATCGCGGCCGGCACTCTGCCCAAGCCCAATGACGATGACGAGGCCGCTAAATACGAGATCGCTGACGACCTGTTCGCCGCCGCCGGCCTCGAATGGTATGAGGTCTCCAACTGGGCTCGCCCCGGATACGAAAGCCAGCACAACCTCGGCTACTGGCGCAACGTTGATTGGGCCGGTCTAGGGCCAGGTGCCCACTCCCACTACAACGCGGTGACCGAGGCTGACCACCCCCAGTCGGCTTCGCTGACAGCCCCCGCTGGCGGGGGCAAGTCCGAAGCCATTGCCTCTGCCTCAGCTGATGGACAGGCCAACGCCGAACTAGGTATGATCAACGCGCATGGGAACAACTCCCAAGAAATTCATGCCCCCGCTGGCGGGGGTTGTCCGGCGGATGCCGGACTGGGGGTGGTTTCTGTCTCACACGGTCTGCGCAGCTGGGACATCGCGCACCCGCGTTTGTGGGGCACGGCCATCAACGAGAACCGTGTGCCGTGGGCCGATAGCGAGACGATCACTCCCGAGGAAAACCTCGAAGAGCTCATCATGCTCGGGCTGCGCCTGCACGAGGGCCTTGACCTCGACCGCATCAACCGCGCCATCAACGATGCGGGTATGAGCAGCACGCCCCAGACTCTCCGTAATGTTTCCCTTGACCAACTCGCCCCAATGGTCAGCGAAGGCCTGATTACCGTATCCGATAATCATCGAGTGGTGCCCACTCGTCGTGGCCGGTTGCTCAATGACTCGGTAATCGAACAGTTCTTCGATTTCGTCGGTGTATGAGTCGGTGGTATGGTGCGCGGCAGTCGCCATTACCTGTTCGCTAGTTGTGGTTACACCGTCAGAGGGAGCTATTTTTGTTTTACCGGCGGGGGAGGGAACCGCGTAGGACTACGTCCGGGGCGCTTTGCACGTAGATCAGGCGGTTGGCAGTGCCGCCGGTGGCCTCCCCGTCATCGCGGTTGGACAGGATGCTGTCCACGGCGGCCTGGCCCATTTCGGCCAGCGGCAGATGCACGGTGGTCAGTGGCGGAAACACGTCGGCGGAGTAGGGGATGTCGCCGAAACCGGTGACGCCGATTTCCCGACCCGGCTCGATGCCGTTGGCGCGCAACGCGGTCATCGCACCGATGGCCATCACGTCGTTGAGCGCGATGATTGAATCGATGCCTTTGCCGTCGTACAGTGCGCCTTCGCCCGGCTTCAGCAGTCCGGATCGGGCCATTTGCATGACGGCCGCATAGCCGTCGGTACGGCTGAACTTACCATTCGCCACGGCTTTCGGATCCACGGTGATGCCTGCCTCGTCCAACACTTCCATCACGCCGGCCAGTCGTTCTTTGGAGGAGCGATGTGCGTCATCGCCCTTGAGAATCGCAGGGCGCGTATACCCGGAATCGACGATCAGCTTTGCGATGGCGCGCGCGCCGACATCGTTCGCCACGTCCACGGCCGGGAAGGGCAGGTTGCGGTTGAGCACGAACACGGCACGTCCGCCGGATGCTTCGTACTGGGTGAGTTCCGTCTGCAACGCCTGGCGTTCCGGCGCGTCGGTGTATTCACTTTCGGAGATGATGATGCCGCGCGGCCTGGTGGATACGGACTTACGCACCGCCTCCAACTCTTCGTGCGGGGTGGCTGCCACGCCGATGGTCACGGAAATGCCGCGTTCGGCCGCCGCCTTGACCACGCCTTGCGATACGGATGCGAAGTAGGGATCGGAGATATCGGAGACCAGCAGCACGATGTTCGGTGCGGTGCCTTTGGCCACTGCCTGAGCATAGGCGTTGGGGCGATAGTTGAGCTTGGTGGCTGCTTCCATCACCTTGACATACGATTGGTTGCGTACCTTGCGGGTGCTGCCGTTGAGCACGCGGGATGCGGTGGCGATGGAGACTTGGGCTTCTTTGGCGACATCCATCAATGTCGCTGGCGATTGCGCCTTATCGTTCTGTACAGCCACGATCGAATCGATCCTTTTCTTCCCTGAAACGGAAAACGTGTCTAAACGTTTACCGCAACGATATCGCATTTTTGCTTGCAATAGTAGCATTGTGGATTGGAAAGCCTGAATTCTGAACAAAAAAATAATCACGCGAATTACGGAAAACGTTTACCGTTTCGTCGTGTCGTGCGGTATGCTCGAAGCATGACGCGATACTTATGCGCCCCTGACTCCTTCAAAGAGAGCCTGACCGCCATGGAGGCGGCCCGGGCGATGGCTCAGGGGATTGAGAATGCCGACCACGATGCCGAGGTCCGTTGCCTTCCCATGGCCGACGGCGGTGAAGGCACCGCACGCGCGCTTGTCGACGCCACCGGCGGATCGATGCGCGCCGTGCCGGTCCACGACCCGCTCGGCCGGCCTGTCGAAGGCCACTTCGGTCTGCTCGCCGACGGCACGACCGCCGTGGTCGAGACAGCCGAAGCCAGCGGACTGGCACTGCTTGAAGCCAAAGAACGCAACCCGTTGATCGCCTCCTCCTACGGCACCGGCGAACTCATGCTCGCCGCCGTCCGTTCCGGAGCCAAGCGCATCATCGTCGGGCTCGGCGGCAGCGCCACCAACGACGCCGGTGCCGGACTTCTGCAGGCCCTCGGCGTTCGTCTTCTGGACAAGAACGGTAACGACTTGGCACACGGGGGAGCGGCCCTCGCCAATCTGACCACCATCGATATCAGCACGATGGACCCGGCTCTCAAGAACGTCGCCATCACCGCCGCCTGCGACGTGACCAACCCGCTGACCGGCCCCACCGGCGCCAGCGCCGTGTTCGGCCCGCAGAAAGGTGCGTCCAAAGATGATGTCGCCACATTGGACGCCGCCCTCGCGCATTTTGCGCAGGTAATCGACAGCCAGCTCGGCGTTGCCGTGAACGACGTGCCGGGTGCCGGCGCGGCCGGTGGCATCGGTGCAGCGCTGAAGGGCTTCCTAAACGCCGAATTCCGCCCGGGCATCGCCATCGTCATCGAACAATCCGGACTCGATGCGGCCGCGCAATGGGCTGACGTGGTGTTCACCGGCGAAGGCTCCATCGACTTCCAGACCAAGTTCGGCAAGACGCCGGCCGGCGTGGCCGAAACCGCCAAGCGCCACGGCAAGCCGGTCATCGCAGTAGCCGGGCATATTGGCACCGGCATCGATGAGCTGCATGAGGTCGGCATCGACGCGGTATTCGGCATCGCGCCCGGAGCCGCCAGCCTTAGTGAGCTGTTGGCCGATGCGGCCGCCAACGTGACCCGCACCACCGAACAAATCGTACGAACCCTACAACTGTGAGCAGGCTCCCGCTGGCGGGGGCTGGCGGGCTTCGCCCGACTGGGGGGCAGCGCTGAGAACCACCCTCAGTCTCGCTATGCGAGACAGCTCCCGCAGCGGGAGCGAGTACCGGAAAGGAAGACGTGCGCGCCACACTGGGAACCGTGAGCTGCGGCGAACTGACCGCCGTGTATCGCAAAGACAGCGACACCGGCATCGTGGAACTGGTATCATGGATCGTCGACGCGAGCTCGGTCTTGTGACATGATTGGTGGTGATGGAATCAACGATGAGTCCAACAAAACGGCACCGCCTCCCATTGCGCAATATCGCGCGCAATATTACGCAGCGTATTGGCTCTCCGAATGCGTGTCTGCTAAACCTCGTGTTGCTCTATCAGCGAGCTTTCCGACTGCGCAGCTCAGGCAACATCACGACGAACAGGATGACCGCCACAATCGCGGTCAGCAGATCGGCGATGGCCTGCGCGGCGATTACACCCTGATAGCCGGCCAGCCGGGAGCCGACGAACAGGGTAATCGCCAGCATCACACCCTGCCTGCTGATCGACAGCACAAAGGCGCCGACCGCCTTGCCCGCGGACTGGAAGGTGCAGGTCGTGACCATCACGACGGCTACGCACACCAGGCTCAGCAGCTGAACCCGCAGCATGCCGGCGCCCAGCGTGATGATGGTGGCGTCCTCGATGAAGAATCCCATCAGCAGACGGTCGGACAGGCTGAGCACCACGGTCATCACCAGGGCGAACAGGGACAGGAACAGGTAGGAAAAACGCAGAATGCCGCGCAGTCGAGGCATATTGCGGGCGCCGTAGTTGTAGCCGATCAGCGGCTGTGCGCCGAACGCGAATCCCACGAAAACCAGCACCGCGATCATGATGACTTTCAGCGCGATGCCCATCGCGGCCACCGCGTCGGTACCGTAGGGGAGCAGGAACAGGTTGATCATGACGATGCCGACGCTCTGCGTGAGGTTCGTGATCGCCGAGGGGATGCCGATGGCGAGGATGCTCCCGACCTCCCGGGCCGTGACCGCCAGACGCCGGCGCGCGCGGTCGATGACGGTCCGCGGGTCGATGGACAGGTTGCTGCTGTGACGCAGCATGAACCAGACGAAATAGGCGTCGGTGCAGATGTTGGCGATCACGGTGGCACCGGCCGAACCCGCAGCACCCCAGCCGAACCCGTGGATGAACAGGGGATTGAGCACGATGTTGACCGCCGTGCCGGCCACCGAACCGATCATGGACTGCACGGCGTGGCCTTCGGTGCGCAGCAGGTTGGACGGCGTCATCGACACGATGATGAACGGCGAGCCGACGATGATCAGCGTGTAGAAGTCGGAGGCATACTGCCAAGTGTCGTCAGTGGCGCCGAGCAGCGCGAGCATCGGGTCGCGGAACGCCAGGCCCAGCACCAGAATCAGCAGGCCGGTGGCGATGGCGGCATAGAAGCAGAACGCGCTGAGTCGCTTGCCGTCGGCGAACCGGTGTTGGCCGAACAAGCGCGAGATGACCGAACTGCCGCCGAGGCCGAAGATGTCGCCGAGGGCGATCATCACGGTGAACACTGGCGCGGTGAGGGAGACGCCCGCCACCATATCGGTGTTTCCCGTATGCGCGATGAAATAGGTGTCGACCATGTTGTACACCAAGGTGACCAGCATGCTGAGCACCACGGGCATCGCCAGCGAGAAATACGCCTCCGGAATCGGCGCCTTTTCGAAGAGTTCGTTATCCATTTCCGTCCCTTGGTGTTTCGTTCTTCAGTCACTGTGCAGGATGCCGTTCGGCGTGCATCACAGGCATTGTAGAGGCAACAGTGTGGACAACGGGCGGGGGAGTATCTCATGATGCGGTGAGGGCGTTGATGATGACGCATCGTGTATTGGCGGCCGTGTGCATCGTATGTGAACCTGTGCTGGCGCGGCGTACGCACGATGGGAAAAGAAAGAATATATGGACCCCGTTGTCCCGGTTATTGTTCAGTTTTACTGTGTTGAATTATTGCGTTATTCAATTATTGTGGTGTGCCGGCCGATTGCGGCCTGAGGGGGATTGCCTTCGTATGTGTCGTGCAATCTCATGAACGGGATTGTTCGCTAGATTCAGCGAGCGTCCTTGTTGGCGGCGTTGATGATGTCGGCGAACATCTTGGAGTCGGCGTAGCCGGCGCGGGCGATGGCATCCATACCGGAGAGGGCGAGACCGCGAATCATGGAATCCTTGAGAGACATAATCATTACCTTTCGTTTGCGCATCGCCGTGAGCGGCTTTGCGATTGTTGTTTAAGCTTTGTTGTTATGGGGTCCGTGGCTAATCTGATTGGATTGCCGGACCGGAGCCGATGGCTCAGCGAGCGTTCTTGTTGGCTTCGTTGATCAGGTCGACGAGCGTGCTGCTGTTGGCGCGACCGCACTGGCTCATGGAGCTCAGGCCGTACACAGCCAGACCGCGAATCATGGAATCCTTGAGAGACATCATGTTTCCTTTCGTTGGTCAAAACCTTGGGGCTTTGAGTTTTGTTTATCGGCTTCTTTCTGAAACCGGTTTCAGAATAACGCAGTCCGATGACAAACGCAAGGGGACTATTCCGCTCTCGGCGTTTCTGGCGGAATATCGCCGTTCTTTAGATACCATTCGGTAGTTAAGAGGTTGTCTAGTCGACCTTCTGACGGCCTTGTTCTGAGCGTACGGTTTTCACGAGGTATGGCCTCATGTCGCGGAAATCGTACGCTGAGTCGTCGTAAGCGTACGGTTTTCACGAAATGGGGTCTCATCTCGTGAAGAACGTACGCTGAGTCGTCGTAAGCGTACGGTTTTCACGAAATGGGGCCTATCTTCAC
>NZ_CAUERC010000014.1:0-42330 GCF_959020155.1 uncultured Bifidobacterium sp.
CATAGAAGAACGCCACACCAGGCGTCATGAGGAACACAAGGGACGCGGAAGTCAATATCCACGCGGCATTTCCAGAATCAAGCTGGCCCATGTCACCCTCCTCTTTCTTTCTCTATATTTGGTTCAACATTTCCGTCCCCATCGTGTGGGGCTGACAGAACGATATGGAACGCCGGCCGCGTTTTGAAAACGTTACGACGTGTTACGCCAACGTAACGCCATCCGCGCGAAACGTCAACCTACGCCGAAAAATGGCGGAATTCCAACGAAACCGGCGGTACGGAAATACGGAAGGCATAATCGCCCGGCAATCGCAATATGAAATTGCGACGGTGGACGGAAGCGGCGGGCAATGCTGCGGACGGAGTAAGTTGGGTAGCTGAAACTTACGGAACACGCGTGGCACGCGACGGGAGAACGCCGCGTACGGCGAGCGCGTGGCATGTACACCGAACGCGCGGTGCGACGAACGTATGACGCGCGTAACGAGAGAGCGGCGAGGACCATGGCAACGTTCATCATTTCACTGTGCGCCATTTTGATGCTGACCACGGTTTCCGGGCTGATCTGCCGCAAAGCGCAGCTGCCGGAAGTGATCGGGCAGATTCTCGTCGGCATTCTCGTGGGCCCTTCGCTGCTGAACGTGATGCACATGAGCGATTCGCTGTCATTGTTCAGCGATCTCGGCATCATCATCCTCATGTTTTTGGGCGGTGTCGGCTGCGACCTGCAGTTGCTGAAGAAGTATTCGAAGGCGGCGGTCATCATCGCGTGCATGGGCGTGGTGTTCCCCGTGGCGGTGATGGGTGGAGTGAGCCTGCTGTTTGGCTTCAAGCCGATTCCGGCTGCGTTCATCGGCGTGGTGTTCTCCGCCACGTCCGTGTCGATTTCCGTGGCGGTGCTGAAGGAAGCCGGACTGCTTGATTCGAAGGAAGGCGTGTCGATTCTCGGCGCGGCCGTGGCTGACGATGTGATCGGCGTGATCCTGCTGTCCGTGATGTGCACGCTCGTCAACACCGGCAGCGTGGACGTGGCAGGGCTGGGTTTGATTCTGCTCAAGCAGGTGCTGTTCTTTGTGGCGGCCGCCGTGGTGGTGGTTTGGGTGGCGCCGGCGCTGATGACGCTGGCTGGCGTGCTGAAGGCGCCGTCCGGCATCGCGGTGATGGCCGTGATCATCTGCCTGGCGATGGCGTGGGCGTCGAATCTGGCCGGGTTGAGCTACGCGGTGGGCGCGTTTTTCGCCGGCATCGCGGTAAGCAACAGCGATTACGCGGAGGACGCGGACCGGTATATCGAGCCGGTTGGAGACACGTTGTTCGTGCCGGTGTTCTTCGTGGGCATCGGCCTGCAGACCACAGGCGTGGATGATACGAAGATGATCGTGTTCATTGCGATCATGACGGTTCTCGGCGTGATCACGAAGGTCGTCGGCTGCGGTTTGGGTGGCCGCATGGCCGGTTTCGGCGGCGCTTCGGCGCTGATGATCGGCGCGGGCATGGTGCCACGTGGCGAGATGGCGTTGATTACCGCGCAAATCGGCTTCAACGAGCATGTGCTCGGCAGCGAATACTATTCGACGATCATCTTCATCATTTCGCTGGTGACGCTGGTCGCGCCGCTGCTATTGAAGCTGACGATCCGGAAGGTGCCGGGAGTGGGGGCTGCGGCTGCCGGTGCGGCTGGCGCTGAGCAGTAATCGCAATACGAAAACCTCCCGCCACGTACGGAACGTGACGGGAGGTTTTCGCTACGGAAATCGCAAATCCGGAAAATATGGGAACGTCAGGCGAGGATGCCGTCGACGAAGCCTTCCGGATCGAACGGGGCGAGGTCATCCGGGCCTTCGCCCAGGCCGACGAGCTTGACGGGCACGCCAAGCTCCTTCTGCACGGAGATGACGATGCCGCCCTTGGCGGAGCCGTCGAGCTTGGACAGGACCACGCCGGTGATGCCGATCGCTTCGGCGAACACCTTGGCCTGCGTCATGCCGTTCTGGCCGGTGGTGGCGTCGAGCACGAGCAGCACTTCGTCCACAGGCAGGTTCTTTTCGGTGACGCGGCGGATCTTGCCGAGCTCGTCCATGAGGTTGGACTTGTTCTGCAGGCGGCCGGCGGTGTCGATGATGAGCACGTCGGCGTTCTCTTCCTTGGCTTTGGCGCTGGCTTCGAACGCGACGGACGCCGGGTCGGCGCCGTCCTTGTCGGAACGCACGACCGGCACGCCCACCTTGGCGCCCCAGGTCTCCAGCTGGTCGGCGGCGGCCGCGCGGAACGTATCGGCGGCGCCCAGCATGACCTGCTTGCCTTCGGAGACGAGCAGTCGGGACAGCTTGCCCGCGGTGGTGGTTTTGCCAGTGCCGTTCACACCGACCATGATGATGACGCTTGGCTTGTTGGCACCTTCCTTATTGGCATTGAGACGGCGATCCGTGTCAATGCCTACAAGCTTCAGCAGCTTGTCTTTCAGCGCGGCACGCACTTCGGCCGGGTCGGACTGGCCTGCGATTCGGGCATCGTTACGCAGTTCTTCAACTAGCTGTTCGCTGGCTTCCGCGCCCACGTCGGCAAGCAGGAGGGTGTCTTCAACGTCTTCCCAGTCGGCTTCGGAAAGCTGGTCCTTGGCGAGGATGTTGAACAGAGCCTTGCCGAACGGATTGCCCGACTTGGACAGGCGCGCTTTGAGGCGCTGCATGCGGGTGCCGGCGGCTTCAGGGGTTTCGACGGCTGGGGTCGCGGATTCAGTTACGGCTGACCCGACCGGAGTTGGTTCAGTTGCCACTGGCGATTCAGGTGTGGCAGACGAAGTCGCGGATTCCACGGCTTCCGTCGCTGCGGATTCCGCGGTTTCCTTGGTTTTCTCAGCGTTTTCGGCACTTGCGGCGGCAGATTGCGCGGCGGACTTCTCCGTAGCCAAACGAGCATCGGCCTTCGCCTTCGCCGCTTCAGTGGACTTGTCCACGGCGGACTTGCGGCTCTTACCGAACCACCATCCGCCAATCGCAAGTAATGCCGCGATAACGACGACCGCGACAATCGCAATAATCACATTCGTATCCATGGTTCCAGCCTAAAAAGCGCAACGGACACACCGGCTCCGCCCCGCGGACGCACCACGAATGTCCGATTCGCCAGAAGAATAAGATGCTCTGCCATGCAAGGCATCGATAATGCGATTTTGACTTCGATATATCTGGTAACGTTTTTACAAATCGTGAAGAGTGATTTTTTTGTCTTCTGCTGCCTGCTTTGAAGGACTGTCTCCTTTCTTTAGGGAATTTGCGTAGCGAATCAGGCTCCTCGCGATGAGGAAGACCAGAACGAATACGGCGATTACGCCCAGGATCTCAATCAATAATGCGATCCATGTCCAGCTCATGATTCATCCCTTCTCTTTCTGTACTCGTCTATGAGTATTCGAGCCGTGTCGACGTCGTATCTATCGTCAATGGCGAGACTCTTCACCAAGAGGATGAATGGATCCTCCGTCTCGTTGTCGTTCAACCGTATTTTTTCGATAAGCCTGTCAAGCCGGATCCTCATGGTCGGGTAGGAGACTTGATACAGCTGGGACATTTGCTTCAGAGATCCTGACGATAGCACGAAGTTCTTGATGAAGGCCAAATCCTCCTCCGCAAGGTTGGCCAACCATTCTGGTAGACGGTCCACATCACCCCCTTTAATAAAATTTATTATTTATTAAATATATTAAAGCTGCAATGAAGCATTGTCAATATGACACACATGTCCGATTCCGCAGAATCGGACGATACGTGGGGGTCGGACGGCCAAGGAGCTATCCACGGGACATGAAAAACTGGACGGCATGGCCAATACATCCAGAATGACGTCGTACCAGCGGCGCGAACAGCTTATCGAAATCGGTCGGTCGCTGTTCGCGGCCAAGGGTTTCGAAGCGGTGAGCGTGGAAGAGATCGCCGCCACCGCCAAAGTATCGAAGCCCATTGTGTACGAGCATTTCGGAGGCAAGGAAGGCCTGTACGCCGTGGTGGTGGACCGCGAAATGCGCGCGCTCACCGACGTTCTCATCAACGCGCTGTCCGACCCGCAGGCGCATCCGCGCCAAATCGTGGAACGCACCGCGCTTGCGCTGCTCACCTACGTGGAGGAAAACGCCGAAGGCTTCCGCGTGCTCACGCGCGATTCGCCGAAAACCGACCCGTCCAACTCGTTCAATTCGCTGCTTGGAGACATTGCCGTACGCGTCGAGGACATTCTCACCGACGCGTTCAAACGCCAGCATCTGCCGGCCAAAAGCGTGCCGTATTACGCGCAGATGCTCATCGGCATGACCGTGTACACCTGCCAATACTGGGCCGACCAACGCAAGCTCAGCAAGGAGCAGCTCGCCGCGCATATCGTGAACCTGGCATGGTATGGGCTGAGCCGCATGGAAGCCAAGCCGGAACTGCGCTACGAAAGCGAAAAGGCCGCCCGCGAGGCGGAAAAGCAGGCCGCGCGGGAAGCGAAGGCGATCGCCAAGCAGGAGAAGCAGGGCAAGAAGGCCGCGAAATCGCAGGAGAAGGCGGTTGCTGCGGGAGATGACGCGACGGACGGGACGACCGTGACGGACGGATCGCAAGCAGTAGGCAAATCGCAAGCGGCAGACGAATCAAACGAATCAGACGAGACGAACGAATCGCAAAACCCGCAAAGCCCGCACGAATCGCAAAAACAATCAACAATTGACGAAAACTGACATACCGTCACCCGAAATGACCCTAGGGGAAATTTCAGGTGCAGATTGCGTATTTCAGGGTGCCGTTTGTGTGCAAAACCGCGCCCCGGAACCGCACATGGTGCTACGTTAGTTTCGTTATGCTTTTGGCCGGAGCGGTCGGCCAGCCGCACGGCCCGACACGAGCCCGATCCGAGGAAGAATATGCAGGAGAAGAAGACGCTCACCTTCGTGGTGCCCGCGTACAACATGACGGAATACCTGGAACGGTGCGTCGAATCGTTGATCGCGTCGAAGCGCAACGATGACATCGAAGTGCTGATCGTGGATGACGGCTCGTCCGACGGCACGCTGGAGATGGCGAAGACGTTCGAGGCGCGCAATCCGGGAATCGTGCGCGCGATCCATCAGGAGAACAAGGGCCACGGCGGCGCGGTCAACACCGGCATCGCGGCGGCGAGCGGCATGTACGTGAAGGTCGTGGACGCGGACGATTGGGTAGGCCCGGAATCGCTCGAACAGGTCATGGCCGTGCTGCGCGGCGAGATCGGCAAGGACGAGCCGCTCGACATGCTCGTCACCAACTATGTGTATGACAAGGTTGGCAAACGCAACAAGCACGTCGTGAACTTCCGTCACGCCATGGAGCCCGGCAGGCGGCTCACTTGGGACGATCTGGGACATTTCGGTCTGACCGAATACATTCTCATGCACGCGCTGATCTACCGTACGGCCGTGGTGCGCGAATCGAAGATGCAGCTGCCGGAGCACACGTTCTACGTGGACTTCATCTACGCGTACCAGCCGTTCCCGTGGGTCAAGTCGCTGCAATACGTGGATACGCCGTTCTACCACTATTTCATCGGCCGCGACGGGCAGAGCGTGCAGACGGACGTGATGATCCGACGCGTGGACCAGCTGCGGCTCGTCAACCAGTGCATGGTGCGCGCTACCCCCGAACGAGGTACGGTGCCAGACGGCCTGTACCGCTATATGATTCATTTTCTTGCGATTCAGAGTTCCGTCGCGAGCGTTTTCATGATTTTGTCGCGCGATCCGGAGAATTACGAGAAGAAGAAGGCCATGTGGGCGGATATCGAGGCGTATTCGCCGACGATTTACAAGGACGTGCGCAAGAAGGCGATGTCGCGCGCGCTGAACCTACATGGTTCGCTCGGCCGGTTTGTGATTCGAAAGGGATATTTCGTGGCGGAACATGTGGTCGGGTTCAACTGATTTCGCGCGGGTTTCGCGGGTTTCGCAGGTTTCGCGCGATAGAGGGTTTACGCGATATTGCGTGAGTATTGCGATTATTGCGATCGGCTAGGCGCTCCTGTGTCCGTTTCTGGTGATTCGGACACAGGAGCGCTTCATTTTGATGCCTGTGTGTCCGATTCGGGAGAAACGGACACGGAAAGCACCAGCGGGCTTAGTTCCAGCGATCCGACATGGCGAAACTGTTGTGCATGAGATTGCTGGACGTGTACAGCACGTCGCCGAGCAGCTTCGTATTGCGCGATCGCAGGTATTCCGCCATTTCGTCGTTAGCCGCCGCAAGACGGGCCGGAACAGATGTAGGACTAGCAAGCCCATCGGAACCGGAATCAACCGCAGCACCAGACATAGAACCAGAACCGCCAACCGCAGAACCGGCACCAGAACCAGCGCCACCAGCCCCAGTCGCCGACCCACCAATCGCAAGCGCATCATCCGTACGTTCCACCAGACGGTGGCCGAAGGAACGGACATCTTCCGAGAAGCCCTCGACCGCGTTGCTGGTCTCGTAGAAGTGCGCGTCGGCGAGCGTTGCAATCAGGCGGTTCGTCCAATACAGGCAGTCCGTGGAGACTTCCGGCGTGGTGTCGCGCAGGTAGGCGGGGGTGTCGTCGACGTTCGCATAGAACGGGGCGGACGTGGTGAACGCGCCGGAACCGTACGAAATCCACATGATCGAACGGCTTTCGACGGGCGCGTACGGGCGAATCTGCATGGCCACCATGTGTCCGGTGCGGTTGATGCCGATCGGACGGTAGCGATGGCGGCTTTCCTCAGTTCCCTGCGTGCCGTACGGGTCATACGGGGTGCCTTCGAAGTGCGAACCGAGCAGGAAGTCGACATCCTCGACGGTCACGGCATTCTCCGGTTCGAGACACCATGGAATATCGTCCGATTCAGGGGTAAGGTTTTCCGCGTCGGCCGGATCGAGATAGCGGTACATGTACCAGGCGCGTGGCGTGTTGTAGATGTGGTCCTTCGCGGTGGCGGTGCCGAATACGATACGCGGGTTGCAGTGGCCGCCGTTCATGCCGCCCTGCGTACCCGCCGCGCGCCCAAGATGGTGCGTTTCGATGAATTCCTGCAGATCGGCGCTACACATGAATTCACGTGCGTCGCTGAAGGCGTCATCAAAATCGAAATAGTCGATGCCAAGCTGGTTGGGGATGATCGCGCATTTGTCGTCCGGCACGCGGCGGGCGATCCAGTGGTGGCCGCCGATGGTTTCGACGTACCAGATTTCGTCCACGTCGGAAATGATGATGCCGTTCGATTCGTACGTTCCGTACGTTTCGAGCAGTTCGGCCAGACGTTTCACGCCTTCGCGCGCGGTGTTGACGTACGGCAGCACGAGGGTGATGATGTCTTCTTCGCCGATGCCGCCTGGGGTTTCCGGCTTACCATTGGCTTCGTCGGCCGGCTGCAGTGCGACCAGCGGGTCGGCGCCGAGCACGCGCTCGTTGACGGCGATGGTTTCGGTGGCGCTCATGGCCACGTTGCGTTCGTTGACGCCAGCTTCCGCAAGGATTCCACGATTTGGAAGCACGTTCGGTACGATGCTGTACCGGCATGGATTGTCGGGAAGGTCGATTTCAACGTGGCTCAGCACACTGCGGTAGTGCCGCGGCTGCTCCTGCGGTGCGACGACTACGAATTTCTTGGGATCGTAACGTCCCGAACCAGAGTCGTCATCTCGGGCGATGATGGTCGAACCGTCGTAACTTGCTTTTTTGCCTACAAGAATTGTGGTACATGACATGGTTTCGATTGTAGGCACACCAACACTCCGAAGGCCATTTCGACGCCCGTCCGACGCCCGTGGTGGCGATTGGTCCGAATATGCTGTATACTGTGTTGCTGTTGCCCCTCTAGCTCAACGGTTAGAGCAGCGTCCTTTTAAGTCGTGGGTTGTGGGTTCGAATCCCACGGGGGGCACAGGTTCGAAGTCCTGGAAGCCGATGGTTCTCAGGACTTTTTCATTTGTTTCGGGATGAGGTCTCAGCACTTCAATACGGAACGCACCATATCGCGCACCCTCTTTCGCTCACGAATCGCAATTTCGGTCGATTATTTCGCGACGTGCGCCGAAAAGTATGGAAAATAAGGCGATTTATACCCCCTACCGCACTATGCGGCACCACCTTTCGCTCACAATCGTAAGAAAACGAGCGAAATCGCAATATGTGTTCCGAAATGAATAGCGAACAGCCCGCGGGCGATTCGCGGACGGACCATACGCATGCAACCGGCGTGGCGCAATCGAGGATAATGATAGACTCGAATATATCGAACATTTGTTCGTATAGATTCGGTATTACGGGAAATTCCCCACTATATACAGTGGGCAAACGTACGAAACGCCACTACAGGTAGTGTATACTGATGAACGGCCTGCTCAGCCAGGCAAAATCAAAAAACGTGGCCGACAAGGCTTTCCACACCAAAGGAAGCCGATTTGCATAGGGAGGAAAAGAATGACCGTGACCGTCTTCACCAATCCGAACAATCCTCAATGCGAGGCCACCGAACAAGAGCTTTCCAAACTGGGAGTGCGGTACGTGGCGGTCGATTTGACGCAGAATCCGTCCACATTCGAACAGATCAAGGACGCCGGCTTCAAGCAAATTCCGGTCGTCATCTCACCGAATTCCTCATGGAGCGGACATCGCCCCGACCTCATCCGCCAGCTGGCGCAAAGCATCGCGGCGTAGGCGCGGCAACAGCAGTCAAGCATCCAGACAGCCGGAAGGCACGAATCCCAAACGGCAATAATCCGGAAGAATCAAATCCCCCGCGGCAAAACCCGCAACAAAACCCCACTGCAATCGTCCGAAATCGTTCAAAATCAGCCACCCAAAGCAAAGCGGCCAGCCGGAACATCGCCCGACCAGCCGCTTAGCAAAACCCGCAAAACGCAAAAACCAGCCTACATACGACCGGCAGTGGACGGGTCGATCTTCATGGTCTGGAATCGGTGGGCCATGAAATCGTCATTGAAATACGTGGCGAAGAACTGCGAAACGGGCGAATTCTGCGCAACCCCAGCCATGCGGGAATACCAAGCATCAAGGGCCATCAGCGTCATCACACCGTCGACGAAAAGGAAAATGAAGCAGACCAGCGTCAGCGAATAGCGAATCTTCCACGGAATACGCTGGATCAATCGCAACAATCGCGGCAAAATCAACTTGACCCAAATCAAGCCGAGGATACCCCAGAAGAACATGTATTTGCCGGACGTACGCCCGTCAATCGAAAGCCATTGCCCCGTGTAATCCCATGCGCGAATACCGAACGCGGCCTGCATGAACCAGCTGGTGAAATATTCGAACGCGCCACCGATCACCGCGCTTGAGCAGAAAATCAGCAACCAATTCGACTGCCACAAATGGTTGAGCAACACGGTGACGATCACCACGCCGAAGCCGTAAATCGGCGAGAACGGCCCCCACAGGAAGCCTGCGCGATCCTGGTATTCGCCGAACAGCACGAAATGGTAGATGGTCTCGATCACCAAACCGAACACACAACCGATGGTGAACAGCCAGAACAGATTGAAGAAATCCAGCGAAATATAGCCTTTGCCGGTCAGGTCGCGGCCGGCCATGCCTTGGGAGGCGGCGTTCTCATACGCGCTGCGGGCGTCCATGCGCCGCAACGCGAACTGCAGCCGGCGCTCCTCCCGCAGCGATGGGTCGGCGGTGATGTGCAGGGCGATCAGCACGACAAGCTGGACAGCCGGGCTGACAAGGTTCAGGCCAAGCCCCTTCAACGCCAGCGACAGCAGGCCTTCGGCGAGCGTAAGCGGAATCAGCAGGTACGTCCATTGCGCGATGTGCCGGCGTTTGTTCCTGAAAAGCAGCACGCCGAACACCGTCAGGCACGCGGTGGTGACCATCAGCACGACCGCGTGAATCGCCGACAGAATCGTGGTGAGGCTCAGCGCGTCGAACGTCATATCGCCGGAAAGCACGGCCTGCACGACGTACAGGCACGACAGCACGATGATCGGCAGCGTCACCACGCCTTCAATAAGCATGACGATGCCGTAAATGCGAACGATTAACGGCAGACGACGGTCAGCGGGATTGCCGACTTCGCCAGTGCCCTGCTTTCCGCCTTCTTCGATAGCCGCGATTTCGGTTTCGGCGGCAATCGCCTTGATTTCTCCATCCGTCTTGCCCGCGGCGGAATCCTCGGATCGTGATTCAGATTGTGCGGTTTCGCTCATATGCCGCTCCTTCCTTCAGCCCACGCTACCAAACGTAGGCAATATCCGCCGCAAGAAAAGCGGTTCAGGTGCGATTATTGGCGGACGCGAGCAAAAGAGGGGGACGTCAGCTGGCTGCAATCGCCATTCGCACACCACCTTTCGCTCACGTCCGCAAGAAATGGCGATGTATAGCGCATCGTGAGCGAATGGGGGTATAAATACGGACGGAAAATAGCGATTTATTACCACCTTTCGCTCACGGACATACAGAAATGGCGATTTGTCACGGACGTGAGCGGAAGGGGCTACGTCAGCCGGCGATGGTTTTGCCGAGGCTTTGCCGCAGTACTCGACCCGATTTCCGTCATCCATGAAACGCGATGGCGATTGTCCAAGAGCACGGTATACGATACGAACCGCGTAGCGCTACGGAACACGTATCGCCATATAAGGGAATTGATTCGCCAAACCGGAGAGACAATGCACAACGTACTGCAGATCCTGCGCCGTGACTTCAAACGATTGGTCACCGTACCCGCCACGTGGGTGATTATGATCGGCCTGATTCTCATTCCCCCGCTATACGCATGGTTCAACATCTACGGGTTCTGGAATCCCTATGGCAACACGGACAGCATCAAAGTGGCCGTGGCCAACATGGACGAAGGCACAGACAACGCGCTGCTTGGCAAAGTCAATCTCGGCGATCAAATCGAAGGCACGCTGAAGAGCAACGACCAGCTCGGCTGGAAGTTCATGGGCAAAGCCAACGCGATGGAAGCGGTGGAGTCGGGCGACTGCTACGCCGCAATCGTCATCCCTTCCGACTTCAGCGAAGATCTGGCCAACGTCGTCACCAACAGCAAGCATCGCCCCACGCTCGAATATTACGTGAACGAGAAGGCGAGTCCGATTTCGCCGAAAATCACCGACCAAGGCGCGACCGTGGTCGACCGCACCGTCAACAACTCCTTCGTCTCCACCGTCAGCGACGTGCTCGTCAAAGCCGTCAACTCAGCCAACGGCACCATCAGCGGCAACACCAACACCATCGCCAACGAAACCATCGGCGAACTCGACAACACCAAGCGGAACGTAGGCACGATCCGCTCCGCAATCGCGGATCTCGACACCCAGTTAGCCAATGTGCCACAGCAGACAAAAGCAGCACGCAATGCCCTGAACGACGTGCAGCTGGCCGCGGCGAGCGCAGGCAGAGGACTAGCAGGCGCATCCACCGCCATCGGCACAGCGCAAACCCAGCTCAACACGCTTTCGTCCAACGCCAACAGCGCGCTGGAAACCGGATCCGGACTTGTTTCCCAAGCGACGGCGCAATCCACAGCCAGCATCAACCAGATTTCGTCGGCGGTATCCGCGGCAAGTGGATCGGCGCAGCAGGCGGTGACCGGCATGCAAAACATCACCGACAGCAATGCGAAACTGCTCGAGAAGCTCAAATCCGCCAGCGACAACGCGCAATACCAGCAAATCATCAGCAAACTGGAGAATACCAACAACACGGCAGCCGGAACACTCGTCGACCTCAAAACCCTGAGCGAGAACACACAGGCCACAGCCGGCAGCGTATCCAAACTGTCCACCGATTTCAACATAGGCACGCAGAACTCGCTCAAAAGCGCAGGCACGGCGCGCAACGCCATCAATTCAGGCGCACTGCCGCGACTGAATTCCGCGCTGGGCTCGCTGGCTGGGACGGCCGGAACACTTGCCGGCACCGTGACCAGCCAGGACAGCGTGGTCAGGCAAACCAACATCGTGCTCGACCAACTCGACCAAGTGGCGTCAGACGCCCGCATCGGCCTTGAGCAAACCGACCAGCAGCTGGCGAAGATGGAGAC
Organism: uncultured Bifidobacterium sp.; assembly: GCF_959020155.1. Taxonomy (GTDB): domain Bacteria; phylum Actinomycetota; class Actinomycetes; order Actinomycetales; family Bifidobacteriaceae; genus Bifidobacterium. The sequence goes on from NZ_CAUERC010000014.1 coordinate 12,046, forward strand.
GAAGCTCACCACCGTCAGCACCGACCTGAAGGCGCTGGGCACTGCGGATCTGCTCGCATCGTTGACCGGCAGCGGTTCGCTTGACGCGGATAAGATCGCCTCGTTCATGGAGTCCCCGACCGTAATCGACACGAAGAACGTGTATCCCGTCAACTCCTACGGCTCCGGCATGGCTCCGCTGATGACCAATCTGGCACTGTGGGTGGGCGCGTTCGCCTTTGTGGTGATCTACAAAGTGGAGGTGGACGACGAGGGGCTTGAGGGTCTCGATCCGACCGCAACCGAAAAGTATCTGGCCCGATACCTGTTGCTCGGCACGATGGGCGTCATTCAAGGCGCGATCTGCACCGTTGGCGATCTGATACTCGGCGTGCAGACGGCTTGCGCGCCACTGTTCATACTGACCGGCATGATCACATCGCTGGTATATCTGAGCATCACGTACGCGCTGTCCACCACGTTCATGCACATCGGCAAGGGCCTGTGCGTGGCGTTGGTGATCGTGCAGATTCCAGGCGCTTCCGGCCTGTATCCGATCGAGATGATGCCGAAGTTCTTCCGCATGGTCTATCCGTTCGTGCCATTCAGCTATTCGATAGACGCATTCCGCGAGACCATCGCCGGCTTCTACGACGGCCATTGGATCAAGGCGATCGGCACGCTGCTGCTGTTTGCCGGCATGGCGTTCGTCATCGGCCTGGTGGTCCGTCCTCTGTTGGTCAACCTCAACCGACTCTTCGCCCGCGAAATCAAGGAAAGCGACATGATTATCGGCGAGGAAGTGGAGCTTCCGGAACGCGGATACAACATGTCCCAAGCCATTCAGGTGCTGGCCGACAAAGGCGGCTACCGCGAGGTGATCGAGGAACGCGCAAGTCGGTTCGCGGAACTGTACCCGAAACTCAAGCGCGGAGCTCTGGTGATCGGATTCGTAGTTCCGGTAACTCTGGCGGCGGTGTTCTCGTTCACCAACGGAGAGAAAGTGGTGGTACTGGCCACGTGGGTCGTCTGGATTCTGCTCATCATGGGCTTCCTCATGGTCATCGAATACATGCGCGATAATCTGAACCGTCAAGTGGAGCTCGGCCATTTGAGCGATGAATCGATCCAATCCATGCTGGTGGAGCGCCAAGCGGCACGCATCCGTCGCAAAAAGCGGGCGCAACAGGAACGGCGGAACAGACTGCTGCGCAAAACGCGGAGACGCACCAGCGGCAAACGCACGACATCCGATAATCGCAATACCAGCGTCATCAAAGAAACGACGGAAAACGTGACGGGCGTCAACCACAATGAAGATGACGGAATCGCCATACTGGTGCAGAAAATGCAGAAAATGCAGACGACCGGTCCAAGCGCCGCCGCGAACGATGCCGCCACGGACACCGCCGAGACCGCCGAGACCGCCGAGACAACCGAGACAACCGAAAACAACGAAAACAACGAGGAAAGGAGCAACGCATGAAAACCATCTGGAAACTGTTCGTCGGCGACATCCGGCGAATCACCAGCAACGTCGTCTCCATCATCATCGTCATCGGACTCGTTGTGATCCCCGGCATCTTCACATGGTTCAACGTGGCCGCCAGCTGGGACCCGTTCGCCAATACCGGCAATCTGAAATTCGCCGTAGCCAATGAGGACGACGGATACCGGTCCGACCTCATTCCAGTGAAGATCAACATCGGCGACCAAGTGGTTAACACGCTGCGTTCCAACGATCAGCTCGACTGGACCTTCACCACCAAAAAAGAAGCCATCAACGGCACCAAATCCGGCAAATATTACGCAGCTGTGGTGATTCCAAAGAACTTCAGCACCCGTATGATGACGTTCTTCGCATCCGATGGCAACCACGCCGAAATCGCCTACTACAACAATGAAAAGAAGAACGCCTTGGCTCCGAAGATCACAGGCCAAGGCGCCGATACGGTCAGCGCGCAGGTCAACGAGACGTTCTCCGAAACACTGACCAGCACCGCGCTGAGTGTGGCATCGCAGCTCGCCAACCAACTCGACAAGCCAGCCGCGCAGGAACAACTCACGCAGTTCAACGGCAATATCAGCGACTTCGCGGAAACGCTCACCGACGCTTCCGGAACGCTCCGCACGTTCAGCACGCTGACCCAAAGCGCACGGCATCTGCTTGAGTCCTCCGACGGTCTGATCGCCAATGTCAGCGGCAATGCGAAAAGCGTAGGAACAACACTCAAGCAAGCCGGCAGCGGCGTGGAGGATCTGACGGGCGCGTTGAAGACCGGCACCACCGCGCTGGGCACGGCTCTGACTGATTCCGCCAACAGCTTCACAGCCATGGAAGCAGATGTGGACAGCCTATTCGGCAATGCGGGCACGCAGGCCGGCAACACCGCCAACGCATTACGCAACCAGGCCACGAACATCAGCAAGCAGGCGCAAAGCTACCAGCAGATCTATGATTCGCTCGACGCGTTCAGCGCAAACGAAAAGCTGCCGGAAGCGGTGAGGAACGCCATCGACCATCTCAAAACCAACGTCGGCACCACCATCACACAGCTCAACGACCTAGCATCGGCGCTGAATGGCAGCGCCGACAACATCGACGCCAAAGTAAGCGATACCACGGCCGAACGTGCGGAGATCAAGAAACTGGCGCAGCAGGCGGCAACGTCCGTCAGTGGCATCAAAACCGACTATGAGAGCCAACTGAAACCGCAACTTGACGATATCGCCACGTCCATTACCAGCACCACCACCGCGCTCAATGCCACAGCGGCCGATCTGAAAGGCGCGCTGGGCAATCTGAACGGCACCACCAAGACCGCGGATAAGAATCTGACCGCCATCAGCAGCGTGTTGGATTCCACCGCCGATAGTCTGGCCGGCGCGGGCAAAAAACTGGGCGCATTCACAGGAACATTGACCGATGCTCTGAACAGCGGCGATATGAGCGCCGTCAAAGATGTGCTCAGCGATAATACCGACTCGTTGGCCGCCGCGCTTGCAGCCCCTGTAAAAGTGAAACGCAACGCGGTGTTCCCAGTCAAGAACTTCGGTTCGCAGATGGCACCGTTCTACACGATCCTGCCGCTGTGGGTCGGTTCGCTGCTCATGGCAGTGACGCTCAAGACCACCGTCTCGCGTAAGGTGCGCAAGGAACTCGGCGACCCGAAACCGCATCAGCTGTTTCTCGGACATTACGGTGTGTTCGGCGTGATCGGACTATTGCAGAGCACGTTCTCCTTGGGAGGCAGTCTGCTGTTCCTCCATGTCCAGGCGGTGCATCCGCTGCTGTTCATGCTGTCCGGCTGGGTGAGCAGCCTAGTGTTCTCGTTCTTCACCTACACGCTCGTGGCCAGCTTCGGCAACGTCGGCAAAGCCATCGGCGTGCTGTTTCTCGTCATGCAGATCTCTGGAGCGAACGGCGCATATCCGCTGGCCGTGCTGCCGAAAATCATCAGCGGCATCAGCCCGTTCCTGCCTGCGACGCATTCAATCACAGCAATGCGCGCGGCGATCGGCGGAATCTACAGTAACGATTACTGGTTTGCGATTGGCGCGCTACTGCTGTTCATTCCGCCGCTGCTGCTGATAGGCCTGCTACTGCGCATTCCACTGGTCAAGTTCAACCATTGGTACGTAAGCAAGCTGGAAAGCACGAAAGTGATCGCGGCATGATGGGCGGAACCACGCAAGAGGGCACGCGGAAGACGGTGCAAAAAACCACGCAGGAAGACGTCGGCACAGTACGTGGCCGACGTGAGCGATTACGGGAGCAAACCGACCGCAAAATCATGAAAGCCACATTGGGGATAGTGATTTCCGATGGTATCGGAGCGGTGACCATCGAAGAGGTCGCACGACGTTCAGGGGTAGCAAAGACCACAATCTACCGACGCTACCGAAACGCCGACGATTTATTGCAACGCATCCAACCGGAAGTTGCCGGACTACCGAATTTCAACGATTTGAAGCCGTCGCGGAGCGGACTGGCCACCATGCTGCGACGCATCCAGGACTGCTTCGACAGCGAACTCGGATTGAAAGCCGTGGGCGTGGTGCTGTCTTCCGACAACGCCACGCTGAAGGCGATCGCAGCACAAGTTCTGGCGCCGGCCGAAGAACGGTTCGTGGGGTTCATGGAACGTGGCATCGCCGACGGAGTGTTTCAAAACCGTTTGGACTACACGTTCCTGTTCAGCACGGTGCTGGGTTCCATGCTGGCTTGCAAAGCGTTGGCGGGACAGGAAGCCGGAGGGGAACGGCAATCCGGCAAGGAACGCAAGTCTGATTCCTGGGCCGAGAACATGGCCACGTTGCTCTGGCCGAACGTATGCGCCGAATCCGCACGGTAACCACAGGAAAACCGTCCGCACCGACGCAAGACGGGCATGCCGTGTCGGTTTCAGAAGGAATGGGCTATTGGATTGACGCTTCCTGACGCGCCACTTCCAACGCCTTGTTGAAGGCTTCGGAGGTCCAGCTGGCACCGGCGAGCTTGTCGACTTTAAGGTCCTTCAACGGCTTGCCGACCACCGCGTCCGGCACGGCTTTGGCAAAGTCGTTCTGATGCTTTTTGGAGATGGACGTGAACGGATGGCCGACGATCTTCACGGCCGTCACGTTCTGGTCCTTAACGGTCAGATGCACGTCGATGGTGTCCTCGCCGACCGGCCCGTACTGGCCGTTGATCGAATAGTCGCCATCCGCGTAGTTGCCGGTGTCCTGCTTGTCGGATGTTGCGGAATTCGCGTCGGCACGGTTTTTGGTGGCGTCGCCGTCGTCTGCCGTGTCGCCGGACGCCTTGCCGTCAGTTTTCGACTTATTTTCCTGCGATTGCACGCTTTCGCCGGAATTGCCGGCGTATTCGTCGTCCATCGGCGTGGCTTTCGGCTCGCCGCATGCCGACAGCAGCGCGATGCTCGCCGCGGACAGTGCGATGACTTTGACTGCGTTCGATTGTGCGGTGCTCATGCCTGCTCCCCTTTCGTGACGTCGGGCTCTACGTCCGTATCGTCGGCAACGCCAGCCGCAACGGCAACGTTGGCCGCGTCCGTATCGCCGGTTTTCGCGGCTTTCGTGGGGTCGGCGAACGAAATCGCAATACCCCCGTTCTGCGCGCCTTCCTCGGCGGAACCGGTGTGCGCAGGCTTGCCACCGGCCGCCTCGTACGCACGTTTCGCCTCCTCGTCGTTCCACTGTTCGCCGACGAGCACGCCATGGTTAAGCATGATCTCACGTTGTGCGCAGGAAGCGACGAGCGCGTCATGCGTGACGACGATGACCGTCGTGCCCTGCTCGTGCAGTTGGCGAAACAGGTCGAGCACGATCTTCTCGTTCTTTTCGTCCAGGTTGCCGGTCGGCTCGTCAGCGAGGATGAGCTTCGGGCAGTTGATGAGCGCGCGGGCGATGCACACGCGCTGCTGCTCACCGCCGGACAGCTGGCCGGGCAGGTGATGCGCACGCTCCTTCAATCCCACTCGTTCCAGCGCTTCCATCGCCTGCTTCTCATCGACTACAGAATGGTAGTATTGCGCCACCATCACGTTCTCCACCGCCGTCAGATGCGGCACGAGGTAAAACTTTTGGAACACTAGTCCTATCATGTTCTTGCGCACGTCGGCGAGCTGGCGGGCGTTCAAATCCTCCAATCGCCGGCCTTCAAGCATGACGGAACCCTTCGACGGCGTATCCATGCAGCCGATCATGTTCATCAGCGTGGTTTTGCCGGAACCGGACGAGCCGACAATCGCCAGCCATTGCCCTTGCGGAACGGTCAGACTCAGGTCGTCGACGGCGTGCAGATCGCCGTAAATCTTGGAAATGTGGTCGAGTTCCAGCAGCATATGTTCGTTGTCCATGATTATTCCTCCCTCAAAACGATGGCGGGGTCGATACGGGTGGCGCGGCGGACCGGCGGAATGGAGGCGATGACGGCGATCGCCACGGAAAGCAACAGCGACCCAACGCAAAGCAGCCAGTTGAGGCCGAGCGCACGGCCGAAAACGGTGGAGCACAGCACACGCGCCAGCACATAGCCGATAGCAGTGCCGAGCAGACCGCCGATCAAGCCGTAGATGCCGGATTCCACGTAGAATTCGACGCCGATGGCGCGTGAATCGGCGCCGAGGGCCTTGCGCAGGCCGATTTCGTTGCGACGCTGGCTCACAATGGAGCTGATGGTGGTGCCCACGCCGACAAGCGTCAGCACGAGCACGACGAGCGAGACAATCCAGAACAGGGTCTGCAGCATGGCGATGATGCGGGTGTCGGACGAGGTGATTTTGGTGACGGTCTGCGCTTTGACGGCAGTGTTTGTATTTTTGTTGATTCTGTTGACGATGGCGTTCAGCTCATCCCCCATGGCGTTCACCGAGTATTCGACCACGTCGGCGCCGCGCTCGTGGCCCGCAAGTTTGGACACGTCCGCGGTGGTGGCGTAGATGATGGAATCCTCGTTGCCGCCGGTGTCGACGATGCCGGCGATACGGAATTCGGTGCCGTTGTTATCCATGATGTCGGACGAGACGCGGCCGTTTTCCGTGGCTTGCGTGGTCTGTTCGCCTTGCGTAGTTTGCGTACTCTGCGTGCCCTGCGCGGACGATTCTGCCGTTTCAGTTAATTCGTCCGAATCGGATTTTGCGGACGCGGAAGAAGACGCTGAAGCAGACGCGTCGGCGGCGCGGTAACCGATGGTGACACGGCTGCCGACTTTCACGCCGAGCGCGTCGGCGACGTCGCGGCCGACCATCACGTTGCCCGAGCCGGGCCAATCGCCCGTCACGTTCCAATGGCGATTGAGCGCGCGGACGGCTTTCACGTCCACGCCGGCGATGGTGTACGGCGCGGAATTGATGCGCACGCTCTCATACCGGTATGCGGCTGATTTCACGCTGTGTCCGGCGCCGACGAGCGCCGTCACGTTGCGTACGGTTGCAGTATCGATGCCTTGCGATTTGCCCGTTGCGGACGCGGGCGTGACGATCAGGTTCGCGCCGTACGCGCGCATTTCCTCGTTCATCTGCTGCGGCACCGCGACGCACACGGATGCAAGGCAGAACAGCGTGGCCGCGCCGACGAGCGACGCGATCACGGCCATCATCGCACGGGAGCGACGGCGGAACACCGCGCCCCACAGCATGGTGAAGAACATCTTGCGATTCGTCATCGCACACCCCCTACGAAAGCCAAGCACAACTCACCTACCATGCAGCACCTCCGCCGGACGCAAGCCCAGAATCGCCCGAATCGACGAAAGCGAGGCCACGAGCACAGTGACCGCCAGCAACACGAAAACCAACACGAACACCATCGGACGCATGGTGATGCCCGAGCCGAACACCACGTGCCCCACGATCTGTGCAACGCCCGAGCCAAGCAGCGCACCGGCAATCGCACCAACCAGCGAAATCACCGCCGTTTCGGCGAGCATAAGGCGCGAAACCGCACCGTCCGTGGCGCCGATCGCCTTCAACAGCGCCAATTCCGAACCGCGTTCGCCAATCGACGCGGCCATCAGGTTTGCCACGGCGATCGCGGCGGCAACCAGCGACAGCACGGTCATCAGCACCATCACCGCCTGCGTCTTGTTCAGCACATCGCCCTGCAGCGCGGCCACCTGGCGCACCTGCTTGGCCACCGCGCCCGGCAGCACCTCTTCGATCTGGTACGCGATCGACGACGGATACGCGGTGCAATACCACGTCTCCCACTCGTCCTGCGTGAGCGCGTTCGGATTCTTCGACGCCTTGCGCGCGAGGTCGTTGTCGGGCGTGGTGAGCGCCTTGACTTCAATCTTGTCGATGGAATTCGGCAGATTCGCAAGCGTTTGCGCGGCGATGGACGGCATATAAATGGCGCTGTTGTCGGAATCGCCCGAATCGAAGATGCCGACGATTTTCACTTTCACGCGATTGCGTTCGGTGGAGGATTTGCCGGTTTTCCCGGTACCTCCGTTCGTATTGTCGTCCGCACCGACGGCGATCGTCTTGTCGAGCGTAACGCTGTCACCGACGTTCACGCCCAGTTTCGCGGCGAGCGCGCTGCCGACCATCGCCTGCTCGCTGTCGTCTTTCGGCCAGGTTCCGTTGATTTTCCACCATGAGCGCATGCCGTTCATGCCGGCCACGGTGGACTCGCCGGAGTCCATGTGCAGGGTTTTCGCGAACCACGTGCCCACGATCGGCACGTTGGTCGCCTTGCATTTCGCCGCGGAAGCAGCCGCACCTGACGCACCAGCCGTTCCAGCAGAGCCAGCCGAACCAGCCCCCGAACCGACACACCCCGCATCCGCGTGGATGTTCAATTCCGGCGCGAAATTGGTGATGTTGAACGCCCAGAAGATGGTCTTGATCTTCTGCGCGTCCGACTCCTTCAGAAACGCGGTCGGGTCGGCGCTGTCCGCCGCAGCCGAGCCGTCGGAAGTGGAACCCCCGTCCGAACCGGACGAACTACCCGAAGCCGAGCCAGCAGAATCGCCGGTATCGTACAAATCGCTCACCACAGCGTCGGACTTCGGCTGCACGACGATATTCGAACCGTACGTGCTCAGCTCCGCGTTGAGCTTGTCGCCCACGTCGAACACCACGCCGAGCATGGCCACGCTGACGGTGGCGGACAGGCACACGGTGACGGCGATGAGCAGACGGCGTTTGAACTGCCGGCTGAACGAGCGAGAGATCATTTTCAGGAAGAACATGGTACCCCCTTACCTTTCTCGGCGCTCACTGGAAATGGCTCGACAGCGCGTCGAGCGTGGACGTTTGGATGACGATTTTGCCCGGCTTGACCTGGTAGTCGAACGGTATCGGGTTGCAGCCGCCTTTGAAGCCGATGGTGGCGAGGTTGATGGCCACATCGCACTTCTTGCAGATGATTTTGCCGTCCTTCTCGTAGTAGCCGGCGTCGCCGCAGTTATCGCACGCGTCGAGGCCGACGCCGTACGCGCCGCCGTTCTTCTTGATGATGATGAATCGCATGGAGGTGCCGTCCTTCGCGCGGTATTCGAAGCGGTGCAGGTGGCCGTCGGAAATCTGGCTGAATTTGATGGTGGCCACGCCGTCGGCGAGCGAGTAGTCTTCCGGCGGCGACAGCGTGACGACTTTCTGCGTTTGCGCGACGCCGTACGTCAGGGCCACGGTGACGCAGATCATGGCGACCAGGCTGAACGCGCCGGCCGCTTTCGCGCGGCGGCGGAACGCGATATGCGTGCGTGCGATCGCCTCGTTGGCGCCGGTCGGCTTGACTTTGAAGCCCATGACGATGCTGGCGATTGCCGGAATGGCGAAGACGAGCGCCATTGCGATGGTCAGGCTGCGCTGATGGTTGATGCCCCACACGAGCGCGAGGAAGGCGGCGGTCGGGAAGCTGACGATGCGTTTGGATTGGAGAATCTGCGCAAGGTCGGTGAAATGCTGTGCGAACAACAGCGCGACCAACAGCAGCACCGCCGTCGTGAACGACCAGCGGACGGCGGTGGAACGCATCGTGCGGAAGATAAGCGCGGCGATGATTGCGACGGCCGCGCCCAAAGCGAAGCCGAGCGCGCGCAACAGCATGTCGGAAGTGAAGATGGGATCGCCCGGCTCGACGAAGATCGTCAGTCGCAGAATCACGTCGGGCAGCGCACGAAAGGTGGTGGCCGCGATCGCAAGCGCCGCAACGAGATTCGCGATGTCGAGCAGCGCGCGGTGGTTGTGCCAATCGGCGGTGATGCGGCGGGCGAACAGGACGATGACGAACACGGCCACGTCGAGGATCACGCAGCACCACAGGGTCGGATAGTTGACGAACGTGCGTTGCGTGATGACGGCGGTGGCGCGCAGCGCGGCGAATACGACTGCGCCGGCGAATCCAACAACGAAACCGGCCAGCCGCCAGTACGCGCTCAGAGGCTTGTCACGCCCCTCACCGACGGTGAGCATGACGCTCAACGCCATGACGAGCAGCGCCGGCGCCAACACCCCCTGCAACACCGTCACAAACTGCAGCAGCATCCCAAAATCCTTTCATCCAAAAACCCAACTCAAAGAGCCCAACGATTCCCATTCCGCCCCATCCCAAAGAGTCCCACCCCTCTCATCCCTCCCCTAAAATGCGAGGATTTCCCGGACCCCCTCCACAATCGCAGAGGTGAATCCATCCCCCTAAACGCGAGAGAGCGGTTTCGGTATGCATTGCCCGACCGTAAGCTTGGCCGAACGGCCTTGAGTGTGTCGGGTAATGCATGCCGAAACCGCGAACGGGCTACGCTAGGAGATCACCACTCCTGCGGAGTGTAGTTCCAGTCCGGGAAGGTGACCTCGATCGGTTCCGTCCAGAAGCGTCCCTTCACACCCGTCTCCGGATCGACGTGCAGCATCCAGCCCTTCTTCTCCGGGGATTCGATCTTCAGCACGAGCTTGTACGCGCCGGCCTTGTCGAGCTTGACGTTGGCGCCGTAGTGCGGGCCGTCGGAGGCGTTCATCTGCATGAAGGTTCCGGAGGCGACGGACGCGTTGGAGGTCTTGTCGATGATGTCGTAGTTGACGGTCAGGTCCGGCACGAAATCGCCCTTGCCGTAGCCGAGTTCGGTGCCCTTCTGGTTGGCATGGATGTCGGCTTCGAGGTGGAAGCTCGCATCGGCGGCCTTGAGGCCCATGCCGGACGGTTCCATGTCGATCGGCTGGAAGTAGACGGCGTTGACGGTCAGCGGGCCGCATTCCTGGTCGGAGTGCTTCTCATCGACCTGGATCTCTTCGAAACCGGCGGAATCGCTGGAATCGTCCTTGCTGGAGTCGTCGGCCTTCGAAGCCGACGCGGAGGCGCTGGACTTGTCCGAAGCGGCGGAATCGTTGGAATTGCCGCATGCGGACAGGGAGAAGGCCATGGAGCCGGCCAGCAGGATGCCGAGCAGAGCGGCGATCTTCTTGTTCTTCATTTCTCTTTCCTTTGTTGTTGGATGTGGAAAAAATATCGGTAAATCTCGGAAAATTTGCGTATTACTTGCGATTGTCAGGCGTGCGCAACTTGCGTTTGCGTGCGAAGCCGACGGTGAACAGCGCGAGTACGGCAATCGCCGCGATCGCTTGTGCCGCAAGGCATTCGACGTACGGATACAGGCCGATCCAGTCGTTTGTGGGCACGCTGGACAGGTAGTGGCCGTCGATCAGGTCACCTTCGATGAGCGCGTGGATGCCACCGCCGGCGAAGATGACGACCAGCACGGCCATCAGGATCGACGTAACGAGGAAGAACGGGCCAATCGGAATCTTTACGGAGGTGAAGCGCAGCACGAGGAAGATGACGAGCAGCACCACGCCCGCGGCGATGCCGCCGATCCACATGCCTTGCGCGTCGCGACTCATCGAGTAGATCGATTCGTAGAAGATGACGGTTTCGGCGCCTTCACGGAACACGGCTAGGAAGCTCAGCATGGCGAGCGAAACGACCATACCCAGGCCCACGCCTTCGCCGGCGGCGACTTTGTTTTGCGCGTCGGCCACGGCGGACTCGGTTTTGGTGCGGATGTAACGGTTCCACGCTTCCACGGAACTTTTGTTGAGCATCCAGTTGCTGGTCCACAGCAGCATGAGCATGGCGATCAGCGCGCACACGCCTTCGCTGATTTCCTGAACCGGGCCGGAGCCGCCGAACAGGAACGTGAAGAGCACGGCGACCAGACCGGAGCCGGCAAGGCCCGCGAGCACGCCGAGGTAAATCCACTTGGTGAAACGCTGGTTGCCGGATTTGACGAGGTAGGCCACCACGGCGGCCACCACCAGCAGCGCTTCGAGACCCTCGCGGATCAGGATGAGGAACGCCTGTCCGGCGGAGCTGGTGATGGCTTTGGTGAAGGCGTTGACGTTGCCGGCCGCGCCACCGTCGAGGGTGGCCGCGTCTTCGACGAGCCAGCTTTTCAGGTCGTCGACAAGCTTTTTGATCTCCTTGTCGGAACCGCCGTCGCGCATGGTTTTGCGGGTCATCTTGAACTGGTATTCCACCTGCGAGACGCGGTCGCCGGAGATGGCGTTCATGACGTTCTTTTCGAAGCCGAGCTTTTCGTAGTACTGGTAGTACGCGTCGTTGACGAGGCTGGAGCCTTCCGCGCCCTTGCCGGAGATGGCGGCCTTGTATGCCTTGTCGAGGATGACGTTCATTTCGCTGGCGACTTCGCTCCACGTGCGGTCGCCTTTGCCTTTGGAGGAATTCTTTTTGGCCTCGTCGAGCTTCTTACGTTCCGCGGCGGTCTGTTCGGCGCGCTGCTTCGCGTAGGTTTTGGGGTCGGCGAGGTTCGCGTTGCCGTCAAGCGTCTGCGCGGTGGCGGTGAGATCGGCGTTCAGTGCATCGATTTTGCCGGCGATTGCGCTACCCTGGCCTTGCTGGTAGGCGAGTCCTTCCAAATCGGTGAACTGTGTGAGCAGCGCCTGCTGCTTGTCGGCGGAGATGGTGTCGTTGACGGCCTTCGAGAAGTTGGATGCGTCGTAGCCGATCCAATGCGCGGTCTGGAAGTCGGTGCCGGCCTGGCCGTAATCGCCGTCGTTGTAGTCCTTTTCGGCGGTGGCGAGCTGCTTGGCGATGTTCTGCGCGGCGGCGGTCCAGGAATCGAAATTCGTCTGGCTGTCGTCGGCGGCGGACGCCTGCCGCGGCATCGCGGTGCTGGCAAACAGCGTGGCGAGCGTGATCATCAACGCGGCGACGAGCGCGGCGAGACGGCCGGAAGCCGAGACGCGCGAACCGCACGAATCGTAGGAACCGGCTGCGTGGCGCTGCGCGACGCGAGATGACATGGGTCGAACCTTCCTTCCGCAAATCTTTTCGGCGCGCTTTCCCCGACGTACCCGACGTACGAAGCGCGCATCGGAAGCCAAGATAGAACGAAACTTTTTTGAATAACAGTCTTGATTTTTAATTGGTCTTGTTGTATCGCGCATGAAAAAACGTTGGAATTCCGCCGTTTTTATTTTTCCCGTTTTCCGCGTGTCGTCTCACATTGTGACGCTCACCGCCGTTCCGCAACACCCCCGTCCGCCCGAAAACGTGAAGCGAACTCCATGCCAAAGCGTCAGTTTGTATAATCGCGACTTGCATAATCACGATTAGCATAATCGTAACCATACAAAGCTACGGGGGTATCAAAATAAGGCGATGCCTCATGCCACACCCACGAAAAAACATCTCGCTTATGAGTGGCGGATTTGGCGGGGTGACAGTTGGTATCTCGCTTATAGATGGCGGCCCCTTTGCAAAATACAAGGGCTAGAGGGGCGAAAAGATGCCCCCTAGGTTCGTTTCTCCGCCGAGACCCGCCATCTATAAGCGAGATAGCACCGGGCGAACCCCGGAATCCGCCATCTATAAGCGAGATACGCGTCTCAATTGGCTCAATCACCCAACAGCCAATCAATGGCGTTGACAATGCGTATACCATCCTCGGTGACGCCCGCGCCTCGACCTCACGCAAAATCCCGCGCCCGCCAGCCCCAGGCACGAACTACGCCAAGCCGGGCACGCGCTAGCATCGTGGTATGGACTCCATTGCACCGCTCGCACAGCGCATGCCGTATACCACCGCGTTCCCCAAGGCGCTCGGCACGGGGTTGTTGATTTCGACGCCTCACCCGATCACTGCGGAATTGCGCGGCGAGATGGAACGGTTCATCGATGAATACGAGCATGCGCTTTCGCGATTCCGCGCTGATTCGCTGGTTGCGCACATCGGCAATGCGGAGCATGGCGGGCATTTCGATTTTCCCGATTGGGCTGGCCCGCTATTCGATTTGTACGACGCGCTGCACGCCGCCACGCGCGGTGCGATCGACCCGTGCGTGGGCGAGGACCTGATTCGTCTCGGTTACGATCCCGCGCTGAGTTTCACCGTTGAAGCCGACGCCGGCGAGCGCCTGGGCGCGCTGCACGGACGGGCCGTATGGGGTCGTGATGTGGTTCGTTCGAGTGGTACGACATTGGTTACACGCAGTCCGGTTCATGTGGATTTCGGCGCGTGCGGCAAGGGTTATCTGGTGGATTCGCTGGGCGGATTGCTCACCGATTCAGAACTTTCGCGCACATCGCATGTCAAGTCAGCCGAAACGACCAACCCGACATGCCAATCTTCCACCTCAGACAGCAAACGCGAAAGCGCTGCCCCGGAATTTGTGATTGATGCGGGCGGCGATCTGCTGGCGCGCACGAACAAGCCGATCCGTGTGGCGCTTGAGGATCCGGATGATCCGTCCTGCGCGGTCGGCGTCGCACTGATCGGCGATGGCGCGTTCTGTGCGAGCGCGCCCAGCCGTCGCCATTGGGAGGTGGCGGTGAACGAACAGACGCATCTGGCGATTCACCACCTGCTCAACGCCATCGACGGCCTGCCCGTGCAACAAACGGAAGCCGCCTGGGTTGCGGTGCGATCCGCGTCATTTGGCGACTATCCGACTGCGGTGGCGGACGGGTTGGCTACGGCGCTGTTCGTTGCGGATCCGAACGAGCTGAGCAGCACTTTCGCTTTCGATTGCGCCACGTTGGACGTCGACCGTCACGCCACCATCAGTGCCGGTTTCCCCGGCCGCTTCTTCTGATTTCCAACAAAACTCACGGAATGAGGTTGCCGGCGGCCACGTACAGGTCCCACCAATCCTGCTTGTCGAGGTCGATGTCCGCGCCGTCGAGCATTTCGCCCAGCCGGGTGGGGTTCATCGAGCCGAGCACGATCTGGATCTTCGCCGGATGCCTGAGCACCCATGCGGTGGCGATGGCGTTGGCGCTCACGCCGTACTTGGCGCCCTTTTCGTCCAGTGCCTTGTTCAGCTCCGGGAAGTGCTCGTTGCCTACGAACGGGCCGTATTCCGTGCCGGACTGGAACGGGCTCCACGCCTGGATGGTCATGTGGCGCAGTCGCGAGTAGGACAGCAGGCCGTCCGAATGGTTGGCCACGACCATGCCTTCGGCGCCGGAGTTGGTCATCAGCTCGTCGCTGACCATCTGCGCGTGCATCAGGCCGAACTGCAGCTGGTTCGCCTCGAGCCTCATGGCCGGGTCGTCGCCGAGCCAGGACTGCAGCAGTTCCGCCTGCCACGGGTTCACGTTGCTCACGCCGAAGTGGCGCACTTTGCCCGCCTTGTGCAGGGTGGTGAACGCTTCGACGATTTCCTCGGCCTCCATCAGGGTGTCGGGCCTGTGCAGGAGCGCGAAGTCCACGTAGTCAGTGCCGAGCGCTTCCAGTTCCTCGTCGAGTCGCGTGATGAGGTGCTTCGCGGAGAAGTCGTAGCGGGTGGCGTGCACGTTGTTCGGGTCGCTGAAGTCGATGTTGATACCGAACTTCGTCTGCAGGAAGATGTCCTCGCGCTTGAGCCCGGCGTCCTTCCACGCGCGGCCGAGCACACGCGAGCTGGCATGGTCGTGGTTGACGTTGAATCCGTAGATGTCCGCCGTGTCGAAGAAGTTGACTCCATGCTCGGCGGCCGTACGCACGACTTCTGCCGCAGCGTCCGCATCCAGCGCGTCCATGCGCATCACGCCGAGCGCCGCCTGCGATGCGACCACTGCCGATTTGCCGATTTCGATGCTTTTCATGACTGCCCACTTTCTTTGTGATTTTCAAATACGTCAATCGATTGACGTCAGTCACCTCAATGGTAAATCCGCCGTCCCGTCAGCGCAACACAATAAAAATGCCGAAGCCAAAACGCAAAAATCCGGAGGGGTGGTCCCTCCGGATTTTTTAGCGAGTCAGCACACCAACCTCACTCGGCCAGCGTGAACTGGCTGTTGTAGATGTCGGCGTAGAAGCCGCCCTTGGCGAGCAGTTCCTCGTGCGTGCCGCGTTCCACGATGTCGCCGCCGTTCATCACCAGGATCATGTCGGCGTCGCGGATGGTGGACAGGCGGTGCGCGATCACGAAGCTCGTGCGGCCCACGGTCAGCACGTCCATCGCCTTCTGGATCAGCTCCTCGGTGCGTGTATCGACCGAGGAGGTGGCCTCGTCGAGGATCAGGATCGGCGCGTCCTCCACCATCGCGCGGGCGATCGTCAGCAGCTGGCGCTGGCCCTGGGAAAGCGACGCCTTGTCGTCGAGCACGGTGTCGTAGCCGTTCGGCAACGACATGATGTAGTGGTGCAGGCCGACGGCCTTGCATGCGGCCACGATCTGCTCGTCGGTGACGTCCTTCTTCGAATACGCGATGTTTTCACGCACTGTTCCACGGAATACCCACGTGTCCTGCAGCACCATGGAGAACTGGTCGTGCACGTTCCAACGCGGTACGGACTTGGTGTCGATGCCGTCGATCGAAATCGTGCCACCGGAAATCTCGTAGAAGCGCATCAGCAGGTTGACCATGGTGGTCTTGCCGGCGCCGGTCGGGCCGACGATAGCCACCTTCTGGCCGGCCTTCACGGACGCGGAGAAGTCGTTGATGATGGTCTTGTCCGCGTCGTAGCCGAAGCGCACGTGGCTGAATTCCACGTCGCCGCGCACCGGCTGCGGCTTGCCGTCCGCGCCGACGCCCAGCAGCGCCTGCTTGCCGGTTTCGTCGGCCAGTTCCGGTTCGTCAAGGAAGCCGAAGACGCGTTCGGATGCGGCTGCGCAGCGCTGCAGGTTCTGGAAGGCCTGCGCGAACTGGGACAGCGGCTGCGTGAACAGGCGGATGTACATCATGAACGCCACGATCACGCCGAATTCGATCTTGCCGTCCATGGCGAGCGCCGCGCCCACCACGCACACGACCACGTAGCCGAAATTGCCGATGAAGTTCATCAGCGGCATCATCAGGCCGGACAGGAACTGGCTCTTCCAGCCGGAAACGTACAGGTCGTTGTTGTACTTTTCGAAGCGCTTGATGGAGTCCTCTTCGCCGCAATATGCCTTGACCACGGTGTGGCCGGAGTACATCTCCTCCACGTGCCCGTTCACGTCGCCGAGCGCGATCTGCTGCTGGGCGAAGTATTTCTGCGAGACCTTCATGATCAGGCCCATCACGATCAGGCCGAGCAGTGCGGAACCGATGGCGCACAGCGTCATGGTCACGTTGTTGTAGAACATCATGATGAGCGCGCCGAAGAACAGCGTGATCGAAGTGATCAGCGAGCCGACCGACTGGCCGAGCGTCTGTCCGATCGCGTCGACGTCGTTGGTGATGCGGCTCAGCACGTCGCCGTAGCTGACTTTGTCGAAATATTTCAGCGGCAGGCGATTGATTTTCTGGCTGATCGCCTCACGCAGCTGCTGTGCGGTGCGTTGCGTGACGTTGGCCATCAGCCAGCTTTGCAGGTAGCTCAGCAGCGCGTACCCGACGTACAGCGCGACGAGCAGCCATGCGATGCGCGACACCGCGTCCATATCGATCGAATTCATGACGGGCTTGCCGTGCACCATGGCCGGCAGACCCTTCGTAATCTCGTTGGTCATGTCCTTAAGCTTGTCCGGGCCGATGATCTGGCACACCGTGCCGGCAGCGCCCAGAACCAGCGCGAAAATCATCACCGGAATGTACCGGCTGCAGAATTTCACGAGCTTCTTCATCACTCCGCCGAAGTCCTTCGGCTTTTCCACGGCCCCACGGCCGCGTCCCATTCCTCTTGGCATGTCTCCCCCTTTCAGCGCTTCAGTTCGTCTTCGCTCAACTGCGATTCGGCGATCTGCCGATACACTTCGCACGTGTCGAGCAGTTCCTCGTGCGTGCCCTGGCCGACCACTTTGCCGTCGTCGAGCACGATGATGCGGTCGGCATTCATGATGGTGCCGATGCGCTGCGCGACGATGAGTTTCGTGGAATCCTTCGCTTCCTTTTCGAGCGCGTCACGTACGGCACGGTCGGTTTTGAAGTCGAGCGCGGAGAAGGAATCGTCGAAGATTAGGATTTCCGGATGACGGTAGACGGCGCGTGCGATCGACAGACGCTGCTTCTGCCCGCCCGAAACGTTGGAACCGCCCTGCGAAATGCCGGAATCGTACTTCTTCTGCTTTTTGTCGATGAATTCCGTCGCCTGCGCGACGTCGCATGCGCGGCGCACGGTGTCGTCGTCGCGGTCCGTATCTCCGTACGCGACGTTGCTGGCGATCGTTCCCTTGAACAGGAACGATTGCTGCGGCACGTAGCCGATCTTGTCGCGCAACGCCTTCAGCTTGTAGTCGCGCACGTTGACGCCGTCGACGAGCACCTCGCCTTGCGTGGCGTCGTAGAAACGCGGCACGAGGTTGATGAGGGACGATTTGCCGGAGCCGGTCGAGCCGATGAACGCCACCGTCTGACCCTTCTTCGCCTTGAAATTGACGCCTTCCAACATGGCCTGACGCGAGTCGGGGTAGGCGAAGCTCACATTGCGGAATTCGATTTCGCCTTCCTCGCCCGGCTTGCCCGCGTCCTGCGTGCCGTCGGTGACCATCGGCTCGGTGTCGATGACTTCGAGCACGCGCTGCGCGGACACGTCGGCTCGCGGCCAGAGCACGAACACCATACTCAGCAGCAGGAAGCTCATGATGACCTGGATGGAGTAGCTGGAGAACACCACCATGTTGGAGAAGGTGGTGAGCTTGTCGACGGCGTCGGCAGCGTCGATGAGGTACGCGCCGATCCAGTAGACGGCGAGCATCAGGCCGTTCATGACGGTGTTCATCAACGGCATCATGATGGCCATGGCACGGTTGGTGAACAGCTGGGTCTCGGTGAGTTCCTTGTTGGCTTCGGTGAACTTGGCTTCCTGGTAGTCCTCGGCGTTGTACGCGCGCACCACGCGCAGGCCGGTGAGGTTCTCGCGCGCCACGAGGTTGATGTTGTCGGTCAGGCGCTGCATGGCCTTGAACTTCGGCATGACGAAGTGCATGAGCACGGCGATGACCACCAGCAGGATGGCCACGGCGATGCCGGTTGCGAGCGTCCAATCGAAGCCCTTTCCTGCGATCTTGCACACGGCCCACACGGCCATGATCGGCGCTTTGACGATCATCATGAGGCCCATGGTGATGAACATCTGGATCTGCGTGATGTCGTTCGTGGAGCGGGTGATGAGCGACGCGGTGGAGAAACGGTTCATTTCCGCCGGTCCGAAGCTTTCCACCTTGTTGAATTCGAGCGAACGCAGGCGCTGGCTGAACGAGGCGCCCACGCGCGCGGCGATGAAGCCGGTGACGATGGCGCAGGCCGCCGAGCCGAGCGAGACGAGCAGCATTTTGCCGCCGGCCACCCAGATGTCGCGCATTTCGCTGCCGGGGGTTTCGACGAGCTGCGTGATGTCGGCCATATAATCCGGCAGGGTCAGGTCAAGCCAGATCTGACCGACGATGCTGACCAGCGCGACGAGCATCTGACCGATCTCCGCTTTGGAGAGGTATCGTACGATGCGAAGCATGCTTGGTTCCTTCTCTTGTTTTGTGTTTTGCTTGTTTTCTTACGATTAGTTTTTGCGATTTTTCGCGGTTTTTGCGATTACTGGATTGCGATTACTTACACTGTGAATTATTTACAGCGTAAGATACTACGCGTCTTCCTGTGCGTTTCCTGAGAACGCGGCTTTGACCTCGTCCGCCGTGGGGCGCGGTTTGCCGGGCATGCACAGCGACATGTACGTGGTGAATTCCTCGGTGAGCTCAACGAATTCGCGCGCGCGGCGCTCCCCCATCTGCGAGAAGATCCAGCAGATCGCCTCGCGCATGCTTTCGCGCTGCCGTTCGGCGCGTTCCCTGCCGGCTTCGGTGAGGTTCACGTGCACCACACGGCGATCGTCGGGGTCGGATTCGCGTGTGATCTGGCCTTTTTTCTCCAACGCGGACAGCAGTGTGGACACGCGTCCGGTGGTGGTTTTCATTGAAGAGGCGAGCTGCGATGGCGTCAGCGGGCCTTTCCTATAGAGTTCCTGCACGGCGAAGGGCTCGCCCTTCGCGCCTTTCACCATCTCCTGCTGCATGCGCGAACGTTTGTCCCATGTGTTGGTCGCCAATTCGTGGAACAGTTCCTCTTCAAAGCCCACGAGGCACCTCCTTCCGTCGCAATCGCCGTCATAATATCTTACAGTGTAAACATTTTACAGTGTAAGTTATTCCCAGGGCGATTTTGCAGCGAGCAAGCTACAGAAGGCACGAAAAAGGCCGCGGCCCGAATCGCGATTATTGTGCGGAATCGGGCGCGGCCAATCGTACGTATTGCGCGGAATTCAGCCGCGACGGGCGTCGACGGAGTCGTTCAGCATCGCCAGCTCATCCTGCGTGAGCGTCAGTTCGGTGGCGGCGAAGGAATCGTTGATTTCCTGCGGATTGCGGGCGCTGGGGATGGTGAACAACCGCTCGTAGCGGCTCAGTTCCCAGGAGAGGACCACGCGCTGGTAGGAGCAGCCATGATTGCCTGCGACTTCACGGAACGGGTCGTACGCGCGCTGGTCGAACGCGTCGAGGAAGCCGCCGAGGGGGCTCCAGCACACGAACGCGAGTCCAAGTTCCGCGCAGTGCTCCATCGTATGCTCAGGGTCGGGGTGCGAGGGCGAGAACTGGTTCTGCACGGCGATCAGCTTGTCGCCGAGAATCTCGCGGGCGATGTCGATCTGCGCGTTGTCCACGCGGGAAATGCCCGCGTACCGGATCACGCCCTCGTCAAGCAGCTGCTTCAGCGCGCCGACCTGGTCCTCATAAGCCACTTCCGGGTCCGGTCCGTGCGAGTACAGCAGGTCCAGCGCCTCCACGCCGAGGTGCGCGGCCGACTCCTTTGCGTCGCAGATCATCGTTTCCGGACGCGAATCCGCCATCCACCCGTACTGGCTGCCCACAGCCTGCAAATGCTGGCGTTCCGGCTCGTTTTCGGCAACGTTCGGCGCCTCCATGGTGCGGCGATAGCCGGTTTTGGTTGCAATCAGCACTTCGTCGCGCGGACCGTCCCAGCTGGCGAGCGCGTCGCGCACCATTTTTTCGCCGTAGCCTAGGTCTTCGGCGGTGCCGGCGCCGGGTTGGCTTGGCAGGTAATACGACCAGGCGGTGTCCAGATATCGCACGCCCGCGTCCAAGCCGGCGTGAATCGTGCGGATCGCCGTATCGCGGTCCGGGCGGCCCTCAATCGCCAACGCCATCGTGCCCATGCCGAGCCGTGGAATCGCAAATCCCGCCAATTCGCCCATGTTTCGTGCGGTCGTCATAACCGTCTCCCTTCCGTCGCCACATCCGTCGCTACAAAATCCGCCACCCATTCTCGCACAAAACAGCGCGGAGCGGGTTGTCGGGCGGGTGCGGGAAGATGAGGGCACAACCGAACGGGAGCCGAAAGGCTGAGAGGGAGCTCGACGAGCTTCGACCGAGGACTTGATGCGGGTAATGCCGCCGTAAGGAGACGGGTTGTTCGCGCCGCGAGGCGCATCTCATTTCCGTTCGCGATAACCGAATATCGCGTGATTAGGGTCACGGAGGGGCGCACCACCTCATAGGGTACGGTTCCTTCGGCGACCCTTTTTTCGTACCAACCGTGAATGTCCGATTCACCGGAAGCAAACGCTCGGAAGCCCACAAAGCAGTTCTGAACGTCCGTTTCGGCGGGAACGGCACTCGTGGGGCCTGACATACAGAAGGGAACCGAAATGATCATCAACGGCAAAGAAGAGGACGTCGCCACGCCGATCACCGTGGCCGAACTAGTGGAGCAGCGCGGTCTGCGCGCCGACCGCGTGGCCGTGGAGCTCAACGGCGAGATCGTGCCGCGCGCCCAGCGTGCGCAGACGCAGCTCAAGGGCACCGACACGTTGGAAATCGTCACGTTCGTGCAGGGCGGCTGAGCACAGCAGCGAAACAAACCATACGAACGGAAACGAGAATACGAGAACAACCATGACTTTTGAACCATCCGCATCGCAGGCGCGGATCGACGCCCGCCAGCACGCTTTCGACAACCAGCCCGACCCGGCCACCCTGGTCAGCCGCGAGGAGATCCGCGCGGCCCTGCTCGACCGTCACACGGCCGCCACGCAGGACAAGCTCGACGCGGCGCACGTGGCCATCTGCGGCTGCGGCGGCCTTGGCTCCACCATCGCGGTGGCGCTGACTCGCATCGGCGTCGGCCACCTGCACTTGATCGACTTCGACCGCGTGGATATGACGAACCTGAATCGCCAGCAGTATTTCCTGAAGGACCTCGGCCAGTACAAGACGGAGGCGCTGCGCAGCAATCTGCGCCAAATCAACCCGTTCACGGACATCACCATCGACACCGTCAAGGTGACCGACGAGAACGTGCCGACGCTGTTCGAAAACGAGGACATCATCTGCGAGGCGTTCGACGTGCCGGAAAACAAGACGATGCTCGTCAACGCGGTGCTGGAGAATCTGCCGGGCAAGAAGCTCGTCAGCGCGTCCGGCATGGCCGGCTTCCGCAGCTCCAACCTGGTGAGCACGCGTCGCGTTTCGAAGAACTTCTACTTCTGTGGCGATGGCGAGACGGCTCCGGTACCGGGTGCCGGCCTGATGGCGCCGCGCGTGGGCGTGGTCGCCTGCCACGAAGCGAACATGATCACGCGACTGATCCTCGGCGAGGAAGACGCCTGACGCACTGCTACGTTACTCCACTGCCGTAATCGAAATTTTTATTGCGATTACAAACGCACGTTGCACACAACACAACAGCAGCACAGCAATCGCAACAACAGCAACACCAAACACCCCAACGAAAGGAACCGACGATGAGCACCGAAAACACCATCACCACCGCAGCAGCCGATGTTGCGGCCGCACCGAACGCCACGCTTGACGAGCTGGTCGGCACCACCACGAACACGGCGATCCTGCCGGAGCCGGACGCGCACGCGTACGACGAGATCGCCACAGGAGACGCCGATCCGTTGATTCTCGGCGGCCACAAGTTCACCAGCCGCTTCATCCTCGGTTCCGGCCGTTACGACCTGAACCTCATCAAGGCCACCATCGAGAACGCGGGCACGCAAATCGTCACCATGGCGCTGCGCCGCTGCCGCACCACCGAAAACAACCTGCTCGACTACATTCCGAAGGGCATCACCATGCTGCCGAACACGTCGGGCGCGCGCAACGCGGAGGAGGCGGTGCGCATCGCACGTCTCGCGCGCGAGGTGTGCCAGACGGACTTCGTGAAGGTGGAGATCGAGCACGAGGCGAAGTACCTGCTGCCTGACAACGAGGAGACCATCAAGGCCACGGAAAAGCTGGCGAAGGAAGGTTTCGTGGTCATGCCGTACATGTTCCCGGATCCGATCGCGGCGAAACGTCTTGAGGACGCGGGCGCGGCATGCGTGATGCCGCTCGGCGCGATGATCGGCTCGAACAAGGGCCTGCGCGCACGTGACTTCATCGAGGTGATCATCAAGAACTCCAACGTTCCGGTGATCATCGACGCGGGCATCGGCCGGCCGAGCCAAGCCGCGGAGGCCATGGAGATGGGTGCGGATGCGGTGATGGCATACACGGCGATCGCTTCCGCCGGCAACATTCCGCTGATGGCACGCGCCTTCAAGAACGCGATTGAGGCCGGCCGTGAAGCATACCTGTCCGGCCTGGGCAAGGTGACGGAAGACCACGCCGTCCCGTCCAGCCCGACGAACGAGGCCGACTACATCGGCTGATTCGCGCCGATTTCGTACGATTCGTGCACTAACGTTTCGCACTGTTTTATTGCGATTACACGACGAGGGTCGGTGGAAACGCACATTTTCGCAAGGTTTCCACCGGCCCTCTTTCGTCGGATGCGCGACACGTAGCGCAACACGCGCATGCCACGCATACCGCAGCGACAGGCAATACGTCTACTTCCCTAGAGCCGCTTTCAAATCGCGGTTCTGGAAGCGCTCGTGCAGCAGGCAGTAGCCGCCGAACACGACGAGCCACAGCAGGCCGGCGATGGCGGAACCGCGCGTATCTGCGGACAGGAACAGCGTGACGTACACGAACACGTAGAACGCAATCGCAATCCAGTCGCACACCTGCCATGCCGGCATGACGAAGCCGTCCGGCAGGAAGTCGGCGCTTTGACGGTAGCGGCGGTGCGCAAGCATCGTCAGGATGTAGATGAAGATCACGACGGCGCTGGCGGCCGAAGCGAACAGCACGAACGCACCGGAAACGCCCGGGATCGCGTTGACCAGCGGGGAGAACAGAATCATGCAGCCGGACACGATGATCGCCTTCGCCGGCACCTTGTGATCCGACACCTCACCGAGGCGCTGCATAGCGGGCGATTCGGAGTCCTGCGCAAGCTGGTATAGGTGGCGGCCCGCCGAGTAGATCAGCGAATTGAGTGCCGACGCGGCTGCGGTGATCACCACGAAGAACACGAGCGCGGCAGCCCAGTCGAGCCCAGCGTATTTGAACACCATGATGAACGGGGAGCCGAACGAGCCGTCCGCGTTCTGATGGAAGTTGCGCCACGGCACGATGGCCATGATGGCCACGAGCGCGCCCACGTAGAAGATGAGGATGCGCATGATCAGCTCGTTGACGGCCTTCGGTAACACCTTGCGTGGGTTCTGCGTTTCGGATACGGTCACGCCTACGAATTCGATGAGCTGGTAGGCGAAGAACACCATCTGGAAGCTCATGAAGAAGTTCATCCAGCCGTTCGGCGCAAGCTGGAAGCCGTCGGTAATGTTCGTAAGGCTCACAGTGGCACCGGAAACCGTGCCGTCCACGCCTTCGATATGCGTGGCCGGGTAGCTGAAACCGAGGAACAGCATCACCACGGCGGTGACAATCAGACCCACAATCAGCGTGATTTTGATCATGGAGAACCAGAATTCCGCCTCGCCGAACACTTTCACGGCAATGAGATTGATGCCGGTGAGCGCCACAAGGAAGCACAGTTCGATAAGCCATTTCCACGCGTTGAGGTCTATGCCGAACGTACCGAAGAACGTGACGAAATACGTGCTGACGGCTGTGATTTCGGTCATGCCGGTCAGAATGAGCACGATCCAGTACGTCCAGCCGGCGAACTTGCCCCACCCGCGGCCGAGATAGCGCGTGATGAAGTTGATGAAGGTGTGCTGGCTTGGGTCGCTGTACATCATTTCGCCGATGGCGCGCATCAGCAGGAACATGATGAGGCCCACGCCGATGTACACGAGGATGATGCTCGGTCCGGTCAGCGCGATCGACTTGCCGGAGCCGAGGAACAGGCCGGTGCCGATGGTGCCGCCGATGGCGATGAATTGGACGTGGCGGTTTTTCAGGCCGCGTTCCATGTCGTTGCCTTTGTCGAGGCTTTCGACGGATTTGATTTGCGCGGTTTCCGTCGCTTCGGACGTGCTTGTACCAGTTTTTCCGGTTTTCGTATTCCCAAAAGTCATAATGTTCACACCCTACCGCGCCAACCGCACAATCTCCGCCGTTGTTCGCACCGCGAAATGCGCTATATGTGGCAGATTCGCATCTTTTCCAAAAAACGCTTTGCGACGGGTGGAGTCAGCTTGCCAAGGTTTTCAGCTTGCCACGGAGCGATTCGTTTTCGCGTTCCAGCTCGTCGATGCGCCGAGCCTGTTGTTTGATGATGACAAGCGCCGTCTCGCTGTCAAGGCCGCTGCTCGCGCTGAGAGGTGCAGGCGGCACGGCGATGGCAGCCGCATCGGATGGGACGGGCACGTCAGCGGATATACACCCCCCCCCGACACGTTCGCCCCGTCCAGCGGATGCGGAGCATTTTCAATATTTGCCTTATCGGGATTGGCGATTCCTGCGATGTCGTCGAGTTTCTCCTTGCGCGTCACCGCATGAACATACAGGTTGACGAGCTCCGTAATGATTTCGCCGTTACTCATGTTACTGCTACCGTTCACGGATTTGAGGACGGCAGCCTTCCAACGCGCCACACTTCGTTCTATACGTTTATACCCAATCAGTTCCGGCGGCAATCCCGCCTCGCGGAAGATTTTGGTCGGCGATTCCCCCGCAAGATACCGTATGACACACACCTGTTTGAAAGCGTTGGAGTACGTGATGCGGTCTTTCGACACGTTAGCCACCGCCGGCAGATCCCGCAACATTTGGAGCTCTTCCATGCTGAATGATCCTCCACCGCGCATCGTTTTACCCCCTTTGCTATACCCCGTAATGAAGCAAGTGTATATCCGACTTCTCACAAGCAGCTTTTCAAATATTGCTGACCGTATATCACTTCAACCGGTCGGTCACACATCAATGCGGGCGATTATGGAATATCCACAACCGCCCGCATTGACTTTTATTGCGAGTGAGTCAATTCACAACTCACTCACACCGAACGCATGCGCTCAGTACGTGCGGCGACGACTCTTGACCGCCACAGCCACGCCAGCGCCACCCACCAGCAGCGCCACGACCGTGAACAGCACGGTTCCCGCGGCACCGGTCAGCGGCAGCTGAGTGACAGACTTGACGTTCAGCACGGTAGCGGTGGCATTCGCAGTGGTGTTATCGACCGGTTGGACCTGACGAAGGGCATCCGGCTCGAAGGTGACGAGACCTTCATCTGTGATCTCCACATTGAAAGTGACCCTGAAGTTCTGGGCGTAGCCGGTCGGAGCCTGAGTCTCCACAACCGTGTAGGTTCCCGCCGCAAGACCCGCGACCTTCACCAAACCATCATTCTCAGTAGTGAACGTCTTGGCATCATTCTGATCGGAAACAAACGACCACGCACCGTCCTCAGCCTGCTTAAGGAACTTGCCCTCCGCATTCTTGACAACGAACTTGGCGCCGGCTAGAGGCTTGGCCTCATTCCCTTCCTTGCCAATCTTCGTGAACTGGAAACCGTAGGTCTTAAGGACAGTCTTGCCTTCACCGCTGGTACCATCCTTGGTGGTGATTGTGGCCTTGTTGTCCACACTGCCGCTCAAGCCATCCAACGCATCCTTGGTGACGGTGCCCTGGTACGACACGACGATCGTCCTACCGGCCAGCGTTGTGGCATCGGCAAAATAGATGGTCGTGGTGGTGCCGGATTGAGCATTGCCTTCCTGCGTTATCGTGTACAGATCGGGATCCACAGTAGTATGATCTCCGAACTGGACCGTGAAGGCACTCTTTGCCGCAATCTGCAAACCTTTGGACGCGGTATCGGTAATGGTAAAGGGGTACGCATCCCAGCCAGCCGCAGCATAAGGAACGTCCGCGGCCACAGTAAAGTCCACGGTGTCGCCCACCTTTACGCTCTTACCGTTCACATCCACGTCATTCATCCGGGCGAACTTGAGCGGCTCGTCGGTCGGATTCGCGTTCTTCGCGTTGAACTGGCCTTCAGTCGTGATGTTGCCCTGACCGGTCGTCGTATCGGCCGCAATCCTCAGATTGGACAGTCCATTGACGGTGGTGGCCACCACAGCCGGAGTCCCCGACGTCACAGTCGTTTCGCCAGCCTTGGTGAACGTATCCTTCACCAGATACCAGCCTTCTCCGTTCACATTGACCGCCTGGCTCGTATTTGCCTGCTCCGTAGTTACGGTCAGGCCAGTACCATCAGGTCCTGCCGGCGGAGTAATTCCAGCCAAGGTCTTGGCGAAGACACGGAGCTGATCCGCAGTGAACGTCGCCACATAGGCGGCTGGATTATCCTTGTACTCTGTCGGGATGCCGTTGTGGCTTCCATCAGCCACATCAGCAGCGGTGGTCACAGCTCCCTCCCATGCGTCAACCGTTTTCACTTCGACCGAGCCATCGCCAGGATTCTCGAACATGGCAAACTTGTATGGCGTGTACGTATGGCCTTCCTGTGCGTGGTTAACTTGCAGCAATGGAGCATCATCAGCCTGTGCGGCGGCGACGCCGATGGCCATGCCGCTCAGCAACGTTGCCGCGGCGGCCAGCCCTGCGAAAAGCTTCCTCATCTTCATGAGAATCTCCTCTTCCTTGATTGTTGGTTACTGTGTTCTGCAATCGCGGGAGGCGGGAACCCAACATGCCCCCGCGATCCGCAAATCCTGTGTTGTTCAGCCGAGCCGCTTCTTGCGTCTCCACTGGTCGGCCGCAGCGACGGCCAGCAATGCCAGCACGCCAATCCCGCTCGCCGCCAGTTGCCACCATCGTTCCGCGCCCATGCGGCCCGTCAATGGCAGCGACGATGCCGAAATGTATTTGTTGGTGAACAGCATTGGCCGGGTACTATCCCAATTCGAACCAGCGACACCATAATCGGTTTTCAGCTGGGTCACGGATTCGACAACGGCCCTCCATTCACCGGACGTTCCGTCTTTCATCACGGACACGACCACCCGGTATTCCGCCTGCGAGTAATACATTGCGGAAGCATTACCAGCGTTCTCCGTCACAAGATATGTGTACTCGGCTTCACCTGCGTCATACGTGATGTCGCCGAAGTAAGCAACGTGATCGTCAGACGAATCGCGTTTCACCGTCACCGTGCACGCCGACTGGTTCTTGCAGGAAGCTGGCATCGGCGCGTCTGGATTGGAATCGTCTGCCTTCAGCTTGAAAGTGAACTCGTCGGAATCCTTCCAATCGCGGCCGACCAGCTCCTTCTTCACGCCAATTGCGTTCTTCAACGTGGCCGTCTTCAACGTGTTGGTGATGACTACTGTGGCGTTCTGCGATGCCGTGGATTCCGGCACCGTCACCACATTGCCGTCAGCGAGAGCACCATTGCCGACTTTGTGCTGGTAGGAGGCCTGCCACTGATGGTTCTCCGGTTCGGTTTCCGTCACCGTGTACGTTTTCGCGGCACCGGCCGGAATGATCACATCCGTGGACCAGTTTCCGTTCGCATCCGGCTTCAACGTGACTGTCTTGTAGCTATTGCCACCTTGCTTGATATCCACCGTGATGCTTTCCGGCTTGTCACCGTCTCCACTCCACTGCTTTTCGATATGCAGCGTCGAGGAAACCACCTGGATCACCGGATGCGGATACGGATTGCCGCCGCATGCATGATCCACGCCATCGGCCGTGTATGACAGGCATGCGGAATCGTTCGAATGGAAACCAGGCTGGTTCGAGGACGTGGTGTTCCCGTCCAGATCGGTATCCGCGTCACCCTTCACGCCGGCATATCCATCCTTGCCGGTATTCAGATTAGAGGCGTAGTCGTTGTATGCATTTTGCGTGGGCTTCACGTTGTATTCCAGCGTGTACGTCACGTTGTGGGCCAGAGCCTTCAGGAACCTGACGGTGAACTTCTTCGCGTTCTCGTCGTATGTCAGGGTGTAATCGACATCCTTGGTCAAAGCGACGGCCTGTCCGGACGAGTCCTTGGCTAC
This sequence comes from uncultured Bifidobacterium sp., assembly GCF_959020155.1. Lineage (GTDB taxonomy): Bacteria > Actinomycetota > Actinomycetes > Actinomycetales > Bifidobacteriaceae > Bifidobacterium. The sequence goes on from NZ_CAUERC010000014.1 coordinate 41,183, forward strand.
GACCTTATAGTCGCTGCCAGCAAGTTCGGCATATTCCGACAGCGTATCCTCCATCACCACATTGATGTATGCGGATGTGGTGGTCTCGCTCTTCTCAATCTCGTCGAAGATGGCATTCAGCTCCGAAGCGTTCGTCGCGCTTTTATAATAGCCGGCTTTGATATTCCCTTCACCGCGCTGGTTGTATTTCGTTGCCTTTGGGAAATTGCTGGACACCGCATGCATGAACTGGTTCTCGTTGCTGGAGAGCGAGGACGGGTTGGCACTGGCGAAGATGCCGATGGAATACACGGCGGCACCGCCATCCTTCAACTTCTTGGCAGCGGTAACGGCATTGTTTGCCACTTCTTTTTCAAACCCATTAGACGATGTAGGCGAGCCATCCGTGAAGAAGATAACGACCTTCTTCGCATCGGTTCGAGCACTAGCACTGCCCATCACCTTGACCGCAAGATTGAATCCATTGTCGGCTCGGGTGGCGCCAGCGGCTTTGAGTTTGCTGACTTTGTTCTTCAGACCGCTCATATTCGCAGTCAGATCGCTAACGATTTGGGAGTAGTTGTAGGTGTACCCACCACTTCGGTACGTGTCATCCCCGATTCCGTTCTTTTCGTTGCCGGCGAACTTCACCAGTCCAACGCGAACCAGTTCGGAACCGGCCTCCGTATTAGTATTCGCAGCTTCATCAAGAAATGCTTTAACCGCTTCTTTCAGTGCGTCTAACCGCTTGGTCCGATCCGTCTTACTCATCGGATCGTCCATCGAACCGGACACATCCAGCACCAGCGTGAAGTCGATCGGCTGGGTGGTGGTGACCGTGGTGCTGTTGACGGCGCCCTTCACATCCACGTTCACGGTGTAACTGCCATCATCGTTCTTCTTGATGCGCTTATGCTTCTCCGGAGCGCCCAACTGAGAACCGGTCTCGTTCTGCGCAACCGACTGCGCCCGATTTGCTCGCGCAATCGGTTGAGCGGACAACGTAACTGGCTGCTCATCAGGTTGTTCAGATTGTTGTTCAGATTGTTGTTCAACCTCCTGCTCAACCCACTGCTCAGTCTCTTCTTCCGTTTCTTGTTCCGTTTCTTGTTCGACTTGCTGGTAAGCCTCTTGATCTGACGGCTGCTCTTGCTCTGACGGCTGCTCTT
>NZ_CAUERC010000015.1:0-42266 GCF_959020155.1 uncultured Bifidobacterium sp.
CGCGGTCTAGGGCTGTATCCTAATTAACAACGTCCAACAAACGGGGCGCAGTTCACTTTGCGTATCTGGACCGATAAAGGTCTAGAAATTGAAATTGTCCGGATCAGCACCGTTGCGCTTGCCGGTGTTGATGGCGGAGATGGCGGTCATATCATCGACCGATAGGTTGAAGTCGAAGACCTCGAAGTTCTGCTTGATACGCTCGGCATGAGTGGACTTGGGCAGCACGATGATACCGCGCTGGATGTGCCAACGAATCACTACCTGTGCAGCAGACCTGCCGTACTTGGCACCGATTCCGGCCAGTACTGGGTTGCTGAGTAGGTTACCGCCGGTGCCGCCGAGCGGACTCCAAGCTTCAGTGTGAATGCCCTTGGCACGCAGCTGGCCAATAAGCTCTTGATTGGTGAATTGTGGGGAAGACTCAACCTGGTCTACAGCAGGCACCACATCGCTATGGGTCAGTAGCTCATCGATATGATGCTTTTGGAAGTTGCTGACGCCAATGGCCTTGGCACGGCCAGAGGCATAAATCTCCTGCAAGTCGTCCCATGCCTGCTGCCAGCCGTCTGCTGGCCAGTGAATCAGATACAGATCCACATAATCCACGCCCAAGCGGTCGAGGCTTTCTTGGAATGCATCCTTGCCGCGGCGTGCGCGAATATCGTCATTCCACAGCTTGGTGGTCAAGAAGAAATCGCTGCGCGGCACACCAGCACGGCGAATACCTTCACCCACTGAAGCCTCGTTGTGGTAAATCATTGCGGTATCGATATGGCGGTAGCCATTCTCCAGAGCCGTCTGCACCGCGTTCACCGTAGTATCGCCATCCGGTGTCTGGAATACGCCCAAGCCCACCTGCGGGATGACAGTGCCGTTGTTCAGCATAATTGTCGATTGAATTGCCATAATGCCTCACTAGTCGTAGTATTCGTTCAATTTCCCATTCTAGAAACAAGACGATGCAATAAGCCGCGTTTTGCTGGCAAAGAATGATTCTTTTTCAGCGCTACGATGAACGATATGACTACGGAATATGTGGCTGCATTTGATGCGGGGACCACGGCGTTGAAGGGTGCCTTAGTTAATGGGCAGGGTTGCATTGTAGCTAGTGCGAGTAGCGAACTTGACCTTATTATCAACGGTGACTATCGGGAGCAGAGCCCCGATCAATGGTGGCAAGCTTTCTGCTCGGCCTCCAGGCACATGATTGAGCAGGCGCGGCAATCCGAGTCAGAATTCAATGTGACTCGCATTCGTGGCATCATTTTCAGCGGTCAGATGCAGGATGTTATTGCTTTGAACGGCGAGCTCAATCCCGTCCGCAATGCCATTCTGTATTCGGATGGCCGAGCCGAGGAACAGGCCAAGCAACTCGCCGAGACATATCAGGGCGGTGCAGAACGTTTCCTGAACACCGTTGGTAACCGGCTCGAAGGCTGCTTGCCGTTGCCCAAGTTGATGTGGCTGCGTGAACACGAGCCGGAAACGTACGCGCGCATTCGTCATGTATTGATCAGTTCCAAGGACTACTTGATCGCCCAATTAACCGGCGAATGCGTGGGCGATGTGGCGGCTTGTTCCACAGCCGGTGCCATGAATATCCGTAATGGCCAATGGGATGTCGAATTGTGCGAGGCCGCAGGGATCGACATGACCATATTGCCGCAACTGCATAATCCGCAGGACTGCATTAGCATAGTGACGGAATCCGCTGCACAACGCACCGGTTTCTCCGCCGGAACTGCGGTATACACGGGCATTGGAGACGCGGGTGCCACCACACTTGCCAGCGGTGTCAGCCACCCTGGTCAATACAACATCAATATCGGCACCTCAGGCTGGATCGCCACCGTTTCGCCCGAGCCGTTCACTGACAAGCCAGGTGCTGAGAATCTGGCATTTGGCGTGGAAGAAGGCTTCGTGAATGCCGTGCCATTCCTCAACGCCGGTGACGTGCATAAATGGGTTACCGGCGTATTCGCTGATGGCGATTACGCAGAGGCGCATCGTCTTATCGAAACATCCAAACCCGGCTCCAACGGTGTGATGTGCCTGCCCTATTTGGTAGGGGAGCGGTTCCCCGTAATGAACCCGAATATTCGCGGGGCCTATGTAGGCCTCGATCCAGACACCACCAAGGCAGACATGATGCGTGCCGCGCTTGAGGGTGTGGCCTTCTCCATTCGTCAAGGTATGGAAAGTTTTGACGCCAAACCCACCGAGATTTCCCTGATTGGCGGCGGAGCCAGAGAAAATGCGTGGTGCCAGATTCTGGCCGATGTGTTGGAGCATCCTATTGAAGTGTTCGCCAATGCCGATATTCTGCCAGCAGTGGCAATGGCCTCGTTGGTATTCAATGTACCAGACCTGCTGCAATCAGTATGCGAATGCACTGTATACCAGCCGAATCCTGACACCGCACGCACATATGCCGACGCATACCGGCGATTCCTGAGCCTCTACCCAATGCTGCGAACGATGGATTAGGAACTGAGCATCATGAGGCAATCGGCGAATTTGGTCCGCAAACATATAGTGGTCACCGGACTGGTGCAAGGCGTGGGATTCCGTTATTTTACGGTGACTCAGGCACGTCGGCTTGGTGTACAGGGCTGGGTGCGTAATTGCCGCGATGGCTCGGTTGAGCTGGAAGCACAAGGCAGCAGCGACGCAGTGCAAGCCTTGGTTGAGCAATTAGCCATTGGCCCGCGATGGTCCGAAGCGAGTCACGTCGCCGTGCATGACATGCCGATTATCGATGAGACCGCTCGGGCATTTGGCGTGCGTCAATAACCTGTATCACGAACCCACATCACGCACGATAATCTCACGATACGGGTGAACATGGGCGTTCCTCGCCGCTTAGGCCTCGCACATTGCTACGATGGGGCGTTATGAGTGAGAACATCATGCGAATCATTGACCTGCGTGGTCAGAACCTGTCCCGTGCCGAACTGCTCGCCGCGATGCCGCGTGCTGCAATGGGTACTTCCGAAGCCACCGATTTGGTGCGTCCGATTCTGGACGATGTCAAAGAACGCGGCGCCGCTGCCCTGCGCGACTTCGAGGAGAAGTTCGATCACGTGCGTCCCAAGAACCTGCGCGTGCCGGTCGAGGCGATCAAGGACGCCCTGACCACGCTCGACCCCGAAGTGCGCGCCGCCATCGAGGAATCGGTGCGCCGCGCCCGCGCCGTGGCCGCCAACCAGGTGCCGAAGGACTTCTACACCGATCTCGCCGAAGGCGCCCGCGTGGCCGAACGCTGGATTCCGATTCAGCGCGTCGGCCTGTATGTGCCCGGCGGCAAGGCCGTCTACCCGAGCTCCGTCATCATGAACGCTGTGCCGGCCCAGGCCGCCGGCGTCGAATCGCTGGCCATCGCCACCCCGCCCGCCCGCGACAATGAGGAAGGCCTGCCGAACAAGACCATCCTCGCCACCTGCGCCATCCTCGGTGTTGACGAGGTATACGCGGTCGGCGGCGCTCAGGCCATTGCCATGTTCGCATACGGCGCCAAGGGCAGCGAGCCGCAGGACGGCGACATCCTGTGCGATCCGGTTGACAAGATCACCGGCCCGGGCAACATCTTCGTGGCCACCGCCAAGTCGCTGGTCTCCGCATTCGTGGGCATTGACGCGGTTGCCGGCCCCACCGAAATCGGCATCATCGCCGACGAAACCGCCAACCCGAGCCTGCTGGCCGCCGACCTCATCGGCCAGGCCGAGCACGATGAGCTCGCCGGTTCCGTGCTGTTCACCGACTCCACCGAGATTGCCGACAAGGTGCAGGAGAACCTCAAGTACCGCGTGCCGCGTACCGAGCACGCCGAGCGCGTCCACACGTCGCTGTCCGGCACCCAGTCTGCCATCGTGCTGACCGACGGTCTCGACCAGTCCATCGACGCGGCCAACGCCTACGCCGCCGAACACCTTGAGATTCAGACCAAGGATGCCGATGCGGTCGTCAAGCGCATCAAGAACGCCGGTGCCATCTTCCGCGGTCCGTACTCCCCGGTGCCGTTGGGCGACTACATGTCCGGCTCCAACCACGTGCTGCCCACCGGCGGCACCGCCCGCTTCGCCGCAGGCCTCGGCGTGCACACCTTCATGAAGCCGGTCGAAGTCATCGAATACGACGAGGAAGGCCTCAAGGCCCTCGCCGCCCGCATCAACGCCTTCGCGGTATCCGAGGACCTGCCCGCCCACGGCGAGTGCGTGCTCTCCCGCTTCGTCAAGGATCCGTATGACAAGGCCACCCTGCGCGAGCAGGAGAAGGAAGCCGGTCTGCGATGAGCTCGATTCCTGCAAACCTGCCGCTGCGCAACGACCTGATCGGTGAGGAGCCGTACGGCGCTCCCCAGCTGGACGTGCCGGTGTGCCTGAACGTCAACGAGAACCCGTATGCGCCGGACCCGGCCGTATGCGACACCATCGCCAAGCGTGTGCGTGAAATCGCCCCCACACTCAACCGATACCCGGACCGTGAGCACATCGAATTGCGTCAGGCATTCTCCGATTACCTGGCCCGCGAATCCGGTACCCGTCTGGACGTGGACGAGCTGTGGGGTGCCAACGGCTCCAACGAGATCATGCTCCAGCTGTTCCAGGCTTTCGGTGGCCCGGGCCGCACCGCACTCGGTGCCGACCCGACGTACTCCATGTACCCGGAGTACGCCCGCGACACCTTCACCGGTTGGAAGCTCGCCCACCGCAACGCCGACTTCACGCTGAACGTCGACAAGGTGCTTGAGGCCATCGCCGAGGTCAAGCCCTCGATGGTGCTGCTCACTAGCCCAAACAACCCGACCGGCACTCCGTTGCCGATGGAGGATATCGAACGTATTCTCGCCGCCTGCGAAACCGCTGAAGTGGTCGGCGCGGGCGAGGGCGTGCATCCGATTCTCGTCATCGACGAAGCGTACGTGGAATTCCGCAAGCCCGGCACCCCGAGCGCCGTGAGCCTGATCAAGGACCACCCGAACTTGGCCGTCAGCCGCACCATGAGCAAGGCCTTCGCCTTCGCCGGTGCGCGAGTCGGCTACCTGGCCGCGTCCAAGGGCATCATCGACTGCGTGCGTATCGTACGTATGCCGTACCACCTGTCCGCCGTGACTCAGGCCGCCGCACTGGCCGCCTTCGAACACACCGACGAGCAGCTGAGCCGTGTCGAGCACCTGCGCGAAACCCGCGAGGCCACCGCCGCATGGCTCAAGGAACAGACCTACAAGGACCAGCCGCTTGAAGTGGCCGAATCCGGCTCGAACTTCCTGCTGTTCGGCGGGCACTTCGACAAGCGTGAAGCCATCTTCGACGAGCTCCTGAAGCGCGGCGTACTCATCCGCGTGGTCGGACCGGACGGTTGGCTGCGCGTGTGCATGGGCACCGACGAGGAGATGGAAACCTTCCGTAACGCCCTTGTTGAAGTGCTTCGTATAGTGGAAGCAGCATAAGGGACGTTTCTTTCCGATTGCGGCGAGACCCGAAGCGATTCGAGTCCCGCCGCAATCCAATATGACGAATCACACAGGAGACATGATGGCAAGAACCGCGCACATCGTCCGCGAAACCAGCGAATCACACATCGACCTCGAACTGAACCTCGACGGCACAGGCAAAACCGATATCGATACATCCGTGCCGTTCTACAACCATATGATGACCGCGCTCGGCAAGCATTCGCTGATCGACCTGACCATCCACGCCCACGGCGACACCGACATCGACGTGCACCACACTGTGGAAGATACGGCCATCGTGTTCGGCGAAGCTCTGAAGCAGGCTCTCGGCGACAAGAAAGGCATCCGCCGCTTTGCCGACGCCACCGTGCCGCTCGACGAGGCGCTGGCCAAGGCCGTGGTCGACATTTCCGGCCGCCCGTACTGCGTGTGCAGCGGCGAGCCCGAAGGCTACGAATTCTGCATGATCGGCGGCCATTTTACCGGCTCGCTGGTCCGCCACGTCATGGAATCCATCGCCTTCCACGCCGGCATCTGCCTGCACATGCAGGTGCTCGCCGGCCGCGACCCGCACCACATCGCTGAAGCCGAATTCAAGGCGCTGGCCCGTGCGCTGCGCTTCGCCGTGGAAATCGACCCGCGTGTAGACGGCGTGCCCAGCACCAAGGGAGCCCTGTGATGACCGACGACAAGTTCGATCCGGACGAATCGCACTTCTCCGACGAGGAGCTTGAGGCTGCGCTCGCCGGATTCGAGAAAGAATTCGCGGACGATTCGGTATCCGGCGATGCCAGTGATACCAGTGATGCCGATAAAACAGCGGACGCTGCTTCAGCGAAGTCCGATTCCGACGCGAATGATGATACGGCTGATAAGGCTTCCGCTGATTCCGGCCGGCCTATGACCGACGACGTCACCGGGTCCGTTGCGGATGCGGTGAACGAGGCCATGGCCGATGTGGTCGACCCCTCGCTCGGCTTCGACAACGAACTCGCTGGACTGTTGGGTAACAAGGCGAAGGTGGCGCTGATCGTTACCCGTCTTGCCTCCGCCGAACTGTTGGCCGCGTTCTGCCAGCTGTCGGACATCTCCGCCGCATGCATCGGTGCCAATCAGGGGGCCGTCGCGGTGCTGAAGAATCTGGACGGCGACGGCCCGGAAGCCGCAGCCAAGGACCTGACCACCGTGGTATCCGGCATGGCCGTGATTCTTGCAGTCAATCGTGCCGACAAGCTCGAAGTGGCCATGTACGTGCAGGGAGAGGCCGGCCAGAGTTTCGCGCCGCCCGTGCTGTTCACCTCCACACCGCGCTTCGTCGAGGACCTGATGCTCGGCATCGTAACCCTGAACCAACTCAAGACCCAAGGGTTCGAAGTGGTGGATTCCGCTGGACTCGACCATGATCAGGCGATGCAGATTCTCGCCAACCACACTAGGCGCGGACGTGGCGGGCGCGGCTCCCGCATCGAATAGACGCCAACCAAACCAGTAGGGGATAGGAGAGCAGATGACCACAGCGGTTGTTTTCGATTACGGTTTCGGCAATGTACGTTCCATGGTGCGTGCGCTCGCCAATCTTGGCGTCGACACCACCCTCACCTCCGACTACCGGCAGTCGTTGGAGGCCGACGGCCTAGTCGTGCCGGGCGTGGGTGCGTTCGCCGCATGTATGGAAGGACTGAAGAAGGTCGACGGCGACCGTGTGATCTATGATCGCATCCGCGCTGGCCGCCCGGTGCTCGGCGTGTGCGTGGGCGAGCAGATCATGTTCGAACACGGTCTGGAGCACGGTGCCCATGCCGCAGGCATCGGACTGATCGGCGGTTCGGTGAACCTGCTGGACGCCGACGTGGTGCCTCACATGGGATGGGACACGATCGAGGCCGCCCCCGATTCGGTGCTGCTCAACGGCGTGGAGAACGAACGGTTCTACTTCGTGCACTCCTACGCCGCGATGGAAGTGAAGCCGGCGGATACGTCCCGCTTCGACATCGATCTGAGCGATTCGCCCGAACGCGTGAGCTGGTGCTCGTACGGCCGATCGCGCTTTGTGGCCGCCTACGAACACGGCCCGCTGTCCGCCACGCAATTCCACCCGGAAAAGTCCGGGGACGCTGGCTCCCAGCTCCTCAAGAACTGGATCGCCACGCTGTAAAAAAGCATGAAGCTCCCTCTGACGAGGGAGCTCAAATTGTGTATAAGTAACTGAAGAAAGGCTCTTCTTATGTCGTTGACTCTGCTGCCCGCCGTCGATGTACGCGATGGCAAGGCCGTGCGCCTGCGCCAAGGCGAATCCGGTTCCGAAACCGATTACGGTTCGCCGTTCGAGGCCGCCCGTACTTGGGTTGAGGCCGGTGCCGAATGGATTCACCTGGTCGACCTTGATGCCGCTTTCGGTACGGGCAACAATCGCGATCAGCTGCGAGAAATCGTTCATGAGCTCGGCGACCGCGTGAACATCGAACTGTCCGGCGGCGTGCGCGATGACGCTTCGTTGGACGCGGCCCTTGAGGCCGGTGCCGCCCGAGTGAACATCGGCACCGCCGCTTTGGAGAATCCGGATTGGACCGCCTCGGTCATCAAGAAGTACGGCGACCGCGTGGCTGTTGGTCTGGATGTGCGCGGTCACACACTGGCGGCGCGCGGCTGGACGCGCGAAGGCGGCGACCTGTTTGAGACCATGAAGTTCCTTGACTCCGTGGGCTGCTCGCGTTACGTGGTAACCGACGTGGCTAAGGACGGCATGATGTCCGGCCCGAACATTCAATTGCTGAGTGAAGTCGCTGAACGCACCGACGCCAAGGTCACGGCTTCCGGTGGTATCTCCAAGCTGGACGATTTGCGCGCCATCAAGGAACTGGCTGAAATTGGTGTTGATTCTGCCATCCTCGGCAAGTCCCTCTATGCACGTGCGTTCACGCTCCAGGAAGCGCTTGAAGTAGCGAAGTAGGCAAAGGACTCGCCTTAGCGAGACTGTTAATCTACCTTCGCTCAGCTATCGCTTCACTCAGACCCCTCCTACGGACAGCCCATTGGGCTGTCCGCTTAACGGCTCAGCAAGGGAGGTCGCCGGATTTGAGGAGCTTTTTGAAGACGGCGTAGTCTTCATCATTCTGTTCGGCGTAGCTGACGGCGAATGAGGCGATGGCCTGATCGAATTCGTCGGTGCCACCCATGTAATTGGCGATCGCAATCGAATCGCCGGTGCGGGCGTGGGCGTGCGCCAACGACCATGCGCACATGCGTGACAGATCGCTCAATCCCGAAGCGTTGAGATTGTCGATATCAATCGACCCCTTGCCATTCCACAACTGGCGCACGTAATAGTCGCGCGGTCGGCCATCCTCGGCCATAAAGCTCGACCAACCCAACAGCACATCGGCCGTATTCTGAATCAGCTTCTGCCCCTGAACCACGCGCTCACCGTGCGTGGCGTACGGCGACGCGCCGCAGTAATGCTCGAGCACGGAATACGTGGCCTCCTTCATCTGAATCATCATCGGATCGTCGATATCACGCGCGATCCACACCGACGTCCACGCGCGCTGGCCCACCGAGCCCACGCCCACCACCTTGCGGGCCGCGTCCTGATAGCGCAAATGATCGAACACCCAACGGCGATCGTCGTACAGGGAATGCCGGTAGCTCTCGAACAGCGTGTCTATACGTGCCTGCAACGCATCCAAGTCGGCGTAATCATCCAGCTGATTGATCGGCACCAGCTCGGGCGGATTGGATTTGAACCTGAGCTTGCCGCTCTCATAACGGCACAGTTTGGCCGCCGCCGCGTCGTTATCCTTCAGCAGCGCCTTCATGGCCGCCTCGCGCAGCACACGGCTGCGTTTGGAACCGGTGGTCTCGAAGCGGTCGAGCGTCTCCTCCACGTCCAGGTGCTCGTACCACGCGTCAAGGTAATCCATTTCGGAGAACCACTTCATGCGTGTGCGGTACGTGTGTACGCACTGGACCACGGCGGCGCGACGGTCCTTCTCCTTGATTTTGTTGGCGCGTCCGCAGATCTCCACCGAGGCGGCGAGACGTTTCAGATCCCATTCCCACGGGCCGATAGCGGTTTCGTCGAAATCATTGATATCGAACACCAGACGGGCGGAAGGGGAGCGGAAAATGCCGAAATTGCCGATATGCGCGTCGCCCACGCACTGCACCGGAATGCCAGTGACCGGCGTGGAAGCCAGGTCATTGGTCATGATGAGCACGGTGCCCCGGTAGAAGGTGAAGGGGCTGGCGCTCATACGCTTGTAACGCAGCGGAATCAGATCCGGTACGCGAATCGCGGACTGCTCCTCCAAAAGGCTGATCGCCTCACGCCGGCCCTCCTTGACCTTCCAGATGGCATGTGCGTCCAGCGGCGCCTTGGTACGAGTGGCGATGCCGGCGCGCGAACGGTCGCGCGGGTCGGTGGCCTGTGTCCAGCTGGTCACGTCGACGGGCGGATTGGCGGATGGGGTGAGATGATCTTCGCTCATAGTCACTACCATAGTGCCGTGCCGGCATGGGCCTGAACCATGCCTGACATGCGGACCGGGGCATGTTGATGAAATCTCGCGACTCGCAGGTGACGAACAGTGAGATGTTAACGCCCTTCGTAACACGGTTATGGAACGATAGGCGACTATGGATAAACAGCAGGAGTTTGCGCTGCGCACGGTCGAAGAACGCGACGTGCGCTTTATTCGTCTGTGGTTCACGGACGTGTTGGGAACACTGAAGTCCGTGGCGATTGCTCCGGCCGAACTGGAAGCCGCGTTTGAGGAGGGTCTCGGCTTCGACGGTTCCGCCATCGAGGGCATGACCCGCGTGTCCGAAGACGATATGATCGTTCAACCCGATCCCTCGACGTTCCAGATCCTGCCGTGGCGCGGTGGCCCGCAAGGTACCGCCCGCATGTTCTGCGACATTCTGACCCCGGACGGCGAGCCTTCGCTCGGCGATCCACGTCACGTGTTGAAGCGCACGCTCGCCAAAGCCAAGGACAAGGGCTTCACGTTCTACGTGCATCCGGAAATCGAGTTCTACCTGTTCGAAAGCCAGGACGACTGGTCCAAGGCCCCGACCCCGATCGACGAGGGCGGCTACTTCGACCACGTGCCGCGCAGCCCAGGCATGGACTTCCGCCGCGCCACCGTGAACATGCTCGAGCAAATGGGCATCTCGGTGGAATACTCGCACCATGAGGCGGGGCCAGGCCAGAACGAGATCGATCTGCGATACGCGGACGCGCTCACCATGGCCGACAACATCATGACATTCCGTACGGTGGTCAAGGAGATTTCCTTGGAGCGTGGCATTCACGCCAGCTTCATGCCCAAGCCCCTGGCCGACGCGCCCGGTTCCGGCATGCACACGCACCTGAGCCTGTTCGAAGGCGATTCCAACGCCTTCTACGAGGCCGGTCAGGAGTTCAACATGTCCCTGACCGCCCGCCAGTTCGCCGCCGGCATCCTGTACCATGCGGCCGAAATCTGCGCGGTCACCGACCAGTACGTCAACTCGTACAAGCGCCTGTGGGGCGGTAACGAGGCACCAAGCTACATCTGCTGGGGCCACAACAACCGTTCCGCGCTGCTGCGTATCCCGCAGTACAAGCCGGGCAAGGGCAACTCCGCGCGCATGGAGTTCCGTGCGCTCGACCCGGTGGCCAACCCATACCTTGCCTACTCGGTGCTGCTGGCCGCCGGTCTCGACGGCATCGATAAGCAGATGCAGCTGGGCGAACCCACCAGTGATGACGTGTGGGAGCTCACCGACGGCGAACGTCAGGCTATGGGCATTCAGCCGCTGCCGCGCTCGCTGGACGAGGCGCTGAAGATCATGGAGAAATCCGATTTCGTGGCCGACGTGCTCGGCGAACACGCCTTCGGCTACTTCCTGGACAACAAGCACCAGGAATGGGAGGAGTACAACCAGCAGGTCACGCCTTACGAGCTGAAGAAGTATCTGCCGAAGCTGTAATCGCAAGCGTTGCACATGTGCCAAACCCCGTCGATGATTGGTCATCGGCGGGGTTTTCTATGGCGTGTCGTGGTGGTGGGTAGTGGGCAGAGGTGGGAATAACGTTGTCGCTGAGTTGGTACGAAAAAACGATTGACATAACCGACGAATCAGCTTGTAGTACGAGCGAGAGCACTCAAGAGAGCACCCATGACGAACGCACCTGCGAACACCGCGCGTACCGGCCGGCACTTGGGTGGCCGATACCTTTGGTTGGCGTGTCACCTTTGCCTTGGTCTCGGTGCTCACCGCCGTGCTGATGGCATCGATGGCAGTGTCTCTGCCACGCAACTCGCATCCGGCGAAGATCGGTTTCCTGAGGCAATTCCGCCTGTTCTTCGACCGCCGCATCCAGCTCGGCGTGGCGGATGTGGTCTTCGGCGCAGCCGCCTCCTATGTCTTCTACACGTATCTTTCGCCGATCATGCGCGACGAAATCGGCGTGCCCGAACGCTATATCAGCATCGGCTTGGTGATTTACGGCTGCGCCTGCCTGTGGAGCAACCTGTACGGCGGCAAGCTGGCCGACAAAGGTCATGGCGTGGAACCATTGACCCACATTCGACCGATCTACTGCGTGCAGGCCGTCTGCCTGTGTCTGCTGGCTTTCGCCTCGCTGCTGGCGGTTGGTGCCACGACCCTGCTGCGTCCATACGTCGAACGCTGACAGTGTTGGCCGAGTCCAATCGGACAAGACCGGTCAGCTGCCGTTATCAGCTTCGCGGCGAACCGAACCAGCTGGTGTAGATAAGCGCGAAGTTGCGGTTGCCATAACTGGAGCAGGAATCGCCGGTACCGTTGCCAGCGGCCAGTGCGGCGATGTTCGGCTGGTAGGGCGTATAGATGTAGAGCAGGGCGGTCGCCTTGTTCTCGATATACACTTGTGCGCCGCCGCATGCCGCGTTCGGATGATATTGGATGTAGTTGAGATTGTGCGCCGTATACCCGTACTGTTCCTCGTGCTCGAGATAGTAACGGTACCGCTTGGCCGCGCCATACACCTGCCGAAAGAATCCGGCATAGGCGGGATCGCAGTCGGCGGTATCCGGACAGTTCAACCCCATCGCCGCCATAAGCTGATAGTCGCTGGGATCGACGGCAGTGACCAGATGCTGCTCCTTCTGCATCACGGTGAGCAGCACTTTCTGGCTCACCTTGCAGGCGCGGGCCGACTGGTCGATGATTGCCGCCGCCGACTCGCCTTTGGTGCCTGTATAGTCCGCGCACAGGCCTTCGCCTGACTCGTTCGATGTGTCGAAGGTCATCGCGGCCAGCGAGCCACCTTGTGTGTCCAAAAACGATTGGACTTCGGCCTGACTCATCGCCGAACCGTTGAAGAACTGACCATCCGAAATAATATTGCCCGGATTGAAATCGTATGTTCGCGTCAGTTCCAGCTGTGCCGCCTCGGCTGCGCGAACCTGTGCCCGCCAGTTTGTGAAACGAACCAGCCCGGCCACCAGCGCTACGACAACGACCACCGCCACCGTGGGAATCAGCACCATCTTGATACGGGTCGGCCAGTTCGCCTTACGCCAGGAACGCTTCAGAACATTGATCGGACCGTGCCTACGATTGCGTTTCCTGTTCCGATTGCCGAGGCGTCCGCGCACTTGCCCACGCTGTGATGACGGCTTGCGCGTGCGCTGGCGCGTGGCCTGGCGACTTGTTTGCCGTCCGGTCACGCCAGCGCTTTCTTGATACGGTTGAGCGAAGCCGGCCCCTTGGTGCCAAGCTCCTGCGCCCATAGGGACACGTAGAACTCTTCAAGCATCCAACGGGCCTGTTCGGCCTGCTTCATCAATGCCTCATGCTTCGGGCCGGCCGGCTCCGCCTTGGCACGGGCCAACGCCTTATCAACCACCTGACGGGCCTCGTCGGCCTGCCAAGCCCACTTGACATCACGGTTCTTATCGGTTTTCGCCTTATTGAGTCGGCTCAGATCGGCTCTCAAATATCGGCTCAACGACTTCAGCGCATCCGGGGGAGTGCGCCCGATGAATCCGGGGTAGACGAGCGTGGCGATATGGTCGCGAATCGACTGCAACACCGAAAGCATCGGCAGATCAGCCTTGCCGCCAGTGGCCTTGTCGACCTCGGCATAAGCCTTGAGCACGGCGATCACGTCATGCGCCACCTGATAGACGGTGTCCTCGTACACTTCGCGCACATCGAGCACCGCATTGGCTAACGCCTCATCGTCCGAGAGCCTGTCGACATTCGGCATCAGCCGTTTGACCGTGGCCAGCTGCAGGTCTTCGACCAGATCCTTGGTGGACTTGTACGGAGCAGAAGCCAGCATCAACGCCTCGGTACCCAGCCAGCGCGACGAAATGCGTTCGGCCGGCAATCGCAACGCATCCAATGCGCCACGCCAGAGCATCGTGGCCCGGGACTCGGTGGTGGCACCCGCCTTATGCAACAGGTTCGCCTGACTGACCAGCTTGCCCTGTTCTCCAGCCTGATCGGCCTGCTTCTTGACCATTTGACGGGCCGACGCCTCCGCCTGCGCGGCGAACTTGCGTTGCAGCGCCTTCAGATCCTTGGACACACCCAGCACCTTGATGGGGCCGCGCGCATGCCGGCGTCCACGAGGGTGCTTGCCGGCCGGCAGTTGCTGCTCCACCGAGAACGTGACTCTGAGATACGGGGAAAGACGCTCGACCAGTTCCGGCCCCAACACTTCGGGATGAATCTGCGCACCCTTGGTGGCGATGGCCGCCTTGGTGAACACATGTGCCAGATCGGGCCAGCCAACGGTCGTGCCATCCTCATCCACCGGCGGCAGATTCGGCTTCTGCTGCGAGCCCGAGCCCGGCAGATCCGGGTAATGCTCGTCGATCCAGTCACGAATCGCACGCGCGGCATCCGGGGCTGGCACGAACTGGACGCGCAGCTGCTTGGGTAGCGCCTTGATCATCGACAGGATCAGCTCATCCAACAGACCCGGCACATTCCATGTGAACTGGTCGGGCGTGATACGCGAGAGCGCCTTCAACGGCACATGCACGGTGACGCCGTCGGCCGGGTCGGCCGGATCGTACACGTAGCTCAGACGCAGGTCGATGGGTTGGCCGTCCGATCCGGTCGTATGCCAATGGTCGGGGTAATCGTCCAGACTCACCGAATCGCTGGATGCCAGACGCTCCACCTTGGCCGGGTCGAAATCAAGCAGATTCGGCTGACGGTCATGCTCGGACTTCCACCATTTCGCCAGATCGGCCACGCTGGTCACATCGTTGGGAATGACCGCGTTGTAGAAGTCGAACAGATCCTCGTCGGACACGGTATCCGCCAGCTGGCGGGTGCGGCTCGCATCATCGGCGGCATCCTCGAGAATGTCGCGGTTTTTGCCCACGAAGTCGTCGTAACTGAAACGCTGCTGAATATCGCCCTCGACCAGACCCTGGCGAATCAGGAAGTCGCGCGCCTCAAGTGGATTGATGCGTCCCCACTGCACGGCACGGTCCTGTACGATCGGCAGACCATACAGCAGCACGCGCGCGGTGGCCACAGCCGAGCCACGCGAACCCGACCAGTGCGGATCCGCATACGTGGTGCGGGTCAATTGGCCGGCCAACGGTTCGGCCCACGCGGGGTCGATGGCCGCCGAATAGCGGGCCCACAGGCGAGAGGTTTCCACCAGTTCGGTGCTCATCACCCATGACGGGGTCTTCTTGGCCACGGCGGAAGCGGGGAACAGGGCGAAACGGGTGCCGCGTGCGCCCTGATAATCGTTCTTCGACTGCTTCTGGGCGCGTTTCATCGCACGGGCGCGCGCCGAACCGGTCAGCCCCGCGAAATCGGAGGCCTTGGGCTCGCGCACCACCTGCATGCCCATCATCGACAGCAATCCGGCGAGCATCGACTTGTGGATGCCGTCCGCATCCCACGCGCAGCACAGCGAATGCGCGGCCTGCTGATTCAACGGCAGCTGGCGGATCTCCAAGCCTGGGCGGGAGGCGGGCAGCGGGTCGCCGACCTTGAACTTCAGCTCCTTGCACATCTGGCGTAGCTGGGAGACGAGATCTTTCCACTGGCGCATCCTCAGCCAGCTGAAATACTCGGTTTTGCAGATACGGCGCAGCGCGTTGTTGCTCGGGTCGCCGTCTGCTTGGAACACGCGGTCCCAGATATTCAGGGCCGTCAGGAAGTCGGAGGTCTCATCCGCATACCGGTTGTGGATGCGGTCGGCATCCTCACGCTTGTCGTCCGGGCGTTCACGTGGGTCCTGCAAGCTCAGGAACGCCACGACCACGAGCACCTGGGCCAGAAGATTCGGCGAACCGGTTTTCGCGGCCTCGATAACCATACGTCCCAGACGCACGTCGATGGGGATGCGCGCCAGCTGACGACCGGTATGGGTGAGCGTCACCTCGCCGCGCTTGCGGCCGATGGCCTTGAGCTCGGTGAGCTCATTGAAACCGTCCGACACGGCCTTCATATCCGGCGGATCGATGAACCCGAAGTTCGTGACGTCCTCGGCCGTGCGGGCCACGCCCACCGACAGCATGTGGAGTACCACGGCACCCAGCGAGGTACGCAGGATTTCCGGCTCGGTGAAGCGCGGACGGGTCTCGTAATCCTCACGCGAATACAGGCGGATCGCGATGCCGTCGGCCACACGGCCGCATCGGCCGGACCTCTGGTCGGCACTGGCCTGGCTGATCGGCTCGATCGGCAGACGCTGAACCTTTGCGGTCTTCGAATACCGGGAGATACGGGCGGAACCGGGGTCCACCACATACCGGATACCGGGCACGGTCAGCGAGGTCTCAGCCACATTGGTGGCAATGACGATGCGCTGGTGAAGGTGCGATTCAAACACCTTATGCTGGTCGGCGGCGGACAGTCGCGCGAACAGCGGCATGATCTCGATGGCATCCGGCCGGCGCATGTCGTCGGCGCGCGGGCCGTAATGATGCCGCAGTGCGGCCTCGAACTCGTGGATGTCGCGCTCGCCGGAGGCGAAGACCAGAATATCGCGGGGACCGCGCTCGTGGGAGGAGTGAATCACCAGCTCGGCGCAGGCTCGAGCCACGGCGGTAGGCATATCGGTGATGCCGTCATCGGCATAGGAGGCACCGGACCGGCCGCGGGGCCGGTCGGAATCGGATTCCGCGATGGCGCTGGCCAGCTCGTCGTAATCGGCGTCGCCGGGGCGGGCGCCCACCGCGAATCCCGGCACTTCGCGCATCAACGCGGGCGCGGTGCCAAGCGGCTCGTAGACCACCTGCACGGGGAAGGTGCGGCCGGAAACCTCGATTACCGGCACCTTCTCATGCAAGGCGTGCTCGAAATGCTCCTGGAACTTGACCGAATCGATGGTCGCGGAGGTAATGATGAGCTTCAGATCGCGGCGCTGAGGCAGCAGTGCCGTCAGATAGCCGAGCAGAAAGTCGATGTTAAGACTGCGCTCATGCGCCTCGTCGATGATGATCGTATCGTATCGGGTGAGTTTCGGATCGCGCTGGATCTGGGCGAGCAGAATACCGTCGGTCACGACCCTCAATCGTGTGCCGGGCGAGCTTTCGTCGGTGAAACGCACCTGATAGCCGACCTCGTCACCGAGCTTCACGCCCATCTCCGAGGCGATACGTTCGGCCACCGTGCGTGCGGCGATACGGCGAGGCTGGGTGTGCACGATCTGCTTGCCGTGCGTGCCACGGCCAAGCTCAAGCAGGATTTTCGGCAGCTGTGTGGTTTTGCCCGAACCGGTCTGGCCGGACACAATAACGACTTGGGAACGTTTGACCGCGCTGGCTATCTCATCACGCGCGGCAGATACGGGAAGTTCTGCGGGATACTCATATTTCATGACGAACTTCAATGATACGGAAGCCCTTGGAGCTCGCGTATTTGCTCGCAGTGAACCCCTCGCCGAGCGCATCGTCCAGCCAGGGGATCAGCGAATCGGAACCGAGATTCTTCTGCACTACGAGATAGGCGGCACCGCCCACCTTGAGCTTCGGCAGCCAAGCCATAAGCAATGTATGCAGCGCTTCCTTGCCGACTCGGATCGGTGGGTTCGACCAAATCACATCAAACGTGAGGTCGCTCGGCACCGTCTCGCAGAACGCCGGCTGGTTCTCGGCAGGCAGGGGAGTGCTGGACTCGTCCACCTGAGCCGTATGAATGTTCGTGTGGCCGTTCGCCTGTGCGTTGGCATGGGTCAGGTCCACCGCGCGCTCGTTGACATCCACCGCCCACACGTTCGCTTCGGGCGACTCAAACGCCAATGTCAGGGCGATAGGGCCCCAGCCGCAGCCCAAATCCAGAAAATCGCCGGTAAGCGGCGGCTCGGGCGCATGCTTCAGCAATACCGACGTACCGAGGTCCACGCGCGAGCCGGAGAACACGCCGTTCGACACCTGAGCGGTCGCCTCATGGCCGCGCAACGTTACGTTCAATGTGCGGCGCACATCCTTCGATGCGGGTTCCGCAGAGAAATACTGTTCTGCCATGGTCGCTCCATTTCTGCGGGATTCGCCGCTCTCGTATGCCGACCTGTATCAGCCGGCCTATGCCGGTACGTGCCGATCTATGCCAGCATGTCACCTCATGTGATGATAATAAAGGACCATAGAAGAATCGTGAACCATTCCAACCAAACGAGGCGCACTTGACCGACAACACCCAGTACACCGACATCAACCGCGGCAACAACGACGTTACCCCTGAAGGTGTGCTGGCCGAGCAGTCCGAAGTGTTGCTCGACGACAGCCAGCGCGCGACCGGCTGGCATGAGGACGCCAACCAGGAATGGGAGGAGCGCGAGGCCCGCAACGAGCTCAAGCATGTCGCCGGTCTCGGCGAGCTGCAGGACGTCACCGAAGTCGAATACCGCAAGGTGCGTCTGGAACGTGTGGTGCTCGTCGGCGTCTGGTCGTCCGCCGTCACCACGCAAGCCAAGGCCGAGGAATCATTGAGAGAGTTGGCGGCGCTCGCCGAAACCGCCGGTGCGGTGGTATGCGATGGTTTGCTGCAGCATCGCTCCAAGCCGGATGCAGCCACGTACGTTGGTTCCGGCAAAGCCAAGGAGATTGCCGGCATCGTGGCGCGTGAGGAAGCCGATACGATTATCGTGGACGACGACCTGCCGCCGTCACAGCGCCGTGCATTGGAGGACGCCGCCAAAGTCAAGGTGGTGGATCGCACCGCGGTGATTCTGGACATCTTCGCCCAGCACGCCACCTCGCGTGAAGGTAAGGCGCAGGTGGAGTTGGCGCAGCTCGAATACATGCTGCCCCGACTGCGTGGTTGGGGTGGTTCGCTGTCCCGTCAGGCCGGCGGTCGCGCGGCCGGCGCGGATGCGGGCATCGGATCGCGAGGCCCGGGCGAGACCAAAATCGAAATGGACCGTCGTGTAATTCGCACGCGTATCGCCAGACTGCGCCGTCAGATTCGTGAGATGGCCCCGGCACGTGAGGTCAAGCGCGGTTCACGCCGTCGCTTCGGCCTGCCCACAGTGGCCGTGGTCGGCTACACGAACGCCGGCAAATCCTCGTTGACCAACCGTCTGACCGGTTCGGCCGAACTGGTGGGAAACGCGCTGTTCGCCACATTGGACACGGCCGTGCGCCGCGCCAAAACCCGCGACGGACGCGCTTACGCCTACGTGGACACGGTCGGCTTCGTGCGCCGCCTGCCCACCCAGCTGGTCGAGGCGTTCAAATCCACCCTGGAAGAGGTGGCCGAGGCCGACGTGATCCTGCATGTGGTTGATGGCTCCCACCCTGACCCGTTCTCTCAGGTCGACGCGGTCAATGACGTGTTGGCGGACATCGAAGGCACGGCCTCGATTCCGCGTATTCTCGTATTCAACAAGGCCGATCAGGCGGACGAGGCGACTCGTGAACGACTCGCCGCGCTGCAGCCAGATGCGTTCATCGTCTCCGCCTATACCGGTGAGGGATTGGACGAGCTGCGTACCGCGGTCGAAAGTCTGCTGCCGGTCCCGCATGTGCATGTCAACGCTCTGCTGCCGTATGCCGCTGGCTCCCTGATCTCTCGTGTACGCGAATACGGCAAGGTAGACAAGGTGGAGTACCGCGATGATGGCATACAGCTTGAAGCGGACGTTGACGCCCATCTTGCCGCTCAGGTGGTCGAACAGTCCATTGACTAACGTGATAAACATCACAGTATATTCGTGAGCGCTAACAACCGTTGAAAACATTACCATACGGTTATCAAACAGGGTGGTGTGCTGGTAGCAAAACGTCTTAGCGGGTTTATAGAGTGAAGACGTTAGTTACAAGGCCTGCCATTCATCAGCAGACCGCCTTTGAAGAGAGGTTCATCCATCATGGCGGAAACTACCGTTAAGCCCACGAAGCTTGCTGTTATTGGTGCCGGTGCCGTTGGCTCCACCCTCGCCTTCGCCGCTGCCCAGCGTGGCATCGCTCGCGAGATCGTGCTTGAAGACATCGCCAAGGAGCGCGTGGAAGCCGAAGTGCTCGACATGCAGCATGGCTCCAGCTTCTACCCGACCGTGTCCATCGACGGTTCCGACGATCCTGAGATCTGCCGCGACGCCGACATGGTCGTCATCACCGCTGGTCCGCGTCAGAAGCCGGGTCAGTCTCGTCTTGAGCTCGTTGGCGCTACCGTCAACATCCTCAAGGCCATCATGCCGAACCTGGTCAAGGTGGCTCCGAACGCCATCTACATGCTCATCACCAACCCGGTCGACATCGCTACCCACGTGGCTCAGAAGCTCACCGGTCTGCCCGAGAACCAGATCTTCGGTTCCGGCACCAACCTGGACTCCGCTCGCCTGCGCTTCCTGATTGCCCAGCAGACCGGCGTCAACGTCAAGAACGTGCACGCCTACATCGCCGGCGAGCACGGCGACTCCGAAGTCCCGCTGTGGGAGTCCGCCACCATCGGTGGCGTCCCCATGTGCGACTGGACCCCGCTGCCCGGCCACGATCCGCTCGACGCCGACAAGCGCGAGGAGATCCACCAGGAAGTCAAGAACGCCGCTTACAAGATCATCAACGGTAAGGGTGCCACCAACTACGCCATCGGCATGTCCGGCGTCGACATCATCGAAGCCGTCCTGCACGACACCAACCGCATTCTGCCCGTGAGCTCCATGCTCAAGGACTTCCACGGCATCTCCGACATCTGCATGTCCGTGCCGACCCTCCTCAACCGTCAGGGCGTCAACAACACCATCAACACCCCGGTCTCCGACAAGGAGCTCGCCGCTCTGAAGCGCTCTGCCGAGACGCTGAAGGAAACCGCCGCCCAGTTCGGCTTCTGATAAAAAATCGCTGTACGGAGCGCCTTTCGCACCGCACAAGACTCGACCTACCTTTGTAGGCCTTCACCTTGTGCGGCACGAAAATCGCACACGTACAGCGATTTTTTATACCCTGCTGAATGCTCCCGTTGGGAGCATTTTTTATTCGTGGAGTTCGTTGGAGGAGGGGGAGCTATAGCCCTCGGGCTCGAGCTGGAAGGTGGTGTGGGGGACCGAGACCGGGAAGTGCTCGCGCAGGCAATCCTGCAGTTGGGTGAGGATTGTGGCGGCATCTTCCATGGTGAGGTCTTTGTCGACTACCACGTGGGCCATCAGAATCGGCATGCCGGTGGACACCGTGCTGGCGTGGAGGTCATGCACGGCAAGCACATGCGGCACGTCTTCCAGATGTTCGCGTACCTTATCGAGGTCAAGTCCATCCGGTGTTTCCTCCAGCAGCACCTTGACCGCGTTGTGCAGCAACTTGATGGCGCGCGGAATCATCATCAGTGCGATGACGGCACCGGCCACGGCGTCGAAGCCATTCCATCCGGTGGGGATCATTACCAGGGCAGAGGCCACCACGGCCACCGAGCCAAGTGCGTCATTCATCACCTCGAGGAACGCGGCCTTCATATTCATGTTGTCTTCGCGCTGCGAGGCAAGGATGAAAATCGAGATGATATTTGCGGCAAGACCCAGAATGCCCGCGAACAGCAGCAAGCCGATATCGTCGATTTCCGCTTTGGAACCGCCGAACAGACGCATGCCGGCCTCCACCAACGCATAGATGCCAACGATGAGCAGCACCACGGCACCTGCGGCAGCGGTGAGCACCTCAAGCCTGGCCCAGCCCCAAGTACGAGTGTTGTTGGGCTTGCGGCGCATCAGTATGGCGGTGATTGTGGATGCCGCCAGCACGGACATGTCGGTGAGCATATGACCGGCATCCACCAGCAGGGCCAATGAGCCGGTTAAGACAGCCGACACCATTTCGATGAGGAAGACCGAACCGGTTACGGTCAACGTGGCAATCAGCCTACGCTGGTGCGCGGCAGGGTTTATGGATGTGGATGGTGCGGGTGCATGGGTATGAGCCATATGTACTCCTTCGCTCTATCGAGTTGAAACCGCTTCTCAATACCATTTGCGATATGGTCTGAATACGACGAAACCCCGGCGCGAGGCCGGGGTTCCGTAAGCTGTGCGTGACTATAGCACGACCGGCGCGATTCGGTGCACGCTGATCAGCTGGTGGCGAACAGGCTACAATTTGCGCAGCACGGTGACCACCTTGCCCATAATCGTGGCATGTGTGCCGTCGATGGGCGAGTATGCGGGGTTGTGCGGCATCAGCCAGACATGGCCGTTTTCCTTGCGGAAGGTCTTCACCGTGGCCTCGTCATCCAGCAGAGCGGCGACGATATCTCCGTTGACGGCGGAATTCTGTTCGCGCACCACCACATAGTCGCCATCGCAGATAGCGGCATCCACCATGGAATCGCCGTGGACTTCCAGCATGAACAGGGTGCCGGAGCCGGTCAGCCGTTCCGGCAGACGCATGACGTCGTCCACATGCTGTTCGGCGGTAATTGGCACGCCGGCGGCAATACGGCCAACGAGCGGCACATCGTGTGATTCGGCAATGGCTTCGGCGGGGAATTGGTATATCTCCGCCACATTACTGGTGCTGGTTGCCTCTTCGCTGGCTTGGGAGGGCTTTTCGGCATTCGGGGCGGATCCTGCCACCACCTCGATGGCTCGACCCTTGTTCGCGTTCATGCGGATGAAGCCCTTGTCTTCCAAAACTTGTAGCTGATGCTTGACCGAAGACGGACTTTTGAGCCCGGCGGCATTTCCGATTTCCCGGAAAGAGGGAGCGAAGCCTTGTTCGTCGATATGCGTGCGAATGGCGTCCAACACTTTGCGCTGGCGGTCGGTCAGGGTGGACTCGTCCGGCTTCTGCTTGGGGGAGAAGGGAATGGTGCTCACGTCAGGGCTCCTTTCGTTATGTCACCAGCATAACGTGTTGTTCGTGTGAAATCAAACATCTGTTCGAGTTTCGACTTGACCGTGTCGAACGTTTGTGCCATTATAAGAACAGTTGTTCGATAGAACATCTGTTCGAGAGAGGTGGTCGTGATGACTGGTTCAATGGTGATGGCCCCGGCCCGTAGCGCACGTGTAGCTATGCAGCATGCTGGAACGTCCCGCCGGAATGCGCGTGGGAAGATTATCGCAGTGATGGTCGCCTTGGCGCTGGCCTGGTGTGGTTTCGGCGCGCTTACCGTTCAGCGGGCCCAATCGGATACGGGGGCCACGCAGGTGACCGGTTATATCGTGCGGCCGGGGGATACGCTCTGGTCATATGCTTCGGCTATCACGCCTGCTGGTCATGATGTATCGGAAACGGTGGATGAGCTGATTGCGTTGAACAATCTTGAGTCCGGATCATTGCAGGCCGGGCAGCGCATTATTGTTCCGGTTGAGTAAATGAAACCCGAGCGGCATGGTTTTTCCGCCCGTACACGTTATTCTGGGGAGCATGCATTGTCCTTTTTGCCAGAACCCCGACACCAAAGTCATTGATACGCGCATTAGCGATGACGGTCATTCCATCCGACGGCGTCGCGTATGCCCGAAATGCAGCAAGCGTTTTACCACGGTGGAAACCAGTATGCTGCTGGTCACTAAACGTTCGGGTGGCGTGGAGCCATTCAGTAGAGACAAAGTGATTTCCGGCGTACGCAAAGCTTGTCAGGGGCGGCCGGTCAGAGAAGAGGATCTGAAGCTGCTGGGACAGAAAGTCGAAGAGGATCTTCGCTCCCGAGGCCTTGCCGAAGTCACCTCAGATGAAGTGGGCAAAGCCATCCTGAAACCGTTGCGTGACTTGGATGTGGTGGCGTACCTTCGATTCGCGAGTGTGTACCAGGACTTTGCAGGTCTGGAGGATTTCCAAAGCGCCATTGATGGTTTGCGTGAATAATATGCGAATGCCATGCACCGTGATATGCGAGTGATTCGCAAACCATGGTGCGAGCCAATCATGAAGCCCAGCACTTATGAAAGAGACCCGTCATGATGACGGGTCTCTTTCATATCAATCGAGGATGAGCTGCGTCAGCTGATGACACGCATGCGAATGGTGCCTTCGATGTTGCGCAGTGCTTCAAGCGTGGCGGCGCTGGGCTTCTGAGCCACGTCGGTGACCACATAGCCAAGTTCGCCTTCGGTTGCCAGCGACTGGAAGGAAACGTTGATGTTCTCCTCGCCGAGCACATGATTGACATGAGCCAGCACACCAGGAAGATTGTCGTGCAGATGGGCAATACGGCACACACCCTCGCACTCACCGAGGTTGATCTGCGGTAGGTTCACGGACAAGGAGGTAGAACCCCTGAACCAGTAATCCTCAAGACGCTGAGAGACGAAATGGCCGATGGATTCCTGAGCTTCCAAGGTGGAGCCGCCAATATGAGGAGTCAGAATCATATTGTCTTCATTGGCCAGTGAGGTCTCGAACGGATCTCCGCTCTTCTTCGGTTCAACGGGGAACACGTCGACCGCCGCGCCAGACAGATGGCCGGAATCGAGGTGCTGCTTCAGAGCTCCCAGATCGGCGACGAAACCGCGCGAAAGGTTAATGAAAATCGCGTCCTGCTTCATGTGGGCGAATTGGTCTTCGCCGAAGAAGCCGGTGTTCGACTTGCGGCCATCCACGTGCAGGGTCACGGCATCGGACTGTTCCAGCAGTTCGTTGAGGGTGTCGCAACGGTGGGCATTGCCCAGTGCCAGTTTCTCCTCAATGTCGTAGAACACCACGCGCATGCCGAGGGCCTCGGCCAGTACCGACAGCTGGGAGCCGATGTTGCCGTAGCCGATGATGCCGAGGGTCTTGCCTCGCACTTCATGCGAGCCGGAAGCGGACTTGTCCCACAGGCCATGCTTGATGTGATGCGTGTGTGCGGGAATGCGGCGCATCAAGCAGATGATGTCGCAGATCACCAATTCCACCACGGAACGGGTGTTGGAGTAGGGAGCATTGAACACGGCGATGCCACGCTTGCCGGCATGTGCCAGATCGACCTGATTGGTGCCGATGCAGAAGCAGCCGACGGCGCTGAGCGTAGGACGCGCATCCAGCACGCGGGCTGTGACGTTGGTCTTGGAGCGTACGCCCACCAAGTCCACGCCATCCAGCGCATCGATGAGTTCGTCCTCGCTCAGGGCTCCCTTCATGGTCTCGACTTCGAAACCGTGGTCACGCAACGACTTGGCCGCGTCGGGGTGAATGTTTTCCAATAACAGTGCTTTGGGCATGCTTCATACCTTAGATGTTCAGGGACTTCTCGTCTGTTTTTGTCCGAACTATAACCAGTTTCTGGGTCGGCCTGGTCATTGCCACGTACAGGTCCGAGGCGGCGACCAGGCGGCTCGGCGCGTCATCCTCGATGAGACCGGGCTCGACCACCACGACGGCATCGAACTCCAGACCCTTGACCGTTTCAGTGCCGCAGACGCTGATTTGCTCATCCCATTCGGGCTGCTCGATGAGCCTTGCGTATTCGGCCGGGTCAAGAATGACAGCCAGTTTGCGGCGCACGGCATCGCGCACCGGGGCGATGAGATTATCCGGACAGATGACGGCGATGCGGCCGGTGCCGTCTGCCGAAACGAATTGTTCGGCAAGCTGCGCCGCCTGCTCGGCCGTCGTTTCCAGCAAGGACGACATGTCGGGCACCACATTGCGGGACACCGAATCGGGGATGGTGCGCACCGCATTGACCGTGGAGATGTAGAGGCCTTCCTCCTCGGCAAATCGTGAGGCAAGTTCGGAAACTTCCTGCGGATTACGGTAGTTGATGGTCAACTCGTTCAAATCCCAGTGGCTTTCGCCGAACAGGCGGTTCATCGATTTGCTCCAGCGTCGGGTGCCACCCAGCGCCGAAGTCTGCGCCACATCGCCCACGATGGTGAACGAGCGGGAGGGGCAACGGCGGATCAACATACGCCAGTCCATGGCGGTCAATTCCTGCGCTTCATCGACCACGATGTGCCCGTAGGTCCATTCACGGTCGGCCGCGGCCCGCTGCGCGGTCAGCTCAGCGTCGTCCCCGTTCATCTGGTCGAGCAGCATCTGACTGGAGACGATGCCTCCACCCAGACCGGTCGCGGCCAGAGTGTCTTTGGCATACTGCTCTTCGGCGGCACGACGTGCGTCGGCGGCGGACTGGCGGGCCACCGCCTTGGGATCGGGGCCCAGCATATCCATTGCTTCGTCGAGCAGCGGAATATCGGAGCGGGTCAACGGGGAGCCTTTGGGACGGGCAAGTGCCGCGATGTCGTTGTCGGTCAGCCAACCAGCCAGAGACTTCAGACGTTCGGGATGGGCGAACAGCTGATCGATGAGCCATGGGGCGGTCATCGGCAGCCAGCACAGGTTCAGGGTCTTGCGCACCTGCTCGTTCATACGCAGCAGTGACATCGCGCGGTTCAGCTCCGCCTGATCCGGCGTGTAATCAAGCTGTTCGGCATAACGGTTCTGCATGCTGGTCAGCATCGAACGGATAAAGGTCTCGCGGGCCTTGTTATGAGGTTGCCGGGTGCGCTTCGCGTCCGCCTGCGCCTGTTCGATATCAGTGGCCAGCATCGGTACCTGAATGCCGCTAATGGTTACTGTCGGCAGAGCAGCGGGAACACGCACGCGTGCGGCGATGGCATTGGCCACTACGGAGGTCATGCGTCGATCGCCCTTGAGCTTGGCTGCATAAGGGGAGTCGACCGCCGTGGCGGTGATGCCGGGAATCAGATCGCTGATGGTGCGTGAGACCACGCCGGTCTCGCCCAAGGAGGGCAGCACCTGATCGATGTAGTGCAGGAACGCCGAGCTAGGGCCAACCACCAGCACGCCGGAACGTTCCAGCGTGCGCCGGTGCGTGTACAGCAGGTAGGCGGCGCGATGGAGCGCCACGGCCGTCTTGCCGGTGCCGGGGCCGCCCTGCACCACCACGGCGCGATTCATGTCGGAGCGGATGATGCGGTCCTGCTCGGCCTGAATGGTGGCCACGATATCGGTCATCTTGCCGGTGCGGCGTGAGCTCAACGAAGCCAGCAGCGCACCCTCGCCGGTCAATGTGCCGGCGGAAGACGCCTGGCCGACCTGGTCTGAATGCACGTCGAGCACCTCATCCTCAACGCCCACGACTTCGCGGAAACTCAAGGTGATATGCCTGCGCATCACGATGTCGCCGTGATTGGAGGGGGTCGCCTCATAGAAAGGACGTGCGGCTTCGGCACGCCAGTCGGTCAGAATCGGCTCATGGTCCGGGCTCGACAGGCCGATGCGGCCGATGTAATGACGGTCGCCGTTCTTGGCATCGAGGCGACCAAACACCAGCCGATCCTCAACGCTGCGCAATTGCGTGAGGCGGTTTTCGTACATTGTGGCAAAGGAGTCTCGTTCGCTGCGTTGCGTGGGGGATCCGTGGGAGCCGGCGGCGCGTACGGTGTCCAGGCGTTGCCACATCTCGGCTCGCAGATCATCCAATCGTCCATAGGCGCGATCGACGGCCTGCTGCTCCTCATGCAGCTGGGAGGCGTAACTCGACATGCTGTTCTCTTCGTTCCATTTCCGTGGGGCAGAAAAACTTAAGGCATTCAAATTTACCGCACACCCCCTACGTCAGTGATGCGGACAACCCGGAATAGGTGAATTCAGCGTGAATTCACCATGCTGCTTGGTCGGTGGAGTGCACAACGTGGATTGGATGTGCGGAGCGTCCATTCGTGCGACAGTCGTGGCCGACACGCGCAATCCATCGGTAATCGCCCTAAAAGGGTGAGCAAATCGTGCAGGAGTGGGGAGAAATGGGGAATCGTGGGGTAGACTGGTGAACCAGTTGGCCGAAGTGTATCCCACGTAACGATGAAGGAGGTGGAGCCATGGTTGCCGATCAGCCGATTCGCGACGCTGATGCCAACGCACAAGGCTCCACCACTATGGCCGATCTCATGGCTGGTCTGCCGCCATTGCTTCTCGGCACATATACGCCGAAGATCGATGCCAAGGGCCGTATGGCGCTTCCGGCCAAATTCCGCTCCCAGCTGGGGCAGGGCCTGGTTATGGCCCGAGGCCAGGAACGATGCGTGTACCTGCTGCCGTTCGATGAATTTCGACGCATCGCCTCGCAGATTCAGCGTGTGTCGGTGGGAAACAAAGCCGCCCGCGAATACCTGCGTGTGTTCCTTTCCGGTGCCGTCGACCAGCAGCCGGACAAGCAGGGCCGCGTACTGGTGCCGCAGATGCTGCGCGATTACGCCAATCTGGGTTCCGACGTCGTGGTGATCGGCGTTGGCACCCGTGCCGAACTGTGGAATAAGGACACGTGGGAGTCCTACCTCGCCGAGAAGGAAGAGGGATATTCCGACATTGCTGACGATGTGTTGCCGGAGGTGGAATTCTGATGGTTGATGTGGCGAATATTCATCTGCCGGTATTGCTTGACGATTGCGTGAACCTGATGGCGCCTGCCCTGGAACATGAGAACGCCATCGCAGTGGATTGCACTTTGGGCCTTGCCGGCCATTCCATCGCCTTCCTCAAAACCGCGCCTCAGGCTCGGCTCATCGGCATTGACCGTGACAGCGAAGCGCTGGGGCTGGCCGCCGAACGCATGGAACGGGAGGGGCTCGCCGATCGATTCATCCCAGTGCATGCCGCCTTCGATCAGCTTGATCAGGTGTTGACGGACCGAGGCATAGAACGTGTGGACGCCGTATTCATGGATCTGGGATTATCCAGCCTGCAGATCGACGAAACCGATCGAGGCTTCTCCTATTCGCATGATGCGCCACTGGATATGCGCATGGACGTCAGCCAGCCGTTGACGGCCGAACGGATTCTTGCCACCTATGATGCGGCGGAACTGGTCCGCATATTCAAGGAATACGGTGAAGAGCGTTTCTCGCGTCAGATCGCCCGCGCCATCGTGGCACGTCGAGACAAGGAGCCGTTTACCACCACCGCACAGCTCAACCGTCTGGTCGATGAAGTGGTGCCGCAAGCCCACCGCCCGGCGGGCAATCCCGCCAAACGCGTCTTCCAGGCGTTGCGCATTGAAGTCAACGGCGAATTAGACAAGCTCGCCTCCACATTGCCGCAAGCCGCGAACCGACTGCATGTCGGGGGACGACTGGTGGTGGAATCCTATCATTCGCTCGAAGACAAAACCGTCAAATCGTTCATGGCACAAGGGCTGCGAGTGGATGTTCCGGCTGGCCTGCCTGTCATACCGCCGGATGCCCAACCGTTTTTCACGGATCTCACGCGAGGTGCCATCAAGGCCGACGAACATGAAATCGCAGCCAACCCGAGATCGGCTTCGGTGCGGTTGCGGGCGGTGGAAGTCAGCCGTGATATTCCGTCACGATGGAGGAAACGCTTTACGCAAACCGCGCAGGGCCTGAATGACATCAAGATACAAGGCTCCGCGTCTCCGGGCAGAGCCAAAAACACAGCACGAATTCGTACAAGGAGGGGATAACGGCATATGGCAACCGCACGTAACATTCGGTCGAACGCGGCTCCGGCCTCGAACCGGCCGCACACCAAGCATCAGTCCTCCTCCCGACCTGAGCTGCGGGTGGTCTCCAACCCGCGTGGAGACGAGCGGGGCAATGTCGTCGGACGGGTCATCGAATGGACCAGAACAAGAAGCGCACCGCTGGTGCACGTGGCCATCGCAGTGATCTTCCTCGTCGGCACCTTGTTCGGCGCGCTGATGCTGCGTACCCAGATGGTGCAGAACTCGTTTGAGGCGGCACAGATCGAAACCAATATCAACAGACTTACCCAAGATATCGAAGACGATCAGGCCAAACTCGATCAATTAGTCGCGAACCTGCCCGACAAGGCCAGCGACATGGGCATGGTCCCGCAGCAGGGATCAGTGTCCATCGACTTAAGCGGATACCAGTCCAACAAAGGCGGAACCCAGTGAACACCATTCGTCGCATCGTAGAGTTCGCCAAGGTCAAGACCTTCGCGTTCAAATGCATTGCCATCGGCGCCGCATTGGCGTTGGTGGCGTCGGCATGCGTGATTCAGCTGGCCTCCACCCAGCTCATCGGTGGCCGTCAAACCGCACAAGCGGCCACGGCTAACCGCACCCTGACCGTGACGTTGAGCGCCAAGCGTGGGCGTATCCTCGACGCCAACGGCTCCGTGCTCGCTCAAAGCGTGGAGCGTTATACTATCGTCGCCAATCCGGAGGCTGCACAGGAGTTCGAGCCGATTACTTGCAATGACAACACCCGTGATTACTGCCACGAAATTGACGGCAAACCCGTGGGTGCTACCGGAGCGGCGGCCGTGGGCCGACTGCTGGCCAAAGTCCTGGATATGAACGCCATGGAACTGGGCGCTGATCTGTCCGGTACCGGGCAGTATGTGATTCTGAAGAAAGACGTGACCCCACAGGTCAAGCGCAGCATCGAGGCGTTGCACCTGGGCGGTATTGTCTGGGGTGAGCTGAGCAGTGAAAGACTGTATGCGGATGGCGATCTCATGGGCGCGCTGCTTGGCGGCGTGAACGACAACGGCGATGGCGTCGCCGGCATCGAGCAGGTCGAGAACAAGACGCTTACCGGAACCGATGGCCATGAAACCTACCAGCGTGGTAATGGCGGCGAAGAGATTCCCGGCACCATGACCGAATCGGTGGCGGCCAAAAATGGCGACGATGTCACCCTGACCATTGACCGTGATGTGCAATGGTATGTCAAAAAGGCCTTGAAGGAGGCCGAGTCCAAGTATGGTGCAGCGTGGGCGATCGCCGTGGTGCAGGATGTCCAGAGCGGGGAGATTCTCGCACTGGCCGATAGCGATGAAGTACAGGCTGGTACCGATGCGGCGAAGATGAGCCCGTCTCGGGCCGTGTCCGAAACCTTCGAGCCTGGTTCGGTGGGCAAGGTCATCTCCATGTCCGGCTATCTGCAGACGGGACTGCATAAGATGAGCGATCAATGGTCGGTCCCGGACCACATCACACAGAAGGGCCAGACCTACAAGGACTCATTCGACCACGGCACTGAGCGCTGGACGCTCGCCGGCATTCTGCAGAACTCATCGAACGTCGGCATGATTATGGCCGGGGAGAACTATCCGGATGAGCAACGCTACGAGTACCTGACCAAATTCGGCATCGGACAACCGACCGGACTGAACCTGCCCGGTGAATCGAGCGGTCTGCTCACCAGCCCTTCGGCATGGGATCTGCGTACGCGCAACACCATCCTGTTTGGTCAGGGCTACGCCGTCAACGCCCTGCAGCTCAACAACGTGGTGGCCACCATCGCGAACAAGGGCGTCAAGCAGCAGCAGTCGATCATCAGATCAACCACCGATGCCAATGGCAAGACCACTGAGACCAAGAAAGGCGAAGCCACCCGCGTGGTAGATGAAAAGGTCGCATCGGACATGATGAATGCGATGGAATCAGTGGCGGAGAGCTACAACAAGTTCATCAAGGTCGATGGTTACCGCATGGCCGCCAAGTCCGGTACCGCAGAGGTGCAGGGTTCGGATGGCGCGCTCTCGTCCATTCTCTCCGATTATTCCGTGGTGATTCCCGCGGACAACCCGCGCTATGCGGTCACCGTGGTGCTGAAGGATCCGAATGGTGTGTTCGGCGGTCTGACGGCCGGCCCTGTTTCCGCACAGATTTGTGAGTTCCTTATGCAGAAATACGAGGTGCCTGTCTCCAGTCCACGAAAAAATGCTATTCCAGTCACGTGGTAAGGATCAGGGGAGAAAGGCGATAGCCCATGAGTGCAGTGAGCGAATCCATCGCCCAGCGGGTGACCTTGGGAATGCTGGTCGAACGGTACGGTTTTGAAGTCGATCCACCCTTCGCCACCAATGTCACCATTACCTCACTCAGCGATGCCGTGGATACCGTGATTCCCGGCTCGCTGTTCATCTGCACGCATGAGCAGGAACCCGATGTACTGCATGCCGCACAGGCAGGTGCCTATGCGGCGTTGCTGCCACGCGCGTCCAAAGGACAGATCGCCAATGCCGATATACCGTTGCTCTACGGCGATTTCGACGATCGCGTACTCGGAGATCTGGCCAGCGGCCTGGCCGGCGGACCATCCAACGCCATGGCGGTGTTCGCGGTGACCGGTGCGGATGAGCAGGCCGTCGACGCAGGCGTGTCCCAGCTCTCCGAATTCCTGCACATGCTGGGCAATCCGGTGGCGGTAATCACCGCATCCGGGTCCACGTCGATGACACGTACCATGAACCTGAACTATCCTCTGGGCATCCTCGATATGCAGCGCGCGCTGTCCGTGTGCGCCGAAGACGGTGTGGCGGCCGTGATCATCGCCATGGATGACCGCACGTTGGCCGAGCATGCGTTGGAATCGGTGAACGTGGATGTGCTGGGCACGGAAGATGTCAACGCAAGCGCAAGCTTGAACGAATTGAAGACACGCTACGCATTCGTTGCGGAACATGACATGTCCATGACCTCGTCGACACCCGAATCGGATGAAATGGCTGCGGATTCACCGGCAATGTATGACCGCGTCCGACTTGGGCACATGTCCTTGGCCATCGCCATGGTACAGGCCGCCGGCGTGAGGAAAAACAACATACGCAGTGCCCTGCATGTGGCCAATAATTTCAATTAAGTCCGTGGATACGGGACGAAGCGTAATCGTAAAGGAGTTTGAAACACCATGGTTCCGATGAGCGTGGAGGAGATCGCCAAGGCCGTCGATGGTCGATTGATCGGAGACGCCGATTCCGAGTCTCGAGCCACCAATACGGTCAGCGACTCGCGGCAGGCCGGCCCCGGATCGGTGTTTGTGGCCATCCGAGGCGAGCGTGTCGATGGGCATGACTTTGTGGCGAAAACCGCTGGACAGGGAGCCACGGTGGCCATCGTCGACCATGAGGTGAAGTCCGATGGCCTTCCGCAGATCGTAGTGAAAGACACGGTCGACGCCCTTGGCGAACTCGCCCGATACAACATCGTTCGCCGCCGCGAGCTGGACGGCGACTTCGATATCATCGGATTGACCGGTTCGGTGGGCAAGACCACCACCAAGGATCTGCTCTCCTCCCTGCTTGCCACCGTAGGACCGACCGTGGCTCCGGTGGAATCGTTCAACAATGAGATCGGCCTGCCGCTCACTGCGTTGCGGGTCGATGAGCACACCCGGTTCTTCGTGGCTGAGATGGGTGCCAGCCATATCGGCGAAATCGCGCGACTGACCCGTATCGCACCGCCGAACACGGCAATCGTATTGAAGGTCGGCGTCGCTCACCTTGGAGAATTCGGCTCCCGCGAACGCATCGCACAGGCGAAAAGCGAAATCGTGCAGGGATTGCTTCCCGGAGGCACCGCGGTACTGAACGCCGATGACGAACACGTGGTTCCCATGGCCGGCCTGGCCAACGGCGACGTGCTGTGGTTCGGCTTGGGATCGTCGCAGGAGCCCGAGGTGCGGGCCATTGATGTCACTGCCGACCGGTCCGATCATGCTGAATTCACGTTGGTCGATGCGGACGGCAACCATACGCCGGTGCATCTGGGCATTCCTGGACGTCACAATGTGATGAACGCGTTGGCCGCCGCAACCGTGGCGATGCGTTACGGTATGGCACCCGAAACGGTGGCACGGATTCTGGCCTCGCAGCACACCATCAGCCCTCATCGCATGGCATTGTCCACGGTGAATCGCGAGGGGACTTCCTTCACGCTGATCGATGATTCCTTCAACGCCAATCCCGACTCCATGAAAGCCGGCCTGAACGGGTTGAAGGCCTGGAACTCAAATGACGGCAAGGAGCCGTTCCGCGTGGCGCTGCTGGGTGCCATGCTGGAACTCGGCGCCGATGAAACGGCATTGCACACCTCGATCGGCACGTATGCGGACGAATTGGGCATCGACGCGATCATCGCGGTCGGTTCCGCCCAAGACCAACATCTCGATGCACTGGCACAGGCTCTGGCGGACGGTGCCCGTCAGAGCCAATCCGCGTCGGTGGATTGCGTACACGACATCGATGCGGCCGAACAGCTGGTCATCGACTTGGCTCGCAACCATCCCGACGCTGTGGTACTGCTCAAGGGATCGCACGCGTCAGGCCTGAGCGCTTTGGCTGAACGCTGGGCAAAGAACTGACCTGATAACCACCCCAAGAAACCGACAAGAAAGAGAAGCTGCACGTGATTGCTCTGATCATTGGAATGCTGGTGTCGCTCATCGTCACCTTAGTCGGCACCCCGCTGCTGATTCGGCTGGTCCACAAGCTGCACTATGGCCAGTACATCCGCCAGGATGGGCCGCAGTCGCATCTGGTCAAGCGCGGCACCCCCACGTTGGGCGGCGTGGTCATCAACTTCGCGATTCTGCTCGGTTGGGCATCCTCCGCACTGTACCGATACCTGCGTTCGGGCGACGTGCCCTCCTGGTCCGCGGCGCTCGTACTGTTCGCCATGCTGTCGATGGGTCTGCTGGGCTTTATCGACGACTTCGCCAAGGTGCGTAAGAAGCAGAACGAAGGCCTATCGGTGGGCGGCAAGTTCATTGGCCAGTTCATCTTCGCCACCATCTACGCGGTACTTGCGCTGCTGATTCCCACCAAATCGGGATTCCCCAGTGCGCAGGCAGGCATCAGCTTCATCGAACAGCCGTTCTTCAACTTCGGCTTCGCCGGCCGTGCCGTAGCCATCATCCTGTTCGTCATCTGGGTGAACTTCCTGATGACCGCATGGACCAACGCAGTGAATCTGACGGATGGACTTGACGGTCTGGCGGCAGGTTCGTCGATGATCGCCTTCACTGGTTTTGGCGTCATCGCATTCTGGGAAAGCTACCACATCAAGGGCGGCAGCCATGGCGGATATTCCTATGCCGTGTCCGATCCTCTCGATCTGACCGTCATCGCCGTATGCGCGGCCGTCGCCTGCTTCGGCTTCCTGTGGTACAACTCGAACCCCGCATCGATTTTCATGGGTGATACCGGTTCCCTGGCCTTGGGCGGTCTGTTCGCAGCCCTGTCCATCGCCACGCACACCGAATTCCTGGCGGTGGTTCTGGGCGGACTGTACGTCATGGAAGCCATGAGCGACGTCATCCAGGTCGGGTACTTCAAGATGACCCACAAACGTGTATTCAAAATGGCGCCGATTCACCATCATTTCGAACTGAAGGGTTGGACCGAAACCAAGGTGGTGGTGCGGTTCTGGATGATCGAACTCATCTTCGTGCTGCTCGCCCTGACGATTTTCTACGGCGACTGGGTCACCCGCTCCGGCCTGCTGTTCAGCTAGCGGAAATCTGGGTGGATTATGCTCACCCACGGAATTCCTATATCAGGAGGAACAATGCAAGTAGCGGATAAGACAGTGGTGATTGCCGGACTGGGGGTGTCCGGCACCTCGTTGGCGGAGGTATTGAGGGAACGCGGCGCCCACGTGATTGGCGTCGACGAGAGGAAGCCCGAGGCCGATCTCCACTCCTTTGATGACGTGGACTGGGACCACGTGGACTACGTCATGTCGTCCCCGGTGTTCAACCCCCGCACCCCGTTCGTGCTGGAAGCCCAACGCCGTGGCATCCCCGTGATGAGCGAGGTGGAATTCGCATGGCAGCTGCGTGTGAATAACGAGCGCACCGGTACTCCGGCTCCATGGATCGGCATCACCGGCACCAACGGCAAAACCTCCACCACCGAGATGACCTCGGAAATGCTCACCGCCTGCGGACTCGACGCGCCGACCGCCGGCAATATCGCCTCCGGAGACATGAGCATGAGCCTGTCTCGTTGCGCCACCAATCCTCAGCACGACGTACTGTGCGTGGAACTGAGCTCCTTCCAATTGCACTTCACCGATTCGCTGGCACTTGACTGCGCGGCGATCACCAATATCGCCGACGATCACCTCGACTGGCATGGCGGGCGCGAGAATTACGCCGCCGACAAATCCAAGGTGTTCCACAACGCCAAACGCGCCATCGTCTACAATGCGCAGGACGCCAAAGTCAGCGAACTGGTGGCCGAGGCTCAGACTGCCGAAGGATGCCGCAAGGTGGGATTCACGCTCGAGGCCCCTCAGGCCGGCCAGATCGGCATTGAAGATGGCTGGATCGTGGACAGGAGCGGCGTGGCCGGCGGCACAGTGGGAGAGTCGGTCAGACTGGCCGCCATCACCGATTTCACGCATCTGGCAGAGCCGGACGGCTCACTGTACCCGCATCTGGTGGCCGATGCATTGACGGCATTGGCGTTGGTGCTGGGACTTGGCGCTGATCGCGATACCGCGCTGAAGGCGCTTACCTCGTTCAAGCCGGGCGGCCATCGCATCGAAACCGTGGCTGAGGCCGCAGTCGAGGGCGGCTCTGTTCGTTTTGTGGACGATTCCAAAGCCACCAACGGTCATGCGGCACGCGCCTCGCTGTCCAGCTTCCCGGCCAAGTCTGTGATCTGGATCGCCGGAGGTCTGGCCAAAGGCAGTCGATTCGAGGACCTGGTCAAGGACCAGGCACACACCATCAAAGCGGCCGTCATCATCGGCAAAGACCAGCAGCCGATGATCGAAGCGTTTGCCAGCCAAGCTCCGGACATCCCGGTGACCATCATCGATCCCGAAGACAACGATACCGTCATGGACCGTGCCGTCGAAGCCTGCGGCACGTATGCCGCCGCCGGCGACATCGTGCTTATGGCTCCGGCCTGCGCCTCCATGGACCAGTTCAAGTCCTATGCGGATCGAGGCAATCGATTCGCCGCCGCAGCCAAGACGTGGAGCGAGGTGCATGGCCTCCACTGATACCCATAAGCGTAAGGCATACAGAGCCCCTGACAAGCCCTCACTCGAAATCGCCGACTACACGGGTTGGCGAAGCTTGCTCAACCCGCTATGGTGCTACCACGGCTTCCGCATGGCCGTGGTGGGGCTGACATGCTTCGGCCTGATCATGGTGTTCTCCAGCTCCACGGTCACCATGGCCGCACTGGGCAAGTCGCCGTTCCTTCAGCTTCTGAACCAGGGCGCGTTTTGCCTGATCGGCTTGGTGCTGGGCTTCGTGGCATTGATGATGCCGGTGACGTTCTGGAAACGGACCGGCGTGTTCTTTGTGGTGGGTGCCTGCCTGTTGCAGGCGCTGACCTTTACTCCTTTGGGCCACGACGTCTACGGCAACAGAGGTTGGCTGGACCTCGGCTTCACCACTATCCAGCCGGCCGAATTCATGAAGTTCGCGATGTGCATATGGCTTCCCTCGTCGTTGCATGCCTGCAGCAAGATGTACCACAAGAAGGGAATCAAAGCATATGCCGCGCCGTTGGTGTTGTATGCGATAGGCGTGGCACTGGTGATGGGCGGCAGGGACCTCGGCACGGCCATGATTCTGGTCTTCATCGGAGGCGTGGCCTTTCTGATCGTCGGGTTCCCCGGCAAATGGATGGGAGTCGGCGTATTGGGCGCGGTGGTTATGGTCGGTGCATTGGCGGTTTCCAGCCCGAACCGCTTGCGTCGTATTCTGGCCACATATGGCGATTGCTCGGCCGCTGACGCGCAGAGCGTATGCTACCAGTCCATTCACGCCAAGTACGCCATCGCCTCCGGAGGTTTTCTGGGATTGGGCATCGGCAATTCGCGGGAGAAATGGAATTACCTGCCGGCCGCCCATAACGATTTCATTTTCGCGATCATCGGCGAGGAGACCGGATTCGTCGGTTGCGCCATCGTATTGCTGTTCTTCGCGATTCTCGCCTGGTGCATGATCGTCATCGCATTGCAGGTCACCGATCGTTATGTTGCCATGGTGCTGATGTGCGTCACCATTTGGATCGTGGGCCAGGCCATGGTCAACATCGGCGTGGTCGTGGGTGTGTTCCCGGTATTGGGCGTGCCTATGCCGTTCGTCTCCGCAGGTGGCTCATCCATGATTATGTGCTTGACGGCGGCCGGACTGGTTGTGGGACTTATGCGCTCTCAACCGCAGATAAAACAGTCGCGTCAGAGCGCGTAAGTAGACTCGGTAATCATGAATCAAGGCACACCACATATCGTTCTTGCTGGCGGCGGTACCGCCGGACATGTCAATCCGCTGCTCGCGGTCGCCGGGGCGATTCGCGACATCGAACCCACGGCACAGGTCACCGTCATCGGCACTGCGGTGGGTTTGGAGAAGGATTTGGTGCCGGAGGCCGGCTACGAGCTCGACACCATCGAAAAAGTGCCGTTCCCGCGTCGCCCTAACCTGTACATGCTGCGCTTCCCGGCAAAATGGAAGCGAGAAACCGCCAAGGTGCGCTCCATTCTTGAAACGCGGCATGCGGATGTCGTGGCCGGATTCGGCGGGTATGCTTCCGCCCCCGTCTACGCCACCGCACATAAGATGGGCATTCCGATTGCCATCCATGAGCAGAATGCGCGTGCCGGCATGGCCAATAAACTGGGCGCTCGTTGGGCCGATTTCATCGGTACCGTGTACGCAGGCACCGGTCTCAAACCGCGTGCCGGAGCCGACGTCGAGCGTGTCGGTCTGCCGTTGCGCCCGGCCATCGCCTCCCTGACCAAACGCATCGGTGACGATCGTGCCGCCGTACGCCGTGAATCGGCCGCGCAGCTTGGCGTCGATCCGAACCGTCCGCTGGTGCTGGTCACTGGCGGATCGCTGGGAGCGCAAAGCCTGAACCGCGCCATCGCCTCCTCCGCCGCAGACCTGTTGGCCCACGCACAAATCATCCACTTGACCGGGCGAGGCAAAATCAGCGAAGTACGCGAACTGGTCACGGCCTCGGCCGGCGCGGACGTGCTTACCGGCATCGGCCCCGAATCGGCCGGACAAGGTGACTACCATACCGCCGAATATCTGGAACGAATCGATCTGGCCTTCGCCTGTGCCGACTTGGTGATTTGCCGCGCCGGAGCCGGATCGGTATCCGAGCTGGCTGCACTGGGTCTGCCGGCCATTTACGTGCCGCTGCCAATCGGCAACGGCGAGCAGCGTTTCAATGCCGAGCCAGTGGTGAACGCCGGCGGCGGCCTTCTGGTCGCAGACAAGGACCTGACCCCGCAGTGGGTGCATGAGCATGTGCCCGATCTGCTCGCCGATCACGAACGACTTGCCGAATTCGGCCGCAAGGCATGGGAATACGGCATCAGAAACGCTGCCGAAATCATGGCCCGGCACGTTCTGCAATTAGCCGAACCATCCAAATAGTATTCAGATATCATCCCGTGCGCGATACAGACCAATCCCGTCCCGCAACACGAGATACGGTCATAATATAGGGTGCTGGAATCCCCAAAGGAGTTTTGAATTGTCTCAAGATCAGCCCATCGTGCTTGACCCCACGTATGCCTCGTTCGATGCTGCGGCCCGCCCCGCGGATCTCGGCGCCACCCATTTCATCGGTATCGGCGGCGCCGGTATGAGCGTTCTGGCCGAAATGCTGCACGCCGAAGGAGTCGCGGTGGACGGCTCCGATCGCGCACACAGCGCCAAAACCGACCGACTTGAAACGCTGGGCATCACCGTTGAATTCGGGCAGCGAGCCGAAAATGTCGCCCAGGCCGAGACCGTGGTCTACTCCAGCGCCATCAAACCGGACAATCCGGAAATCGTCGCAGCGCACGCGGCAGGCAAGCGCATTGTGCATCGCAGTGACATCCTCGCCCTGCTCATGAACGGCAAACGAGCCGTCACCGTGGCCGGAGCGCATGGCAAAACCACCACCAGCTCCATGCTGTCCCACATTCTGGTGAACGCCGGTGCTGATCCAAGCTACGCCATCGGCGGCTTTATCCAAGGCCCGGACGGCACCACGCTGGACGGTGGACACGCGGGCAAAGGCGATATTCTGGTGGCCGAAGCCGATGAATCGGACGGCAGCTTCGCCAAATATCATCCGACCATCGCCATTATCACCAACTGTGAAGCCGATCATCTCGACCATTACGGCGACGAAGCCCACTACCGTGCCGCGTTCGTTGCCCACGCCGGCCGGGCCACCGGTCACGTGATCATCAGCATCGACGACCCCGACGGACTTGCCGTGCTGGAGGCCATGCCCGCCGACGTGAAATCGCGTACCGTCGCCTATGGCACCACCGCACGTGAGGATCTGCCCGATCTGGGCGGTGCCGCGTATGTCTGGATCGCTTCGGAAAGTGAGACCGCAGGCAGCGGCGTCGAACAGCTCACCCTGCATCTGCCGGCCGCGGTGACGGCGGGGGAGCCGGTGTCTCAGAGCGTTGCCCTGAAGGTTCCTGGCGTGCACAATGCGCGCAATGCGGCCGCCGCCATCAGCGCTGCCGTGCTGCTGGGCGTGAGCCCCGCAGACGCGGCCAAGGCGGCCGGCACATTCCTCGGTGCGGCACGCCGTTTCCAGGTGCGCGGCACGGTCAAGCAGGTCACTGTAGTGGACGATTACGCCCACCATCCCACCGAAATCGCGGCCCTGCTGGATGCGGCCCGACGCCGGTACCCCGATTCGACCGTTCGTGTGATCTTCCAGCCACACCTGTTCTCCCGCACCAAGTTCTTCGCGCACCAGTTCGCCAAATCCTTGGCCAAAGCCGATGACGTCATTATCACCGGCATCTTCCCGGCCCGTGAAAAGCAGGCCGATTTCCCGGACATCAGCCCCTCCACCATCGTGGACGCGGCTGCGGGACTCAAGGATGCTTCCGCAGGCACGTGGATTCAGCCGGTCGAGGATATGTGCCTGGCCGCCAAGATGATGGCCATGCGCGCCCACCACGGCGACGTGATCTTCACCGTGGGCGCGGGCGACATCACCGACATGGATCAGGTGCTGCTCACCGCACTTGAGGCCCATCGGGAAAGCTGCGAGTGATGTCCGGGCGCACGGTCAGATCCGGGGGCAATGACAACGGCTCACGTCGTTCGTCCGGAAGTCCCCGCAAGCCGCGCACCATCGGTTCACGCGGAAACACGGGTCACTCGTCGAAGTCTCGCGCTCCCCGGTCCGTGTCTTCCGGGCATGAGATCGACGAGCCGGAGATCATCGACGATGTGACGGTAGCCAAGGGCCAGGCCGGTGCCTTCGTCGATGCACGACGGTTGCGCAGCGAGGATTACGTTGCCGAAACGCTGCACCAGACCACCGGCTCCCTAGGAGTCGTATCACGCCCGAAAGTGGTGAATTTCACCGAACGCGCCAAAGAACGCAAGCGTGCGAACGTACGCGTCGTCGCGTTACGCGTGTTGATTGCGGTCGTGAGTGTGGCTGTAGTGACGGGGCTAACGTGGCTGCTGCTCTTCTCGTCGGTGTTTCGTCTGGAAACCAGCGAGATCGGCGTATCCGGTGCCAACGAATGGGTGAGCGCGCAGACCATCCATGCCATCGCCGATAAGCAGGCTGGAAAGTCGTTGTTCCTGGTCTCCGCCCATGAGGTCACAGAGCAACTCAAGTCCATTCCCGGCGTCAGCGAGGCCAAGGTCTCCAAACAGTTCCCCAAGTCGATGAGCGTGGAAGTCAAGGCGCAACGGCCTGCGGCCATGCTGAAAAGAGGCGATACCCTGACCGCGGTGGATTCCCAGGCGCGCGTGTTGAACTCGGTGAAGAACGCCAACGTGGATGGCATCCCGGTGATCGAGGTCAAGGATATAGACGCCAGTCTCAAGAACCGTTCGGTGAAGGAGGCGCTGGCGATTCTGGGCGCATTGCCGGAATCGATGCGTAAGTCCATTACCAAGGTCACCGCTGAGACGCAGGATTCGGTGACCACCACGCTTAACGACGGTGACCGCGTAATCATTTGGGGAGACTCCTCGCAACTGAAGCTGAAGCTGGCGGAAGTCGAGGAAATCGACAAGAACATCACCGCTGGCACGGCTGGCTTTGCCGGCAAACATCAGATTGATGTTTCCGCATCCCAGAAGCCCATCATCAAGTGACGGCGATTCAGTTGGTTCCGTTGGTTCCGTTGGTTCCGTTGGTTCCGGGGCGGCGTTCGCTCCGTTGGTCCTGCTGACAACGTTGGTCCCGTCAATGCCGGGGCGATGTTCGCTGCCGGCGATTTGCGCGAGTAGCGCCATAGGGTGTATGCTGAAAAGTCCGGCCGAA
Source organism: uncultured Bifidobacterium sp. (assembly GCF_959020155.1). Classification (GTDB taxonomy): domain Bacteria; phylum Actinomycetota; class Actinomycetes; order Actinomycetales; family Bifidobacteriaceae; genus Bifidobacterium. Next base: position 41,842 of record NZ_CAUERC010000015.1, read on the forward strand.
AAGCCGGAAGCTTGATAACTCAAGATTGGGGGCGATCGGTTTCGACGGTGACCTGTTCGCTGCAGGGAAGCGTGCCGAGAACGCCGGGTCCGCTCGTGGATGACCCCGGCAAAAGAATAAGTGCTAAATCTAACCGCACTGAGTTCGCTCTCGCTGCCTGATTTTTAGTCAGGATTAACCAGTGAGCAGCCGCTCCGTTCACTCCTCCTCGTCTTTGGGAGGATGCTGAGCGTCGTTTAGAAGACTTGCTGATGCAGTTGAGCCTCAGGGCTGCATCGGGACTTTAACTGCGGATATGCTCGCCATCAGTTGTCTGCGACATCGATGGGGGCAGAAAAATCGCCAACTTGGCCAGCAGACTACGCACGTAGAAGACTGTGGGCTCGGTCATCGGACCGGGGTTCAATTCCCCGCGCCTCCACCAA